>JBPCWL010000126.1:0-3212 GCA_051009575.1 Rhizobiaceae bacterium
GTGCAAAAGAGACCGCTAAGTGCCAAAAGCGGACATTGGGAATTCGGAATTCCGTGCAGCGTATGAAGTGTAACTGGGTATTCAACCGATAAAAAATGTAAAGAGCACAAACAATTAGATCACAACAAGTGTGTGTTTTGCTGCTCTCCCGCGAACCCTAGAAATAAGAGCAGTTTTTAAGCGGCACCCGTCTCTCGTATGAGACCGCGCAGGCGCGCCGGAGTAAGTGGCAGAAAATTGGCTTTCACGCCCAAAGGTTTTAGAGCGTCCTCAACCGCGCTGGCAATTGCGGGTGGGGCACCCATCCGTCCACCCTCGCCTCCGCCTTTGATGCCATATTCCGTAAAAGGTGAGGGTGTCATCACATGTCCAACCCGCAGATCGGCTGGGACTTCATTCACGGATGGTATCAGGTAGTCGGCATAACTCACATTCTGGAGCTGACCTTCGGAATCATATTTGTACTCTTCAAAGAGGGCTGTACCAATGCCTTGCGCTGTGCCACCACGGATGTGACCCGCAAGCGTCATTGGGTTCACCACCGTTCCACAGTCATGGACGGCCACATAGTCCAGGAATTTTAGCTGGCCTGTCTCAATATCAACTTCAACCACGGGCATATGACACATGTGTCCCATAATCGGGTAGAAAATGCCCAGATCCTTGCGGTCATCCGACGGCATAGTGGTTAGTGGGTGATCATAAGTACAGGCGGCGTCAAGACCAGTATCAAACTCCGGTGTATCCGGGAATGACAGACGAAAGAAATGCGCTTGCATCGCCAGATCTGAAATTGACATCTCGGCCCCCTGGCGCCCTTTCACCCGGACCATTCCATCTACCATTTCCATCTCGGAAGGGTCAGCGTCAAGAAGATGGGCGCCGATCAGAAAAAGCTTCTTGCGAATAGTTTGAGATGCACTGACAAGAGCCCCTGCCACCATAACTGTGTACCGGCTTCCGCCAGGTCCAGTCCCGGAAAGGCCGTTGTCCGTATCGGAGTAAACGATAGATATATTGGCAGGGTCCATGGTGAGATGCTCCGCCAAGATCATTGTCGCCATAGTTTCCGGACTGTTTCCCCAGAAAGGCGCTTGAAGCGTGACCACCGCGTTACCGGTAGGATCAAGCTTGACGGATACGCCCTCGGGTGAGGAGGTCAATGCAAACCCGGCTTCATGGTTCAGCATCCAGAACTCGGTGGCTGAAAACACGCTGCGTTCCTGGCAGGTGGCAATGCCAATACCGATATAACGGCCTTCTTTGCGGGCGGCTTCCTGTTTTTTACGCCAGCCTTTGTAGTCCAGCAATTCCAAGGCTTTGTCGAGAACAGCCGGATAGTTACCACTGTCATAAATATTGCCAGTCGGGATGAAATAGGGGAACTGATCGGGCTTGATGAGGTTCTTGCGACGGAATTCCACCGGATCGAGGTCGAACTCAGATATTGCCGAATCTACCATCCGCTCCATCACATAGTTAGAAACTTCCGAGCCAAATCCTCGATAGGCGCCTTGCTGACATTTGTTGGTCAGCACGGCCGTAATATCAGCCTCGACACTTCCGATCTGGTATGGACCTGTTATCTGCGACAGGGCATTGCCATGGTGGCCGATACCAAACTGGAAATAGGCTCCGTAGTCATCTATCACCTTGCAACGCATGGAGATCATCATGTCCTGTTCATCAAGCGCCAATTCGCAGTCGTAATAACGATCAGACCCGTGATGATCGCAGGCCATAATATTGTCGGCCCTGTCCTCAAGATATTTGACCGGTTTGCCTGTCTCCCGCGCCAATACGGCCGCGATTACCGGAACCTTGTGAATAAAGAGCTTAGAGCCGAAACTGCCACCGGCTATCGTCGGAATGATGTTCAATTTATGAACCGGAACACCTAACGAAACAGCCAACAACCAGCCGACATAATTATACATTGAGCTGTTAACGTGAATGTTGAATTTACCTGTGCCACTATCGAAATCGGAAACGGCTCCACAGGTCTCCAACGGCTGCGCACCACTTCGAGGCCAACGCAATGAACGTTTCGTCACCTTAGCTGCCCGGGCAAAGTCTGCATCAACATCGCCAAACGTAAAAGTGCGCTGCATGGCCACGTTGTTTTCACCGCGTTCGGGATGCAGCACGCCGTCTCCGGCAGCATGCATCGCTTCGCGCGGGTCATTCATAACCGGCAACTCTTCGTATTCCACTTCGATCAATTTGACCGCATCTTCAGCAATATAACGGCTTTCGGCTGCGACTATGGCTACCGGCTCGCCCACATGCCTAACCCGATCAAGAGCAACACATCGCTGTTCAACGGGAGGATTGGAGAAACACGGCAATGGACCCGTCGACTTGGCGACATCCTCTCCGGTCATGACCGCGGCCACACCGGGTAGGGTCCTGGCTTTTGAGACATCAACCGACTTGATGCGCGCATGGGCATAGGGGCTTTGCAATGCTGCCGCATGCAGCATGCCCGGAAGGCTCACATCGTCGGCATAAGTGCCCTGACCTGACAACAGGCGCGGGTCTTCGACACGTTTCATATCGGTGCCTATCCATTTCAGGTCCTGGCCTGGTTTTTCTCGTTGACGGCTTGCCGGGATAGTGCGGTTTTCGTTTGTCATCTCAGGCCTCCACCGATTCTGATTTCATCAACGTGGCGGCATGTTCAATTGCGTCCACAATAGTCTGGTAGCCCGTGCAACGGCAGAGGTTGCCACTGATGGCTTCGATGATTTCTTCACGCGTGGGATCGGGATTGGTCGCCAATAGTTCTTTTGCTGCCATCAGCATACCCGGCGTGCAGAAACCGCATTGAAGTCCGTGCTTTTCCCAGAACGCCTGCTGTATCGGGTGCATCGCACCGGGTCGCCCCATATTCTCGACGGTCTCAATTTCCTTGCCCTGAGCCTGAACGGCAAAAAGGAGACATGATCGGGCTGTCGCCCCATCGACCATCACATTGCATGTGCCGCAAACACCGTGTTCACAACCCACATGCGTGCCGGTCAATCCGGCTATCTCGCGAATGAAATCTGACAAAAGCATTCGCGGCTCGACCGATCCAGCATATGAAATGCCGTTAATGGTCAGTTCAATGTCTTGCTTGGTCATCTTTTTTTGTACCGGTTTATTGAATTGTTATCTGAATGGCCTGTGTTAAAACCCGACGAGAGAGCGCACGCACCAGATCTCGTTTG
>JBPCWL010000127.1:0-20177 GCA_051009575.1 Rhizobiaceae bacterium
TGGCGATAATGTCGAGATGGAAGTCGAGCTGATCGTGCCGATCGCGATGGAAGAGCGCCTGCGCTTTGCGATCCGCGAAGGCGGACGTACCGTCGGTGCAGGCATCGTATCTTCAATCATTGAGTAACGAAAACCAATCACGGGGTGAAGGCCAGCCTTCACCCCGGTGTTTTAGGGAAACTGATTTATGAACGGCCAAAACATCCGCATTCGCCTAAAGGCGTTTGACCACCGTATCCTGGATACTTCCACCAAGGAGATCGTCTCCACGGCGAAGCGCACAGGAGCTCAGGTGAAAGGACCGGTACCTCTTCCGACAAGAATCGAAAGGTATACCGTCAACCGTTCGCCGCATGTGAACAAGAAAAGCCGGGAGCAGTTTGAAATGCGTACGCACAAACGTCTTCTGGATATCGTTGATCCGACACCCCAGACCGTGGACGCGCTAATGAAGCTCGATCTTTCTGCTGGTGTGGATGTTGAGATCAAACTGTAGAACAAATTGGGCAAGGGCCGGTCTGATCCGGTTCCAGCCCGAACAAGGAACAAGACAATGCGTTCAGGCGTGATTGCAAAAAAGGTCGGAATGACACGGGTATACACCGATGAGGGTGTAGGTATTCCGGTAACCGTCCTGCACATGGAAAACGTTCAGGTGGTGGCACGGCGAACCAAGGACAAGCACGGCTATTCTGCCGTTCAACTTGGTGCTGGTTATGCCAAGGTTAAAAATACGACGAAGCCAATGCGGGGTCACTTCGCTGCAGCAAAGGTTGAACCCAAGCGCAAGTTGGCGGAATTTCGTGTGTCAGAGGATAATTTGCTCAACGTTGGTCAGGAAATCATTGCTGCCCACTATTTGCCTGGGCAATACGTTGATGTTACCGGAACAACAATCGGTAAGGGATTTGCCGGTGCAATGAAACGCCATAACTTCGGCGGTTTGCGCGCATCACATGGTGTTTCGGTTTCTCACCGTTCGCATGGTTCGACTGGTCAGTGCCAGGATCCCGGCAAGGTATTCAAGGGCAAGAGAATGGCCGGTCACATGGGGAATACCCGAGTGACAACGCAAAACCTTCAGGTGGTTCGCATTGATGTGGATCGTGGCCTCGTGTTGATCAAGGGTGCCATACCCGGACCGAAAGGCGGATGGGTGATGGTCCGTGATGCCAACAAAAAGCCGGTACTTGAAGGTGCGATGTTCCCGGCAGCAACGCGTTCCAAAGCAGAAGAAGCTGCAGAGCTTGCCGAAGAAGCAGAAACTGCAATGGCTGAAGAAGCCGCAGCAGAGTTGGAAGCACAACAGCAGGCAGAGGCGGAAGCTGCTGAAAAGGCTCGCATTGATAGCGAATCTGATGACAGCAATGCCGGTGAGAACAAGGACGCTGAGTGATGGACATTAAGGTAACAACACTTGAAGGCAAGGCTTCCGGAAAAGTTTCGGTTTCCGATTCTGTTTTTGGACTGGAGCCACGTCAGGACATTCTTCACCGTATGGTACGATATCAACTGGCAAAACGCCGTGCAGGTACCCACGACGTGAAAAACCGTTCTGAAATCAACGCCACCACCAAGAAAATGTATAAGCAAAAGGGTACGGGTAATGCCCGTCACTCCACCAAGAAGGCGCCGCAGTTCCGTGGTGGCGGCCGTGCTTTCGGGCCAACTCCGCGTGATCATTCCCATGATTTGCCAAAAAAGGTTCGTGCACTTGCTTTGAAATACGCTCTTTCAGCAAAGCAGGCTTCGGAGCAGATCGTTGTGGTTGATGATCTTGCTGTCAAGGATGCAAAAACCAGCGCATTGCGTGGACAGCTGAACAAGCTTGGTTTGGACAATGCATTGTTTATTGGCGGAGCGGAACTCGACAATAACTTCACATTGGCGGCACGTAACGTACCGCATGTTGATGTTCTGCCAGTCCAGGGAATTAACGTGTATGACATATTGCGCCGCGAGAAGCTGGTGCTTTCCAAGTCTGCAGTAGAAGCACTAGAGGAGCGATTCAAATGACGGACGTTCGCCATTATGATGTGATCGTTGCTCCGGTCATAACAGAAAAATCGACCATGGCTTCGGAACAGAACCAGGTTATGTTCAAGGTTGCCGGCAATGCGACCAAGCCAGAAATCAAGGGCGCGGTTGAAGCATTGTTCAATGTCAAAGTGAAAGCAGTCAATACCCTGATTCGAAAGGGTAAGGTAAAGCGCTTCCGGGGCATTAAGGGCAAACAAAGTGATTTTAAGAAAGCCATTGTGACTTTGGCCGATGGTGAATCCATCGACGTAACCACAGGGCTTTAGGGAAACAGGACCATGGCACTAAAGAAATTTAATCCACGGACACCGGGTCAGCGCCAGCTGGTTATCGTTGACCGTTCCGGTCTTTGGAAAGGCAAGCCTGTCAAAACATTGACAGAAGGTCTTTCCAAATCAGGGGGTCGTAACAATACCGGTCGTATGACTTCCCGCCATATCGGCGGTGGTCACAAGCGCACCTATCGCAAGATCGACTTCAAACGCACAAAGCGCGATGTAGAAGCGATAGTTGAGCGTATTGAGTATGACCCAAACCGGACTGCTTTTATTGCACTGATCAAATATGCGGATGGAGAGCTTTCTTACATCATTGCTCCGCAGCGTCTGGGCATTGGCGATAAGGTCATCTCGGCGGAAACTGCGGATATCAAACCGGGCAATGCAATGCCTATGCGCTCCGTTCCAGTTGGTACAATCATTCACAACGTTGAAATGAAGCCTGGCAAGGGCGCACAAATTGCCCGTTCAGCAGGCAGCTATGTCCAACTGGTAGGCCGTGACGGTCCTTACGCAATCTTGCGTTTGAACTCCGGTGAACAGCGTCTTGTTCACGGTGATTGCATAGCGACTATTGGCGCGGTTTCTAATCCGGACAATTCAAACACCAATAAAGGTAAGGCCGGACGCAATCGTTGGTTGGGTCGCCGTCCTCACGTACGCGGTGTTGCAATGAACCCGGTCGACCACCCTCATGGTGGTGGTGAAGGGCGTACCTCAGGCGGTCGTCATCCGGTAACGCCTTGGGGTAAACCTACAAAAGGCAAACGAACTCGCGCCAAAACCAAGGCATCAGATAAACTCATCATGCGCTCACGTCATCAGCGCAAGAAACGATAGGGAAGTAGAATCGTGGCTCGTTCAGTTTGGAAAGGACCTTTTGTCGACGGCTATCTCTTGAAGAAAGCAGACAAGGTTCGAGAAAGTGGCAGAAGCGAAGTAATCAAGACCTGGAGCAGGCGTTCAACGATCCTGCCACAATTTGTTGGTCTGACCTTCGGTGTATACAACGGCCAGAAGCATATTCCGGTCCTCGTGACCGAAGATATGATCGGTCATAAACTGGGCGAGTTTTCTCCAAGCCGGACCTATTACGGTCATGGTGCGGATAAGAAAGCGAAGAGGAAGTAACAATGGGCAAGCCAAAGCGCGAACGCGTGCTGAAAGACAATGAGGCCCGTGCGGTTGCCCGTACAATCCGCACAAGCCCGCAAAAATTGAATGATGTAGCGGCGATGATCCGCGGCAAGAAGGCTAGTAAAGCTCTTGCCGATCTGGAATTTTCGCAGCGCCGCATTGCGGGAACCGTCAAAAAGACGTTGGAATCCGCAATTGCCAACGCTGAAAACAACCATGATCTGGATGTAGACAGTTTGGTCGTCGCAGAAGCCTATGTCGGAAAGTCAATTACAATGAAACGTTTCCGGGTACGTGGCCGTGGCCGCTCAAGCCGGATTTTGAAGCCCTTCTCACACCTGACAATCGTGGTGCGCGAAGTGGAAGAGGAGGCCGCGTAATGGGTCAGAAAGTCAATCCAATCGGCCTGCGTCTCGGCATTAACCGCACTTGGGATTCCCGCTGGTTTGCCGCCAAGGGCGAATACGGCAGCCTGCTTCATGAGGATTTGAAGATTCGCGAATATCTAGAAACAGAACTGGCAGCGGCTTCAATTTCCAAAATCGTAATTGAACGTCCGCACAAAAAGTGCCGTGTATCCATTTACTCTGCGCGTCCCGGTATCATTATCGGTAAAAAGGGCGCGGATATTGAAAAGCTTCGCCGCAAGCTCGGTCAAATGACCGACTCGGAAGTGCATATCAATATCAATGAAGTGCGTAAGCCAGAAATCGACGCAACGATTGTCGCTCAGTCCATTGCGCAGCAGCTCGAACGCCGAGTTGCATTCCGTCGTGCCATGAAACGTTCGGTTCAGTCGGCCATGCGTCTTGGCGCTCTTGGCATCCGGATTAATTGTGCCGGACGTTTGGGCGGAGCTGAAATCGCTCGGATGGAATGGTATCGCGAAGGTCGTGTGCCGCTTCATACGCTGCGTGCAGATATCGATTATGGCGTGGCTTCTGCTTCGACAGCCTACGGAATTTGCGGCATCAAGGTCTGGATCTTCAAAGGCGAGATTTTTGAACATGATCCATACGCCTCCGAGCGTCGCGGAAACGAGACACAAGAGCAGGGTGGTGGTCAGAGCCGCCGTCAGAACGCTTGAACTAATTTAAACGGGATTAAAGAAAAATGTTGCAGCCAAAGCGCACGAAATTCCGCAAACAGCACAAGGGTCGCATCCATGGTGTGGCCAAGGGCGGAACTTCGCTCACTTTCGGATCATATGGCATCAAGGCCATGGAGCCCGAGCGTATTACAGCACGCCAGATTGAAGCCGCACGTCGCGCTATTACACGTCATATGAAGCGTGCTGGGCGCGTGTGGATTCGCATATTCCCGGATGTGCCTGTGTCCTCCAAACCCACCGAAGTTCGTATGGGTAAAGGTAAAGGTTCTCCGGATTACTGGGCATGCCGCGTAAAGCCCGGACGGATCATGTTTGAAATTGATGGTGTTTCTGAAGAAGTTGCACGCGAGGCGCTTCGCCTTGGCGGCCGCAAGCTTCCGATCAAGACCCGTTTTGTTCAGCGTATCGCTGACTAAGCCGGTAAGTTAGAGAGGGTTGAGCCATGAAGGCCAGCGAATTGAGATTAAAAACTGCTGATGAGCTTGTTGACGAGCTCGAAAGCTTGAAAAAAGAGCAGTTCAACCTGCGTTTTCAGGGGGCAACCGGCCAACTGGAAAACACTGCACGCATGCGTCAGGTACGTCGTAATATTGCTCGAATTCAAACCATTGCTGCTGAAAAGCAGGCTGCAGAAGCCAAGGCGTAACTGCCTTAAAAGGAAAGAAGTAAGTCATGCCAAAACGCGTTTTGCAGGGCACAGTTGTCAGCGACAAGAACGACAAGACCGTTGTTGTCAAAGTTGAGCGCCGGTTCATTCACCCGCTCTTCAAGAAAACTGTTCGTCGTTCAAAGAATTACAAGGCCCATGATGAGGGCAATGTGAAAAAAGTCGGGGATTCGGTGTTTATCGAGGAATGCCGTCCGATTTCAAAGGACAAGCGCTGGGTCGTCATTGAAGGCCAGGCGTAAGGAATTGGCAGCACCGGGATGCTTAAGGGCGGAACGGGTATAAGAAAAAAGAAGGTAGCCAGTCATGATTCAGATGCAAACAAATCTCGATGTAGCCGATAATTCCGGCGCGCGTCGTGTTATGTGCATCAAGGTGCTGGGCGGTTCCAAACGGAAATTCGCCTCAGTTGGTGACATTATTGTGGTTTCGGTCAAAGAAGCCATTCCACGTGGCCGGGTCAAAAAAGGCCAGGTGATGAAAGCAGTTGTGGTTCGCACCGCAAAGGACATCAAGCGTGCAGATGGTTCTGTCATTCGATTTGATGGTAATGCGGCTGTTTTGGTCAACAACAACAAAGAGCCGGTTGGTACCCGTATTTTCGGACCTGTCCCGCGCGAACTTCGCACCAAACGCCACATGAAGATCATCTCACTCGCACCAGAAGTGCTGTAGGAGTAACGATTATGCAAAAGCTAAAAAAAGGCGATAACGTGGTCGTGCTTGTTGGCAAGGACAAAGGTCGCAGTGGGGAAATCATCCAGATGATGCCGAAAGAGGGCAAAGCGCTCGTCCAGGGTATCAACATGGTGAAACGCCACCAGCGTCAGAGTGCAAGCCAGGAAGCTGGCATCGTAAACCGTGAAGCAGCAATCCAGGTTTCAAATCTGGCACTTGCCGATCCGAAGGATGGCAAGGCAACACGGGTTGGTATCAAAATTATGGACGATGGCCGCAAGGTCCGTGTCGCCAAGCGTTCCGGAGAAGTGATCGATGGCTGAAGCAAATTATGAACCACGCCTGCGCAAGCATTATAATGATGCGGTCCGGGGCAAAATGGTCGAAAAATTCGGCTACAAGAACCCTATGGAAGTACCCAAAATCGACAAGATTGTCCTCAACATGGGCATTGGAGAAACCACTCAGGATTCAAAGAAAGCACAAATTGCTGCTGATGACTTGACACTGATTGCAGGTCAAAAAGCGCAGGTTACCCGCGCCCGCAAGTCGATTGCTACCTTTAAGGTGCGTGAAGACATGCCTCTTGGTGCAAAAGTGACATTGCGCGGACCGCGCATGTACGATTTCATTGACCGTTTGGTTACAATCGCGCTACCGCGCGTGCGGGACTTCCGCGGCCTGAATCCAAAAAGCTTTGATGGCCGCGGCAATTTTGCCATGGGTATCAAGGAGCACATTGTGTTCCCGGAAATCAACTACGACAAGGTAGATCAGATCTGGGGCATGGACGTCATAGTTTGTACGACTGCAAACACGGATGATGAAGCGCGGGCACTGTTGTCCGAATTCAACTTCCCGTTCAGACAGTAACGGCAAGCGTGAAACGAAAGGAAAACGTATAAATGGCTAAGGTTAGCGCATTTACGAAGAACAAGCGTCGCGAAAAGCAAGTCAAAAGACATGCTGCAAAACGTGCTGCGCTCAAGGCAATCACAATGAACCGTGACTTGCCGATGGAAGAGCGTTTCAAAGCACAATTGAAACTCAATGAAATGCCGCGTGATGGATCGCAAGTTCGCATTCGCGACAGGTGTGAAGTTTCAGGCCGTCCGCGCGGTTATTATCGCAAACTCAAAATGTCCCGTATCGCGTTGCGTGAACTGGGCAATTACGGCCGGATTCCCGGCCTTGTAAAATCAAGCTGGTAAGGGGAGTTCTGAAAAATGTCTGGAATTACTGATCCTCTCGGCGATATGCTGACCCGTATCCGCAACGGATTGATGCGCAACAAGTCCAAGGTTTCTAGCCCGGCTTCCAAATTGCGTGCCAACGTTTGCGAGGTCCTCAAAAGTGAGGGTTACATTCGCGATTATGCAACTGTCGATTTTGATAACGGCAAATCGGAAATTGAAATCGAGTTGAAGTACTACGAAGGTACACCGGTTATCCGTGAAATTTCACGTGTGTCCCGTCCTGGCCTCCGGGTTTATTCATCCGTAAAGTCCATCCCCAATGTGGCAAATGGTTTGGGCATCAACATTCTCTCTACACCAAAAGGTGTTATGGCGGATCATCAGGCCCGCGACGAGAACGTTGGTGGTGAAATCCTCTGCCGCGTATTCTAATGGAACATGGTGAAACAAGATGTCTCGCATAGGTAAAAAACCAGTTGAAGTCCCGGAAGGGGTTACTGCAACTGTTGAGGGCCAGACGGTTACCGCCAAAGGTCCCAAGGGTGAACTTCAGTTTGTTGTGAACAACGAAGTTCTAATCAAGATGGAAGACGGGCAAATTTCGGTTGATCCACGTGATGAATCCAAAGATGCCCGCTCGAAGTGGGGTATGTCCCGCACAATGGTTTCAAACATTCTGACCGGGGTAAAAGACGGTTTTGAGAAGAAACTTGAAATCAACGGTGTTGGATACCGTGCAGCAATGCAGGGTAACAACATTCAACTGTCACTCGGCTTCTCGCACGAAGTTGTATATGAAGTTCCCGAGGGAATTACAGTTGCATGTCCAAAGCCAACTGAAATCGTTGTAACGGGAATTGACAAGCAGAAAGTTGGTCAGGTTGCGGCTGAAATTCGCAGCTATCGTCCACCTGAACCCTACAAGGGCAAGGGTGTGAAATACGCCGACGAAACTATTTTCCGCAAGGAAGGCAAGAAGAAGTAAGATGGGAAACAAGCTCACAACAGGGCAACGCCGTACCGCCAGAGTGCGCCGTCAGCTCAAAAAAGTTGCTAATGGTCGTCCGCGTCTTAGCATCTACAGATCTTCACAAAACATCTACGCTCAGATCATAGATGATATGAAAGGGCATACACTTGCTTCTGCTTCTACCCTCGACAAGGATTTCAAGGGTAAGAAGGGCGCAGATGTTGCTGCTGCAACAGAAGTCGGCAAGCTCGTTGCCGACCGTGCTTCGAAGGCAGGAGTAAAGGAAGTGATTTTTGATCGGGGTGGTTATCTCTACCACGGTCGGGTCAAGGCTCTTGCTGAAGCAGCCCGTGAGGGTGGTCTTCAGTTCTAGTTTAATCGAGTGCTACCGGAAAAGAACAAGGAATTAGGATAATGGCACCAAGAGAAAATAACCGCGGCAAGGATCGTGAAGCGCGTGATAGCGAATTCGTTGACAAGCTCGTCCACATCAACCGCGTTGCAAAGGTTGTAAAAGGCGGACGCCGGTTTGGATTCGCCGCACTTGTGGTCGTTGGCGATCAAAAAGGGCGCGTTGGTTTTGGACATGGCAAGGCTCGCGAAGTGCCGGAGGCAATCCGTAAGGCTACTGAATCAGCTAAACGCGACATGATCTTCGTACCACTTCGTTCCGGACGTACACTGCATCACGATGTGAATGGGCGCCATGGCGCGGGTAAGGTTCTGCTTCGTGCAGCACCTGCCGGTACCGGTATCATCGCCGGTGGCCCGATGCGTGCCGTATTCGAAACGCTTGGTGTTCAAGACGTTGTTGCAAAGTCCCTTGGTTCTTCCAATGCCTACAACATGGTTCGTGCGACATTTGATGCGCTGAAAAACCAAATGCATCCAAAGGACATAGCAGCCCAGCGTGGATTAAAGTATTCAACACTTCAGGAGCGTCGCCGCGACCTGATCGGTGCTGACGACTAAGGAAAAGACCAATGGCTGACAAAAAGACGATTACTATCGAACAAACCGGGAGCCCGCTTCGCCGTCCTGCGGATCAGCGCGCTACACTGGTTGGTCTGGGATTAAACAAAATCAACCGTCGCTCAACGCTCGAAGATACACCTGCCGTTCGTGGCATGATCCGCAAGGTCAGCCACATGGTTCGTATTGTTGAAGAAAACGCTTGAGCTGGCAGGAGTTGGAAACATGAAACTGAATGACATCAATGACAATGACGGCGCTTCAAAGTCTCGCAGACGCGTAGGCCGTGGTATTGGTTCAAGCAAGGGCAAAACCGGCGGTCGCGGTGTTAAGGGACAAAAGTCCCGTTCCGGCGTCGCAATCAAGGGCTTCGAAGGCGGTCAAATGCCGATCTACCGGCGCCTGCCGAAGCGGGGCTTTTCAAATGCCATGTTTGGAAAGAACTACAAGACGGTTTCTGTCGGCCGTTTGCAGGAAGCAGTCGATGCCAAGAAACTGAGTGCCAAGGATACTGTGACCGCAGAAAGCCTTGTTGCTGCTGGTGTGGTTCGCCGTGTTGGCGATGGTGTTCGGATTCTATCGGACGGTGAGCTTAAAACCAAGCTTACATTCGAGGTTGCCGGCGCATCAAAAGCTGCAGTCGAAAAAATTGAAAAGGCTGGTGGCAAGGTCACCATCCTCGCAAAACCTGCCGCTTCAGAATCTGAAGCAAAGGAAGACGCTTAAAATTGATCCCATGAACGGGTTTCGGTCTCGTAATTGGCGGCCGGAACCCTTATGTTTCCACGATAACTGGAATCATCGGTATTCTATCGGGATCACGGGAGACAAAAATGGCATCAGCCGCCGAACAACTTGCCGCCAATCTGAATTTTTCCTCGTTTTCAAAAGCTGAAGAACTAAAAAAACGCCTTTGGTTTACTCTGGGCGCACTTATTGTCTACCGGCTTGGTACTTATATACCGTTGCCCGGCATCAATTTTACAGCGTATGCCCAGGCCTTTGAATCCCAAAGCCAGGGAGCAGTTGGCCTACTTAATGTGTTTAATGGCGGCGCTGTCGAGCGGTTGGCAATTTTTGCGCTTGGAATCATGCCGTACATTTCCGCTTCAATTATCATGCAGTTGATGACTTCGGTCGTTCCAACCCTTGAGCAACTCAAAAAAGAAGGTGAGCAGGGGCGAAAGGTAATTAACCAGTATACCCGTTACGGGACTGTGCTGCTTGGAACGATGCAGGCCTACGGCATTGCAATCGGGCTTGAAGCCAGCGCCGGTATTGTGGAAGATCCAGGTTGGTTCTTCCGCTTGTCAACAGTGCTAACACTTGTTGGTGGCACAATGTTCCTGATGTGGCTTGGCGAACAGGTGACAGCACGCGGAATTGGTAATGGTATTTCGCTGATCATTTTTGCGGGCATTGTTGCCGCCATGCCTTCAGCGATTGCACAACTTCTTGAGCAAGGACGCCAGGGTATTATCTCAACCCCAACAATGCTCCTGGTTCTGGTTGTTGCGATTGCATTGGTGTTTTTAATTGTATTTGTGGAGCGGGCCCAGCGCCGACTGTTGATACAATATCCCAAACGTCAGGTTGGCAATAAGATGTTCCAGGGCGATTCTTCACATTTGCCGCTCAAATTGAATACTGCGGGTGTTATTCCGGCAATCTTTGCATCTTCGCTGCTGCTTTTACCTCTGACTGCTGCTGGATTTTCCGGAACTCAACAGCTTCCTGACTGGGCGCTCTTTTTTACAAGCTCTCTAGGCCGCGGTCAGCCGCTTTATCTGATCCTTTTTGGCAGTTTGATTGCATTTTTCGCATTTTTCTATACTGCGATCGTCTTCAATCCCAAGGATACTGCCGATAATCTAAAAAACCAGGGTGGCTTCATTCCTGGCGTAAGGCCCGGCGAACGCACTGCCGAACATATAGACTATGTGCTGACTCGCATAACCGTCGTGGGTGCTATTTACTTGGTGTTTGTCTGCCTGGTTCCAGAAGTATTCATGAGCAATGCCGGGATTTCTGCGTTCCTGGGCGGCACGTCGCTTCTTATCATGGTCAGTGTGACCTTGGATACGGTTGCGCAAATACAGGGACATCTGTTGGCGCATCAGTATGAGGGGCTTGTCAAGAAATCCAATCTGCGCGGCGGAAAGCGGCGAAGGGGAAAACAAAGGTGATATTGATACTGCTCGGACCACCGGGTGCAGGCAAGGGCACGCAGGCAAAGTTGATTGTTGACCGGTATTCCATACCGCAACTCTCAACCGGTGAAATGTTGCGGGAGGCCGTTGCATCGGGCTCCAAGATTGGCATGCGCGCCAAAACTGTGATGGATGCTGGCAAACTTGTTTCTGACGACATCGTCATTGGCATAGTCTCGGAACGCGTTGATATGGATGACTGCAAGAACGGCTTCATCCTGGATGGTTTCCCTCGCACTCTGCAACAAGCAGATGCCCTCGAAGCAATGTTTGAGGAAAAGGGTATTAAGCTTGATACGGTCGTCGAGCTAGTTGTTGACGATGATGCATTGGTTGACCGGATTGCAGGTCGGTTTACCTGTGGAAATTGCGGCGAAGGCTATCATGACAAGCACAAATTGCCGTCAAATCCGACCCAGTGTGACAAATGCGGGGCAAAAGACTTCAGACGTCGTGCCGATGACAACGAAGAAACGTTGAGAATGCGACTAAGAGCCTATTACAAGGAAACGGCTCCGCTGGTTGGATATTACTATGCCAAAGGCCATTTGAGAGGGGTTGATGGCATGGGCAGCATTGCCAAGATTTCTGCTGCAATCATCGAGGTTCTGGATTCCTGAAGATTCGTCCAGGATGTTGAATTTCAAGCTTGACGAATGCGCTTTGTAGGCTTATGTGAAAGCCATTCGCAACAACGCTTGGCGTCAGTTCTGATTTCCTTTCAAGGGTATCGGCAACTGGCTTTTTTCGTGTTTAGCGATTGATCAATGAATTCCGCAAGGGCCGGCCTCCACCGGACGCGGAAAAACAAGGAAATGGAGATAAAGAATGGCCCGTATAGCTGGCGTAAACATTCCCACAGGCAAACGCGTTGTAATTGCACTGCAATACATTCACGGTATTGGATCAAAGGTTGCCGGGGAAATAATTGAAAAAACAAAAATTGATGCGTCCCGTCGCGTTCATGAATTGACAGATTCAGAAGTTCTGCAAATTCGTGAAGTGATTGACCGCGACTACATGGTTGAAGGGGATCTGCGTCGAGAAACTTCAATGAACATCAAACGACTGATGGACTTGGGTTGTTACCGTGGTTTGCGACATCGTCGGGGACTGCCGGTTCGCGGTCAACGTACCAGTACAAATGCTCGTACGCGTAAAGGCCCGGCCAAGGCTATTACTGGCAAGAAAAAGTAGTTTGTCCGACTTGTCGGCTGAAATGATTGGGTTTTGAATTTCAAAACCTGGTGGAGCCGCCGGAATTACGGCGGTGTTGAGATCGAAGAAAGGTTGCAAAATGGCAAAAGAAGGCACTCGTGTTCGCCGCCGCGAACGCAAAAATATCACATCGGGCATGGCTCATGTGAATTCAACATTCAACAATACAATGGTTACCATTACGGATGCGCAGGGCAATGCAATTTCCTGGTCTTCTGCCGGTGCACAGGGGTTCAAGGGCTCAAGGAAGTCTACACCCTATGCAGCTCAGGTAGCAGCAGAGGATGCAGCCAAAAAAGCTCAGGAACATGGCATGAAAACGCTCGAAGTTGAAGTGCGTGGTCCTGGTTCTGGTCGGGAATCTGCACTTCGCGCGCTTCAGGCTGCCGGATTTACCATCACGTCCATTCGTGATGTAACCACGATTCCGCACAATGGTTGCCGCCCGAAAAAAAGGCGCCGCGTTTAATTGTAAAGTTTTCGCCTGCAACAAATCCACATTGCGGGTCGATGTTTGGAATTTGCCACGAAGGGATGGTGGCAGAACACCAAGGAAGATCTAGATGATACAAAAAAATTGGCACGAATTGATTAAGCCGACCAAGCTTGAGGTCAATTCTGTTTCACCTTCCAAATCTGTAATTGTTGCTGAACCACTTGAACGCGGATTTGGCCTGACGCTTGGCAATGGCCTGCGCCGGGTCCTGCTGTCTTCACTTCAAGGCGCAGCGGTAACCGCAGTACAAATTGATGGTGTATTGCATGAATTCTCTTCCATTCCCGGTGTACGGGAAGATGTGACGGACATTGTCCTCAACATCAAGGAAATTGCACTTCGCATGGAAGGCGAAGGGCCAAAGCGTATGGTAATCCGCAAGGAAGGTCCGGCGGTTGTCACAGCTGCAGACATCCAGACAGTCGGTGATGTTGAGGTTCTTAATCCTGAACACCAGATCTGTACACTGGATGAAGGTGCAGAAATCAGAATGGAACTTACCGTCAATACAGGTAAGGGCTATGTACCGGCTGAACGCAACCGGGCGGAAGATGCGCCGATTGGCCTTATTCCGGTCGATAGCCTTTATTCCCCGGTCCGCAAGGTCTCTTACAAAATAGACAAGACCCGCGAAGGCCAGGTCCTTGACTATGACAAGCTGACCTTGACCGTTGAAACTGACGGATCAATCACTGCGGACGACGCGGTTGCCTTTGCAGCCCGCATTCTGCAGGACCAGCTTTCTATCTTCGTCAATTTCGAAGAGCCGCAAAAAGAGGAAGTCCAGGAAGAAGTTGCAGAACTTGCTTTCAACCCGGCGCTTCTCAAAAAAGTCGACGAGCTCGAGCTCTCCGTGCGTTCTGCAAACTGCCTGAAGAACGACAACATCGTTTATATCGGCGATTTGATCCAGAAAACGGAAGCCGAAATGCTTCGTACGCCGAACTTTGGCCGTAAATCACTAAACGAGATCAAGGAAGTTCTTGCCGGAATGGGCTTGCATCTGGGAATGGAAATTCCTGCATGGCCACCTGAGAACATCGAAGACTTGGCAAAACGCTATGAGGATCAATACTGATCCGGAAATTATTCGCCACCGGAATAGGCCGGGGGCATAACAAAAGGGCGGTCTTAAGAGCCAGGCCGTCCATTGAATAAAAAGGGGAGCTAACATGCGCCACCGTAAAAAAGGCCGTAAACTCAATCGCACTTCCAGCCATCGCAAGGCAATGTTTGCAAACATGGCTGCTTCATTGATTGAGCATGAACAAATTATCACTACTCTACCAAAGGCGAAGGAACTTCGCGGCGTAGCAGACAAACTGATCACATTGGGCAAGCGAGGTGATTTGCACGCACGTCGTCAGGCTGTTTCTCGTATACGCAACGTGGATCAGGTCAAAAAGCTGTTTGACGTGCTTGGGCCGCGATACAAGGATCGCAATGGCGGCTACACCCGGGTTCTTAAAGCCGGGTTCCGCTTTGGGGACAACGCACCCTTGGCAGTTATTGAACTGGTTGATCGCGATGTTGAAGCCAAGGGCGCAGCAGATCGGGCGCGCATGGACGCTGAAGAGGTGTTGGAAGCTCCAGTAGAAGCTTGAAACCATCCGAGAATTTCCTAGATTAGACGCCCGGCACTGCCGGGCGTTTTTTTGTGCCATCCCCGGAACAAAAACCTGTGTTTTTGATAGTGATTGATGACTTCTATTTGAAGTACAGGTATTCAGGTTGAAGTAATGACAAACCAGAAAATATTCTGCCGCAACACTCAGGTAGATGCCAGGAGGAAATCCATGATCCCGAGGAAAAGTGCACAATTCCTTGTTATGCTCCTGTCCATCGTCCTGTTGGTGGCACCTGCAGGTGCCCAGGATAGTTCCGGGGCCTTCAAGCAGGCGCTTGACAAATTGTTGGCAAAAAACGGGCAATTGATCGGCAACTCGGATAATGAAATCCGCGTGCCGGATAGCGAAGCTGAGATAAAATTGTCTTTTGCCCCACTTGTCCGGAAGGTCTCGCAATCCGTTGTGAATGTGTATGCAGCGAGACGGGCAGTACCGTCGTCACCTTTTGCAGGAGACCCGTTTTTTGAACGGTTTTTTGGAGGAGGCGGATTGGGTCGGCCCCGAAATCAGAATTCACTCGGTTCCGGGGTTATCGTATCTGAAAGAGGGCTGGTTATTACCAATCATCACGTCATCAAGGAGGCGGATCAGGTAAAAATTGCACTGGCGGACGGGCGTGAGTTTGAAGCAGAAATCGTATTGAAAGACGAAGCCTCAGATCTTGCTGTGCTCAAAGTCAGTGAAGGTCAGGGTTTCCAGGCGATTGAGATTGCCGATTCAGAAAGTGCTCAAGTAGGAGACTTGGTACTTGCAATCGGAAATCCGTTTGGTGTCGGACAAACCGTCACCAGCGGCATCATTTCCGCAGTGGCGCGGTCCACAAGCGGCGTCAGCGACTTCGGATTTTTTATCCAGACGGATGCAGCGATCAATCCGGGAAACTCCGGTGGTGCGCTGGTGGACATGAGAGGGCACCTAATCGGCATCAATACGGCAATTTATTCGAAGTCAGGCGGCTCCAACGGCATTGGATTTGCGATTCCGTCCAACATGGTGCAGGTCGCCATTCAATCTTCTGCAACCGGCGATACTCTGACAAGGCCGTGGATCGGGGCATCCTTTCAGCAAGTAACGTCAGATATCGCTCAAAGCCTGGGCATGGACAGACCCCGTGGAGCATTGGTAACCGGTGTGGCCAAAGGTAGTCCGGCAGAAAAATCCGGCATGCAGGTGGGTGACGTATTACTCGCCGTAAACGGCAACAGGATTCCTCATATCAATGCGCTTGATTACCGCCTTACAACAGTCGGAATAGGGAACATCGCTGATTTTCTGGTTCTCAGCCGCCAACAGTTCGAAAATAAAAAGATTCGACTGATGGCTGCTCCTGAAACAATTCCCGCAAATGAAACACAACTGCCCAGACGGTCTGTTTTGGGTGGTGCAATTGTTGCGAATCTCTCACCAGCGTTAGCACAAAAGATCAAGGTTCCATCGGACAAGAGTGGAGTTGTGGTATTGCAAGTGCAACGGGGCTCACCCGCATTTGCGAACCGAATTCGGCCCAGAGACATTTTGCGGGAAATCAATGGTGAAACCCTGAAACGTGTCAGCGACATTGAACCTTTGATACGTCGGGACCTCAGCAGATGGGTGTTTGTAGTGGAACGTCAGGGCCGTGAATATGTTATGGATAGGGATGGTGGGTTTTTCCGCCAATATACCCGATAGGAAACTTTGCTTTGGGGGATTTGTTCGCAGCAGATACCGATACTGAAAAAGCGTTGTCACCGCTTGCGGATCAATTGCGCCCAAAATCACTCGCGGATGTTTTGGGACAAATACACCTGACCGGACCTGACGGGACAATTTCACGAATGCTCGCGTCCGGCACTTTGGGTAGTATGATATTCTGGGGTCCACCCGGGACCGGAAAAACCACTGTTGCACGCTTGCTTGCGGGCGATGGGGATTTGTCATTCGAGCAGATATCTGCGATTTTTTCTGGTGTTGCTGATCTGAAGAAGGTTTTTGAAACAGCACGTGTGCGTCGAATGAACGGAAGCAAAACTCTTCTCTTCGTTGATGAGATTCATCGATTCAACAAGGCGCAATTGGATAGCTTTTTGCCAGTCATGGAAAACGGGACAATCGTTCTGGTTGGTGCAACAACTGAAAATCCTTCTTTTGAATTGAATGCAGCTCTACTTTCACGGTCAACGGTTTTAAATTTCCAGCCACATGATGAAAACAGCTTGATGAAATTGCTCGAAAGGGCAGAGGAGCACAAAGGGAAACTGCTTCCACTTGATGAGGATGCGCGCGTTTCGCTCGTGAGAATGGCAGACGGTGACGGCCGCGCGATCATTTCTCTAGCAGAAGAAGTCTGGCGGATCGCCAAGGATGAGGAGATCTTTGATTCTAAACAACTTCAGGAGGTGTTACAGCGCCGCGCGCCGATTTATGACAAGGGGCAGGATGGTCACTACAACCTCATTAGTGCGTTGCACAAATCGGTGAGGGGATCCGACCCAGATGCTGCATTGTATTATCTGGCGAGGATGATGGAGGCCGGTGAAGATCGCCGGTTTATTGGACGGCGCTTGGTGGTTATGGCCAGTGAGGATATTGGAAATGCAGACCCGCAAGCATTGCCGGTAACCATGGCAGCCGTTCAGGCGTTTGATTTTCTTGGAGAACAGGAAGGAGATCGGGCCCTCGCTCAGGCTTGTGTTTATCTCGCTACAGCTCCCAAATCCAACGCAGTTCATGTTGCATTGAAGAAGGCAAAGGCGTCTGCTCGGGAAAACGGCTCGCTTTTGCCGCCGCGTCATATTCTGAATGCACCGACTAAATTGATGAAAGAACAGGGATACGGTGAGGGCTATCTGTATGATCACGATCAACCCGACGCATTTTCGGGCCAGGACTACTTTCCCGAAGATTTGGATCGGCAGCACTATTACGAACCGGTAGAACGCGGATTTGAAAGAGAAGTGCGAAAAAGAATTGAGTACTGGAACCGATTGCGGGCCGAAAGAGGCAAAAAATGACGAATATCATTCTTGTAGCCATCGGTGGTGCCATTGGCGCGATACTAAGGCATTTGTCAGGAATTGCCGCTTTGCGGTTAGTGGGACCTGGTTTTCCGTGGGGAACGTTGTTTGTAAACGTATTTGGCTCTCTCATTATGGGGATATTCATTGCGTGGTTAGTTAAAAGAACCGGAGTTTCCAATGACCTGCGGCTATTTGTGGCGACTGGAATATTGGGAGGGTTCACCACATTCTCGGCCTTTTCGCTGGATGTGGCGAACCTGTTTGAACGCGGTGAAATAACCAGTGCTGCTGGCTATGCGCTGGCCAGCGTCCTTCTTTCTGTAACAGCGGTGTTTGCTGGCCTTTGGTTTGGCCGTGCAATACTGTAGAGCAGTGTAATGAGTGCTATTCAAAACAAGATCATCGATAGTGACGAGGCGGGAATGCGGCTTGACCGATGGTTCAAGCTCCATTTCCCGGGGCTCGCTTTCGGACAGTTGCAGAAACTTTTACGGTCCGGTCAGATAAGACTGGATGGCGGACGCGTGAAATCCGACACCCGTGTTGGAGCCGGCCAAAGTGTTCGTTTGCCGCCACAAGTCACATCAATGAGTGTTGGCCGTCCGCTCACCAAAAACACCATTCGTGATCGTAATGATTACGATGTGCTAAAATCCATGTTGCTCTACGAAGACAAGAAAGTTTACGTCTTTAACAAACCAGCTGGATTGGCAGTACAGGGCGGTTCAGGTGTCAACCGGCACGTAGATTCTATGCTTGAATCGATGCGTAGCCAAAAAGGCGAAAAGCCGCGTCTGGTTCACCGCATTGACCGGGACACATCCGGTGTTTTGGTTGTGGCAAGAACACGAGGTGCGGCCACTGAACTTACCAAGGCATTCCGGCAACGCGATACTGAAAAGACCTATTGGGCAATTTGCAAGGGTGTACCTCGAAAGAAAGAGGGGCAGATTTCAACTTACTTGTTGAAGGAACGTACGCCGGACGGTGATAAAATGCGAATTGCCAGACATGGTGAACCGGATGCTGATCACGCAGTTTCCAAATATCGCGTAATAGATCAGGCTGGACAGAACCTCTCATGGCTGGAATTGCAACCTGTCACAGGGCGTACCCACCAATTGCGGGTACACACTATGCACATTGGAAATCCAATAATTGGTGATCCAAAGTATTTTGATATTGAAAATTGGGAATTTCCAGTAGGCATCCAGAAGAAACTCCATCTTCATGCCCGTCGAATTCGAATTCCCAACCCTTCTGGCGGAATACTGGATGTAAGGGCGCCACTTCCACCCCATATGGTGCAGACATTCAACCTGTTGGGACTGGATGAATCAGATGCTGAAGAAGATACTGTATTATACTGAAAAGACTCCAATAAACGGGACCCCGGGTTATGCGTGAAATACTGGAAGATGCTGAAGGCGCTGCAGAGCGTGGAGAGGTTGGGCCTGGAAAAGCAAATCGCGGACGGGACAAGCCCTCATTCCCTAAACGTTTCTACAAAAGTGTTTCCGCAAAACAGGCCGATGGTGGTTTTTCGGTTTTTCTGGACGACAAACCGGTGAAAACTCCGGGGCGGCATGCGCTGCTACTTCCCACGGCAGAATCTGCCGATTTGGTAATGAGGGAATGGCAGGCAGTTGAAACAGAAATCAACCCGTTACTAATGCCTGTCACACGGCTCGTAAATACAGCTGTGGATGGAGTAGCAAACGAAATACAGGCGGTAATGGAGGATATTGTTCGGTATGCATCATCTGATTTGCTTTTATACCGTGCTGAAAGCCCCCAGGAGCTCATCGATAATCAGACAAAGCTATGGGATCCAATTCTTGATTGGCTAGCTGAAGAAATTGATGCACATTTTGAGACAGGCGAAGGCATCATGCATGTACCCCAATCGAAACAGGCAATTTCGCAGTTTGGAACACGATTGGAAGCACATGCTAACCCCTTCAGGATTACCTGCCTGCATACATTTACTTCTCTATCGGGTTCGGCAATTATTGCCCTTGCCCTCGCGGAGGAGCAACTGGACGCGACTACTGCCTGGAAGGCAGCTCATGTTGATGAGGACTGGAATATCAGTTTATGGGGCGAGGATTACGAAGCAGGTGAGCGTCGCAAACAGCGCTGGACTGATTTTGAAGCTGCAGATAGGTTGTTGAAATCTATTTGAATAATCCGGATTCGGGAATTGCAGGCCACCCCACAATCTCAAGTAGCTAGAGCCATGGCCATCATGGTGGGTGCAATGCTGTTTGCGCCCGTCATGGATGCGATCGCGAAGAGTCTTGCCATTAGTTTTGATGTCAGCCCGGCGACGGTGACCTTTTGCCGGTTCGTCGTCCAAACCCTATTTCTATTTGCGTTCCTCGGGATAGCATGGCGGAATCGGGTTTTACCGGTTTATTTTTCCATGATGAATATAGTCCGTGGGATGATCATGGGGCTTGCGGCGATGTTGTTTTTCACGGCTGTCAAATATATGCCTCTGGCAGATGCCATATCGGTGTTTTTCGTTGAGCCGATTATCGTCATGTTGATGAGCACGGTTTTCCTGGGGGAGAC
>JBPCWL010000128.1:0-17184 GCA_051009575.1 Rhizobiaceae bacterium
GCCGACAACCGATACTTGTTTGCGAACGGCACGAAATTCCACAGAACCTTGTCCGCCCACCTGTGTCGCGACATAGTAATTGCCGTCTGCGATGTTCTCAAACCGAAAGTTTCCAAGGGCGTCCGCTGTAGTTTGTTTTTGGTAACTGAAATAGAGCGCACTCTGGTTATTAAACGTGATTGAATATTTTTGCGTATTGCTGTCGCCGTAAATTGCCTGCATCCGCTCGAGCGCGTGGGTGCTGATAGGAACAAGCAATACTTTCTGAAAGGCGGCGTAGTTAACAGCACCTTTGTTGTTCAAAAAGGCCTGACCGGTAATGACACCCTCGCCTTGCGAATGGATGTACTGCACCTGTGCCGGATTGAATGGCGTTTTCAAATCAATTCCACGATGAATGCATCCGGCCAACAAAACGGCTAAAACGACAGCAAATATTTTCATGATTTTATCTCCCCAGACACCGATGACAATACTATACGTCAATGCGACAACCAACCATTCACATCGCTGTGTTTACGGAGTTGAATTGTCCAGTTTTCACTAACGTAGATAATGCCGGAACAGTTCCGGCAACCTTTGACACGGAGATGTGAATTCACATTTCGTCGCTTCCGGCTACTGTTTCCAAACGGGGTCTAGGGAGGGGCAAATGAGATTGGTATCCATATTTCTGGTTTTGATATTGGTAGGGTGTGTTTCCCAACCACCTGCATACAATGTACCGGTTCGCGGAGCGGGCAACATCGAAACAAGGGTAGATGGCGTAAAAGTGTCTGTAGGTGTAAGCAGGCCGTACATCACGTCCATCATCTACAGACCAAAGTCAGCCCAACCTGAACTCGACTTTGAAACTGCAAACAGGGCAGCGGAGCAAGTCGTGGGCTGCAGAGGGGTACCCAATGTAGAACAATATCATCAATTTAACACTGACCCTCAGCCTCCGACAATTGTTCAGGTGACTGTATCCTGCTGAATTGACCATGCAATTTTCGATCAGACTAAGGCCTATTTCGCAACTTCCTCAAGCATCCAGTCGACAAATGCTGCAACATCAGGCTTCTTGATAGATGCTTGAGAAGTGACCAGATTATAGCCAATCTCCGCTTGAGCGCGCTGTTTGAACGGCGAAACGAGCAATCCGGCCTCAATTGCATCACGAACCAGAGGCCAGCTTCCCAGAACAACGCCCTGCCCTGCAATTGCAGCCTGTATTGCAAGGATGTATTCATTGAACCGCAAACCGCGGCCAGGATTGATATGATTTGCACCAACTGCTTCCAACCAGCTTTGCCATTCGAACAAATGCCGGTCGGTCAATCTTTTCCAGTCCGGCCCGCTGATATCGATGTGGATCAGCGGAACCTTTTCGAGATCCTCCAAGACTTTGATTTCCGGAGGTCCTGCCAAGAGTGACGGACTGCAGACCGCAAGAGTTTCGTCCTTGAAAATATTGTGAGAGATCATGCCTTTTCTCGGCTTGACTTCATAACGGATAGCAATGTCGACAGGCTCACGCTCCAGATCTATCACACGCAATGAAGAATCTATCAAAACATCAATATCAGGATATCTCTGCTTAAATCCATCAATCCGTTTGACCAACCACGCGATGGCAAATGAAGGCTCCGATGTAATTGTAAGCGTCCGCCTTTCCTGGGTTTGGCGAATTGCATCCACTGCTCGGGAGAGCTGACGGAATCCACCGCTCAAATCGGCAATTCCAACCAATCCTGTCTCAGTCAGGGTTAGTCCCCGCCCCTGTCGTTTAACGAGCTGCACATTGAGAGATTCCTCCAGTTTCAACACCAGTTGTTTTACCGCCGCCGGGGTTACGCTGAGTTCTTCCGCAGCCTTTTGGTAGCTGAGATGACGAGCCACAGCGTCAAATGCCCGCAATGCATTCAGAGATGGTAGCCAATTGCTCATAACATTAGATTATCTAAATTCTCAATTCAGATCAAATGATTTCCTATTTTCCTATAAACCCCTTATATTATTGCCTAATAGCAATTACTCAACTGAGTTTTCTCAACTAATTCTAACTAATAGGAGTAAGAATATGACTGCCAGAAAAACCTTTCAAGACGTCTTGTTCGCTCCGGTTTCAGCAACCCGGCGAGTACTGCGTAGACATTCACAACGCAAAAAGAATCTTGCTGAATTGCAGAACCTCGACCATTTCTTGCTCGAAGATGCAGGAATGTTTGAATATGCCAGAGAAGAAATGATCCGCTCTCTCTAGGCTTATGCCAATTACCGGTGCCCACATGTTTGAGAAGATCCATGTGGGCATCTGCTTTTTTCCCACCACTCCCCATTTTCCAAATTCAGTAATTGGCCATTTTCTGGTAAACAAGGAAGAAGAACCGATTGTTGCAATATCCAGTGGGGCCTACAAATGGAAAACAAGCAGGAACTAATTGTTAAAGCCGGACATGGCGGGCGGATGGAAGTCAACCAAGGCGAGCACATTCGGGTTGTCTGTATTGAAGGTTCCCAGGTGTGTGATTTTTGGGCGTTCCGAAAAGATGACACAAATGAATTTCTTTCCGCAGAACATACACGCACCACGATGGAAAGGCTGGTACCTTCGGTCGGAAGTAAGCTGTATTCCAACTTTCGCCATCCATTGCTGACAGTTACCGATGATACTTCGCCCGGCATCCATGATTTACTGATGTCCGCTTGCGATCCGAGACGCTATGAGTTGCTTGGACACGAGGGTTATCACAGATCATGCGCGGAAAATCTCTGTACCATGATGGACGACGCAAACGAGACCGCCCATGAACTTCCCTCACCATTCAATATTTTCCAGAATGTCGAACTTTACGAGGATGGAACCCTCGCAATTGTTCCACCCAAAGTCGAAACCGGACAGTATCTGGAAATGCGTGCGGAGTGTGATCTCCTTGCCATCGCATCTGCCTGCCCAATGGACATCGCCAAGACAAATGGACCTGATGGCAAAACTCGCCCCATAATGTTGCAGCGATTGGGATAGCCAACAGGATAAGAGGCTGACAATTCCTAATCAGCATTGTCTTTTGTTTTGCAACGCCTTACGCATAATCCGGTGTTGCAAAAAGTTTCAGGATGATTCCAAGTCATGGCTGATGAGGAACTTGAAAATGAAATGATGGGAGCCGACGGTGTACCGGAAAACCCGGTCTACACTGACGATGATGTCGTGCGACCGGAGTTCCTGTTTCAATTGCGGCAATTGATTCAAGATGGTAACGCGGATTCTCTTGCGGATTTGATTGAGCACCTTCACGAATCCGAACTAGGAGATGTACTCGAAGCACTTGAACCAGACGAACGCTCGATACTTGTCTCCTTTACTGGCGACCGGTTTGATTTCGCGGCACTGACGGAGGTTGATGAAGCTGTTCGCCTGCAGATCGTCAACGACCTGCCAAACGAGCTGGTGGCCAAGGCCGTTGGGGAACTGGATTCTGATGATGCGGTTTTTATCCTCGAAGATATGGAGGAAGAAGACCAGGCTGACATTCTGGCCAAAATTCCCACCGAAGACCGATTGCTGTTGCGGCGCTCTCTCGACTATCCCGAAGAGACCGCTGGCCGCCGGATGCAGACCGAGTTTATCGCGGTCCCTCCGTTTTGGACGGTAGGTCAAACGATTGATTTCATGCGGGAAGATGATGACCTTCCAGACCGGTTTCATGAGATATTTGTCGTTGATGCAGCCTACAAGTTGTCCGGGTATGTTGCGCTGGATCGGCTTCTAAGAACCAAACGAAGTACAAGAATAGACGATATCAAAGAAAAGAACGTCTACCCGATTGATGCGAATCTCGATCAGGAAGAAGCGGCCAGAATTTTCGAGCAATATGACCTGCTTTCCGCCGCCGTCGTAGATTCCAGTGACAGGCTGGTCGGTGTGCTTACGATTGATGATGTCGTTGATGTGATCCATCAGGAAGCGGATGAAGATATCAAGCGCCTCGCTGGCGTCGGGGATGAAGAATTGTCTGACAATGTCTTGGCGATTACCCGATCGCGCTTTACTTGGCTATTCCTGAACTTGATTACTGCAATCTTGGCTTCCGTAGTGATCGGGTTGTTTGATGCGACAATTCAGCAAATGGTTGCTCTCGCTGTGCTGATGCCAATTGTGGCTTCAATGGGGGGAAATGCTGGAACGCAATCCATGACGGTTGCGGTTCGCGCGCTATCAACCAAAGATATTGACAGTTACAACATGTTGCGGACGATACGGCGTGAGTTCCTGGTAGGAGTATTGAATGGAGTCTTTTTTGCCATTTTGATCGGATTGATAGCTGCACTGTGGTTCGGCAATACCAATCTTGGAATAATTATCGGCGCTGCCATGATCATCAACATGATTTGTGCCGCACTGTCAGGGATTCTTATTCCTATTGGACTGGACCGCCTGGATATTGATCCCGCAATTGCTTCCAGCGTGTTTGTTACTACTGTAACCGATGTCGTGGGATTTCTTGCATTCCTTGGGTTGGCAGCCTGGTGGTTCGGACTATAATTTCTGTATGAGTCATTTTTTGCCTTGCTTTCGTATTGAAACGCATGCAGATTTTCGACATTAATTACTTTTACGTAAATCAAATTTATTGCAGGTGGGGGTTAAATTGTGAAGCCAGCGGATATTAAGGACTATTACTCGATTACGGAACTAACCCGCGAGTTCGATATATCTACGAGGACAATTCGATTTTATGAAGACGAAGGATTGATTGACCCCATTCGCCGGGGCCGAACACGTTTGTTCAAGCCATCGGACCGGCGCCTGTTGATGTTCATCCTACGCGGGAAACGGCTTGGATTTTCTATCGCTGAAATCCGCGAGATCATGCAAATGTACAAAGAACCTCCCGGCGAACATGGTCAGTTGAAACTGTTGATTCAGCGCGTCAGCGAAAAACGGGGTGTGTTGATGCAGAAGCGCAAGGATATCGATGAAACAGTCGCGGAGTTGGACCAGGTGGAAGAACAAAGTCTGGCCCGGTTGGCGGAACTGGGCGTGGGAACCTGACAAGGATGACGCTCACTATTCGCAGGGCTAAAGATGCTGACCGACCACAATGGGAGAAATTGTGGAAAGGTTATCAGGAGTTTTATGAAACCAATCTGGACCATGTGACCGACGATCTATGGACCCGGCTGATGGAAGAAAATGCAGAGGGACCCATTTGTCTGGTAGCCGAAGAAGATGGAAATATCCTTGGCTTCACACACTACCTGTTTCACGGTTCCTGTTGGTCTGAAAAACTACGTATTTATCTCAATGATCTTTTCACAGCAAAGGAAGCTCGTGGGAAAGGTGTCGGACGCGCATTGATAGAGGCGGTCTATGATGCTGCTGACGAAGCTGATGCTGAGACCGTTTATTGGCTGACACAGGACTTCAATACCGCCGGTCGTGCTCTGTATGACAAGGTTTCAGAGCTAACGCCCTTCATCAAGTATCAACGATAAATCTCCGCTAGGAGACGATTTGGCCGGTCATATACAGGTAGCTGTAAATCAACATTATCATTACTGGCTGATGCAGAAGATAATACACCAGGCTGTGCCGTCCAATAAGTTTGACCAGCCTTGTGGGAGCCGATGAAAACCTGGGGATGCGCAGTGCATCAAGCCATTCTGATTGCGTAAAGAATTTGGCGCATGCTATTCCGAGAAGAGGCGCTGAAAACCAGGGGAATACCGGCACATAATCACTGGAAATTATGCTTGTCTCGGACAAACCAGTCCACCACCAGATCCAGTGATCCAAAATGGCCGTTTCAAACGTCTGACCAATTGCAAATACACCGATTGCAGTTGCAGCGATAATTATTGCGGGCAACGGAAGAAAAACTAGTCCCGCAAGGCTGGCAAATCCGATTGAATGAAGGATCCCGAAAAAAATAAATTGGTCTGGTGTGGCGTATAGGGTGGCAATGGTGATCAACAACGCTGCTGCAATAATCTTGAACATCCGCCAACGCCAACTCGACCAGCGCATCCCGTTTCCATGCGCAAGGTATAGCCCGAATCCGGCTAAAAACAGAAAGAAACTGGCAATGGCGCGGGCGAAATACTTCCAGTGTGGTTGGGAGATAAAACCGGGCTCTTTAATCCCCAGTAGTTCAAGGTCAAACGCAAAATGGAAAACCGTCATAGCAAGGAGTGCCATTCCTCTCGCGTAATCAAGCAATTCTATGCGACCGCTTTTATTCATCCAACCACGCTCTGTTCCAGCCTGGAATTGTCAAACCGTGCAACCATCAACCCGGACAACACAAGAACCAATGCCGCCATGGTTGTCCATTCGACAACTTCACCAAGCAAAATTGCGGCAATAATGATGCCAAATATCGGAACAGTATTCATGGCAAGTGCAAACGTAGAAACCCCTACCCTCTTAACCAGAAAATATCGCATGACATATGCAAATCCGGTTGAAAAAACACCAAGCCAAATCAAGGAATAAACGGTTTCCGGGTTCGGTGATGTATTTGGCATTCCGGCAAAAATGAAAGACAATAAAATCAACATGACTGAACCGGTCCCCAGAGCAAAAGTTGTAAATGCAATCGGAGCCATGTCGATGCGTCTCATGATAAATCCCGCGCAAACATAACATGCTCCCGCGCCAATAACCGATAATTGCGCCCAAATGGAAGCAACGCCCAAACCTGCAATAGCATCAGCACCTACCAATACCGCAATCCCGGATACCGCCAACAGCACGGAAAACATTTTCATTCGCGTGATGCGTTCGTCATCCGTTGCAAAATGTCCGATGAGCATTGCAATGAAAGGCGTGGTTCCCAGCAGCAATGAACCGACACCGGCTTCTGTGTGCTTCATTGCCCAGGAAATCAGAATGAACGGAATTACCATGTTTAATAGGGAAACCAGCGCAATCAGTACCCATGTTTTTGCGGAACCGGGAATTTCTCTTTGGAATGCCAGAAACGGCAACACAGCCAAAAATCCGACAAAAACGCGTATCGCCGCAGTCCACAATGCTCCCATGTCAACTATTGCAATCTTGATCGATGTAAATGCTGAGCCCCAAATAGCAGCAACCAGCAAAAGGAGAAACAGATCAAGATTGCCTGGGCGGGATAATTTCGACATGGAACCTGGTTTTTAACAGTAAACAACTGACAATTCACCTGTGGAATTTCCCTTTAAACATCAAAATTCAGACACTTTTTCGCCATGCATTTGACGCATAGCTGCTTTGCGGCGATTTGATGATTTTTCCCTTGCTTAAGGTTGGAGAAAGCCATATTTCAGCCACATCAAAGGCCGCTTTCAAGAGCCGATTTTTTACACAGGGAAGACAATGATCGAAGAAAAACCTGAAGCATCCGTATGGTACATCGCTGGCGTCGCAATCTGTATCGTTGTTGGCCTGATGTTTGTTACTGGTCTATTCAACAGCGCCGATGTAGTTGCGATCGCGGCACAATAAAAAGAATGTTCATATCCCGAAAAAATGGCTGGTCGCAAGACCGGCCTTTTTTGTTAATATGTGCGGATTCTGTCAGGAGGAGTTCATGAGCAAAATTTCAGTCAGGGAATTAGTTCAAAAGGCAAATGAGGTCATTGAAACCGTTGACGTTGAGTCAGCGATGGAAGCCCAGACTTCTGGTGCAGGCGTTCTTGTGGATATTCGTGACATTCGGGAGTTGCAAAGAGATGGTACGGTAAATGGGTCCGTTCATGTTCCCAGAGGCATGCTGGAATTCTGGTTTGATGAGCAAAGCCCGTATCACAAGCCTGTACTTGCTGACCAAAGCAAAAAATACATTTTGTACTGCGCTTCGGGTTGGCGCTCTGCCCTTTCGGCTAAAACCCTGTTAGAAATGGGTTTTGAGAATGTCGCTCACATTGAGGGCGGCTTTACTGCCCTCAATGAATTCGGTGCTGACATTTCCAAACCGGAAAGCAAGAAATGAAAACCCGCGTAACCGGATCAAATTGACATGTTTCTTTCAGCATTCGAGCTATTCAAGATCGGGATTGGACCATCATCATCCCACACGATGGGACCGATGATTGCGGCGGAGTATTTTCTTGATGACATATTGAATGGCGAATGGCCGCGCCGTGAAAACGACACTGTGGAACGGATTAAGGTTTCGCTACACGGTTCTCTGGCTTTTACCGGTAAAGGCCATGCCACCGACAAGGCAATTATCCTCGGTCTCTCAGGAGAAAAATCTTCTTCCGTTGATGCGGATAGGGTTGATGTGATTGTCGATCAGGTGATCGCCGAAAAGAAAGTTAAACCGGCTGATCATCCATCGTACAAATTTGACCCCGAAACCGACCTGATATTCGACTATGAAGTTCTTTTGCCAATTCATACGAACGGCATGACTTTTACCGCCTGGTCCAAGGATGACGAGCTCCTGTTGAAGCGTGAATATTATTCAGTCGGTGGTGGGTTTGTCGTGGATGAGGAAAGCCTCCGGGCCTACGAGGAGCTCAAGGCGACCCGTGTAGATCGTGTCCCCTATCCTTTTGACAACGCACGGGAGATGATTGATCTCGCCAACCAGTCCGGCCTTTCAATCGCAGATATGAAACGCGCGAATGAAACACAATCGATGACTGCAGATGAACTGGCTTTTGGTTTAGCCAAAGTCTGGGATGCAATGCGCTCCTGTGTCGAACGTGGTGTGCGGCAATACGGGATCCTTCCCGGCGGATTAAAAGTCAAACGACGTTCCGGACCCATTGTCGATCAGCTGAATGAGGAATGGGGTATAAACCGGCTTAACCCGGTTGCTGCCAATGAATGGCTGCAAGTTTTTGCAATGGCGGTTAATGAGGAAAATGCGGCAGGTAGCCGTGTCGTTACAGCGCCGACCAACGGGGCTGCAGGCGTAATTCCGGCGGTCATGATGTATCATCTTAAGTTTTTTCCCGAGACTACCCAAAGGCAGATTGAAGATTATCTTCTTACAGCCTCGGCCATCTGCGGAATTATCAAGCAAAACGCTTCAATCTCCGGGGCGGAAGTAGGCTGTCAGGGCGAAGTTGGTTCGGCATCGGCCATGGCTGCCGGTGGTCTTGCAGCCATCATGGGCGGCACACCGGAACAAATTGAGAATGCTGCTGAAATTGCACTTGAACACCATCTCGGCATGACCTGTGATCCGATCGGCGGACTTGTTCAGGTTCCCTGTATCGAACGCAATGGCCTTGGCGCGATAAAAGCGGTTTCGGCGGCGGCATTGTCACTGCGCGGAGACGGCACTCACTTTGTTTCACTGGATGCCTGTATCAAGACAATGCTTGAAACCGGTAGGGACATGAACACCCGGTACAAGGAAACCAGCCAGGGTGGTTTGGCGGTGAATGTTGTGGAATGCTGATGCTCATTACTGGTAACCAGCTTTATCAGGCCCTAAGTTCATGCAATGACCCTGAATTTGCTCAAATTGTGCGTAGGTGTGTCTGCGGTTGAAGAACTTCAGGCCCATGTCGATTTTCGTCAGGACGAAAAACGGCGCCAGGGTCAGGAACCGGTCCAAATTCACACGACCCGGATGATACCAAAGCGAGTGGATGAGTTGTTGGATGGCGGTTCACTCTATTGGGTGATCAAGGGCAAGGTTCAGGTTCGTCAACATTTGGTTGATATCCGGCCATTTACCGACCCGAACGGCATCAAACGGTGTGACCTCGTTATGGAGCCCAGGCTTATCCTCACTGAATGGCAGCCTCGGCGCGCATTTCAGGGCTGGCGCTACCTGAAAGTTGAAGACGCCCCTTCCGACATTGGAAAAGGTCACTCCGGTGTTAATGCCCTCCCGCCGGAGCTTCGGATTGAACTAATGAATCTCGGACTCATTTAGATTCAGGAAACGAAATCAACCTCAGATGAAAGCGGCATGGTACGAATTCGTGTTCCGGTTGCAGCATAAATGGCGTTTGCCAACGCGGGAATACTGGGGGGCGTACCCGGTTCACCTGCACCACCGATTTTATGATAAGTTTCAAGCAGTTCCACGTGAATGTTCGGACATTGATTCATCCGCATTGCATCGAATTCGTCAAAATTTCCTTCAACTACCTCACCGTCTTCAAACGTGATTTCCTGACCGATCGCAGATGACAATCCAAAAACAATGCCAGACATGATCTGCGCCTTCACAATGCTCGGGTCGATTGCAGTTCCGATTTCCGTTGCGGCCCAGACATTGTCGATTTTAATTTCATCATCTTCGTTGGTGACTTCAATAACCATCGCAACCCAGGTACCGAATGAAAGAACATGAGCAAGGCCAAGGCCTTTTCCTTCAGGCATTTCCCGGCCCCAGCCGGACATTTCGGCCACTTTCTTGAGCGCACCTAAGGCTGCGGGGTAGTCCTTCATCAATTCAAACCGCATTTCCAGCGGGTCTTTGCCGGCCTTCTCCGCAATTTCGTCCATGAAGCTTTCATGGAACCAACCGTTGTAAGAATTGCCGACCGAGCGCCAGAAACCTACTGGCACCGGGAGGTCGACCTTGCTCGCCCTCACCCGATAATTCGGGATTGTGTAGGGCTGATCAAAAGCACCGTGTTCCATTGTGTTGTCCGGTCCAGCTGGTGGCTGCCCCGGAAATGTGCGCTTCAACAAACTTACCATAATTGAAGGCGATGAAAGGTGAATATCCAATGCGGATGGCAACTCTCCCTCTTTTACCCGTGCCTTCATGCGTCCTATTGCGGCGGGGCGATAGGTATCATGGCGGGTGTCTTCTTCGCGGCTCCAGGTAACTTTCACCGGGCGGCCACCGGTGTGTTTGGCGAGTTCCACCGCATAAATAGCAAAATCGATCTCGCCGCGCCTGCCAAACCCGCCACCGAGCTTTGTCGTGTGCACTCGTACATCGGATGATTCAACGCCTACAAGGCCTGCACAAACCATCTGAATAACGGTTGGAGCCTGGGTTGGCGCCCACACGGACAAAACACCGTCTTTCCATTGTGCAGTCGCGTTCATCGGCTCCATGCAAGCATGTGCAAGCCATGGGACCCGGTAATCTGCTTCCAGCAGTTCTTCACGTGGGGCATCTGCAAATGCGGTCACGATCGATCCATCATCCCGCAACGATTGGTCTGCTTCCGTTTCCAGGGCGGTTTCGATTTTTTCGAACATTTCTTCGCTGGTTTTGGGATACGATGCTTCCTCCCATTCCACCTCAAGGGCTTCCGCACCTTTGAAAGCCGCCCATGTGTTATCCGCAATTATGCCAAAACCGGCACCTGTTTGTGTGTCGAGCGGAACCACTTTTTGTACACCGGGTACAGCCAGAGCGGGTTTGTCATCGAAGGACTTGGCTTTTGCCCAGAAACGCGGCGACATTTTAACCGTGGCGTGGACCATGTCCGGCAAATCAACATCGATACCGAAAATATGACCTCCGGTCACCTTGGCGGGAATATCCACTCTCGGCTGGGGCTTGCCCAGCAATTTCCAGTCTTTTTCTTCCCTCAAAACCAGTTCGGACGGTGCGGTGAATGAAGACGCAGCAGCAGCAAGTTTTCCGAATTCAAGTGCGTTTCCTGATGCCGGATCGACAACGGATTTGCCTTCAATTCTCAAGCTTGCCTTGTCGACATTGAACTCCTTTGCCGCTGCCTCAAGCAGCATGTAGCGGGTAGCGCAACCGGCCTGGCGCATTTTGTCGAATGCATCCTTGATTGAGGACGAGCCGCCGGTTACCTGCAATCCCAGTACTTTACCCACCATCGGCATCGCAGATCGCATCGTCTCAGCCATGAAAGATTCATTGAAGAAGGCAAAGGGAACGCCATCCTCCATCATGCCACCGTTGAAATAAGCCCAATTAGCCATGCCGTGCTCGGCTTCGACATCATCAAGGGTGAGATCAAGCTCTTCGGCAACCAGCGCAGCAAGTGATGTGTGGACACCCTGGCCCATTTCCGCCCGGGGCGTAATAACGGTTACCGTGTTGTCTTCAGATATCTTGATATACGGGTTGAAAGTCACCTCGCCTTCAGCAAGATCTTTTTCCAACGGATTGTCATAAGGTCGGCTGACATAAAAATAACCTACTGCGACGCCTCCGGCTATCGCGGCGGAGCCAATCAGGAAGGTTCGTCTGGCAATTTTTCCGATACCCATGATTAAGCCTCCTGCCCGATAGTTTCAGCAGCCCGTTTGATTGCTGACCTGATACGTGGATAAGTGCCGCACCGGCAAAGGTTCGTCATCGCATCATCAATGTCTTCATCAGTCGGATTCGGTGTTTCTTCCAGCAAAGCGACGGCAGCCATGATCTGTCCGGATTGACAGTAACCGCATTGGGGAACCTGTTCATCAATCCAGGCTTTTTGCACTGCATGCAGGTTTTCAACATTGCCGATACCCTCAATCGTCGTCACTGGTCCGTCTACATCTCCGACCGTTAGCTGGCAGGAGCGGGTTGGAATTCCATCCACATGGACGGTACAGGCACCACATGCAGCAATTCCACAACCAAATTTGGTGCCTTTGAGGCCAGCCACATCCCGCAATGCCCATAGCAACGGCATTTCAGGGTCATTCCCTACCTCGACCAAACGGCCGTTAACATTGAGTTTCATGATTTTCTCCAGACTTCACGAACAGGGTCTGATATCCGCAATTCTAAACGCAAACCTTGCCCATATATGGGCCGTGTCATCAAATGTTCAATTAGACCAATTGTACATAAATTATCTTAATGTCCATATTTGACATTTAGACATAATTTGTCAATAAGAAAATAATGTTGGACAGAGAAAAAACAATTCTGGAATCTGCCACACGGGTGTTCTCGCGCTACGGCATGAAGCGCGCAACCATGAATGACATCGCAACTGAAGCCGGTGTAGCGAGGCAGACGCTTTATAACGCGTTTGCCAACAAGGATGCGATATTGCGGGCAATCATTGAGGCATACATTGAAGATACCTGTGCCAGCCTGAAAACGCATACAGAAGCCGAAAAAGACCTGGAAGACGGACTGGAACTGGCATTCGATCACTTTGCCCGGAAACCCTATGAAATCCTTCACGGCACCACTCATGGCGGGGAAATCATGGAAGCCTTTGAAAACGCTGCCAGTGAAGAAATGGCAGTCAGCAAGCGCCGTTTCAGTGAAGCGATGACAATCTTGCTTGCACCGCATGTTCCTGCAAATGCTCCTGTTGAATTGTCAGTCAGTCGTCTTGCGGATTTTGTCGTTCACACTGCCATGGGCCACAAGGCAAAAGCCGAGAACCGGGAACATCTTGAGGACCTGCTTGGAACATTGAAAACGATTGTTTTGAGAGCGATAGGTTGAATGACGTTCAGATTGTGTTTGTACTCGGTTCGTTGATGTCCGGTGTGCGGACTTAGTGACTTGGAGTATTCAAGATTCTTGTTTATTTGCAACGCGTAACATATGTCGGCTATGTGCCAAGAGCTGAAGTCGGGAGAATAGGCGAATTTCTGGTTTGTACAAACCTGCTGAGTTGCTAGTCTGTTGCTTCCAAAGGGCAAAGTCGACGCCACGGAGGTTCGATGGTGAGTTCCAGAAAGAGTATGATTTGCATCGCCGGTTTCGGTGACAACGCCTCTATGTTCGACAACTTACTGACAACGAACCTGTCGGAAGAATACGACCTTAGACCGCTCGACCTTCCTGGTTTTGGTGCTCAGTCTGAGTTGAAACAGACCACCCTACGAGCGCTTGCTGATTTTGTCTTGGAAGAAGCGGTGCGCTCAAACTCCCACTACATCATGGCTCATTCGGTCGCTTCGATAATTGCAACTTTGGCCGCAGAAGCGTCGAATGACTTCATCGAAGAAATCATTTCATTGGAAGGTAACATCACGGCCGCAGACGCCTATTTTTCCGGCACAGCAGCAAACTTTGAAAATGCTCTCGATTTTAGGCGGAGCTTTCTTGTCCGGCTTTCAGAGATGTCAATGGACAATGACCCAATTCTCACGCGCTACAGTGCCATGTTTGAAGCTTGTGATCCGTTAGCAGCTTGGCAATTGGGAAGTGATGCATGTGCTTTTTCAAAGGCGAATGTACCTGGCGAACGACTAATTGCGGCCGCTCGCGTGCACTATCTTTTCAATCCTGATAATTGTCCGCCAGAAACAATAGATTGGTTGGCCAAAAGCGAGATGAAACAGACGGTCCTGACTGGTGCCTCACATTGGCCGACAATTGACCAACCGCATGAGCTTGTCGCAGCTCTATTGGGCTAGCTGAGTTCTCTTCCCAACAAGGGTAAAACCAAAGTGCGACAAGGCGACATTCACACCTGGTCGCCAAAGCCACTAAACGTCCGCGATGTGCGACAGAATCAATCCGGCTAATTCAACCGGGTGGGTCAGAGAACACATGTGACCAGCTTGCGGAATGATCTCTAGTCGTGAGTTCGCGATTTTATGTGCGATGGCTCTGGCCAATCTGGCGTGCACCTTGTCGGTTTCAGCTCCAGCTACTACAAGCGTGGGAATCTGCAGATTGGCCAATTCATCCAGTTTGCTGTCAGATGCGTGAACGGCCTCCAGCGCTGCTGCTACCGGTTTTGCAACTGCCAAGAGTCGTTGTTTTGCCGAGCCAGATAGATCGGTCCATTTTCGCGGGCCGTTGTTGTAGAAATCAAAGTAGCCCCGAAAGGCCGCGTCATTGTCGCCATTATGTACCCGGGTGATAAATGCCCGATTGATCTGTAGCACATCTTCAGCCAATTCCAGTTCACCGACCTGCATGAGCATGGGATACGCTGCAGGCTCAATCAGCGTCAAGGAGGAAAAGCGGTGCCCGTGGTGCTGCACTAGATTGATCGCAACTGCCCCACCGTATGAATGACCTACCAAGTGAACCTCAGCCTTGCGAGAGCCCAACAGCGCAAGCACAGCTTTGGCTTCGTCATCCAGTGTCATGGCCCGATTGGAATGAAACGTCTCAGTTTCAGCATAGCCAGACAGATTGACGGCGAGACATTCAAACGTTGCTGATAATTCTGCCGTAACCCCCCGCCACGCTGCAGCTGAACTTGCGCCTGGAGGCAGGAGGACGACCACCGGGCCATCGCCAGTCCGAATAGCAGAAATCTGCCGCCCCAGATGGGTAGAGATTTCTATCGGCATTGAGTTACCCGTGATCGGTTCAGTTCATCCACAAGAATGCCAATGTGCTCTTCGCGTGTGAAGTGACTTGTGATGCAGGCACGTAAGACACTTTGGCCTTCGAATTTTGCTGATGAAAGCCACGCCCGGCCCGATTCTACAACGTCGGCTGCTGTTCGCACCGGATCTGCCTGGCCTTGCCCATCGACGAAGCAGATCACTGCGAGCGGACTGTCATTCTCTATGCGCCAGCCATTTTTCCCGAGTTCAGACTTTAACCGATCTGCCATCCGCAAAGCATGACCTACGTGCCGACGATATCCGTCCCAGCCCATGCATGCCAACGACATGAAAAGCTTCAAACCTATGAAGCGGCGAGACCATTGCAGCGAATGGGTATATGGATCAATGCCATCCTCTGTGCTCTCAGGCATGTAACTTGCCGCCACGCGGAATGTCTCTCCCAGAAGGCCTTCATCGCGGCACAGGAAAATGCCAGCACCCATGGGCACCGCAAACCATTTGTGTGCGTCAAGTGTGATCGAATCCGCTTCCTTGATCCCTTTCAGATGTCTGGCTGCTTCTTCGTTAAGAAGCCCGGCTCCACCCCAAGCTGCATCAACATGGAACCATATGTCGTTGTCGCGGCAAATCGCATGACACTCGGAAAGGGGGTCGATCATGCCGGCATTCGTGGTTCCGGCAGTTGCGCCCATAAACACCGGAATGTTGCCGGCGCTGACATCGTCACTCACGAGGGTCTCCAAAGCTTTGACATCGAGGCGCCCCATGCCGTCTGTCGGAATAAGCCGTACTGCAGTCCGTCCAATACCTGCTTGATGGGCGATTTTGAGCCACGCCAGATGGCTTTCAGCAGAGACATAAATACAAGGCGTGCCTCCAAACGCCGTCGCTCCAGATTCGGCGTATTCAGGACATGCTTTGGTGAGGGCCATGAGTACAGCGCTATAGTTCGCTTCTGCACCGCCACTTGTGAAGTGGCCTGATGTCTCGTCAGAACTCCATCCGACCAGCCCACCCATCGCCTCGATGGTGTGGCGTTCGATCTCTACGGCGGCTGGTGCATGAGACCACACAGCGAGCTGAGGATTAAAATGAGCGGCAATCTGATCGGCTAGAACTCCAGGGAATGCTACACTTGGGTTAAACAGCCCGAAGTGAGCTGGATGCATCATATGCACCATTCCTGACTGGAGAAGTTCGATAACCTGCCCAGAAGCGCAAAGCATCTCGATTGGCCGTTTGAAATCGAATTGTCCCAGCTTGCAGCGCAACTCTGCCGGATTTGTTGGTGGAGCAACGCAGCCAGCCTGAACGGCATCGATTGCATCAGCTAATGCCTCGTTGAGTTTTTGCTGAACTTCAAGACGTTCGGTCTTCAGTGGCCATCGCGGAGTGGAATTATTTATGTCATTCATCATTTTCCAGAATTAACTCCGTTTGATTATCGTTCTCTGTCAATCGCATCGCTACCAGAGCAAGTGGGAACCAACCACCCGAAACCTGCGATCCGGTTAACTGATTTTGATTTCCATAATCGTTTCGATTCGCCGCTCTGTTGGCCTCGTGGGCCTGCACTAAACTCCCAATATTGGTCAAAAGCGGACAACGAGCATGCCTAAAAGTAATTCACTTGCGACATGGCACCAATGTCAACACAGGGCTCTTTGCGGCCATTCACCCAATTTTTGAGCCGTCATTTTAGATCGAATGGCAGCTATGCGGACAAAAGTGACCACAAAGGATCACGATTTCATTTAGCATGCGACAAGATTGGCCTGTCCGCTAAGTGCCAGGAGTGGATATTCGGTGTTGACACTTGTTTGCATCCGCCCTTTGAATGTTGCCGGGCATTGCCGAAACGAATTTCCAACCTGCCGGGAATTGCAAAGTAGTGGAGTTAAATCTGTGAGCAACGCGGATCGGGTTAAGGAGTTTACTGCTGCCAATCGTGCCGCATGGGAAGAAGTCGCCCCCATTCATCGCCGACACAACCAGGCAGATCTAATCAATTCCTTCAAACAGCCGGGATACTCGTGCCT
>JBPCWL010000129.1:0-9705 GCA_051009575.1 Rhizobiaceae bacterium
GAAAGCCAGGCCCTTCTGGATCGTGCCGTTACAATTGGAGAACGGCTGCAACTTCTCACCCATAGCAAGAATGAAAATGCGTTCGCAAGCCGATCTGCATCAGAACTATTCATCAATGTCCCTACCGCCGTGCTGATCAAATTATTCAGTGTTCTGACAAGCAAATTTAAACAATTCAAAACACGCCAGACGCGATCGTCTGCAATGGATTTATCCGGGGGCAAACACCCCAATTCTGAGAAATAGATTTTTAATTCATTCAAAACCAAGCGCAGAGTTAAACTGATATCATGAGCTCCACAGACGATTTAATTAAAAAATATGAACAGCGTCTCGCCGCCTTCGAAAAGCGTTTAAATTCCATTGAAACCAGTCAGGAATCGAACCCTGATTTGGGGTATTCCAAATCCGGAGCCAGGGGCTTGCGCTTCGGGGTTGATGTCGGCGGCACCTTTACCGATTTGCTCCTCCTCGACGAAGCCGAAGGACGAACCATTACCGCAAAGGTACCGTCGACTCCCGAGGATAGCTCCATTGGTGTTCTCAATGGCGTCAGAAAACTCTGCCAACAGGCAAATCTGGACCCTTCTGATATTTCCGAAGTCATGCACGGTACCACGGTCGCAACCAATACGGTTTTGACGAATGCCGGTGCTGTTGTCGGATTGGTTACAACCAAAGGCTACCGAGATACCTTGCAAATCGCCCGCTCGTTCGTACCCGGTGGGCTCGGGGGCTGGGTCATCTGGAATAAAACGCAGCCTCTGGCACCCCTTGAACTGACCATGGAAGCGACGGAACGCATTGGGGCGCGCGGGGAAATTGTTGTTCCCCTGGACGAAGATCGCTTGCGCCGGGATCTGGAAGAATTGTTTGCCCGCGGTATAGAGGCACTGACCGTGGCCCTGTTCAACAGCTATGTCAATGACGTTCACGAGCAACGTATTCGCCAAATTGCCCAGGAAATTGCGCCGCAAATACCTGTCTCTACCTCCGCGTCCATCATGCCCGAAATGTACGAATATGAACGTACGGAAACAACGGTCGTGAACAGCTATGTCCGGCCCCTGGTAGCTAAATATGTGCACAATCTGCGTGACGAACTCACCCAGATGATGGGATCGACTCTCAATCTACAGATATTACGTTCCGATGGCGGCCTGGCTTCTGCCGATTCAGCTATTGAGAAGCCCGTAAACCTTCTCATGTCTGGTCCGGCCGGTGGTGTTTCAGGCGCCCTGTGGGTTGCCAAACAGGCGGATTACAAGAACCTAATGACACTGGATATGGGCGGAACGTCGACAGATGTGGCCCTGATAGAAAATTCAATCGCTCGCACACGCCGGGAGACACGGGTCGGCGATGTGACCGTGCGGGCGCCTTCGATTGATGTGAGAACTGTTGGCGCCGGTGGCGGATCAATTGCCTATGTTCCGGAACTGACCAAAGCATTGAGGGTCGGCCCGCAGTCGGCCGGAGCGGATCCGGGACCCGCGGCCTATTGTTCCGGTGGAGAAGAACCCACAGTGACCGATGCCAACGTAGTTCTCGGCTACCTGCCGTCGACGGCCAAACTTGGCGGTGACATGGATATATCCTACGAACTGGCTTCTCGGGCGGTAAAAAAAATTGCCGATGCACTGTCAATATCCATTGAAGAGGCTGCAGAAGGCATTGTCCGCATCGTCAATGAAAATATGTGCGGAGCCCTGAGGCTTGTCTCGGTCGAACAGGGATATGATCCCCGGGACTTTGCCCTGATCGGGTTTGGCGGCGCAGGACCGCTGCATGCCAATGCCCTGGCACGACTGATCAACTCATGGCCGGCGATCATTCCTCCCGGTCCCGGAGTTCTGTGCGCTTACGGTGACGCGACAACCCGGCTGCGCAATGAAGCCAGTCAGACATTCGTGGCCTCGGTGTCCGACACATCCGAAGCGACCATTAGACAAACACTTGATGATCTTGAGAAAAGTGCGTCCCTAGCTCTTTATCCCGCGGGGATCGGGGAGAGCGAAATGGAAACCTTCTACCAGATCGATATTCGTTATCGAGGCCAGGGCATGAAATTGACCATCGATATTTCCCCCGAGGATTTTAACCTGAAAGGCCTCCAGGAAGTGACGTCCCGGTTCGATGACGAACATGAAAAACTATTTACGTTTGCCCTGGACGCGGAACACGAACTCGTCGGTCTTCGCGCCATCGTTCAGGGGGGCGTTAAAGATTTTGTTCGCAATGACCAATCATCCGGTGATTCTGACCCGGCTCCGGCGCAAATCGAACCTACCCGATTATTTGCGGATGGCACCTGGCATGACGGTATGACTTACGACAGAGGCAAGCTGCGTCCGGGCAACCGAATTCCGGGACCGGCAATCATACTGGAGATGGACAGCACCACGGTTATTTTACCGGATCATTTCTGCACAATCGATGAATTCGGAAACATCATTATCTGGCCTGAAAACAAATAGAAACAATGCGTAAACGACCATGACAGCAAAAATAATAGAAACCAAACCAAAACCGTTTAACCGCCAGGACGTCGATTCGATAACACTGGACATTGTCGAGAATGCACTGCGCAATGCCCGTAATGAAATGGATGCGGTTCTGTTTCGAACGGCGATGTCCCCGGGCATTCGCGAGCAACATGATGCCTTCCCCCTGATCGCAAACCAGGAAGGAAAAATGGTTGTCGGACAATTCGGGTCATTTCTTTACGGTTTCATCAATGGCTACGAAGGCACCATCGAGGACGGTGACCTTTTCATTACCAACGATCCTTATTCCTGCGACGGAGCCGTAAGTCACCTAAACGACTGGTTGCTGATGATGCCCATTTTTCATGAGGGCCGGCTGGTCAGCTGGGCTGCCATGTTCGGGCACATGACAGATGTGGGCGGCAAGGTACCGGGGTCACTGCCGACAGACGCAAAAATGATTTTCGAAGCAGGCATGATCATTCCGCCATCAAAGATTTACCGCAGGGGTGAACTGGCGGACGAAATTCTGAATATCATGCTGCACAATTGTCGTATGCCGGACTGGAACAAATCTGATTTCTTCGCCATCGTGGCAGCCCTGCGATTGGCCGAACGTCGTGTCCGGGAGAATATCGATCGCTTTGGCGTGGATACCTACATCTCAGCCATGTGGGATATGCTCGACCGCAATAAGAATGCCATGAGCTTCATCATCCAGACAATCATCCCCGAAAGCGCAAACAAGGCCACATTCGAAGACTGGATTGACGACGGCATGGGTAACGGTCCTTATAAGATCGCCTGTTCGCTCTGGCGTGAAGGGGATGTGGCCCATTTCGACTTCACCGGCTCCGATCCGCAAAGCCTCTCCTCCATCAACTTTCTTCTGAACGAAGAAATGTTCAAAATGTTTTTCGGGGCCTTCACAATAAATTTGTTCGATCCGCAAATTCTGTTCAACGACGGTTTCTACGACCTCGTCAATGTTCATATTCCGGAAGGCTCAATTCTAAAACCGCAAAAACCGGCAGCGCTTTCCTGCAGGACCCACATGCTGGGTCGTATCTTTGACTTGATGGGAGGCCTGCTCGGGCAAAATGCACCGGATGCCCTGAATGCGGCCGGCTTTTCCGACAGCCCTCATTTTATGTATTCGGGTTTCGATGGAAACGGCGAGTGGTTCCAGCTCTACCAGATTGGCTTTGGCTGCGTTCCCGGGCGTCCCGTTGGCGACGGTCCCGATGGTCACTCCATGTGGCCGGCGTTCACGAATGTACCCAATGAATTTCTTGAAGCCTATTTTCCTCTGAGAATTCGTGAATACACGACGATCGCCGACAGTGGAGGTGCCGGTCTACATCGTGGTGGCAACGGTATTTCAATCGCTTATGAATTCCTGGAATCCGGGGAAATCTCAATTCACGATGATCGCTGGCTGACCTATCCCTGGGGTGTAAATGGCGGTCTGCCGGGTCAAAGATCAACAAAACAGCTGGTGCGACAAGCGGGAACAAGCGAAAACATGCCCTCCAAATGTGATCGCATTTCCGTCTCAGCCGGTGACCTGCTTTATTTTAATACTTGGGGTGGGGGCGGATGGGGCGACCCCCTGGAAAGAGATCCCGAACTTGTACTGAAAGACTTCAAAAGAGGTCTGGTCAGCGAAGCCGGAGCTCGAAACTATGGGGTCGTCCTGGAGTCCGGCGGGGTAGATCTGCCGGCGACCGAACAATTGCGAAAAAAGATGTCTGAGGAACGAGGAGAAATACAACTTTTCGACCGGGGCATTCATTCCATAGACGAGTTGAAATCTCGTTGCAGCTCAGAAACAGGATTTGCCCCACCCCGGGAGCCTGTATTTCATGCCAAATTAAGGGCAGCGGAATAAGTCGATGCACAATCCTCCTAAGTCCACGGATTCCCTGTCCTCTGAGATCGATCAAAACTATCGCGATGCAGGATTTCATGCCACGCAGACCTGGGGCCGTAATCCTGCAATTATCCTGATTGATTTTGCTCAGGCCTACTACGATCCGGCTTCGCCGCTCTACGGAGGTGAATTGTGCAAACAGGCCCTTAAGCATGCGAACCTGCTGGCTGATGCTGCTCGCCAGTTCGCAGAGCCATTGTTTCTCACGAAGGTGGAATACGACCATAAAGGCATTAACGGCGGAGCGTTTTACCAGAAGATTCCGGCGCTGGTTTGCTTTGATAAAGGGAATGAATATCAGGATTTCGCTGCAGATCTGAACGTCCACGCCAGTGATATTGTTATCGACAAGCAATACCCCAGCGCTTTTTTTGCCACGTCCTTATCATCAACCCTGCGGTGGATGCAGGTCGATACGCTACTGATTGCGGGTTTGTCCACTTCGGGCTGCGTCAGGGCGACATGCGTCGATAGTATTTCCAACGGATTTATCACTATCATTGTCGAAGATGCCGTCGGTGATCGTGCGGAAAAACCACACAAAGCAAACCTTTTTGACATGAGTGCCAAATATGCCGATCTGTGCCGCACGGAAGAAGCCATCACCTACCTGAAAAGCACTCATGAAAAATCAAATATTGGAGAAGTTTTATGAAATTGATTTCTATTGCTTTATTAATATTGTTCGGGCTAACGGCACCTTCACAGGCCGATATCAAGAAGGCACAGGTCCTCATCGATACACACAGTAAACTTCCGGAACTCAACGGGCTAACGGCACTTTCACAGGCCGATATCAAGAAAGCAAAGGCCCTCATCGATACACACAGCAAACTTCCGGAATTCAACAAGCCGGGTGAACCCTTCGATGCCCGCGCCTGTATGAAAGACAAAAAAATGTTTGTCATTCCCCTGACAAATTCCAACCCGTTTAACGCGGCAATTAGTGAAGGGTTTGCTGACGCCGCCAAATTAGTCGGATTTAAATTGAGGAACTGGAAAACGCAGATGGATCCCGCCGGCTGGATACAGGGTATCAACACGGCGATCGCCGAGGGCTACGATCTGATCGATCTTCAAGGCGGATTGCCGCCTGAGTTTCTGGTACCGCAAATTACCGAGACCCGAAAAGCCGGAATTAAGGTAACTGCAACTCACAATTACGATGCGACAACTCAGAAAAAACCGGATTTTCTCGACGGCGCTGCCAATACGGACTATGTCACGGTAGGAAAGATCATTGCCGCTTGGTCGATTGCCAAAACCAGTGGGAATGTGAATGCGCTGGTTCTCGGTCCCGATGAAATTACACCGACGGCCCCTATTCGTGACGCCATTCTCAATTATCTGAAGGACAATTGCCCGGATTGTAAAACCAAATATATCAATGTTCCCGTGAATGAATGGGCAACCAAGGGACAACCGGCAGTTCAAAATGCGCTTCTCGCAGATCCGACAATCAATTACGTACTTCCGGTTTACGATTCCATGTCCCAGTTTGTCGTCCCGGCTATCCGGATCGCCAAATCAAAAGCGAAAATTGTCTCATTTAACGGAACACCTTTTGTGCTGGACATGATGAGAGACGGTGACATCGTGGAAATGAATGTCGGTGAAAGCCTGGGCTGGGTGGGCATAGCCGGAACCGATGCCAATATGCGCCTGCTTTGCGGTTTGAAACCGGTCAACCAGCTGAATACGCCTGCTTACATCTTCTCTGATGACAATGTTTCAACAGCCGGTGTCCCGGCGACCTTTAATGATGGTTATGGGGATGTTCACAAGTCTGGCTTTTCGAAACTCTGGGGTGTTGAGTGAAGGCAGCCTCGGCTCAAATGCGCTTTGCCCCCACACGGGGCAATGCGCTTGAAATTCACAACCTGTCCAAAAAATTTGGAAATTCTCTTGCGTTGAACAATGTATCTTTGTTCGTGCACCCGGGAGAAGTCCATGGACTTCTGGGGTCCAATGGCTCTGGAAAATCGACACTCATAAAAATTCTGTCTGGTTTTTTTTCACCGGAACCGGGAGCTTCGATCAGGCTCTATGACCGGGAGCTGGACCCGCTCAATATGGGGCAGATAGCACAACGGTTGGGCATTGCATTTGTCCACCAGAACCTGGGGCTCATTCCCTCGCTCAGTGTTACGGAAAATTTGTTCCTGGGATCCTTCGCCACAAAGCAAGACTGGAGCATATTCTGGCGTGGTCTCCATCAGTCAGCCAGGGAAATCTTTGCACAGTACAATCTAACCCTGGACCCGGCCAGCATGGTCAGTGCTCTCTCACCTGTCGAGCAAGCAATGCTGGCCATCATCCGCGCCCACCAGGGATTAATGGCGACCGAATATGATCAACCCGGCATTCTGGTTCTTGATGAGCCGACCCCCTTCCTCCCGCGCAAGAGCGTGGATCAGCTTTTTGATCTCATCCGGACGTGCAAGGAAAAGGGGTCGAGTATATTGTTCGTGAGCCATGATATCGATGAAGTCAGGGAAATAACCGACAGGGCAACCATACTGCGCGACGGGGAACTGATCGGCACCTTCGATACCCATGACACGGACCACGAAACCTTTGTTGCCCATATAGTTGGTCGTGATCTGGATAAATTCGCTGGAAAGAGCTCAGTCCTCAATGCACCAAACATCCTTGTGGACGTCAGGGATCTTGAAGACCATGATGTGGGACCGGTTTCGTTTCAAATTACCGAGGGTGAAATACTGGGCGTAACCGGTCTCATCGGCTCGGGTTTCGGCTCTGTGCCGTCAATGCTGTTTGGCTCCGGCAGTTCCTGTTCCGGACAATTCAGTTTTGACGGTGAGAACATCGACCTCAACGGACTTTGCCCCCGGCAGGCACAAAAACTGGCCATCGCCTATCTGCCTTCAGACCGCCTAGGCTGTGCCGGTGTCGGATCCATATCCGTGGCCAACAATATCGCTCTGCCGGTCTATCCCGAAATTCGGGGTAGTTGGGGACTGACGGACAGGCAAGTGCATAATCATGGCCGCCGGATGGGAGAGGAAGCCGGTGTCAAACCCAATGATCCCGTCCTGCCCCTGGCCGCGCTCTCCGGGGGCAATGCTCAGAAGGTGCTGCTCAAAAAGTGGTTGCAGATATCACCGAAACTACTCCTTCTCGATCAACCAACCCAGGGGGTCGATGTCGGTGCGCGCCAACAAATCTGGGAGGCGCTGGTGAAATCAGCAGCCAACGGCGCTTCCATACTGATTGCATCAACGGATTATGAACAGCTTGCCAGTCTGTGCGACCGGGTTTTGATTTTTGCCCGAGGGCAGATCTACGGGGAACTCACGGCACAGGAGCTCTCAAAAATACAATCGCGGAAAACTGCTATCAGTCCATGGCGGCAGGCTCCTGAGGTAGGCTCATGAATGATAATTCAAATTCTGTAACCCAAACCTACGAACAGAGAATTGCGCTTCTCGAGTCCAAGCTCAACAGCTGGAGCAGGGTTTCGGAACCAGGTCACTGTTGAGCAGGCCGGTTGACTGGAAAAATTCAAGTGAAAAATTCGGGCTGCTCGCGGCCTGGTTGTCGGTCATCCTTGTGCTCGGTGTTTTCCAGCCGGAGCAAATGTTTTCCTGGAATTCTTACGCGACGATGTTCGGCTCTAACGCGATGATAATCGTATTAACTCTGGCCTTGATCGTACCGTTGACAGCCGGTGATTTCGACCTTTCCGTTGCCAGCACAATGGGACTGAGTTCGATGGTCCTCGCCGTACTCAATGTAAATTTGGGCATGCCGATTCTGATAGCCATTCTCGTTTCGCTGACAGTCGGCGCCGCTATTGGTGCGATCAATGCCTATTTTATCCTCTATTTCAGAATTCACTCACTGATCGTCACACTCGGTACGGGGTATTTCGTTAATGGACTAATATTATGGATTTCGGATTCCGGAACCATAGCCGGGGTTTCGATGGGGCTTGTGAACGCGGTTATCCTGTACAGATTCCTGGGCATTCCCCTTGGTTTCTACTATGTCCTTATTCTGACAATCGCGATTTGGTACGGTTTCCAGCACACAAGTTTGGGGCGGCGCTTATTGTTTGTCGGTCGGGGCCGCGAGGTGGCGCGGCTTTCCGGTGTCAATGTCAACCAGATGCGCGCCGGAGCCCTCATTTTGTCCGGACTGTTGTCGGCCTTTGCCGGAATACTCTACACAGGTATGCGCGGTTCCGCCGATCCCTCATCGGCTCTCGCATTTCTGCTTCCGGCCTTTGCCGCTGCATTTCTGGGGTCGACATCTATTTACCCCGGCCGCTTCAACGCCCCAGGCGCGTTTATCGCGGTCCTGTTTTTATCTACCGGAATCATGGGGTTAAATTTTCTGGGGGTCGATAGTTTCGTGCAGAACTTGTTCTATGGCGGCGGACTTGTCCTGGCCGTCTCTATCAGCCAGCTGATCCGTGATCGCGTGCCCATGGATTGATTCACGAACACATAAGCAAATTAGTGATTTCAAATCTAAGAATATAAGAATATTGCGTCGAATGACGGCCTCGCTCGACGCAATTTCTCAATTCGTATTAGCTCTGCCCGTTAGTCAGGCCGGATGCATAAGAGGTGGAGCTTGAAACAGAACTCGTTTCCTCTTTTTTATCTTTTCTCTTCAGGACGCCAGAGAACTCCGTGCCCATTTCGAGTTCTATCAGGTTGTGATGAATATCGGCTTCAACTTTGGAAGTCTCGCGAATTGAAACACGATCGCCCGTAATCGTTCCATCGACGGTCCCGTAAATATCAATATCCTCGGCCGTCAGTGAACCTTCGACAACACCTGACTTCTGTACCAATACGCTCTTGCAATTAACGTCACCGGTTATTTTTCCTTCAACGGTCACAGATCCTTCGGAATCGATGCTTCCGGTAATCGTGAGGTCCGAAGAAATTACACTGGCTTTGGAACTTGTATCTGTGTTGCCGGCTTCTTGCAGACTTGAAGCTGTTGCCGGTCGAGGGGATTTGTTTTGGTCAAACATATTTGGCTCGCATCACTTATCTAGTTATCCCCGCAGGCTTATGAAAATACATTATTTCCGAGCCGGGTCAATTGCTAAAGATGCTGAAAATTCATCTCACAATGGACTATGTGGATCACAATAAACAGAGATAGAATTTTCGCTTACAAGGGGGCGAAACCACGTCTTCCATTCAAACTTGTTTACCAGGTTCAGCCTATTGAAAATACCGGAATTCCGCAGAGTCTTTTGACTTCTGACGCGTGTTCAAAGCCGCATATTCCAATTTGTCCATC
>JBPCWL010000130.1:0-7869 GCA_051009575.1 Rhizobiaceae bacterium
TCTTACAGTATCTGAGGAATTTCTTTCCAAACCTTCCAAAACCTACTTATCACAAACTGGCGCAAGTTGCATGCCATTTTGGAGCCTTCGTTAGTGTTTTTTGCTTCCGAAATTCTTACGCAGCGTAAATTTTACACAACATATAATTTCGATTTCTAGTGCGCGGCTAACAGCACATATGTTTCAATGTGCATGATTTAATTGTGGCGTGCTTAATCGACTGAAGTCGATTCATCAACTTATTGAATTTGTTGGGAAAAATGGTGCTGCCGGAGAGAATTGAACTCTCGGCCTCTCCCTTACCAAGGGAGTGCTCTACCCCTGAGCTACGGCAGCAATTTCACCACAAAAGGTGTGGCTTTGAAACACTATAAGGTCTCATTACAAATTTTGCCCATCTGAAACAAATAATTTCCGGTTTTGACCCGACCCTTATCAAGGAATTGCCGTACCTCTGAGCTACAGCAGCATCGGCATCGCGGCGTCCGGATTTTGCCTGATGGAAAAGTGAATGCCTTCTGCCATACACTCAGGCCCCTTGCAAGGCAAATTCCGCACCGCTAAATTTACACTTGATACCTTAATTGAAAATCGTATCCGGCAAAGGGCGAGTTAAATGGGCACGCAGCGACCAAAAGGATCCAAGGGGGACAAGCTGAAATCGGCCTTGCGAGAAAACCTAAAAAAGAGAAAGCAGCAGACCCGCAAGCTTGGAGATGGCAGCAAGGGTGGCAAGGAATTCTCGGTAAAACTCCGGAACCGGGAAATTTCTACGAAAAAACCTGAATAAATCCGATATGAACATAATTTATCCGGATTAACCGCTTAGCTGGCTTTTGGTTGTGCGGGCAATGATATTCCGGTATTGATTGGCTCTTCTTTTTAAAGTGTACTTTTGGCGGATTGGGGCTGCATTCCGTTTGTAGTGAGTGAGTAAATCTGATGGACAGCATAGTTGTAACCGGGGGTAACCCCCTTAACGGAACAATCCCCATTTCAGGCGCAAAAAATGCAACTTTGCCGCTGATGATTGCTTCACTGCTCTCACCCGAACCGCTTATCCTCGAAAATGTTCCGCATTTGGCTGATGTGGAATCGCTGATCCGTATTCTCAGCAATCACGGTGTGGATTACCGAGTTGAAGGCAAGAAAAGACAGGGTAACGGATGTGATGGCCGAACCATACATTTTTTTGCCAACGAGATTGTGGATACGACAGCCCCTTATGAATTGGTTTCCAAGATGCGGGCAAGCTTCTGGGTGATCGGGCCTCTTCTGGCACGCATGGGCAAAGCCTGTGTTTCATTGCCAGGAGGGTGTGCAATTGGCACCAGACCTGTCGATCTATTTATCGAAAGTCTCGAAGCCCTCGGCGCGGATATTAAAGTAGAGGCTGGATACGTAATTGCCGAAGCCAAGGGTGGCCTTCAGGGGGCAACCTATACTTTCCCGAAAGTAACCGTAGGTGCGACCCATGTTGCGATGATGGCGGCTACCTTGGCAAATGGCACTACTGTACTGCGCAATGCGGCACGCGAACCCGAAGTTGTGGATCTCGCTGCCTGTCTGAACGGCATGGGGGCGAAGATATCAGGGGCAGGGACCTCTACCATTACGATTGAAGGGGTTTACAAGCTACACGGGCATCGTCATCGCGTGTTACCAGACCGTATTGAGACAGGAACTTACGCAATGGCGGTGGCCATGACAGGTGGTGACGTATTACTCAAAGGTGCCCGGCCTGATCTTTTGCAGGCTGCACTTGATGTTTTGGTTGAGGCAGGGGTAACCATCGAACCGACGAACGAAGGTATTCGCGTCGCAAGAAATGGCTCCGGTCTGAAACCGGTCAATGTGGAAACTGATCCTTTCCCGGGCTTTCCCACCGACCTGCAAGCACAGTTCATGGCATTGATGACAAAAGCTGACGGAGTATCAAACATCAAGGAAACGATTTTTGAAAACCGGTTCATGCATGTGCAGGAACTTGCACGGCTTGGTGCAAAAATAAAACTGGATGGACAAAACGCCGAAGTCACCGGTGTGGACAATCTTACTGGTGCACAAGTGATGGCAACCGATTTGCGGGCATCTGTCTCTTTGGTGATCGCGGGGCTGGCTGCAGAAGGACGTACAACGGTGAACCGTGTTTATCATCTCGACCGTGGGTTTGAGCGCCTGGAAGAGAAACTGGCGGCGTGCGGTGCCGTGATCGAGCGGGTTTCTGACTAAAATATTCTTCTTCCCTTGGCAGTTCGGCTTGAACTTGTTTCACTTCCGGCTTAGGTCATTGCCAGTATTGATAAATCCGGATTCCTTTGATGTCACAACTCAAACTGCTTGCGCTGGATAGTGAGGACCTCGAGGTCATTTCCACCTGTTGTCAGGATGCAATCCTGAAAATCGGGAATATGGATTTTCTCACCGCGGAAAAACGCTTTGTTTTAATGTTGAACCGGTTTGTTTGGGAAAACAAAAATTCGAAGGAACGGCACAAGTCAGTGTTGCATTTTGATCGTGTCAACAATGTAAAGCTTCAAGGCATTGATCGGCGGGACAAGGAAATGGTCATTTCCCTTTTGGCAATTCTGTTCCGGTCCGATGATGGTCCCGGCGGTACGATCGAACTGGTCTTTGCAGGAGATGGAGCCATCCGCCTTGAAGTTGAATGCATTGAGGCACAACTGGCTGATTTGCAGGCCGCATGGGAAGCCCGGTCCCGACCGAAACATGAGCAAGGCTGAGCCGTGACCCTCAGAATTTCATATTCACAACCGGATTTCGAAAACAAATTTGAGCAATTGCTGATGCAAAAGCGTGAGGCCTCCAATGATGTATTGGAAGTAGTGCGAGAAATCATTGCTGATGTCAGAGATCGGGGAGATGACGCGGTAATCGAGTATACGCGTAAGTTTGACCGTCTCGATCTCACGAAGTCCGGAATTGCGGTTGGCGCTGAAGAAATTGATGCAGCATTCAACTCGATTGAAAAATCAACGCTGGAAGCTCTGCAACTTGCCCATGACAGGATTTACTCGCATCATGAGCGCCAGTTACCCGTTGACGACCGTTATACTGATCCGATCGGCGTGGAACTTGGGTCCCGATGGACGGCGGTGGAGGCGGTGGGCCTCTATGTGCCCGGCGGTACGGCCAGTTACCCAAGTTCTGTTCTGATGAATGCTATACCGGCCAAAGTTGCGGGTGTTAATCGTATCGTCATGGTGGTGCCGGCACCGGACGGCTACATCCAACCGCTTGTCCTTGCAGCAGCCAAGATAGCCGGTGTCGGCGAAGTATACCGGATCGGGGGGGCACAGGCTGTGGCAGCGCTGGCTTACGGCACACAAATCATCGCGCCCGTGGTCAAGATCGTTGGCCCTGGAAATGCCTATGTGGCAGAAGCCAAGCGTCAGGTCTTTGGAACCGTCGGGATTGACATGATTGCCGGGCCTTCCGAAGTATTGATTATCGCGGACGGGGAAAATGATCCGGATTGGATCGCCGCTGATCTAATGGCGCAGGCTGAACATGATACAGCTGCGCAATCCATTCTTGTTACAGACAGCGCGAGATTTGCTGATCAGGTAGAAGTAGCCGTACAAAATCAATTGAAAACGCTGCCGCGTTCAGAGATTGCTTCGAAGAGCTGGGAGGAATTCGGTGCAATCATTGAAGTTGACGAAATTGCTGATTCTGCGCTGCTTGCGGATCGGATTGCCGCGGAACACCTTGAGATCATGACTGATGATCCGGATGCCCTGTTTAACAAGATTCGAAATGCGGGAGCGGTGTTTCTTGGCCGATATACGCCAGAGGCTATCGGGGATTATGTCGGGGGGTCCAATCATGTGTTGCCGACTTCCCGTTCAGCACGGTTTTCTTCTGGCCTTTCGGTACTTGACTATATGAAGAGAACCTCCATTCTGCGATGTGGGCCTGAACAACTGGACCGAATCGGTGGTGCAGCACAGATTCTTGCGTCAGTTGAAGGGTTGGAAGCCCACCGGATATCTGTTGCCATGAGAGGCAACCGTAAAATTTGAAAAGGATGGAGTGGCAACCGTGCCAGATGAGGCAGACAATCGTAATCGTTTGATCGATGTCCAGTTGGATGATGCCTCAATCGGCAAGGCAACACCGGATATCGAGCATGAGAGGGCTGTCGCCATATTCGATCTGATCGAAGAAAATTCATTCAGGCCGGTCGGGGACGAAACAGGTGGTCCATACAAACTGGTATTGTCAGTTGTTGAATCCCGGTTGGTTTTCGACATTTCCCGCGAAGACGATGAGAAAGTAATCGCGCATGTCCTGTCGCTTTCTCCCTTCAAGAAAGTCATCAAGGATTATTTCCTGATCTGCGAGAGTTATTATGATGCAATCCGGACTTCTTCTCCAAGCCAGATCGAGGCAATTGATATGGGTAGGCGCGGGTTACATAATGAAGGTTCGCAGACCTTGAATGATCGATTGGACGGCAAGATTAACATTGATTTTGACACGGCTCGTCGCCTGTTTACGTTAATCTGCGTTCTGCACTGGCGAGGATAGACTTTTGAGCGGTGATCAATTTCCGAAGTCAGTTCTGTTTGTCTGCAACATGAACCAAATTCGTTCACCCATGGCTGAGTTTCTTACCCGGGATACCCTTGGGCCGCAGATTTTTGCCCAATCGGCAGGAATCTATAAAGGCGATGAAGATGGATTCATGCAGGCCATCATGAAAGAGAGGGGAATTGACGCCTCTGAACATGAGCCAGAAACTCTTGATGAACTTGAAGACCGCTTTGTTGATCTTGTGGTCGCTCTGACAAGCCAGGCCCGTGATTATGTCGCGGATTTCTTCAAGGAGGAAGCTGTGGAAATCGAGTTCTGGCCAATTGAAAACCCTTCGATTGCTGTTGGCCGCCGGGATGATGTTCTTGCAACCTACAGGAAGACCCGTAATGAACTGGAAAAGCGGATTCGGGAAAGATTTTCGATAGGAAAATAAAAGCTTGATAGGGCATATTCACAATCAACAAAGACTGCTATAGGTTCGCCCACATTCTGAATGACCAAGCCGATCCAAGAGGTATAATGGCAAAAGAAGAAGTATTGGAATTTCCTGGTGTTGTAACGGAGTTACTCCCAAATGCGACATTCAGGGTTAAACTGGAAAATGACCATGAAATCATCGCCCATACGGCCGGACGTATGCGTAAAAACCGCATCCGTGTTTTGGCGGGCGACAAGGTTTTGGTCGAGATGACGCCCTATGACCTTACCAAGGGCAGAATCACCTATCGCTTCAAATAGGATCTATGGCAGCCATGTCTGCAACGCACAAACTGGTACTGGCATCAGGTTCCCCCAGACGGCTGCAATTGCTTCAGCAGATCGGGTTAGAGCCTGACTTTCTTTCTCCGGTCAATGCGGATGAACGTCCACGGCGCGGAGAGGTCCCGCGTTCGCTTGCAAAACGCCTTTCAAAGGAAAAGGCAGCTCTGGCACTTGAAAATGTCAAGTTGTCTGAGGAAATGCATGGATCCTATATTATCGCTGCGGACACTGTCGTTGGTCTTGGGCGGCGAATATTGCCGAAGGCGGAACTAACTGAAGACGCTGAAATGTGCATGCGTCTTCTTTCTGGCCGTAATCACCGTGTCTATACGTCACTGACACTTGCCACGCCAAACGGAGTGATGCGGCACAGGCTTGTGGAAACACGCGTGCGCTTCAAGCGCATTTCCGGTAATGAACTTGATGCCTATCTTGCAAGCGGAGAGTGGCGCGGGAAGGCTGGCGGATATGCAATCCAGGGGATTGCAGGCAGTTTTGTCGTGAAACTCATCGGCTCATACAGCAATGTTGTCGGATTGCCGCTCTATGAGACCATGTCCTTGTTAAACGGCGAAGGGTTTCAGGTCCACCTGAACTGGATATCAGGCGCATGACAGGCGAAAAAAGCGGGATGGTGGAACCGCTTCGCAAACCGGTTGGCTGTCCATCGTGCCAGCGCAATTCCATGCGCGATTATTATCCGTTTTGTTCCGAAAGATGCCAGGAGCTGGATCTTCACAAGTGGTTTTCCGGCTCTCATGTTATCGCTTCGCATGAACAGGCTGACGGGATTGAGGAAACTTGATTTCCTTCGCCTAAATCCACTGGACACCGGGAAATGATAAGCTTATAAACCGCAAGCCCACGGCAGGAAATGTTTGCTTGTTCTGCCAAAACCCGATGCCCGGGTAGCTCAGGGGTAGAGCAGCGGATTGAAAATCCGCGTGTCGGTGTTTCGATTCCGCCCCCGGGCACCACTTTCTCATCTTATCAAAATCACGTATGTACCAGATGAGAAGTAAGAGGTTTGAAACATGGACATGCAGACGCAAAGCGGTTTCTGCTACAGCTACGAAGTTCGCAAAACACCCGAAAAAGGCTTGGGTGTTTTCGCGACCGAGAGCGTGGAAAAAGGTCAGATTGTGTGGCGGTATGTACCTGGCCGGTATTTGGTCTTTGATGAACAGATGTTCGAGAAGGCGATCAGAGCATTACCCTGTGAAAAAGCGGTGTATGAACTCACGCATTCCTTCGGGATACCAGACTTTCCAGCTTCCATTGTCAGAATTTTGGATGAAGGTGTTCTGATCAATCACTCGGACAATGCCAACTTGGCAACGAATTTCGGCGTCCCTTTGTCGGCCCAATTGGATGTTTCGTCCCGAAGCTATTTGCGGAACGTTTCTGAGGCCCTTCTGCAAGACCGATTTACTTTGATAGCAACGCGAGACATTCAATCGGGTGAAGAGTTTACAAACAACTACTTCGAAGACGTACTGGATCCTCCATTCTACCTGCGCCTTTGCGATGAATACGATGTAAAGGAAAAGTACCTGGAGTAGGTTTGGGCTCAGAGTCGTGTTGAGCGAACATCCGCTAATTCGGGCAGGCTCTGATAGGCAGCTTTGCGGACTTTTCAACGAATTCAGATTTGGTAAATGCCAAATCTGCGCCACGCCTTATACCGACAATTGTGCCCAAATCACCAGATAAATCCGTAGATTTGCCTGCAAAGGTTGGCTATGGTTTCTGCCCGGGAGGAATTCTGTTGGAGCGCAAACTTGCAGCCATTCTTTTTGCCGACGTGGTAGGCTATTCCAGATTAATGGGGACAGACGAAGCGGGAACGATTGCCGCTTTGAAGGCTCATCGCGAGGTGCTTTTCTATCCGGAAGTAGCAAAGTGGGGCGGCCGCATCGTCAAACTGATGGGCGATGGCGTTTTGGTAGAGTTTTCATCCGCAGTGGATGCAGTCGAGTGCGCGCTGGCAATTCAAATTGCTCTTCGTGATGATGATGGCCCGATCAAGTTACGCGTTGGTGTCAATCTCGGTGACATTGTTATTGACGGTGATGATATCTATGGCGACGGCGTAAATATCGCAGCAAGACTGGAGGGTCTGGCCGACCCGGGAGGCATTTGTATTTCATCTCTGGTGCAAGAAAGCATCGGCAATCGCATTGATAACACTTTTGAAGACATGGGCGAGCATGAAGTGAAAAACATTGATCGCCCGATCAGAGCATGGAAATGGCCAATTCTAAATCCCGGTAATTCCCCCTTATTGACCAATGAACCAGTTAAACCCACTGAAAAACCATCAATTGCTGTCCTACCCTTTACCAATATGTCGGGTGATGATGAGCAGGAATATTTCGTCGATGGTATGGTGGAGGACATCATCACAGCGCTGTCCCGTTTCAAGCAACTGTTCGTCATCGCTCGAAATTCCAGTTTCGTCTACAAAGGTCAAGCTGTCGACGTCAAACAGGTGGGTCGGGATCTCGGTGTACTTTATGTCCTGGAAGGCAGTGTTCGCAAGGC
>JBPCWL010000131.1:0-4572 GCA_051009575.1 Rhizobiaceae bacterium
GACGGCATGCGCAACCACGATGGTTTTCCAGAAGAAATAAAGGAGAAAAGATAATGACCAAAGCCTATTCATATGCCTGCCGTGACTTTGAGGGAATGGAGGCCTGTCCAGCCAGTGTTGTCGCTGAAACCAAGGATGAAGTCTGGAAACTGGCGGGACAGCATGCCCAGATTGCACATGATGAAAATCCGGCTGACTGGGACAAGGAAACCCGTGATTATCTCGATACCTTGATCAAGGAAGTTGAAGTTTGATTCGGATCGGGAATCTTCAATGATTGTAAAAACGCTAGAAGATGTATCCGGCACCAAGGGTGAAATGCACGGAAACAAATGGCACAGCATGCGCCTTCTCCACGCTGAAGACGGTATGGGCGTAACGCTCACCGACAGCATCCTAGAGGAAGGGTTCGAGATGATCCTGTGGCAGAAAAACCACCTTGAGGCATGTTACTGTCTCGAGGGCGAGGGTACCGTCGAAGAGCTGGAAACTGGTGTTGTTCACGAAATAAAGCCGGGCACGCTCTATGCGATGAATAATCATGATCGCCATCGCATCAAGGCTAAAACCCAAATGCGCGTTGTTTGCACCTTTGTTCCGGCATTAACCGGAATGGAAAAACACGATGCTGATGGTTCACTTTAGAGACGTCCGCAAGAGTAGGAGAAAAAATGGCAAAGACATTCATGCAACTCGCCAATGAAGCCATGTCACAGGCCCACGCAGTGAGTCCTGAACAGGCGTTGCAGGAACTGAATGATAATCCGGACACCCTGTTGGTCGATGTGAGGGACACAGAGGAAGTTCAGGAAACCGGTCTAGGAAGTGGAGCGATTAATGCCCCCGGCAGATCAATCGCCTGGATTGCCTGTAACGAATTTGATGAAGAGTACCGCGAACCTGAATTGCAGGATCGAAACCGACGTATACTGACGACTTGTGGATCCACTCCCTGCTATCGCGGCGCATCAGCTGCGAATCTATTGACGAAAATGGGGTTTGAGAACGTCTCTTACGTTGAGGGTGGAATGCAGGCGTTAATCGCTGCCGGACTTGAAGTGGCGTAGCTAAAGATTTTAGCTTTGAATCTACAAAACTGTTACAGCCACAAGCTCACATCTTCGATTCAGCTCATAGTCAGAAACGGACATCGGGTGATACTTATGTGATTTCAGTCATACCTTCGATAGCAGCCTGTTTATGATAAACACTCAATGTCTGCTTTATGCTAAGCTGCATTATCACGTGTTTCTTGGGGAGGAGATGATGGATAAGAACCTACCAGAAATGGCTACCTTCAAGGAGCTAGAGCAATCTGGTTGGCAGGCTAAGGCTGAGGGGTACGATAAGTTTGTAGGCAATGTGACAACTCAAGCCATTGGCTTTGTTCTAGATGCCGCAGAAGTTACTCAGGGCAAGCATGTGCTTGATGTGGCCAGTGGCCCTGGATACGGAGTTGGTGGAGCGGTGTCGCGTGGTGCGACCGCAATAGGATTGGATTTTGCAGCATCTATGGTCGAGCTGGCTGCCAGGAATTTTCCGGAAGCTGAATTTTGCGAGGGCGATGGAGAAAACCTTTCCTTCGCTGACAAAAGCTTCGACGCCGTGATCTGCCTGTTCGGTCTACTGCACATGCCAGAACCGGAAAAGGCGATCGTCGAAGCATATCGGGTTTTAAAATCTAACGGACGATACGCATTTACAGTATGGGATACACCCGAAAATCATGAATTTTTCGCAGTCGTGATGAATGCAATTCAGACTTATGGCGATATAGATGTGCCATTACCTCCCGCACCGCCAATGTTTCGCTTCAGCGATAGGAATGAATGCAAAAAGGCCCTTACTGATGCGAAATTTGTGGATGCTAATGCCCAAAGCATACCGCTTGTTTGGCGTGGAAGCTCAGGGCAGGAATGCCTGAATTTGATTTATAATGGCACCGTCCGAACTGCGATGCTGCTGGAGCATCAAACCCCGGAAGCTCTTGAAAACATTCACCGTGCGATAATTGAGGGTGCAGAGAAGTTCAAAAATGCTGATGGCATCGAATTAGCCTGGCCGGCAATTTTGGCATCCGCTACCAAATCATAACAAATAGCAGGAGGGATTTGTTCCATGGCATTTGATGCGGCCTCCTATAAACAAGCCGTCAAAGAAGAATGGGGACGTGCTGCTCAGGGATGGCACGATTGGATACCGGCAATAAACGCCTGGTTGAACTCCGTGACCGAAACAATGCTCGATCAAGCAGGAGTAGTTTCTGGCAGCCGGGTTATAGACATTGCAGCAGGAGACGGCGGCCAATCAGTTTCTGCAGCGGAACGCGTTGGGCCCTCCGGTGAAGTACTAGCCACAGACATAGCGCCCGAATTTATAGAGCTTGCCAATGCTGTAGCTGCTAGGATGGGATTAACGCAGCTCAAAGGCGAAGTTATGGATGCTGAATCCTTACCTCTACCAGATGATCGTTTTGATGCTGCAACATCCCGTCTAGGTCTTATGTATCTTCCCGATATTGAAAAGGGACTTTCTGAAATCAAAAGGGTACTTCGCCCGGGTGGACGAGTATCGGCGATTGTGTTCACAACGGCTGAAAAGACACCGTTCTTTTCCATCCCTGTAAAATTGATTAGAGAAAAACGTAGCCTATCGGCACCCGAGCCGGGGCAACCTGGCCCATTTAGCCTTGGCACTCCCGGGCATCTTGCAGGACACTTTAGGACTGCAGGATACCAGGATATTCAGGAGCAATTTGTCCAGGCACCACTTCGGTTTGCTTCCGCAGGGGAATGTGTGCGATGGCGGCGCGAGGCCTCTGGCACAATGCAACAGATGTTGAGTGGCCTAGATCAAGCAGACAAGGATGACATTTGGGCAGAAGTAACGGAAGCATTACGTCAGTTTGAAACGTCGGATGGATTTGTGTCGCCGTGCGAGTTATTAATCTGTTCCGCAGCCATTCCCAATCAACCCTAAATGTTTGTTTTGTGCCAATAGCGGAAGTCGTGCCGGTTTCATTTTAGGCTGTTTCAGCACCGAGGAACGCGTCGTTCTTTAACTGAATCACCTCTGAACTATTCTCTTTTGTCCTTTGATAGAACCATCTGTCCATCGTTCGTGAAAGCATGGCATCACCGCTCAGGAAAAGGCGGCCTGCTTCCAGTTCGCGAGCAATTGTCGTGCGACTGAGAATGATGGAAGACAGCGACATGCAGTTTGTCTCAATGAACAGATCAATCTCGTAGTCCGGAATCGTAACGCAGATTTCAACAGGAAATCCAGGCCTGACAAGCGCCCAGTATTTACTGTAATCAAGGCCAGATTCCGTGAACCGAAACTGAAACACCAATTGGCGATTGGGAAGTTGCTCCGGATCGATGTAGTTGCGCATCTGCCACATCAGGTTTGAAACCGTCAGGTGCTCAAACACCTCGTCCGCCGCAAGGTTGCACTGAGCCCATTTTCCCATGGCATCTAAAACGGGTTCGAGATCAATAGCGCGTTGCGTCCGAATGCAATCGACCTGGCCGGTAGCAGGGTCTTCAATTCTCTCTGCCAATCCGAGTTCGACGAGTTCCTTCAATCGACGAGACAAAAGTGCAGTGGAAATGTTGCCGACGCCGCGTCTAATATCGTTGAAACGGGTGGCACCACCCCACATTTCGGTCAGGATCGGTATTGTCCAACGTGGCTCAAGCACTTCACAGGCATGCGAGATCGGGCAAATTAGTCCGTAAGGTTTGGTACCCATTGACTTTCCTCTACCAGCCAAACCTACACCGTTATCATCGCACTTGCCACTTCACTATGTGAAGCGGGGTCACTTCACGATCTAAACTGTCCAAATGACAATCCTTCATCTCATGATCAACGCGTTAAAAACAAAGGAGATTACAATGCCTAAATTCATCGTCGAAAGAAACGTCCCGGGTGCCGATAAACTGACCGCAGAAGAGCTTTGCGATATATCAGCTAAATCCAACGCCGTGGTTGACGGTTTAGGTGTGCCCTATACCTGGCATCATACCTACGCGGCAGGCGACAAGCTGTACTGCGTACATGAAGCCAACAGCGCGGACGATATCTATCGCCATGCGAAGGAGGGCGGTTTTCCTGCCGATCGTGTTGCGGAGATCAAGAATACTTTCGGCCCAGAAACTGCCAACGGGTAGCCGTGGCCGTCTAAAGGCGGGAGTTGACATTGTGTTGGCTCCTGCGCGGACGGTGGAGCGGTATCAGGATAATTACTGCTGATACGATTCAGAAGCCTCAGATGTCCGCTTTGGGTCAATATTGTCCTCCAAGACTGTTTTGCGCTGACCGCTCTGCGCCAAAATATGAATGTCCACATAGGGCTCGAAGCGGTCATTGAACAAAATTTGCTGTTGTCTGCTTCTATCACAGGGCAAATATCAATCAGCATAATACTTTTCGAAATATTAGACATAATGGTCTCTTGGTCTTGAGATAGCACTTACGACTGGCTGTGTGCGCATGATTTTGAAGCATGGCTACGAAATTCTATCCCCGGCCCAAAACCCTCCCGCATACTTCTCCCACTTGTGAAAT
>JBPCWL010000132.1:0-2613 GCA_051009575.1 Rhizobiaceae bacterium
AATAAGGAAAGCGCGCTCGCGGGATTTACCGGTTTTCGGTGTGTGCCTGGGGCTTCAGGCCATCGCTGAAAGCTACGGTGGCGTGCTCAGGCAGCTTGATACGCCAATGCATGGAAAGCCATCCCGGGTTCTTGTTCGGGAGCCGGGCATCGTATTTTCCGGCCTGGAAAGCGCAATCACCATTGGCCGCTATCATTCAATTCACGCTGATCCGCAAAAATTGCCAAACGCGTTTACGGTCACCGCCGAAACGGATGATGGTGTTGTGATGGGAATTGAGCACGTGGAGGAGCCGGTTGCCGCTGTCCAGTTTCATCCTGAATCGATCATGTCACTTGGGGGCGACGCCGGGATGCGAATGATTGAGAATGTAGTGGCGCACTTGGGTCGGTAGGGTTTAGTCTTCTCCCTCAGGAGGATTTCAATGCCCATACGAATAGAAAAAGATGGAGCAGTCTGGACTGTCATCCATTCTCGCCCTGAAGCGCGGAATGCCATGGATCCTGAACACGCTGAAGCGCTTTACAATGCATTTTTGGAGTTTGATGAAACCGCTTCGGCAAAGGTCGCGGTTTTTTGGGGAGAGGGTGGCTTTTTTTGCGCCGGGTGGGATTTGAAACGCGCTTCTGAGCTGACCAATGTATCAGCAATGGATGTATATAGATTTCCCGAAGAAGGTGAACCGCCAATGGCACCGATGGGGCCAAGCAGGCTTAACCTCTCAAAACCGGTAATTGCGGCAGTTGCCGGACCTGCTGTTGCTGGCGGCATGGAACTTGCGATTTGGGCTGACATGCGAGTAATGGAGGAAACTGCATTCATGGGGGTCTATTGTCGCCGGTGGGGCGTGCCGCTGATTGACGGTGGAACGGTTCGGTTACCGCGTCTTATTGGCGAGGGAAGGGCTATGGATCTGATATTGACCGGACGTAGAATAGATGCGGATGAGTGCCATCGTATCGGCCTGTGTGAATATGTCGTTGATGTAGGTAATGCACGAAAGAAAGCCGAAGAGCTCGCCCATATGATTACCAGATTTCCGCAAAGTTGCATGAATGCGGATCGTAAGTCCGCCCGGATGCAGCACGGATATTCGTTTCATGATGCTATGCGGCAAGAATGGCAAAATAGCTCGCCTGAAGTAGTCAAAGTGGGGGTTTCGGGGGCGGCGCGCTTTGCGGCAGGAAAGGGAAGATCTGGTGATTTTACAGATATTTGACGGGTTGGCCGCGCGAAATTTCTGCATTGCGGATACACATGGACAGCCTGCATCTTGCGGATATTAGCCCAGGGAATTTCTTTACAAGGTCAATGGCCCCCAGCAAGGGCGCTGCTGTAGTAATTTCCCGACTATGTTCCTTGTTGACGGGCCAAGATACCCATGGTTGCCATGACCAATCTCGAAACAGTCAATGCTCCAAGACCGTCAACATCAGCTTCAGGCAGGATTTCAACAAAATCAACCGCCGCGATCCGCCCCCGTTTGGCCGCACCTTTGATGAGTTCTAATACCTGATAATAAGACAAACCACCCGGTGCCCGTCCTATTGTATTCGGTGCAATCGATGGATCCAGCGCATCAATGTCAATGCAAATTATGAAATTGGACCCCTCTTCGAATTTTTCGAATACCGGTGCCAAGCCGTTTGCGTGAATATCAGGTCCTGCAAAGAACGAGGTACCCCAGGCCAATGCGTCCTCAAAGTCAGACGAATGTCCTGAGCCGATACCCCGTGCACCCACTTGGATGATTTGTTGAATATGGCTCATTTCGGAAGCGCGGCGCATCGTTGATGATAATCCCATCGTTTCACCCATATGATTGTCTCGCCAATCAATGTGAGCATCTATTTGCAGGATTGTGTATTTCTCACCGGTATCACCCATAGCATCCAGCATGGGTATGGGGACTGAATCATCGCCTCCAATAACAATTGGGATTGCACCGCACGAAAGGGTTGATGATACGGCATCACGTATTTCTTTTCGATTGGCAACGAAGTCGGTTTCGCTCCACGGCAAGTCGCCGCAATCAACGGCTCGTTTAGTGCCTTCAGGGAATATCGGCCCTCCCAGATCAAAGTTGTGCCGATCTATGTTTGCAGCAAGCGGTGCGGCTGCCGTACGAAGGCTGGCCGGCCCATTTCTGGCATACGCGCCAACAGAACCATAGGGTGTCGCACAAGGGGCGCCAATGAATGCAGATGACGCATTTATTGACGAAAAATCGCTGCAGGCATCGAGACCCAGGAATGTGTCAACCGGCGTGGCGCCAAACAGCGACGCAAGATCAGCCTTTTTGGTCATGTATTCCCTTCCGGACAATCGTCAATTACGTGCCTATCAGCTTTGACGAAAAGTATACTTTAATTGTGGTTGCCAAATATTGAAACTATTATCTATCCGGATGTGCGGAGGTTCACGCCCAGGCGTTAATAGGCTGCAGTGCATCACGGATATACAAGAACCACCTGCATCTTGCGGATATTGGCGCCAGGGAATTTCTGCTCCAATTCCAGTTTCTCCAACAATTGTTTTGCGGCTGCGATTTCTACACCTGCGAAAACGGCAATAAATGAATAGTCCGGGTTCGCGTTTGTATAGGTGATGACC
>JBPCWL010000133.1:0-21147 GCA_051009575.1 Rhizobiaceae bacterium
CTTGATGAACTCAGGCGTTGTAAACTCGTCTTCCCCACGCGCCTTGCGTTGAGCATTCATCGCTGCCTTCAGAAAATTCATTGTGGCAACACCAGGAATTTCCATCGGATACTGGAAAGCAAGGAAAAGCCCGGATGCTGCTCTTTCATCAGGTTCCATTTCAAGAATGGATTCTCCGTTATACAAGATGTCACCGTCAGTAACCTCGTAGTCATCCTTTCCCGCCAGGACATAGGAAAGTGTGGATTTGCCGGAACCGTTTGGACCCATGATGGCAGCCACTTCACCCGCTTGTACAGTAAGGTTCAGGCCCCTGATGATTTCAGTTTCTTCTTCCGCGATGCGGACATGGAGGTTTTTTATCTCAAGCATTCTTTTTCGTTTCTTTTTCAGATTTTGACTTTGTTTTACGGTTTCGCCGAACAATCGGGTCTAAGATTTCCTACCAAAATTACGCATCATTCGAACTCTCCGTATTTCCCGCATATTTCATCACGATGGAAACTACCCATGGCCCAAGCATCCAGACAATCAACGCCCAAACAGGGGTCCAGCTCTTGTCACTTTCACCTGTGAACATTTCCAGGGCTGGCAATGCTATGAACACAATCGGAAACACGATCATCCACAGGAATACGAGCACCCTTACAAATTTTGACGAAATCAGTTTTTCCCGGTTCATTTGGCGTCTCCGGAGGAGAGCTTGCGGATATATCTCTTTTCAAGCCACGGTTTGACTACAGAGTGAAGGATCAGCACTGCGACTACCCATACTGCAAACCAGATTCCCAAAACCTGGGCTGTCTGCGGCATGACAAATTCGTTTCGAACAGCAAAATAGATCGCCGAGATCGCACAAAAATTCCCCAGCAACACCGCAATGTATTTGGAAACTAGGCCAGCTTTTTCACTGGCTTCATCTGCTATTCCGTTTGCCATTACCCAACACTTCCCTCAAGGCTGATACCAATCAGTTTCTGCGCCTCAACTGCGAATTCCATCGGCAGTTCCTGAATAACCTCCTTGACGAAACCGTTAACAATCAACGCAATCGCCTCTTCTTCCGGGATGCCGCGCTGTAGACAATAAAACAGTTGGTCATCAGAGATTTTCGACGTCGTTGCTTCATGCTCAAACTGGGCGGTTGAGTTTTTCGCCTCGATATATGGAACAGTGTGAGCCCCGCATCTGTCACCAATCAGCAGAGAATCGCACTGGGTAAAGTTGCGCGCATCAGATGCTTTTTTGTGTGCCGAAACCTGTCCACGGTAGGTATTCTGTGATTTTCCGGCCGAGATCCCCTTCGAGATAATCCTGCTCTTCGTGTTTTTTCCCAGATGCAGCATCTTGGTGCCACTATCGACCTGCTGTGCTCCGTTTGAAACAGCAATCGAATAAAACTCGCCTTGAGAGCCATCGCCGCGAAGAATACAGGATGGATATTTCCAGGTAATTGCAGACCCCGTTTCCACTTGCGTCCAGGATATCTTTGAATTGGCGCCGCGGCAGTCACCACGTTTGGTCACGAAATTGTAAATACCACCCTTGCCGTCCTCATCACCTGGATACCAGTTTTGAACTGTGGAGTACTTGATCTCAGCATCCTCCATCGCAACAAGTTCGACAACGGCGGCATGAAGCTGGTTCTCATCGCGCTGCGGTGCGGTACATCCTTCTAGATAAGAAACGTAGGAACCCTTTTCTGCGATAATCAATGTGCGTTCAAACTGGCCTGTGTTCTCTGCGTTGATGCGGAAGTAGGTTGAAAGCTCCATCGGGCAGCGAACCCCTTCTGGAACATAAACAAAAGAACCATCAGTAAAGACTGCACAATTAAGTGTTGCATAGTAATTGTCTGTCACAGGCACGACCGATGCCAGGTACTTCTGAACCAATTCCGGGTGATCCTTGATTGCTTCAGAAATAGAGCAGAAAATTACCCCTGCTTTTGCCAGCTCTTCCTTGAAAGTAGTTACAACCGATACGGAGTCAAAAACCGCATCCACGGCAACACGACCAGAGGCATAGACGTTATCTGACGGATTTTCATCGAGTTGACTGGGTTCATCGTGGCGACGCACGCCTGCCAGGATTTCCTGCTCTTTCAGAGGTATTCCGAGCTTTTCATAAGTCTTGAGAAGTTCAGGATCGACCTCATCCAGTGATTTCGGGCCATCTTCAAAATTTTTCGGAGCTGCATAGTAATAGATGTCTTGGAAATCGATCTTTGGATAATTTACCCTGGCCCAGGTCGGCTCTTCCATCTGTTTCCAGCGCTCAAAAGCCTCCAGACGCCATTTAAGCATCCAATCCGGTTCTTCCTTCTTCGCTGAAATAAACCGTATTACATCCTCATTCAGGCCTTTTGGAGCCATGTCAGATTCAATGTCTGTCGAAAACCCGTATTTGTACTTGTCGACGTCAATTTCCGCGACGGCGTCAATGGTTTCCTGTACAGCTGGCATTATTACTCTCCAGATTTTCTCTAGTTGGCCAGGCGGCCAATGATTGTTTTCCAAACATTGAGGAAGCGGCTAGCCTCTTCCTCAGTAGACGTCCATCCAAGACTGACGCGCAAAGCACCCTCCATCTCTTCCGGTTTAGCGCCCATTGCTTCCAGGACATGGCTACGTTTCACCTTCCCGGATGAGCAAGCTGACCCGGAAGATACCGATATCCCTTCCAGGTCCAGGGCAACCAGTGCCGTTTCCGCTCTCACTCCAGGAACCGAAAAACACGACGTATTACCGAGCCGGTTTTCTGATTTGCCGAAGAATACCGGTTGCCGCAATCCGTTACCGCTTTCTTGCGATATAGTGCTTATTCCGGATTCAATCGAGTCCCTCAAGCAAAAATTCTTGATATTTTTTGTCAAGTTATTGGCATGCCATTCACAAGCAGCACCAAATCCGGCAATTGCGGCGACATTTTCAGTTCCACCGCGATGGAAACTTTCCTGCCCACCACCCGATACCAATGGTTCTGGAGAGATGCCTCCGTTTGCGAGAACAAGAGCTCCCGCCCCTTGCGGGCCACCAATCTTGTGACTGGAAAATATCAGGAAATCGGCACCTGTGTCGGCCATTCCAAACGGCAACTTTCCAAGTGATTGGACTGCATCCACAACCAATAATCCGTCGTGCTCATGAACAATGTCCGCAACTTCCAAAACCGGTTGAATAATACCGGTTTCGTTGTTCGCATGCTGCACCGAAACGAGGGGTAATCCTTGAGTGTGATCATGATTTCCGAGGTCATGTCGCAACGCTTCAAGGTCGATTGTTCCGCTTTCCAACACTTTCAAAATAGTAGTCTGCTCTGGTGCGACCCGTCCACCGAGCAGAATACAGGGATGTTCGGTAGCACTAACGTAAAGTCGGGCGACAGGTAATTGTTGCCCTCCGGATCGCATTTTCGGCGATAATACGTGATTAGCTGCCTCAGTTGCGCCGGATGTAAAAATGACATTGGCCGGATTGGCATCAATTAGGTCAGCAAGATTACGGCGGGTTAATTCAACCGTTTTTCTGGCCTCTCTACCTTCAAAATGCACCGACGACGCATTTCCAGCGCAGTCAAGCAATTCAATCATTGACGTCCGGGCGCAATCCAGTAGCGGCGCGCTGGCATTATGATCAAAATAAATCCGTGGCTGATTTGTCATTTCAGTCTGTGTCATTCCGCTTCAGATGCACCTGAATTAGCCTTCAAAACACACCGAATGCGCAATTTACTTGAAATTTGCCTCTCCGATTGTCTATGAAGGCGCTTCAAGCAGGTCTGGCTGATGTTCCAGTTTTGAATAATTCTAAACTGTTCTATGAAGCCAACCATGTAACGTCAAGACCATAAGCGTAAAACTTGACAATTTTACGCAACTTATCCCTCGATCCGGAGATCCGATGCCCGAAGTTATTTTCAATGGCCCTTCAGGAAGACTTGAAGGTCGTTATCAGCCCTCAAAAGACAAGACCGCACCTATTGCACTTATTCTTCATCCCCACCCTCATCCAAAGTTTGGTGGGACAATGAATAACCAGATTGTTTATGACCTTTTCTATATGTTCCTTGATCGGGGATTTACGGTTCTGAGATTCAATTTCCGTGGAGTCGGCAGAAGTCAGGGTGAATTTGATCACGGTCAGGGAGAATTGTCGGATGCAGCCGCAGCACTTGATTGGGTTCAGTCCATGCATCCTGATGCCAGGGGTTGCTGGGTTGCAGGATTTTCCTTTGGCGCATGGATCGGCATGCAACTGCTGATGCGCCGACCGGAAATTGAAGGATTCATGTCAATTGCCCCTCAGCCCAACATTTACGACTTTTCCTTTCTTGCTCCATGCCCTGCATCCGGATTGATCATTCACGGATCTGAAGACAGGGTTTCACCCGTTGAAGAGGTTCAGACCCTAGTAGACAAGCTAAAAACCCAAAAAGGCATCCGCATTACCCAAAACACTATGGAAGATGCCAACCACTTCTTCACTGAACATCAGGAAGAACTGATAGAGGAATGTGGCATCTATCTCGACAAACGCCTTGGAATTATCCCGGGCGGGATCGAAGAAACCATGCTTCTGCGTTAACCGGGCAAACAAATGGCCAAACCATTTCTGGACAATAATTCGCTTTTGAAAATCCAGAAGCAAGTTGAAACCATACCTACATTCGCACTGCAATCCGAGTTGAACAAGGTTTTGGCAGCCAGCAGGCAACAGCCGAAAAATCCGCTTGCGCAATTCGCAGCAGGCCTTGCAATATCCAGGACGGGGGACCAATTTTCGGCGATCAACTATCTAGAAAACGCATTAAAACTCGCAAAGGGAAACGAAGTTATCCTCGGAGCCCTCGCATATATTTGCGCTGCCCGAATGCAGGACCACACCCGCGCTTTAAAGTATCTCCGCAAGAAATTGCAGGCAAACCGACGCGATCCGGCAACTCTCATGATGTTGGCAAACAGTCATCTTGAGTTGGGAAATACAGACAAGGCACTGGAAACTCTGGAGATTGCCGAACCATTGGTATCAGACAAGATACGTATTCATGGAATGCGTTCACGTTGCTACCTCAGAAAAGGAGACAGCGCTGGAGCACGCAAGGAACTTTTGGCAATCTCATCGCTTGATCCTTCAGGGTTAATCGCTGTTGCTGACATGATGTCCAGCTTGCCGGACAACACTCCTGAACAATTGGATGAGCTTGAAAAAGTGCTTTCTGATGCCCTTAAAAATGATTCCGCGAAATTCAGGGATGATAGCCACCGGTCATTGAGTGCGGTTTCACTCGGCAATATTTATGAAAGCCGCGGCGAATACGAGGCCGCTTTCGATTACTACGTCAAATCAAACAATTTTCAGCCACGGGACAAGACTGCATCAGATTTCAGGGAGACCGGAGAATTTGAGGTGCAGCGAGCTGTATTTACCGAAGATTTTTTCAAAAACGTACCAAAAGGGCATGATTCCGAAGAACAGGTGTTCGTTCTGGGCATGCCACGCTCGGGAACAACACTGATCGAAAGCGTTCTTGCGGCACATTCAAGAATTGAGGATTTTGGAGAATTAGAATTTTTTGCGATTCAGCTTCACGGATTAGGAATTACAAACCCGGAAAAGATAACCGTAGAACAACGTATCTCGAACGTGCAAAACAACCTTCGCAATGCTCCTGCGACTGGGTTTTCCGGAATTGGAGAACAATACATCCAAACCAACGGTTTTCAAAAAAAGCCGGGAATTTTCAAGGTCGACAAAATGCCTCAAAATTTCCGAGCTCTGGGATTGATAGCAACAGTATTTCCGAACGCCAAAGTCATTCATTCCAGACGGCATCCGATGGACACCTGTTTGTCCGTTTTTAAAAACCCGCTACGCGGATACCACACAATGTTCGCGAACAATCTTGAAACGCTGGGAAAATTCTACATCGAATACGCCAAACTCATGCGTTACTGGAGTTCCGTGCTGCCTACTCCCGTACATGAAGTGCGTTATGAAGATATGGTCGCTTCACCTGAAGTCCATTCACGGGGCCTGATAAATTTTCTCGGACTTGACTGGCAAGAGGAATGCCTGATTAATCGCAAAGCCAAGCGGGATGTAAACACGGCCTCCCTTTGGCAAGTAAGACAGGACATTTACAAGACGTCAGTTGAGAAATGGCGAGTTTATGAAAAACAGCTTGCTCCGCTTTCCGCCATACTGAAGGAAGAAACTGAACGTTATGAAGCCGGCGAGTAGAATTGCATGTTTGATTATTTTGCAATAATGCCGCCAGTAGTGGGAATATCGCAACCTGTCGTTTGTGGATAGGTGAGAGGCAAACCGCGCAAAGACCTGACTGCAAGATAGGCCCAAGCTTCTGCCTCGATAAAATCACCTGCAAATCCGGCATCTTCTGAAGTGATTACTTCGGATTCGGTATGTTTCGCCATATATTTCAAATCGTTCATGATGTGCGGATTAAAGCGGCCTCCACCGCTGACAATCCAGAGTTTCGGCTTCTCAGGCAAATGTTCAAGGGATTTGAATACGGATTCTGCGCTCAGACGCGCCAAAGTGCGGGCAACAGTTTCGATGTTTGAATTAACATTTACAGGCAACTTGAAATCATTTCGGTCCAGGGATTTGGGTGCTGGAGCGTCAAAAAACGGGTGATTCAAATATTGATCAAGTAATGCCTCATCAATCCATCCTTCAGCGCCAATCATGCCGCCCTGATCGTGCGAAATGCCAACATGTTTTTGTACCCATTGATCAATTAAAGCATTACCTGGACCTGAGTCGAATGCGATAAGTTCAGCACCAACATAGGTGATATTTGATATTCCACCGACGTTTACAAAGACAACCGGCCGCCTCGACCGGTATTTCTCTGGCAAGTTGTCAGCCATCGCTTGATGGTAAACAGGCACCAGGGGGGCACCCTGCCCACCGTGCAGCATGTCATTTGCACGCATGTCATAAACCGTCTGTATACCGGTAATCCTCGCCAGCGCTTCCCCATCTCCCAGCTGAACCGTCAAGCTTTTTTCAGGTCGGTGAATTACGGTTTGCCCATGAAATCCCAATACATTGATTTCGGACGCTGAAAGATCATTCTCATTCAGGAAGGCATCCACTGCCTTCGCGTGTAAATCCGTAATTTCCTGCTCGACTTCTACAAGGTTGCCCGGACGATCAATTCTTTCGGCAATGCAACCGGCTTCTTCCAACGCGCAGGCAATCCTCTTCCTGGTTTCGCTCCTGTAGGGAAAAAACCGGTTCGGACCAAATTCAATCACATGCTCGCCATCCGTCCGCAACAGCGCAACATCTATACCATCCATACTAGTGCCGCTCATGAGGCCGATTGCAGTTCGAATTTCCGACAAATTTTGTTTCCTGCGTGGATATTTTGATAACGTCCTGCTAAAGCACACCAGATTCTCGAACAATCCGCCAGCAAAAGTAAGAAACTCATCATGCCTGCGTTCAAATCCGATTTTCTACAAACCTTGTCCGAACGTGGCTTCATACACCAGATTTCAGATGAAACCGGTCTCGATGAACTGCTCGCTAAAGAAATGACAACGGCCTATATCGGCTTTGATGCAACCGCATCGAGTCTCCATGCCGGGAGTCTTGTGCAAATCATGTTGCTCTACTGGTTTCAACAAACTGGTCATCGTCCTCTGGCGCTAATGGGAGGCGGAACTACTATGGTCGGGGATCCGTCAGGCAAGGATGAAAGCCGCCAGATGCTTACCGCCCAAATGATCGAGGAAAACAAGATCGGCATTAAACAGGTGTTCTCCAGGCTTCTTGAATTCGGGGAAAGTGGAAATCAGGCTATAATGGCTGATAATGCAGACTGGTTGCTTTCCCTGAACTATGTCGATTTTCTACGTGATGTCGGTCGTCATCTGTCAGTCAATCAAATGCTGGCAAGGGATTCTGTAAAACTCAGGCTGGAACGCGAACAGCACCTTTCCTTCCTTGAGTTCAACTACATGTGTCTTCAGGCATATGACTATGCGGAACTTGCCAGACGATACAATTGCCGTCTGCAAATGGGAGGCTCCGATCAATGGGGCAACATTGTTTCCGGTGTGGATCTTGGACGCAGGCTGGGGACACCTGAACTTTTTGCACTGACGACACCCCTATTGACGACATCCTCGGGCGCCAAGATGGGCAAGACGGCAGACGGTGCAGTTTGGCTCTCTGAAGATTTGTTGCCGGTTTATGACTATTGGCAATACTGGCGAAATGCCGAAGATGCAGATGTTGGACGGTTTATGAAACTCTTCACCACCTTGCCTCTTGACGAAATTGCTAGATATCAAGACCTTGAAGGTGCGGAGCTTAACGAAGCCAAGAAAGTTCTGGCTACCGAGGCAACGGCCATGGTTCATGGACGTAAAGGTGCAGAAGAAGCAGCGGAAACTGCTCGCAAAACATTTGAAGAAGGTCAGGCTGCAGATACACTTCCATCTATCGCCGTGCCCAAATCAGACCTGGTGGGAGGCGTCGGTTTGCTTAGCCTGTTAGTACAGGCTGGTTTGGCAGGTTCTAATGGTGAAGCCAGACGCCACGTTAAAGGCGGCGCGGTAAAAATCAATGACATGGCAATCTCTGATGAGAGAATGCAGGTCACCAATTCCGAACTCAATGATGAAGGCGTAATAAAGCTCTCACTCGGCAAGAAAAAGCACTTTCTGATCAGGCCGGCTTAGGTTGGGCTACTGTTTGAATTCGAACACCTTGTTGAATACGCCGGGTGTAACAATCGACAGCGGGTTCACCACAAGTTCCGGATTGGTGCGTGGCCCCTTCAATTGATAGGTAACACCGATCAGCCCATTGTCCCGCCCGTTGGACAATAGTTTTCCGAGGACCGGGATAGAAGAAACCGCAAGATTCAACCCATTGGCTGGCATGAAAGTTCCACTGATATTCATCCTGTCCTCCGGATCATAAACGGTGCCGTTCATTGAAATCCCCATGGACGCTCCGCGAATTATCGCATCATTCAGTTTGAAATAACCATTGCCGCGTTCAATGTGCGCATCAGCCAATTTCATTTTGACTTTATTGTCCGGAGATTCATTGATTATCTGCACCCGCTCATCTCGGTCTTCCCGAAGTTGCCGACGCACATTTGACGCTATCCGCTTTAACCGGGGTTCGTTGACCAGGGTGAATTCAGTGATCCTCACAGGCCCTGAATACGGCCCATTTTCTGTTTGGATGAGGTTAGCTTCAAGCTGTCCCCGCTCCATGAGGGAATATATATTCGTAAATGCAAGTGCTGTACCGGCATCATTGGTTTTGACAGTGAAAAGTGTTTGGTTGCCGTTAAGTTGTGCCTGAACATTGTAAACCCGGCCATCACTACCCTGCCCCTGCATATCGAGCTTGTAGAGACTGCCATTTCGACTCTCGTACAACAGAATGGCATTTCTTATTACCCGACCGCCAAAACCCCGAACAGTATCAAAATTTGCAACCAGATTAACCGACCGGTCACCCTGTGCTTTACCAAATCCACCTTTATGGATGAGGGTGTTCATGACGCCCCGAGCGTCGTAGGACAGGCCTGAAGCATTAACATTGTAAGCCGATTTAGTCCGTTCGACTTTGAGTTGCATATCGTCTGTTTCGTTCAGTTTCAGTTTTTTAATATCGGCAGAAACCAGACCCCGCTTGTCGATGACAAGTGTCCCGGCTCCATCAAAACCAGGTCCAGATAGTTTAAATTTTTCCAGTTTAACGCCACTCTTTAATCGCTTTAATATGAACTCTCCTTCCGCTGGTATGTCTGCTCCCTTGGTCCAACCAACCCAAGGAAGAGAGATCCGCGCCTTAGCGAAATCAAGTTTGTATTTTTCAACGTTCCCATTTTGGACAACAACAAGCCCGACAGGCCCCTCGACGATTGGCTTGAGGTTAATTCCTAAGGCGAGGCGTTCTTTTTCATTCACAATCGTACGTACTTCGCGTTTTCGTTTGGTTTTTCCCGATTTGCCAATGGGCTCGACCAAATTGACCTTGGACAAGACTCCATCAATGTTCATAGTGCCGGTTACTTTGGCACCAGTCGGGTTAGCATCAACGAGTAAATCTGCATTAGCGATTTTGCGTCCCGCAAGTTCTTTTTTGCTGTTACCGTTTTCCAGTTCCAACAGAACATTCCATTCGACTTCCTCGTATTTTGCCTTCCGGCCGACCGGAAAACGAGCTGCAATATTTGCATGACCTTCACCACTAAACTGTTCAGATCCAACTTTCATACGCTCCATGATGCGCAGCGGCTTACGATCTGAAATTTTGGCTATCGTTTTTATGTCGCCATCCAGTTCGAGTTTTGTTTCGCCCCACCTTTCCTTCGCCGCAAAATCTTTCATTACAAAACTGCCAGACAGGATCTTGACTGGATCACCCTCAAATTCGGTCACTTCGCCTTCTGTCATGTCTGCAGAAATTTGCATTCCTTCCAGCGTAACAACACCTTTGGCGTTACTGATCGGCGGCATCTCCCCAAAAGGACGAAACTTGAAGTCCTCAACGTTCAGAACAGTTTTGTAATTCTCCGGGGCAAGCTTTGCGCCTTGCCTCAATCGGAATATTACGCCCGATGGAACATCTGCCGTAACAGTTCCTGACGAAACATGGCCATCAATTATGTGATCATGAATCCATTTGCGGGCACCGCCAGCAACAAAAAATGGCCAAAACTGTTTTAGTGCTGTAACGGATATACCATCGGTGCTGGCACTTGCTTTGATTGAGGGGGTTTCACCTTTCAGCCCAATGGAGCCAGATCCCTTGATCGAGCCAGACATAGTCGTGAGCACAATGTTATCGACGCTGAGTTCTTCTTCTTCCCGATTGTAAATTCCCGCCATCTTAAACGCTGCGGGAACGACTTTTTCTCCCTCCAACGTCGGTTCAAACTCGCCTCTTTTCATAATAATGTCGTAACGAAGCGAGCCAAAATAACCTGCCGCCGCGTCGGCAGGTTTGATGCCGCCCAACAAGGTAGCTTTTAATCGTCCGATTTCCACCTCAGACGGATCCAACTCAATCTGGTTCCTGTCAAGTATTAGACGGAAATTCAGGTCACCGCGTTTAATCTGACTGGAGGCGAACAATCCTATTCTCAAGGTGCTCGGTGAAGTTTTGATGAGAACATTCGGATCAAGTGCCTTGTTGTTTTCATCAAACGGGAGTGAACCGTTCACGCTTATCAAGCTGTCAGAACCGACAACTCCAGTGTCAGTGGAGGGATCTGCCAGCCATTCCCTTAAATCAATTCCACTGGCATTGAATGTATATTCGGCACTTCTTTTTTTATCAGCCTGCGCAGAATATCGGGATGTGAACTCCACATCAGAAAGTTCAGTTCTCAACAATCCCGAAGCGCTGAAACTTTGCGAATTGATTGTCGTAATGCTCAATCGGTCGATCGTAATTGGGTCACTGCGTTTGCGTCCCAGTACCGGGCCAGAAATTGTTGAGTTGTAAATTTCAAAACCTTCAAACTCGTCCGCACTGAAAGTATTGTGCAATCTGGCCAGGGTTTCACCAGTTGCATCAAGCGGCTTATGTAATTGGGCTGGAAGGAAAAACTTTTTTCCTGAATTCAACAAAGCTGCATTAAACCAGGCTTCATTTATCCGAGCATAATCAAAATTTCCTGCACCAAATAAAATGGAATACAACCTTGTACTGACTTCAAAACTGCCAATATCGGAAAGAACCTCATTGTCGGTACGCCGGATTACTTTGATACTGTCACTCTTAATGGTGAGATTGCCGATACGAGAAAAATCAAGGTCAATTGAATTGATCTGAACGTCGAACTGATCACCAGCAAGTTCCTCTAAGGCCTGCTCCATACGCGCAACAATTCCAGATTCTTTGCCCGCATTGCCTTGAAGCAGAAAATATACCAATCCGGTTCCGGCAGCAGCAACCAGAATAAAACAGACCAAAATTGCCACGAAAACCCGCGTCACCTTTCCATACCTGGACCGCCGTTGCTGCGCGGATAGAGGACCACGTTCTTTCGAAAGGTTTTTCAGATCACCGTTTAAATTTTCGTGCGTATTCTCGTTCAGTTCCCTGCGCCCTTTGGTAAGCTCGCCAGATTGCATGAAAAAATCTACAAGACCCGTTGCAGACTGCGGCTATGAGTTTATATCTCCTAGCATGATTCATGCGCTGGGTTAATGTCGAAAGGAAGGCAAATGGCGAAGATTGATAAAGGTGCAAAGGCACCAGAATTTTCACTTCCAACCGATGGTGAAGGGACTTTCTCACTTTCCGCACAGCGCGGATCGCCTCTGGTATTGTTCTTTTACCCAAAAGACGACACTTCAGGCTGCACAAAAGAAGCAATCGAGTTTACCGAGGCCTTACCTGAATTTGAAAAACTTGGAGTGAAGGTCGCTGGAATGTCTCCTGACCCGGTGAAAAAGCATGACAAATTTAAGGACAAGCATGAATTGAAAGTTGTCCTGATTTCCGATGAGGAAAAAGAAACACTGGCTGCTTATGGTCTGTGGGTCGAAAAGAGCATGTATGGAAGAAAATACATGGGCGTTGAGAGAGCGACATTCCTTATTGACAAAGATGGATTGGTTGAAAAATCATGGCACAAGGTAAAGGTGCCAGGGCATGTTGAAGCGGTGCTTGAAGCTGCCAAAGAATTAGCTGGCTAGGAAAAAGTTGCCCATTATTGCGGAAAGACCAGACAGTCTTTTGGAAGGTGCTTACCGGGCGCTGGTTTCCAGTGACCTTGATGAGAAAGTTAGGTTGACAAACGTTACTGCCGATCTTTGGAATTCACGCAACCTGTCAATTCGCGGGGCAAAACAGTACATGCCACCTGACCGTCCCGGAAGACCTGAAAAGCCAGTATTACTGCCACCTTCACAGGTACCAAAGCGTACCTTGTCGAGCGAAAGAGGGCGAAAAGCCCTGGTGCATGCAATTGCCCACATCGAATTGAATGCAATCGATCTGGCGCTCGATATCATCATCCGCTTTGCTTCGCACAAAATTCCTCGTTCCTTTTTTGATGGATGGATGAAAGTTGCGCAAGAAGAAGCAAAGCATTTTACCCTCTTGCGTCATAGATTGTCAGCCTACAGCCTTTCATATGGAAGCCTGCCCGCACATGACGGCCTTTGGGAGGCAGCGGGTGAAACTGGAAAGGATATTGTCGCCCGTTTGGCGATAGTACCCTTGGTTTTGGAAGCACGCGGGTTGGATGTAACTCCTCCCCTGATTGCAAAGTTGCGCTCCGTTGGAGATGACGCCACTGCCGACATTTTCGAAATTATCTATGAGGATGAAATGGGGCATGTGGCAGTTGGTGCAAAATGGTTTCGATTCTTTTGCAATAAACAGGGCTTGGATCCGGCGGAAACTTTTAGAATTCTCGTCCGTAAACATTTTCGCGGAAGCCTGAAGCCGCCATTTAACGACCGCGCACGATGTTCAAATGGATTGACGCCACTTTTTTATCGCAGCCTGTCCCCTCTCGGCAATTGAAGCAGACAGGTAAAAAACGGTTTATTAACTATAATTGGTAATACTCCGGGGATGTTAGTAACAAGTGAGTCCCCGCATGAGTTCTGCTTCCATTCGTGAACCAGCAAGTTTCGGAAAAAGACATGAACCACATACTATTGTGGTTACCCGAAACGGCAAATCCAGACAATTCATCCTAAAACCCGCATTTTTTTCGATCATGGTCTGTACATTGTTTATGTTCATGTTCGGTTACTTCGGCGCAACCGCCTATTTGATTTTCAGGGATGATCTCATTGCATCGTCCTATGCACGGCAGGCACGCATTCAACACGAATATGAAGATCGCATAGCGGCATTGCGCTCAAAGCTGGATCGCATTACATCGCGACAGTTACTGGACCAACAGGCCATAGAAACGCAGGTAAAGGAACTTTTGGCACGTCAGGACCGAATTGGTGGACAGGCTGGAAAAATGCAGGGCTTGTTGCAAGAAGCCAAAACTCGGGGACTTAATGATACCGGCATCGCTGAAAATGTTCCCGTACCGGTTACAAATCCGGCAAAAACCGAAACTGTTCCGGAAACTGATGTAATAACTACTGGAAGCGTGGCGCCTGTTGCAGGAGATTCAGCCTCGCTGGGCAGTTATACCAATCCTTCCATCGCGACCAAGACAAACACATTCCGCGGCACTTTGATGTCCTCAGCATTTACTGAAGACTTGTTTGGTGACGTTGCAAACGCGATTGGTGTAATCGATGCAAATCAACGCCGCGAAGTAGATGCTATCAGAATTGCCGCTGCAAAACGTGCAACCAAAATTGAGAGTGTTCTGGAATCCATCGGTGTCCCGTTTAATGCGGAGTTTGACAGCGGTATTGGCGGCCCGTTTGTACCACTGGACCATTCTGTAGAATTTGAGACCCATCTCCTTGCTCTGGAACAATCCTTGAAACTTTATGACAGCGTATCATCCGTGGCCAAGACCGTTCCTCTTGGTACTCCGGTGACAGGTGCCAAACTGTCCAGTAGATATGGCATGAGGGTGGATCCGTTCAACAAGCGAATGGCCATGCATGGTGGACTGGATTTCAAGGCAAAGCGTGGCACTCCAGTAAAAGCAACTGGTTATGGAGTTGTGTTGAAAGCCGGGCGTCAGGGTGGATATGGAAAAGTCGTCGAAATCAAACACAAAAACGGCTACACAACCAGATATGCCCATTTGTCCCGCATCAAAGTGCAAATCGGACAGCATGTCACAAAAGGTGAGATTATCGGAAAAGTTGGTTCTACAGGGCGCAGTACAGGCCCTCACCTTCACTACGAAGTCCGCAAGAACGATAAAACCCGTAATCCAGCAAAATATATCCAGGCCGGATACGAAATTCGCGGATTACTCTAGATCTTGCACTTCCACACCTTCGCTACCCGTTACCTGATGGGCAAGAGCAGCTTCCATGAAGGTATTGAGGTCTCCGTCCAGGACATTGTCTGGAGAAGTTGATTCCACTCCGGTTCTCAGGTCTTTCACCAGTTGATAAGGCTGGAGAACATAGGATCGTATTTGGTGTCCCCAGCCAATATCAGTTTTCGATTCGTGCGCTTCTTGAATCGATTCCTGTCTTTTCTTCATCTCAAGATCAAAAAGACGCGCCCTTAGCGCTTTTATGGCATTGGCACGATTTTGATGCTGGGATTTTTCTGAAGATGTCACAACAATACCGGTAGGCGTGTGAGTTATACGCACAGCGGAATCAGTTGTGTTCACATGCTGGCCACCAGCACCAGAAGAGCGATAGGTATCAATACGAATATCGCTGTCCGGAATATCAATTTCGATATTGTCATCCACTTCAGGATAAACCCAGACAGATGAAAATGAAGTATGTCGACGCGCATTACTGTCATATGGCGATATACGAACCAAGCGGTGTACTCCGGATTCCGTTTTTGCCCAACCGTAGGCATTTTCACCGCGGATCATGATGGAGGCATTCTTGATACCAGCCTCATCTCCCGCAGTAGTGGATTGGACTTCCACTTTAAAACCGTTTTGCTCAGCCCATCGGGTATACATGCGCAACAACATGTTCGCCCAGTCCTGGCTTTCTGTTCCTCCGGCTCCAGCATTCACTTCAAGAAAACAGTTGGCATTGTCCATCTCTCCGGAAAGTAATGCAGCCACCTGACGCTTTCCCATTTCCGAATGCATCTTGGAAAGAGCCTGCTCAGCTTCGGATACGACTGCAGTATCTCCTTCTTCTTCACCCAGTTCGATCAGACCCTGATGGTCTTCAAGCTCGGATTCGATTTCCCTTATTGTATTGATTGAAGTTTCTAGATGCTGCCGCTCACGCATCAGCTTCTGTGCTTCATTCGGGTCATTCCAGAGATCGGGATCTTCAGATTTCGCGTTCAGATCTTCCAAACGGCTTTTGGCGACATCCCAGTCAAAGATGCCTCCTCAGCAGACTTACCGCCTGCTTGATATCAGAGACAATGGCTTGCGTTTCTGCACGCATGGCAAGTTCCTTTAAAGCACGTGATTCAACGGGGGAACATATTGACGAGGCTTGTTCAAGTAAACACTGGTGATGACATTTTCCGGCTAAATTCTGCCAAAAAATACAAACTACTGGACCTGTAAGTACTATTGGGCATAACTAGATAAAACGATGCATGACTACGGGGACAAAAATGGGTCGATTGAAAAAAATACTCATAGGAATCCTGATTCTTCTTGTTCTGGCTTTGATCGCTTTCTTTGCCATTGCGCCGGCAATCATCGAAAACCGGCAAAATGGAATGGTGGAGCATGAGCCCTACCCCGTATCCGATATCGCAAAATCTTTGCATGAAAGCCTGTTGATTGGCGACTGGCATACAGACAGCCTTTTGTGGAAACGGGATTTGACCAAACGTTGGGATCGCGGACACTCTGACATACCCAGAATGATTGAAGGGAATATTGGGTTGCAGGTTTTCACCGCAGTAACCAAAAGTCCGGCAGGATTGAATTACGAACATAACTCGGCTGACGCAAGAGATAACATCACGCTACTATCGTTTGCACAGCTTTGGCCGCCAAGAACCTGGCAGAGCATTCTTCAAAGAGCTTTGTATCTGGCGGAAAAGCTGCATCGATTTGAACAAAAAGCGCCCGATAAACTGAAAATCATAAAGTCAACTAAAGACCTTGAAGAAGTCTTGGACCTGCGAGCCAACGGCAAAAAAATAGTTGGTGGTTTGCTTGGAATTGAAGGTGCCCACCCCCTTGAAGGCAATATTCAAAATCTCGACGTTTTAACCAACGCAGGTTACCGCCTGATCGCTCTCCAGCACTTTTTTGACAACAAGTTGGGTGGATCTCTGCATGGCGAGGAAAACGAAGGGCTAACAGAGTTTGGCCGCGCGGTAGTAGAAGAGGTCGCAAGCAGGCAACTGGTGCTGGATGTGGCTCATTCAAGCGAACAGGTGGTATCGGACGTACTTGAAATAACGGACATCCCAATTGTGTTGAGCCATACCGGAATACGCAGTCATTGCGATAGCAAGAGAAACATACCTGATGTCCTAATGAAGCAAATTGCCGCCCAGGGCGGCATAATCGGAATTGGATATTGGGCAGATGTTACCTGTGATGACAGTCCCTCGGGCATCGCTGGCGCTATCAAGGCTGCAATTGATGTCGTCGGTGAAGACCATGTTTCACTGGGGTCCGACTACGATGGAGCTGTAACCGTTGCCTTTGATGTATCGGAATTGGCAGCTCTGACTCAGGCTTTGCTGGATGCCGGCTTGTCAGAGACACAAATCCGAAAAGTCATGGGAGAAAACATGATCCGGCTGTTGCGGCAGCGTCTGGAAAATTGATGGAAGCTAGGCGGCTTCCGGTATTTTCCATTGATCCACAGGCACTTCCAGCGATTTTTGCTCGATGACTGACTGGCAAAAATTTGAAAGTAGCTCGTTAAACCGGAATTCGCTTTCCAGGAATGGAGCGTGACCCGCGTTATCAAAAGTTATTACACGACCACCAGCAAGCATCGGGGCATGCAAACTTTCCATGTATGGTGTACGTACCAATGGGTCTTGGTTTCCATGTAGAAGACAAACAGGCACTTTTGCCCGAAGCAGACGATTATACTGGCTGACGCCTTTTGATAGCAACAGATTACGGGAAAGGTTGATACGCATCTCCGGATCAGCATTTTGAAGTGCTTTCACGAATTCGCCATTTGCAAATTCGCCCAGTGCCGCACTTTCAAAGTAAACCGCTTCCTCATCTGTGAACCTGGATTTGCCAGCAAGCATCAGCATCCGGCAAAACCGCATGCCTCGCACTAGGCCAAGGGCTCCATTTGATGTCGGTGGAGCTCCAAAAGCAAAAACGCCAGCTACACTCGATGTCTCTTCAGTTAGTTCCAGAGCAACATGACCGCCGAGCGACCACCCTACAATCACAGCTGGCTTTACACCGCGAAGCTTTAGAAAATTCAAAATTTCTGAAGCAAACCCGACATAGGAGTAGGTATCTTTAGGATTTCTTGCATGACCGGAAGCTCCCTGACCCGGCAAGTCAAGAGCAATCAGGTTGTAGGCCTGCAGTTCCGGGGCTTTGAATTGATTCTGAAAAACTTCCTTGGAAAATCCGTTTCCATGTAAAAACAGGACAGGCAAGCCATGCCTGGTTCCACCCTCGAAATACGAGATAGAATTACCACTCTCCAACCGGAGTGTTTTTTCAGGGGTCACGACGCAAAACTCACTTGTAAACCAATTACCCGTTTCGGGTTACATGAACAGGCTTAAGATTTGTTGAAATTGAATCTTACAAATCTAACTTGTTATTAACGCCAACTTACCTTTTGATATGATCAGAACGTATGTATGTGCGTTTCAGTTTCAAAGGGATCGCTGGGGTCTTATGATTTTTGACAGTATGGTTTGTGCGATTGGCTGGATTATTATCGCCTGTCACACTTGGTCTTTAAAGTACCACTTCAACATGCCGGAGACACCTCCAGGCGTGAGACTGATCTCAACACTTGTCATACTGAGCGCACTGTTTCTGACGTTCTTTGTATTTAATTTCGATCAACCTGCTCTTCCGCAGATAGTCGGAATTGTTATGTTGATTGGCAGCTTTGTATTATTCTGGAAGACCATCAAAGAAAGTTCAAACGCAAAGTTGCTTGCCGCATTTGACGAAAAATTACCGCACGGACTGCTGACAACGGGTCCATACTCTTATGTCCGGCATCCTTTCTACACTTCTTACTTAATTCAGTGGATCGGCTGGGCTATCGCCTCCTGGTCGATCTGGGGCATCGTGCCTGTGGTATTTATGACCACCACATATTACATTGCCGCGACTGGTGAAGAAAAAAAATTCGCCAATACTGAAATGGCGGATAAATATGCGGATTATATTGCCCGAACCGGTAGATTTTTACCAAAAATATTCAAACGTTGAAGAAAATCAGTCGAATTCTCATCATTAGATCCTGATTTCACGATCAGTATAGGCCACCGGTACCGGAAGTCACCGCTCGATTGGCAGATGGTGAAACACTGGTGCTGCCAATGAACAAATCATCAGCAAAACCAATCACAGAATAACGATCTGGCGGTGCAGTCCCAGGTTTAAAGGCTTCCATGATCACCCCAGCCCCTCCAGCATCTGCCAGGAGCCCAGTTTTTCGGTTGATGGGGATAAGTTTTATCCCGCGTGGAACCCTGAAATCGGCAATCTGCTTACCTTCTATGGCTGTTTTCATGAATTCTGTGAAAATCGGCGCTGCCAGCCCGCCACCTGTATTTCCGCGCCCCATCGGCTTGGGATTGTCAAACCCGATGTAAACACCCGTAACCAAATCCGGTGTATATCCAACAAACCAAGCGTCCTTTTCTTCGTTCGTAGTCCCGGTTTTACCCGCAACTGGCACCTCCAATTCGCGAACCACCGGAGCAGTCCCACGTGTCACCACGCCTTCCATCATGGAAGTCATTTGATATGCTGTCATCGGGTCAAGCACCTGTTCCCGGTCATCTTCCAGTACCGGTTCTGGCTGGCCGCTCCAACCCTGTGCGTTACAATCTACACAAACCCGTTCTTCGTGTTTGAAAATGGTCTTGCCATATCGGTCCTGAATGCGGTCAATAAAAGACGGTTTGATCGATTTTCCACCGTTAGCCATTACAGAATAAGCGGCAACCATCCGAAGCACCGTTGTTTCTCCCGAGCCAAGAGACATCGACAGAACCGGAAGCATTTTGTCATAAATTCCAAAACGTTCAGCATATTCGGCAACCAGTGGCATGCCCATATCTTTGGCCAGACGAACCGTCATCAGGTTTCTGGAGCGCTCAATACCCAGTCTGAGCGTTGATGGACCAGCATATTTTCCACCGTAGTTCTTTGGCTCCCAAATGCCCAGTGACCGACCCTGGTCAATCTTGATCGGCGCATCAAGCACCACAGAAGACGGTGTGTATCCATTATCGAGAGCCGCCGCATAAACGAACGGTTTAAAAGAAGATCCCGGCTGACGGAAGGCTTGGGTCGCGCGGTTAAATTGGGAATCTGCGAAAGAAAACCCGCCTGCCATTGCGAGAACACGTCCCGTATGCGGATCCATAGCAACAAGCGCTCCTGAAACTTGTGGTTTCTGTCGCAGCCGGAACCGGGTAGTGCTTTTTAGATTTTCGCCGATGGCCTCGACCAAAACGACATCTCCGGCTTTGAGAACACCATCCACTCCCTTTGCGGTTTTACTGCCCTCTTCCGTATTGACCTTCAGAGCCCACTTCATGTCTTCAAGCGCAATACTTCCAACGCGGCGTTGCTCGCTCAAAGCCCCCGAAATCTTATTCGGCGGCTGAACGCCGATTGTCGCTTCTTCCGGGCTGGCAGCCAAGACAACAGCAAGCCGCCACTCCGGCACATCTGAGTATCCTACTAACTCTCCAAAAGATAACCCCCAATCACCGCCAGATAGATCCACAGTGCTGACCGGGCCGCGAAACCCGCGCTGGATATCATACTTTATAAGCCCTTTGTGCAGGGTTCTACGGGCCTCAACCTGAAGCTTAGGATCGAGGGTTGTCCGGATTGACAAACCGCCTTCGTAAAGCGCGTCATTTCCGTATCGGTCAACGATTTCACGGCGGACTTCCTCAGAAAAATATTCAGAAGCAAAAAGATAAGAAGAGCCTCTCCGCGGATTAACCTCCAGTCTTTTGGCCTTTGCTTTTTCAGCCTCTTCGGAAGTTACATACCCGTTATCCAACATGCGATCGATAACCCAATTCCGCCGCTCAATCGCATTCTTCGTTTTCCGGAATGGATGATAATTGTTCGGCCCCTTTGGAAGAGCGGCCAGATATGCCGCTTCGTGCAACTCAATTTCGTTTACAGACTTGTCGAAATACGTAAGCGAAGCACCGGCGACACCATAGGCGCCAAGCCCAAGGAAAATCTCATTAAGATATAATTCAAGAATTCTGTCTTTTGAATAGGCTTGCTCAATCCTGAGTGACAATAACGCTTCTTTGATCTTTCGCTCAATCGACCGTTCATTGGACAACAGAAAGTTTTTTGCTACCTGCTGGGTAATAG
>JBPCWL010000134.1:0-16672 GCA_051009575.1 Rhizobiaceae bacterium
AGATATGGCCACTGTTCTGATTTTTTATCCAGCTTAGCTGAAACTCTTAGCTTCCGCTTCCGCTTCCGCTTCCGCTTCCGCTTCCGCCAAGATCGACATCTGGGCCATCCAGATTATCAACATTGTCTGCAAACCAGTCAGACCATCCGGTCCACGCGGTATTGAGATTGCCACCAATCAACAACACGGCGGTAATTACGCCACCTGTCAGCAATCCCAATAGAATTAGATACTCAGTTAGAGCCAAACCCTCTTCTTCTGCAATAAATGCACGATATTTTTCGCTTACTTTTTGGAACATAGTTTTCTCCTTAAGTTCGTGCGAAGATATTTTCACACCCCCGAACACTCTTCCCTTAGCCCCTATAGTTGACCTTCAAAAAAGGTTGAAAAGAGTTTATGTCCCAGCGTAACGTAGAGTCAATGAAAAGTTAAAATATTGTTACCAATTTGAAATTAATGGTTAAAATTAGTAATTGGCTATTCGACTTGCGCCCGACAGACACCTTGACAGGCCACCAACTAAATGCTCCCAGCGGCCTCAACATCCGCTGTATTCCTGATTGCTAAGGCACAAAACCCTGCTCTTTCTGGGTTCTCCAAACTCGAGAAATTTCAAAACTTAATATTATTTTAAGCTCTACATTTTTACCTGATCCTCGAAAATCGAGGATCTCAAATGCAATTGACAGCAGTAGCTCATGCTGGCCTCCTGGTCGCCGTTCTCTCTGTAGCCGGTTATGGCGGTTCTTCGGACCGGGTATCCACTGGTCAAAATCGGCAAAACATCTACACCTACATGTCGCAAAATTTTAAAGGCAACCCAACTGAAAAAGAGGTTCGGATGCTAAGCCATTCAGTGTTTGATCGTTATGAAACAAAGCTGACCAAAAAATCATTGTATGAAATGGGCGGATATTTGTTCAAACTTGCGCGAAAAACCGGTGTTCCGGAAGTTCGGATCATGTCCTGCATGATCCGGCAAAACGAAAATCAGCACTGGGTAACAGCTGCAAACCGTTGTGTTGGCAGCAACCAAAACGGACTTTCAACCATCCTCTGAATTGATTGCTAAATCCAGCTACCGCTAAGCCAGGAGTCTTTTGCCAAGAACAACTATTGCAGCAAATGCTATCGGCACGCCATAAGGGATTACTTTTCCCTCTCTGATTTCCCGAACTCTCATCATCATTTTAAAATGCTGCAGATACCAGGGTATTGGCAATTTCAATACGAGATAAAGGATCAGGGAAAACAGGATAAGTAACAGCACAAACGGCCCCAAATTGTTCCAACCGACTAAAAGCCCAATTGGAAAATACAGTTTGGCATCCCCTGCTCCCATCATTCTCAGCAACCAAAAAACTATGCCCATCACTCCCAAAAGGAGTCCGGCTGAAATTTCGGACAAAATATTTGCAAATCCGTTGGTAGCAGTAAGAAGCAGATAAAGAATAATCAGTAACAGGATGCTGTTGTTTCTGATTTTGAATTCCCGGAAATCAACCCAGGCAACATAAATCAATGTGCCAAGCGCTGCGAGGATTACGATATTCTGGGCAAGCCACATCGCTCAAAAAACCATAGGAGGTGATCTCATCCGCGTTTTTTAAAAAACCTGCGGACTTGAGTCGCATGCCAGGAGGTGCAGGCGAGCAGGATTGATAGAAGCAGGAACAATTTCAGCCCTTCCATCCTGCTCACATAAAAAGAGATTGTCTTAAAATTCAACACAGCGAGTAATGGCCGTTCACTTGCTGAAGCTGCGAAAGTACTCATGGCGACATCGCTGGAAATATCAGCGAGCATTGCGAAAAACACGAAAAGAAACGCGGAATGGAAATAGAAAAACCTGAAATATCGTAACTCTTTGTAGGTGCTTATGAACCCGACGAATCCAAGAAACACGAATAAAATCATGTTTTGGTAGATATTGAGTGAGAAGACAGATTCCATGAAATAAAGTACATGGCGCAAGGAAGCGGTCAGACTTAGAAACACTGCCCACATCAATTCGCTGGAGGAAAAGGCCTCAATCAAAAAGACGCTGACGCAATACACTGCCATCAAGCTGAAAAACAGCGCTGGCCCAATTTCAATGTATTTTCTCAATCTTGACAAAAAGTCACCTTCGATCTGGAACTGACCCCCGACGGAGAAACCGTTTGATACTATAATTATCTTTTCTCTCGAAAGTGTAAAGAATTAACGGACTAATTCGTAAACCACTTTCCCGTCAGATTGGATTGATCTTCTGTACTGACCTGAGTTGACAGACGAACCGTTGCCTTGAATGGGGACGCCATTTTCCGGTTTAACTTCTGTCTCCGATGGATAATCATCTTGAGATTCAGTCAATATCTGCCTGGAGGTTGTGGCATCCAATTCATCGATGCTGTTCTGGATTTTTTCCAGTTCTTGAAGAATGAGAGCGATTTTTTGATCCGATTGTTCGAGACGCAATTGCACCCCCTCATTGAAGCCGGAAAGCCGCTGACCAATCTTTTTCTCCAGCCCTGTCATCTTTGAGAGTTCAGTTTCAATCCGGTTCAATTCCCGGATTGACTGGTAAGATAGGATAAGCATGATCGCAAATATAATGTTCACGCCGATGCTTGCGGCCAGCAAATATTTGTTTGCATCAGTCATGAGAAAGCCATTTGCATAATTTTCGATGCCCAAAACCTTTGAGCATTCAAACGCATACGGTTCGTTACTTTTACCTTACAAGGCCTTTTGATGATTAGGCCCACGCTTAACGTACTGAACAGAATTCCGCAGAAGTTCGATATTGTTGGCAGTGTGCTCATTACCCGGATCAATTTCATAAGCCTTGAGAAAATATCTCCGTGCCTGGCGGAGGTTCCCACGCAGCAAATAGGAATATCCAACGTTGTTGTAATATTCCGGCCGATGGCCAATCATGCCAGATAATTTTCTGTACGCTCTATCCGCATTGTCAAACCGGCGAATATGATCGGATGCCGCAGCATATCCGAGCCAGGCTTCGGGGTCTTTCGGGTTCACATTCACAGCCTTTTTGAATATGGAATAGGCTTTGCCGAAATTCCTTTCCCGCAATTGGGTTTTTCCCTGAATGATCAACTGATCATCCGGATAATAATCATAAGTCGATGTATCTCTAATGGTATCTTCTTTGTCAGAGAACGAAGACAAATCTTCAATATCTTCAGCGTCGTAAGTTGCAAACGTCAACTCATTATCGGTCTGACAAGCAGCCAACATAAAAAGAAATACAACTGCTAAAGAGAACGCTTTTACCGGCATCTGGTGTTATCACCCCCCATTTTCTCAGTTAACAGAATATTAATTTCTCTCTTGAGTCCACTCGAATCAGCCAAAAATTGTGAAATTTTGTGATTATAGTTACCGAAAAGCCACATCGGGAGATGGGCTTTTTTTGTGGTAAAATGTTCCTGAACCACAACCGTATGAACAAACCAAAGCGGAAATTTGCAAGAATAGATATTGCGGTCTGCAGCATCTTCGTCAAGCTTGTCACATCCGGCTCCGTAGGATTCCCAATGTGAAACCTCCAGCATCCAAACTCTTTACTCCCAGTGTAGCTGAAAGTGCAGGCCACCAGATCGACGGCCCAGCGACATGCATAAGGTCAGCGGCACTAGTTCTCCTGACTGCACCGTCAATGAATATCTTTTTTCTTTTATTTTAAAGTGTGTTAAATTTTTTTCTTAAAGTATTTAATTAATTTTGAATTCACTTGGATGGGTTCTACAGCTCTTCATCGGTCCGACAAAGTGGGATAAAAATAATATGTATGGAACAACACAACTACATACCCAAAAGCAATAGTTCAAATGACGAGCCTTATGACAACTCTAAACCTCTGTTGGGCACGAGACGCTAAGCTTGCCACCACCGTATCATGTTACACGTCTGAATTATGAAACTATGTGGTCACAGTCTTTCAAAAACTGAAAATATCGCCGATGTTCTCGATGATGGCTACAAGTATAATAACCCCACACACCAACAACGCTACCCACCACAAATACTGGAAAACGATTGCTGAAGCACCAAGGCTCGCCCCATAAACAGGAAACCGCCAATTCTCGCGCAGAACACCAGATATCAACGATAATATGACGGCGGCAATCCCAAGGATCGGAGCGGCCATGGCCAAGTAGTTCCAAACAGACGCGGTCTCTATCTTCTGTTCTGCAGGCGGCAAGCCAAAAAATGATCGCCATGCTGAGCGCTTGATCTCGCCGGCTATTTCTCCAATCTGAGTGGCAGCTGAAGGTTTTGACTCAAAGGTGGGGCCAATGAATTGAATAAAAACAAGCAACAGCGCCAGCGCCCCGATCAAAACCGACCAAAAGCCCCATTTCCGAAATACCTCTGATGAAAATTGGTTCGACATATCAGATTGTTGTTCCATATGGCCCCGCTCGGTATCGATGGCTGTTTCGACCTCATTGTGCATGCCCCAGCAAGCTCTTTAGTATACATTTAAGGATGCTGACGCAATTCAATGGCGATGTATTACGAGCATTCAATCTCAGCTTGAATAGCCCTCCCCCAGGTACAATGATGTTTCGACAGGTTTCATCTATTGTCCGATAAACATCAGAAGTTACAATTTGTGAGCGATTTGCAAATCGACAACTGATGTGAACCCCAAATGAGAAGCGTAGCTATAACGTTTGTAAACAAAACCTTAACGCAAATGCCGCAATTTACTACTTATTAGAAATATCCGGCTAATTTCCGATCCAAATTATTTCGGGCGGAAATTATGTCATACATTTTAAGCTATCTAAATCAGATCATCGATCAATTTGTTCCCCAACACATGCGGGATGATATTGCCGCTGAAAAACGCGTACGGATGTTCCTGATCTCCCACCTGATGGGACCTTTCCTTGGACACCCGATCACCATCTTCCTTCTGGCGACGGACCCTCAACCGTTTCCACATGTACACATTCTGGGACTCTCGATCACACTTTTCTGGACATTTCCAATATTGTTGAAAATTTGGCCGGAAAGATATTCTATCCTCGCATTTCTATCCGTACAGAACCTGTCATTCGCAATTCTTTGGGGTTCATATCACTACGGAGGTGCCCAATCGCCGTTCCTGATGTGGTATCTGGTGTTACCATTGCTCGCTTTCTTCTATTTGGGTTCAGGTCTGAAAACCAGCGCTGCAATTTTTGCCCAATGTACAATCGGATTATTGGTATTTGCCGGAATTATCTTTGTCGGCGGTCTGGCACCGGTCAACATTCCACTAGCCGAAATGAGCCACATCAGTATCATATCTGCATTGTGTGCTTCGATTTATGTATTCTTCATGGCCAGCTATTATGCGACGGTTGTTGATTCCCAATCTGAATTCCTGAAAGAGATTGCACGCCACCAGGAAACGCTCAAACAACTAACAGTAGCGAAGGAAGAAGCTGAACGGGCGAATGGTGCCAAGTCTGACTTCCTTGCCAAAATGAGTCATGAATTGCGGACACCATTGAACGCAGTTCTTGGGTATTCCGAAATTCTTCTTGAAGATGCTGAGCTGGATGGACGCGGTGAGGATATTGCCGATCTGCAGAAAATCAGTGCAGCAGGCAAACACCTTCTGTCCATGGTCAATGACATCCTTGATATTTCCAAAATCGAAGCCGGCAAAACGGATCTGTATCTGGAAGCGATCGATCTGGATGCGCTTGTTGATGAAATTGAATCAACAAGTCGGCCACTTGCTGCCAAGAATACGAACAAGTTCATCGTGGAGCGCGGTAATGATTTGGGTGAAATCCATCTGGATGCAACTAAACTTCGCCAGGCAATCTACAATCTGTTGAGCAATGCCGCAAAGTTCACGCAAAACGGTGAAATCAAACTTCAGGTTCATCGTTTAACATCTGAATTAGGCGAGCGCATTCAAATCAAAGTTGCAGATACGGGCGTGGGTATCAGCCAGGAAGCTCAGGAAAACCTGTTTACCAATTTCACCCAGGCCAACGCTTCGATTAATGCCAAATTCGGAGGTACCGGTCTTGGATTGTCGCTCAGCCGCAACCTGATCCGCCTCATGGAAGGTGATATTTTGGTCGAAAGCGTCGAAGGAGAAGGCACCACCTTTACCATAGATTTGCCAACCCATTTCTATATGGAGGAAGCCCCTGTTTCAGACGATGAACAAAATGGCGAGTCTGATACTGAGCTTGATGCGGCAATTCAGGACCTTAAAAAGGTTGCATCTGCACACGCAAATTCTCAGGAAAGCGATGTGGAAAAACCCGCTAAAGGCAAAGTCATTATCGTTGATGATGACAAGTCCTTCCTGGAATTGACAGAGCGCATGCTTAACAAAGAAGGTTACAGTGCAATTTGTACGGATACACCGGATGCGGTGCTGGATTTAGCAATTGCTGCCAAGCCTGTCGCGATATTCGTGGACGTCCTCATGCCTAATACAGATGGTTGGGGCGTAATTTCCAGTCTGAAAGCAGAACCTGCTACCGCCGAAATTCCAGTGTTCATGCTTAGCATCCTGGAAGAAAGAGAAAAAGCCCGGGAATACAGCGCCGCAGATTTTGTAACCAAACCTCTCGACGCAGCAAAACTCAAGAAAATTGTCGAAAGAATAGAAAACAGAGCTTCTGATTCAGAAAATGGAAGGCTTTTGGGGTGATAATTTGGAAAACATCACACCCGTTTTTGATACATATGGGAATGAAACAATGACAATGGTTTTAATCGTTGAAGATAATCCGGTAAACCGGGATGTTCTGGGAAGAAGACTGGAACGCCGGGGATTTACCGTCAGGTTTGCCGAAGATGGACCAACAGGCATTGCAAAGGCAAAGGATCTGAGGCCAGATCTTGTACTGATGGATATCGGCTTGGGTGAAATGGATGGTTGCGAAGCAACCAAACTGTTGAAACTGGATCCCGATACAATCAACATTCCGATCATCGCGTTGACTGCAAGTGCTTTTGAAACTGATCGCCGCCGGGCATTGGAAGCCGGATGCTGCGACTTTGATACAAAACCGGTCGACCTCCCCCGTCTTTTGGGAAAAATGGAAAATGCCTTCCAGTTGCAAGGGAAAGCACTTCCAAATTAAAGCCAACTGGACATTAATAAATATCTGACGGTCAGGCCGCGCTTTTCACCGTGCGTTGTTCTGAGAACATGGTCCGCAACACCTTGAAGTCCAAAGGCTTTTGCTGAATATGGCGAACCTTTAGACCAAGAGATTCAGCAAATTTTCCGGTATCTTCAAGCACTGAAACCTGCTGGCCACTGACAATCATAATATGCCCCTCAAAACCTGAATCAGCAAGCATCACAAACAGTTCGTTTGCATCGATATTTGGCATGCAGATATCCACGGAAACAAGATCGGGCTTCAGAGCGTTTGTCAGGTTCATGACACCGCGGGAATCAGACGTTGCAAAGCCTTCATACCCACAGCGTTCAGCGACCCTGACAATAAGCTCCGCAGAATCGATATCATCATCAACAGCAAGTAGTCGTAGAGGTTGTATCATCATTCACACCTCGGTTTTGACACCAGAACTCAGGCAGCAGCACTTTGTTTGCTGACAGCGGCCATCTCACCCGCAACTGACTTCAGTTCTTCGATGCCAGCTTCGCGGATTCCACGATAAATGGCATCAGCTTCCTGCATTGACGCATGCATGCTTGAAATCAGCTTGTCGATATCTTCTTTGCTGTGATCAGCCATAACCTGAACTCGGAAACGGGCGCCACCTTGCGGAACGGCTGGATATTCGACCAGGTTTGCAATGGCACCCTTTTCGTTCAAGCGTTGTGATGCGATCCGAGCCACACCTTCCGCCCCAACGCGGATCGGAACGATTGGCGAAGGATCACCCAGTGCTTCAAGTCCGGATTTGGCAGCAGCTTCCCGCAGATACAATATGTTATCCATCAACATCTTGCGACGTTTGCGGCCTTCTTCGGACTGCACGATATCAAACGCAGCATTTACAGCTGCAGCCTGCACTGGAGAAAGTGCATTTGAGAAAGTTTGCGTTGCGCTGAAGTATTTCAGATACTCCGCGGCCGCCTTTGTCTTGACAGCGATAAAGCCACCATTTGACGCAAACGTCTTGGAGAAGCTGCCAATAATGATATCAGCACCATCGACCATATTTTGCAAACCAAGGTGCCCCATGCCGTCTTCACCGATACATCCGAAATCATGAGCGCAATCAACCAGCAAGGTTGCATTGTATTCATTACACAACTCTTTCATGGCTGCTATATCGGGAGTATCAGAGTGCATCGAAAACAGGCTTTCTGTAACAACCAGAATGCCGTTCGTGCTGTCGTTTTTTCGAATCCTTTGAATTCTGCGCTCCAAGCCGGTCAAATTTAAATGACCGTGGAAGTGAATATTTGAAGTTGCCGCTCTCGCGCCTTCCTGGAGACAAGAGTGCGCAAGCACATCCATCACAACGTGGTCTTCCTGCCGGACAAAACCCTGAATTGCAGCAAATCCCGCAGACCAGCCGGTCGGATAAAGAACAACCTCACGACCGTTGATAAACTTAGAAATCCTGTCCTCAAGTTTCAGGGACTGCTTGGTGTTTCCCAGGAGTGCCGCTGAACCGGCACTGTGAACACCATACTCTTCAATCGCTCGGCTGGCAGCCTCTTTGATTTTTGGATGTGAAGAAAGGCTCAAATAATCTTGCGAAGCAAAATTAACACCCGCAATTTCCATACCTGAATCAGATTTTGCATGGCAATGTGTTTTGGGTGCGGTTGCAGTTGACCGAGCGTATGGCCACAAATCATGTTGCCGACGCATGTCCTGCCAGGCATAAAATCCATTGGCCCTGTCCAGCAAATTCATGTCTTTTGGACTGATGTATTCCCTAAGGCTACCTTCAAGCGCCTCTACCGGATAATTTGTTTTGTTGGTATCCATTTTTCCCCTGCAAAGTCATTTTTAGTTATTTTGATTATGGTGACGAACAATAGTGGTAATCGATAAAGTTGTAATTAATCGACAAGGTTTACGAACCGTCAATTATTTTGCCACCATCTTACTTACCCTGCGGAAACTCCCAGATTTTAGCAATTCCGTACATTCCACCGAAACACTAAATTAACCAAAAATTGTGATACTAATTGAACAATCGCAGGGGATCAGCGGTGCAAATTTCAAACAATGAGGCCATTGAAACGGCCAATTTGCCAACTCCATCATTCGTAGCCGCTTCCAAAGAAGAGGTTCATGATTCTAAACTGCGCATGATCGAGCGGATTGCACCTGTTGTTGCGCTATCACAGGTTGTTTTCGGCATATGGTTTTCATTGGCCTATGGCAGCCTCACGCACTTTTCAGGCCTGTTATGGCTTTTTGTCCTGCTTGCAACGACAATTCCGGAGATACTGCGTTTACCGGGCACTAAATTCCTGCTGGAAAAATACAGACCAAAGACGGATCTAAGCCTGATACGCTCGATCGGTCTTGGAGTCGTATGGGGAATATTTCCTTTCTTCATGAGTCAAATTGGCAGTGAAACCGAAATGCTTGCTGTATTTCTGGCTCAACTAACGATCATATCGGTCACCGCGATATATCTTTTCACAATTCCAGCACGTGGAATCGGATTTTTGTTTCCGGCCGTCCTGGGCGCTGCAGTGTTTTCGTCAGGAGACTGGTTTTTTTCCTATTCAATGTCGATGGCTGTCTTTCTGTTGGTGGTCTTTGGTTTGACTATTGGCCTTGGATATATTTTTACAAGGCAAGTCGCAAAAAACACCCATTCAGAACTGGCAATCATCAAGCGGGAAAAGGTCATCGGACTTTTGTTGGCCGAAGCAAATTGTGACGGGCATTCGGAATGGCTGTTGGAACTGGATAAATCAGGCAAGATCATGAATTCCTCCAGGCAGTTCCTCAAAATTTGTGGTCTGTCTGATGAAAAATTCGAGAGTTTGAGCTTCGTATCCATTCTGGAGCAATTGTCTGTAAGGAAAGGACTGCTTTCCGATTTCTGTGATCAATTAGATCTTCATGAAGTCATTGTCGGATTTGAAATTCCGTTGACGATATCCGGAAGCACGGCACACTGGAGCATTGCTGCCCTGCCGACGGCGGATGCTCACAATCGGTTCACTGGCCATATCATTCTGGTTTGTGACAAGACTAACGAACGTAATGCAGAAGAAGAGCGGAGCAGGCTTGCACTTTCGGACCCACTAACCGGATTGATGAACCGTGCGCGTTTTTCCAAAGAAATAGAAAAGGAAACCGCCAAACTCGAGCGTTACGGAATAAACTTCACTTTGATGTTTCTCGATTTGGACAAGTTCAAGCTCGTAAATGACATGCGTGGTCATTTGGTGGGCGACAAACTTCTCAAAATGGTTAGTGAACGGATTTTGAAGGTAGTACGTGAAACTGATTCAGTTGCTCGCCTGGGTGGAGACGAATTTGCCGTCTTGATGCGCGATGATTGTGACGCCGGTTCAGCTGCCAGGCTGGCGGCCCAGCTTATTCAGAATGTGAGCCGCAAGTACGAAATAGACGGCGAATTTCACACTATAGGGGTAAGCATCGGAATTGCACTGGCTCCCCTCAATGGAACGCGTCCAAACCAGATATTGCGCAATGCCGATCTGGCTCTATACAGATCGAAGGCGGATGGAAGGGGAGTATTCAGGTTTTTTGAAAGTCAAATGGATGCTGATCAGCGCGAAAAACGCATGCTCGAACTGGAGTTACGTGAAGCATTGGATCAGGGGCAGTTTGAGCTTTTTTACCAACCCCTTATCTCGACTTCGACTGGGCTTGCAACCGGAATGGAAGCCCTAATCCGATGGAATCATCCAATCCGGGGAAGGGTTTCCCCGGATGAGTTTATGCCAATCGCTGAACAAACCTCTCTTATCCAGGAAATTGGAAACTGGACCATCAAGGAAGCTTGTGCAACAGCCATGGAATGGCCGGAAGACCTACGGATTTCCATAAACCTGTCGGCACAGCATCTGATCGGAAGCGATATCGTCAAAATTACCGAAGCGGCATTGGCTGAGACAAAACTCTCACCACAAAGACTGGAGTTGGAAATCACGGAAAGCCTTTTCATCAACAATGCAGAAGAAGCGGCACAATTGCTCAATGCGCTGAAACGTTTGGGCGTAGCTATCGTACTTGACGATTTTGGCACTGGATATTCGAGCCTGTCATACATCCTGAAATTCCCATTTGACAAAATCAAAATAGACCGTTCTTTTGTTATTGCATCCAGCGATGATAGCGCCGCACGGGCTATTTTGAGAATGATCAGTGGGCTGGGCGAGCAACTTGGAATTCGCATAACCGCAGAAGGTGTGGAAACCCGTGAACAGGTTGAGTTCTTGCACAGTATCAAATGTGATGAATTCCAGGGCTTCTTTTTTGCAAAACCGCTTGCCAAATCCGATTTGGACTATTTCTTCTCTAATCAGAAAAATCAAACAACCCCGGCAAACGACGTGGCGGACAAGATGACTGGCTGAAAGCATATTAACGCTAAAGATCAATTGCTTAATCATTCATTTACCATAAGAAGCTAGCATGCGGGATGGGTAGCAATGGGGAATTAATATGAGAAGCATATTCTCACTTACCGTAGCGACATTTCTTGTAGCTAATTCTGCCTTGGCGGCAGATGCCTCGGATCCCGAGGTAATTGGCGATTTTGATACCGGCCGGATGGATTGGTCAGGCGTTTATTTAGGGGCTTCACTAGGTTACGTCTATGCTGAAGATGACGACCCCGCATTTCCGATCGGGCCAGGATTAACCATTCCGCTCCACTCCGAAGGTGAAAACAGTACGGTTGGCGCATTCGTGGGTATCGCTTTTCAACATGACCAGTTAGTCTATGGCGCCGAGTATGAGTACGTTGATCTGGACACCCAATTCATCGGTGATGGCATCGGCCCTATTCCGGTATTTATTGAAGACGCTCATATTTTAAGAGGACGCCTTGGATACGCATTGAATGATCGGGTACAAATTTATGGTTCTGCTGGTGCCATGCGAACCCGGGTCAATATAGGTCTCGATGACTGGACTCCGGTTGTCGGCGGGGGGGTCGACCTGGTCCTTCACGAAAATGTATTTGTCGGTGCACAATATACTTACAGTTGGTATGATGGTTACGACGTTGCTCCGATTGAGGGAACATTCGACTATTTTTCGGCAAGAGTTGGCCTCAAATTTTAGTCGGCGGCCAGTTTGGCCACTTGATTTGATCCCTTTATTGATTCCAATCGGTATTATCCTGACTTTATCATTGGAGGGAAAACTTTCTCGATCCGCTCTGATCGATAGAAGAAATTCCTTCAGCTTCTAGCTTCGATTACATACCCGCAGTAAATGCATCCAGTTTTAACCTCAGATCATCCCAATCTGTGAATTCGCGGTCTTCACTTATTTTTTCCCGGTCCTTGAGTACCACATGCTCAACAATGTGGCTCATGTAATATCCGTACATTTCAAATTTCAACGCACCACCTACAAGCGCTACGCAGTCTGGTTTGAATTTGGTATTCTCGATTAAAAGCTCTACATACCGGCTGGCCTCTTCTTTCCCGTTTTCAAATGCAATTGAAAGGCTTACGGAAATTAACAGTGTGGGCAATTTCTTCAATTGCTCCCGATGAGCAAAAACAAAATTTTCCAATGTTTCCTGGTGTCTTTTTTGATGCACGGAACCGGCGAGAATCACTCCATCAAAATTAGCAATATCAAGATCGGACGACCGTTGTTTGCTTTTGCGTACTTCAACGGTATGCCCGTTGTTTACGAGGTAGTTTTCACAATATTCTGCAATCTTTCGAGTATGACCCTCTGTGCTGCCATATAGAAGAAGAATGTTCATTACTGATCAACCCGGTTTGAATGGTGCACAGATTGTAATGCATCCGGATTGTATTAGATTTGAGCCAGATCAAAACAATTCGGTTAGAGCTGATGTAAAACTCCAACCAAAAGGAAGGTAACAATATGTACAAAAATATTCTGGTACCGCTCGATCCCGGGCATTTGGACGAAGCAGAAGAAACCCTGAAAATCGCTGAACACCTGAAAGCAGGTGATGGTAAAATTACACTGGTATCAATTGTTGAAGAGATTCCAGGTTATGTTGCAAGCCAGATTCCAGCTGAGTTTCTGGATAATGCAGAAAAAAGCGCCGTAACAAATCTGAAGTTACTTGTACAGCGCAGGAACATGGATGCGGATGTTTTGGTGAAAACAGGGCACGCAGCAGCAACGATCAAGAGTGTTCAGAAAGAACTGGATTCAGACCTGATCATTATATCTTCCCACAAGCCAAACAACCTTGACTATCTGATGGGATCTACAGCGAGCAAGGTTGTACGCCGCGCTCAATGCCCGGTTTTTGTTTTGCGCTAGATTTTGGAGAACCGTTTTATGAGGGATACCCGGCATTTTAAAGAAAAACTGGCGGTCCGCCGCAAAGAATTGCAAGACATGATGGCCGAGATTGAAGATCGTCTTGACGATCCAAAACCGGCTAGTTTTTCTGAGCAATCAGTCGAAAGAGAAGACGATGAGGTTCTCGAAGCCCGTGGCCGAGTGGAATATGAGGAATTGCAGGCAATTGAAGCTGCATTATCGCGAATGGACAATAATGTTTATGGTGTATGCCTGAATTGCCAGGAAGAAATTTCTGATGAACGTCTGGAAGCAGTGCCCTATGCTACCCTGTGTCGAAATTGCATGAACAATTGACCCCTGCCAACCCAAGCAGTTCTTGATCCAGGAGCGCCTGTTGACCTGTGAAATGAGTTAGGTGGTCTTGCTTCACAATGGAGCAAAAAAAGGCCTTGTTTGAATTAAGCCTTCAGGTCAGTAAAGATTCTTCCATCGGGTAAGTAGAGAGCAATTCAAAACCATCTTCGGTGACCAATACTTGTTCCTCTAGCTTTACGCCATCGCGCTCTCCCTTGGGACCCATGTAACTTTCAATGGTCACAACCATTCCGGCTTCAAGTTGTCCGTCATACGGATTCAACCCACGATGAATTGGATTGATTTTCGGGTATTCATCACACATTCCGACACCGTGAATGATGCATGGATAAGCGTTGTCCTGACATTCCTCAGGTATTGTGTAGGATTGCCTCTGTAATTCGTGAAATGTAATACCGGCACGCACAAGGTTGAGATTGTGTTGGATTTCATCATAGGCAAGCCGATAGATATCTTTTTGTCGTTTGGTCGGTTTTGCAGGTCCACAGTAAAAAGTCCGGGATATATCGCAAAAGTAACCGAGAGGCCCCACCATGTCCGTGTCAAAACCGACAAGATCACCCGATTCAATTTCCCGTTGCGAAGCCTCCTGAAGCCACGGATTGATCCGCGGGCCGGATGCCAGCATCCGCCCATCGTGCCATTCCCCGTGATTGGCAAGGTTGGTATAATTGAGCAATCCCCACAACTGCAATTCGGTAATTCCCGGTCGCAAAGCCTCTTTCATCTTTGCCATGCCGAGTTCTGCAACCGCAATTGCCCATTTGATACATTCAATTTCGTCTTCGGATTTTATCAGGCGGGCTTTTTCAGAAAGTGCAATGCCATCCATAACTTCGAGACCGCGTTGAAGACAAGCCTGAGTCACACTGGGATTGACATATTCGATTGCCACACGTCGGTTTTCGGCTCCGATCTCTGCAAGGTAATTCACTAGGTCTTCGGCAAACAACCGAGCGTTATCTGCCAGATTATCAGCACCATCAAAAAACGAAATGTGTCGGGCAGGACACGAACGATCGATCTGCTCTGAATCTCCATACGCGCCATAAATAACCGTCGGGCCGTCAACCGACATACACAGATAGGTGGATGGGATGCGGGACTGGAACAGCGCATAAGTGCTATAGTCTACCGCATACCGCAGGCTTATCGGATTGACCATAACAAGCGCTGAAACATCCGCTTCGCGCATTTGCTGACGCAGACGTTCACTCCGGTACTTATAAAGCCGGTCATGGTTTATTTTCGGCAATTCGCGATAACGTCGCAAATCGCTCCAGTTGTCTTCTGCAACAAAGCCGTCTGGCGTCTTAGGTTCACCGCTGCTCGTCATGGCTCCAATCCGGGGCGGGCTCGCTTTTGCAAAACGTTAACGGCCCCTGCACAACTACTTACAACACTGAATAGTGCAAAACTACGAAATCTCGGGAAGATCAATGTTCATATCCGACATAGTTTCACAATTGCGGCTTACAAAAGTATCTGCATTCAAAATTCTGTAAAAAGTCTCAAAATTCGTGACAGATCGCCAAATATATGTTTGGCTTCACCCATCGCAGATCTTCATGACAGAAAATAAAATTAGATCTGCCCAATCATCAGGGAGAAGAAAATGTTGAAAAAAACAGCACTTATAGTAGCGGGGTTTGCAACTGCTCTAACAATGTCATCAACCCTCTTGCCGGTGACAGCAGCGCAAGCGAAAACACTGGTTTACTGCTCGGAAGGATCTCCAGAAGGATTCGATACAGCACTTTACACTGCAGGCACCACTTTTGATGCATCTTCAAAGCCTATCTATAACCGGCTTGCAGAATTTGAAATAGGCACAACAAATGTGGTCCCGGGCCTGGCTGAAAGCTGGTCTGTTTCCGATGACGGGCTTGAAATAACCTTCAAACTCCGTTCTGGCGTAAAGTTCCACTCCACTGATTATTTTACACCTACCCGCGATTTCAATGCAGATGACGTAGTGTTCACTTTTGACCGTCAGCTTAACAAGGACAATCCCTGGCACTCCTATGTTGAGGGTGCAGCTTGGGAATACTTTAACGGTATGGACATGCCGGCCCTGATCAAGGAAATCGTCAAGGTTGATGACATGACAGTGAAATTCATGCTCAACCGTCCTGAAACACCGATTATCGCAAACATGGCAATGGATTTTGCCTCAATCGTTTCCAAAGAATATGCGGACAAACTAAGCGAAGCCGGTACGCCGGAACAGTTGAACCAACAGCCGATCGGGACAGGGCCATTCCAGTTTGTTGCATATCAGAAAGACGCAGTCATTCGTTACAAAGCGCATGTGGACCATTGGACTGGAAAACAACCCATTGACGATCTGGTTTTTGCAATAACGACAGACAATTCAGTCCGTACCCAGAAATTGAAGGCAGGTGAATGCCACGTGGCACCCTACCCCAATCCGGCAGACATTACCGATTTGAAAGCTGACGCCAACCTTAACATGCTAGAGCAGGAAGGACTTAATGTCGGATACCTCGCCTACAATACCAAGGTGGCACCTTACGACAATCCGAAAGTCCGCAAGGCGCTCAATATGGCAGTGAATAAAGGGGCAATCCTTGAAGCGGTATTCGATGGTGCCGGAAAAGCTGCAAAGAACCCGATACCACCGACCATGTGGTCATACAATGATGCAATCAAGGATGACCCCTATGATCCTGAAGCGGCAAAGAAATTGCTTGAAGCTGAAGGTGTTTCCGACCTCAAGATGAAAATCTGGGCAATGCCGGTTGCGCGCCCTTACAATCCAAACGCGCGCCGGATGGCAGAAGTGCTACAGGCGGATTTCGCCAAAATCGGAGTTGAGGTTGAAATCGTATCCTATGAGTGGGGTGAGT
>JBPCWL010000135.1:0-23663 GCA_051009575.1 Rhizobiaceae bacterium
CCTGAGCTTCGGCAATCAGGGCCTTGCCATCAATTCCCTTGGATTCCATATCTGCAATCCACTGGTCGTAAACCGGTTGTGCGGCATCACGCCATTTGGCAACTTCTTCGTCATTCAAGGTAATGATGTTATTGCCTGCGGCGGCAGCTTTTTCGCGTGCAGGTCCATCGGCACCTGCCTGGGTTTCGCCCGCAAAGACCGAGAATTCCTCCCCAGAATTGTCATCAATGACTTTTTTCAGATCATCGGGAAGGCTCTCATACTTCGCCTTGTTCATCGCCAATACAAAAGTCACCGTATAGAGTGCCTTGTTGGAAAATTCTGTATGATTTTTGACAAGTTCAGGAACTTTCAGAGCGGCGGTTACTTCCCAAGGTATGGTTGTCGCGTCAATAACACCTTTAGACAGTGCTTCAGGAACGGCGGGGACCGGCATGCCTACGGAAGTTGCGCCGAAATTTTCAAACAGGCTGGTCACAGTTCTGGAAGCTCCGCGAACTTTAACGCCTTGCAAATCTGCCACTTCACGGATCGGCTTGTTTGAATGAATAAGACCGGGTCCATGTACCCAGGTGCCAAGAATTTTCAGATCCTTGAAATCGGCGTCCTTCATGTGCTTATTGAACATTTGCCAGTATGCTCGGGAAACGGCCCCGGCATCTGTCATCATGAACGGCAATTCGAAAACTTCAGTACGCGGGAACCGGCCCGGTGTGTAACCGACAACCGTCCAGACAATATCTGCAACACCATCTATTGCCTGGTCCATAAGCTGAGGCGGTTTTCCTCCCAATTGCATTGAGGGAAAATGCTGTACATCAATACGTCCTTCAGAAGCCTTTTCCACCTTGTCAGCCCAGACATCCAGTACAAGTTTGGGTACATTTGCCTGTGGCGGCAGGAACTGGTGCATTTTCAGTGTCACTTCCTGTGCCAGAACTGCAGCTGTCATGGCAAGTGCGGTTGCCGTCGCCAATGCAGCTGTTTTCAAATACTTCGTCATGTTTCTCCTCCTGTCTTTTTGCAAAGATCTGTGATTATTCAATATCCATCAAGTATGTCCGGCATAACTTATAGGGTGAAAAAAAAGTGGCAAGCAGTTCTTGATCTGATCAATCAATTTTGTGGTTTGCCGGCATTATAATTCATACAGGATTATCGACTTGAAATGGCTTCCGAAGTGGTTTCTAACAACAAGACTGCAATAGTCGTATCGGGAATGGAAAATGCCGGAAGCTTTTATTTGTGATTTTATCCGCACACCCATAGGCAGGTTCGGAGGCGCGCTTTCCGGTGTTCGTGCAGATGATCTGGCCGCCATTCCTCTTAGTGCACTTCAGGCCCGGAATGCTTCAGTTGATTGGGAGGTCGTCGATGATGTGATTATGGGCTGTGCCAATCAGGCTGGTGAAGACAACCGTAACGTCGGGCGGATGGCCGTACTGTTGTCTGGAATGCCGAAAACGGTGCCCTCTGTAACGCTCAACCGATTGTGCGGATCCGGCATGAATGCAGTAATCGATGCAGCCCGCGCCATAAAAGCCGGAGAATCCGATCTCCTTGTGGCCGCCGGAGTGGAAAGCATGTCCAGGGCACCCTTTGTGATGCCCAAGGCGGAGGCTGCTTTTTCACGGAATGCCGAGATTTTTGACACAACAATTGGTTGGCGGTTTATCAATCCGGTCATGCGGCAACAATATGGAATCGATTCGATGCCGGAGACCGGCGAGAATGTTGCAGAAGAATTCAATATCAGCCGGAAAGATCAGGACGCGTTTGCCATGCGTAGTCAGGAAAAGGCTGCAAGAGCACAGGAAAACGGACGGCTCTCACGTGAAATCACCCCCGTGGAAATTCCCCAGCGCAAGGGCGATCCAATTGTGTTTGAGCAAGATGAGCACCCACGAATTTCATCGCTTGAGAAGCTTTCAAGTTTACCAACTCCGTTCAGGGATGGGGGCACGGTTACAGCCGGAAATGCTTCAGGTGTAAACGACGGGGCAGCCGCACTAGTTTTGGCTTCAGAAACTGCGATCAAGAAACACGGTTTAAATCCCATTGCTCGAGTGCTTGGTGGTACTGCCGTTGGAGTAGAGCCAAGGATCATGGGTATAGGCCCAGCACCAGCAACGGAAAAGCTTTGTGCATCATTGAACCTGAAGCCATCTGATTTTGATGTAATCGAACTCAATGAGGCCTTTGCATCGCAGGGAATAGCTGTTTTGCGGCAACTCGGGATCGAGGAAGACGCTGAACATGTGAACCCGAATGGCGGTGCAATTGCACTCGGTCATCCACTCGGCATGTCGGGGGCACGGATCACCGGAACTGCCGCACTGGAACTTTCAGAGAAAGGCGGCAAATTGGCTCTGGCCACCATGTGTATCGGGGTTGGTCAGGGTATTGCGATCGCGCTAGAAGCTACCTGAGCTATTCTTCCACACCTTCCCGCATCCATTGCTGCAGTGCCTTGATGGAATGCTCAGAGTTGACGCCGCACTTCGGATCAAGGACCAGTGGACCCGGGACATATCCGCGAGATCTTAATCCACGCTGCACTGATTCAACTAGGTGTATATCTTCTTCAACCGTTGTTTGCCTGTCCTGTTTGGCAAGATCAGCAATCACATCAGATTTCATGCCGTCTGTGGTGTACCACCCTCGCCATACAACTACATGCTCAGGATCCACGGCCCGCCAGTGGTAAGTGTTAAGCACGTTGCCAGGATAAACCTGAAACGAAAACATCGGCCACAAGAACCACGAAGAGTATTTTTCCGCATGCTCGTTGGCATCCATCTCGATCGGATAGGTCATGTCATCAAGGTTTTGACATTCAGTGCGATGTCGCAGGATGTATCCCTCAGGCTGAATGTCATAGGTTTCCGGTTTTACCACTCCGGTCGCGAATGTCGGGTGGTTCAGCGAGCAGTGATAACACTCGGAATAGTTTTCAATTGAAACCTTCCAGTTACAGTTTTCGGGAACCTCAACCCATTCATGGGGTTTCAGTTTGTCGATACCAGGAACCCAGGCTGCCAGTTCTTCACGCGCACCAGGATACCATTCGTCCATCGGCTTCGCTTCAGGGTCCAGATTTACAAAAAGAAAGCCATTGAAGTTCTCGATGCGTGCCGAAGTCAGGCAAATGGCAGATCGGTCAAACCCGGGCACCGCCTTAACATTAGGGCCTGACCGTAATTCTCCCGTAAGTTCGTAAGTCCACGCATGATAGGGGCAAACCAGCAGTTTTGCGTTTCCGTTCCCGCGAACCAGTTCATGGGCCCGATGCTGACAAACATTGTAGTAAGCTCGAATTTCACCATCTTTGCTGCGAATGCAGAAAAGGCTCTCGCCGGCCATCTGGAACGTGAAATAGTCGCCGACATTCTCTACCTGGCTTGCATGTCCGGCGAATTGCCAGGTTCGCGACAACAATCCACGTTGTTCCATTCTGAATATATCCGGATCCGTATAAAAACGGGCATCAAGGGAATGAATGAGAGTGACCGGTTCGCTCATCAGAGTTCCTTTTGGTATATTCCAAGTTCATGCCGCCGTCTGTGAAAGCGGTCAACCCGATCCACTATCTCAGGGGTAGCAGATGCAATCACAAAACTCAGGAGTGTTTCCAGAAGCGCAATGGTGGATACAGATGAAGGAAAAAACTGCGGCGTATCCGAAGAAACGACAAATCCGAAATCACTCGCGGTGATTACCGGAGAGGCCGGACTGTCTGAAATGCCGATAATTGCGACGCCCTGTTCCCGTCCTACGCCAATTGCTTCAATAACTTCGCGTCGGTAGGGCTTACAGGTTATTGCGATCATGACATCGCGTTCATCCGCCCATGCCAAATCATCTGTTGCTACACTCCCGGGTTTGGGGATGGCGTGGAACTGAACCATTCCGGTTGACGCCAGATAAGTAAAATTCTGAGCGTTTGCGGAGTTAACGCCAACGCCCAATGTAAAAGTCTGTCGAGAATTCCAAATAGTTTCCGCAGCTCGTTTCAATGAGTTTTCATCAATTCCCGCAAATGTGGTTTCAATATTTGAAAGGGTCCCCGCGACCATGTCCGCATAAAGCTCACCCAGTTGACCCCGTTGACGAATTGATTGCAGCCATCTTGCGCGGTCGGGGAAGTTTACTGTTCCCTTCCGGATTGCATCGCGGAATGGTTCACGAAAATCATCGTAGCCATTGAAGCCGATCTCTCGGGCCATCCGGACAAAAGTATTTGGTTTAACATTGGCTGCGTCGGCGATTTCGCGAATTGAGCTGACACTGACATCCAGCGGATTTTCAAGCACGTAGGCCGCGGCTTTACGGAGTTCTGGCGTCAGTGATTCAAGTTGTACTGCCAATTCATCCAGTACAGTTTCCGTGGCAGAAACTCTGCCATTTGGTACATTCATATCATTCATGGTTGACGATTGTACAAATGTTTGATTATTTTGCAATCGAAATTTTTTGAAAGTGCATTCTCCGATGTCTGAAAACTCCGAAACCGGATTCCCATCCCATGCCCGCGTCGTTATCGTCGGTGGTGGCGTTATGGGGTGTGGGCTTGCCTATCATCTTGCTCATGAAGGGTGGGGCAAAGATGTTGTGCTTCTTGAAAAGGCTGAACTTACATCCGGCTCAACCTGGCATGCGGCCGGCCAAATCACGCACTCCACATCCAGTTTTGGCTTGGGTAAATGTGTTGACTATAATATCGGGCTTTATTCAGGAGCCTTGGAAAAGGAAACCGGTCAGTCAGTGACATGGCATGGATGCGGGTCTTTCCGGCTCGCTTATACCGATGATGAAATGGACTGGCTCCGGCACACGCTTTCAGTTGGAAGGTCGCTCGGCTTCAACATTGAGCTGGTTGGGACATACAAAATAGCTGAACTCCATCCATTTTATAATCTCGATGGTGTTAAGGGCGCTCTATACACACCCGAGGATGGTCATGTTGATCCTTCTGGCGTGACACAGGCAATGGCAATTGGTGCTCGGCAATTGGGATCGAAAATTATTCGCAGGTGCCAGGCAACGGATATCAAGCAACTGAAAACAGGTGAATGGAAGGTTTCTACCGAAAAGGGTGAAATCATCTGTGAACACGTGGTGAATGCCGGTGGCACCTACGCTCGCCAAATGGGCGAGTGGTCTGGTTTGTTATTACCGATGACATCAATGACCCATCATTATTTCGTCACCGATACCGTGCCTGAATTTCAAAACCTCGACTACGAATTACCGGTCATCAGGGATGACAAACTTGTTTCCGGATATATCCGCATGGAACAAAAATCCGGGCTTATCGGAATATACGAAAAGGAAAACCCCAATTCAGTCTGGGAAGATCATTGCCCCTGGGAGGCAGAAAACGAGCTTTTCGAAGCAGATTATGACCGTATCATGCCCTGGCTTGAAAATTCCATGGGCCGGATGCCGATTTTTGCCGAGCTTGGCATAAAGCGTGAAGTCCACGGAGCAATTTCCCATCCGCCCGATGGCAATCCGATGATCGGGCCGGCGTCCGGCGTAAAAAATTACTGGTGTTGTTGCGGCACGCAGATCGGGATTGGCTGGGGGCCCGGACTGACCCGGGAACTGGCGCGGTGGATGGTGCATGGGGCAGCAGATATCTCCATGCGCGAGTTTGATCCGCGACGCTTTGGCAGTTATGCCCGGAAAGAGTGGCAGGTAACAAAAGCCAAAGAAGACTATTGTCTACGACACGAGATTCCTTTTCCGCATTTCAACCGTCTGTCAGGACGACCCATCAAACCGTCCCCGCTGTATGACCAGTTGAAAGAAAAAGGTGCGGTGTATGAGGAAGTCTTCGGACACGAAAGACCGCGGTGGTTTGCAAAAAATGGCATTGAACAGCGTGATTATTATTCCTTCAAGCGTAATGAGTTGCACAATGTTCTTGCGCAAGAAATCAAGGGTGTCCGCGAACGGGTTGGCATTATGGACATCTCTGCATTTACCAAAGTGGAAGTCTGCGGGCCCGATGCAGAGTATTTCCTTGAACGGCTGGTTGCCAACAAACTGCCAAAAAAGACCGGCGGAATAATACTGACACATTTGCTCAATCGCCGGGGACGGATCGAGATCGAGGTAACCGTCGTCAGGCTGGCGGAGGACCGGTTTTATCTGGTTTGTGCTGCATTTTTTGAACAGCGCCTCCTGGATCATCTGAATATCCGGACTGACGGTGAGACCCTAGATATCATCAAACGGTCAGATGAATGGTCCGCGCTGACAATCAATGGCCCAAGATCGCGGGATGTGTTGGCACAATGTACAGATGCTTCCTTAGGTAACGCGAATTTTCGTTGGATGAGTGCCCAGGAAATCGAGGTGGCAGGACACAGGCTTTGGGCTTTCCGGATGTCTTATGCTGGCGAACTCGGGTGGGAGTTTCATATTCCTCGCGTTAGCGCACTTGCGGTTTATGATGCATTGTGGGCAGCAGGTGAAACCCATGGGATTGTTGACTACGGTTCATTTGCCATGAACGCTATGCGGATGGAAAAGGGGTTCAAGGGGGCGGGTGAACTAACCAATGAAGTAACTCTGCCGGAAGCAGATGTCATGCGCTTTGTTAAATTGGACAAGGGAGAATTTACCGGACGGGCTGAAACCGAAACGTCGTTGAAATCAAACCGCTTGCCATGGATTTGTGCTTATCTCGAAATCGAGCCTGATGGGGAAAATGACGGCCATGGCGGTGAAGCGGTTCTTCTTGATGGGGAAGTGGTTGGTACGACCAGTTCTGTCGCCTATGGCCATTCCGTCGAAAAGATTCTTGCGTTTGCATACATAAAGCCCGAGGCAGCCGAACCGGGCACAAAACTTGAAGTTGTAATCATGGGTGAGGGGCGCACGGCACGGGTTTTGGGTGAACCTGCCTATGATCCCGAAAGCCTGCTACCAAGGACAGATTTATGACCGATATACCTAAAAAAATGCGTGCTTTTGTTCTGCATGGTCACGGTGATTTTGATGCACTCAAATTTCACGCAGATTGGCCGGTCCCTCACCCGGGCCCGGGTCAGGTGCTGGTCAAAGTAAAAGCCTGCGGCCTGAACAATACCGATGTTAACACTCGGACCGGCTGGTATTCCAAGGGTGTCACCGAAGGCACTACTGGCGGAGCTTATTCTGAAGCCAGCGATGATGATGGCGGATGGGATGGAGGCATTCAGTTTCCCCGCATCCAGGGGGGTGATGTTGCAGGTGTGATTGCAGCAGCAGGGGTCGGCGCGGATGCCAGCCTAGTTGGCAGAAGATGCCTTGTGGATACTATAATCAGGGACTGGGATGATCCGCTCAATCTTAATAAATGCGACTATCTGGGTTCTGCAGCGGATGGTGGGTTTGCTGATTATATGGTTATCGATCAGGAAAACATTTGCCCAATAGAAACAGACTGGAGTGATGCAGAATTAGCGACCATCGCGATTTCCTATTCAACCGCTGAGAACATGCTCACAAAAGCAGGCGTTGAATCTGGAGATACGGTTCTAATTCCCGGTGCATCCGGTGGTGTTGGCTCTGCGCTTGTGCAACTTGCAAATCGCCGCGGTGCGCAAACCATAGCGATGGCATCGGAAGCCAAGCAGGCTGAAGTATCGACGCTCAATCCGACTGCTATTCTCCCGCGTCAGCCCGAAGATCTGCCTGCTGCGTTGAAAAAAGTAATCGGGCGCGAAAAAGTAAGCGTTGTTGCGGATGTGGTAGGCGGTGAACAGTTTCCTGCATTGATCGAGGTTTTGGAGAGGGGTGGAAGATACACCTGCTCCGGCGCGATTGCGGGCCCGATCGTAGACCTGGATTTGCGCACCATGTACCTGAACGACCTGACGTTCTTCGGAAACACTATATTTCAACCTGGCATATTCCAGTCTTTGGTCCGATATATTGAAGCAGGTGAAATCAAACCGATGCTTGCAGCAAGCTATCCGCTTGAAGAGCTACACACGGCACAACGGGCATTTATCGAGAAAAAGCATACCGGAAACATTGTGGTGTCTCTCTAATGAACAAACAACTTTTTGATCACGCCTTTGAAGAAATCAGGCTGGCTTATGAAAGTCACCCGGAGATGGCCAAATTCTGCGAATTCCCTACGGATATTGAGTGGCGGGAGATGCCACCGTTCCTTATCCCGCCTGCCAGACTGATGGCAGAAGATTCGAGCTTGGAGACAACTGAGTTTGAGTCTTTGAGAGATGCCCTGGTAGCGGTAGGAGATGATGCGCACTGGCGGGAAACTTATCGTGGTACCAATATTGGCGAAGATTTTCTTTCAAGATTTGGATGTTATGAATTGTTTGGCTGGGAAGGGCATTACCAATGCCAGTCCACCCGCGGCTTTCTGGTTTATTCAACTGGCGGGCTTTATTATCCATGGCACCATCATCCTGCGGAAGAAATATACCTGATCATTGCGGGTGAGGCGGAGTTTGCGACCGAAGGTAACAGGCCAAGAATGCTCAAACCGGGGGATACTGTTTTTCATGCCGAGAACCAACCTCATAACATGACAACCCGCGATAAGGGTGTTCTTGCCTGGGTGCAGTGGCGCGGCGATATGAGTGTGGCACCGGTTTTGACGGATAGGCTGAACGGATGAAAATCACCCGTATCTCAGTTTACAAAAAGTCGCTTCCCTATGTGGGTGGAACTTATGTCTGGGGTGCAGGCAATGTAATTGACATTGCAATGACTTCGGTTGTCGTTCTCGAAACGGATGCCGGCATCTCCGGTTGCGGCGAGTTTTGTCCATGCGGTGAAAACTACATGGGGGCGCATTCCGAGGGGGTTGAGGCAGCAGCCAAATTACTTGCACCTGTGCTGTTGGGAGAAGATCCGCGGCAGGTTGGCAATATTGAACGGATAATGGATAGCGCAATAGGTGGGCATGGTTATGCCAAAGCGCCCTTTGATGCGGCATGTTGGGATATTCTTGGAAAAGCAACAAATCAGCCGGTTTGGATGCTGATGGGCGGGAAACTCACCGATGGTGCACCGCTTTACCAAGTTGCGCCACAAAAGGATATCAAAGCAACCAAGCGCGATCTGAACGCGCTCCGCAAACAGGGGTATCAGCAATTTCAGATCAAAGTCGGTTGCGATTGGGCTGCCGACATTGACCGCATCCTTGAAGCGGTACCACTGATCAAAAGCCATGAAACCGCAATCGCGGATGCCAATCAGGGATGGCGGGTCGATCATGCACTCAGGGTTGGGCGCGCCACCCGACATCTTGATTATGTGATGGAACAACCCTGCAAAACCTATGAAGAGTGTCAACAGGTCCGCAAGGCGGTTGACCTTCCCATGGAGCTTGATGAATGCGTAACCGACATAAAAATGGCCCACCGTATTGTAGCTGATCATGGGGCTGACATCGTTTGTTTGAAAATTTCGAATATCGGAGGACTTTCCAAGGCAAAGCGAATCCGGGATTTCCTCGTTGATAACCGGTATCCGGTCGTATGCGAGGACACATGGGGAGGCCAGATTGTGACTGCTGCGCTTTCCCATTTGGCAACATCTACCCCGTCAGAGTTTCTTTTCAACACGACAGATCTGGAAAACTACGTCACGCTTCCAACCGGCGTGTCCGGGCACCGGATTGAAAATGGCCGGTATTACGCGCCAAATTCGCCGGGCCTGGGTGTTGAGCCGGATTTCGAAAGTCTGGGTTGTCCGGTTGCAGTGTACGGGAAAGCAACATGACGAGGTCACAGGCAGTATCAAATCAGATGATAGATGATGAACGGGTGCGGGTGACGCGATTTGATTTTGAACCTGGAGCGGAAACCGGGTGGCACGAACATGGATATGACTATGTAATCACGGCTGTGACAGATTGTTCAATGCTTCTTGAAGAACCTGGAGGTGAAAGCCGGACAATGCTGGTGGGAGCCGGAACAAGCTACCGGCGCGACAAGGGTGTTAGGCACAATGTCATCAATAATGGAACGTCGGGAATGTCATTTGTTGAGGTAGAGCTAAAATGAAAATTGTACGGATTAGCGTCTATCAAAAGGATTTGCCCTTGAAAGATCCTTATTGGCTATCCGGCGGAAGGCTCAAGTTTGAATTACTGGATGCAACTTTTGTAAAGCTGGATACTGATGCCGGCATTGTTGGTTGGGGAGAGGGTACGCCGTGGGGCCATACTTATGTTCCTGCACACGGTCCCGGCATACGCTCAGGTATCGAAACGATGGCAAATGCCATTATCGGTCAGGATCCCAGAAAGATCGAAACGGTTGAGCGTGCAATGGATTTGTGTCTGCCGGGTCATTTGTATGCCAAAGCACCTGTCGATCTCGCTTGTTGGGATATTCTGGGAAAAGCGACAGACCTGCCAATCGCTGACCTGCTGGGGGGTAAGCGCAACACAGGTACTCCGACGGCCTCGTCTGTTTCTTCTGGCGAACCTGAATACATGATGGGCATTATCAATCAGTATCGAAAACTTGGATATGTCGCCCACTCTGCCAAGGTTGGCGGTAGTGATACGGGCAAGGATATTGAACGAATCCGGCATATTGAAAAAAACCGCAGGCCGGAAGAAATCATTCTTTATGATGTCAATCGCGCATGGACCCGACGAGAAGCCAGTATCGTCATGAATGCGGTCTGCGATCTGGGCGTTACATTTGAACAGCCCGGAGAAACCCTGGATGATATTGCGGCAATCCGTAAAGTCACCACATCACCGATCAGTGTGGATGAAACGTTGGTAACCCTGCAGGATGCCTGCCGGATTGCGCGGGAAGGGATTGCGGATGTTTTCGGGATAAAGCTCAATCGTGTCGGTGGACTGACCAAGGCCCGACGCATGCGGGATGTTGCAATCGCGCACGGCATCCAGATGTTCGTCATGGCAACCGGCGGGTCTGTCCTTGCTGATACAGAGGCGGCTCATCTCGCCCAGTCCATCCCGGAAGAGTTTATTCGGGCCTGTTGGTCGTGTCAGGACATGCTCACCCTGGATGTTGCTCCCGGGAGTGGTCCGAGAACAATGGAAGGGTTCATCACGATTGGTGACAGTCCGGGGCTCGGTGTAGTTCCGGACGAAAATGTGCTGGGCGATCCGATAATGATACTGGAGTAGCAAAATGAGTCAGCAGGACTGGATAAACCGTGCGAATACCGTTTTACCGGGCGGGGGGTTTGGAAATTTTGATCCTGGTATTGTTATTCGTGATGGCAAGGGGAGCCGCGTCTGGGATGAAGATGGTAACGAATATATTGACTATCTGATTGGCTCCGGTCCCATGCTGCTGGGGCACGGCAATGAGGAAGTAGAAGAAGCAATTCTTGAACAACTCCCAAAGGGCATGACCTTTTTTGCCAACAATGCCAAAGGAATAGAACTTGCCGAAGCGATTTGCGAGGCAGTGCCGTGTGCCGAACAATTGCGCTATGTTTCAACCGGCGGAGAAGCAGATATGTATGCGATGCGGCTTGCCCGCGCATTTACTGGCCGCGACAAAATCCTGAAATTTGAAGGCGGTTATCACGGCATGTCGGCAGAGGCACAAATGAGCCTGGCACCGCAAAAACTCATCAATTTTCCGAACGCGGTTCCCGACAGTGCTGGCATACCCGACAGTGTCAGGGATGAGATGTTGATAGCTCCTTTCAATGACGTGGATTTTGCACGATCACTTATCGCTGAATACGGGAACGAAATTGCCGGAATCATCGTTGAGCCATTGCAACGTATTATTCCACCTGCCCCAGGTTTTCTCGAAGCGATCCGCGATGAATGTACAAAACATGGAATTGTTCTGATATTTGATGAGGTGGTTACGGGTTTCCGGTTTGCCTATGGAGGTGCCCAGGAACTTTATGGCGTAACGCCGGATATATGTACATTAGGCAAAGTCATCGGTGGTGGTTTTCCGCTGGCCGCAATTGCAGGCCGGGCAGATATTTTGGCTCATTTCGACAAGAAAAAGGTGGGAACTGAAGGTTGGTTGATGCAGTTGGGGACTTTATCGGGAAACCCGGTCGCGTCAGTTGCTGGACTCAAAACCCCGGAAATTCTGAGGCACCCAAACGCATCCGACAAACTTCCTTCCATCGGACAAAGTCTTCTGAACATGATTTCAAATCAACTCGGAAATGCGGGAATTCCGCACCAAATAGTCGGCGATCCCACCCTGTTTGATGTGGTTTTCACGGAGCGGGAGGTGAAAAACTACCGCGATGTCCTTGCCGCAGATGCTGACCTGAATGCAAAGTTCAATTTGATCCTGCGCAGGGAGGGTATTTTCAAGTCACCGGGCAAACTCTATCCTTCATTGGCCATAACGGATGAGGATCTGATGAAATCAGACCAAGCGTTTCAAATTGCTGCTGAGGAAATCGCTGGAACCAGCCAGTCTCTTGTTAAAGGTTTGTGACGGACTGGTACTTCAACCCAGACTCGCGTAACTATTGAAAGCGCAAGTTCAATCCAACCACTGGAGGTTTGGAATGCTGGAGCATGCCGAACTGCACACCGCAAATAACAGTGGTGAAGAGGCAAGAGGTCGGGAATGGCACCCCAGATTGCGCCCGGAAGATGCAGCTGCCCGCCGGGCGCGCGGGGTGATGGGTTTCCTGTTGGCGTATCCCTATTTCGACCGCCTATCCTTGTGGATGCTTACAAATTATTTCTTTCCACTTTCACGATTGTGGGCTGCCGCAACCGTTTCTAGCGGGGTTCCCGAGCGGTTTTTGAAAGAAGTGCCATTGGACAAATATGCGCTGAACATTGACCAAATCCAGCGCGTCCTATTTCCTACTGAGGCTGCCCGTGCGACGGCCGCTGCCGTTAGCGATTCATGGGAAGAAGCGTTTTTTGGATCAGGTGATCGCAGTCCGGAAGAACTCGTTGCCATAGAGACAGCCAGGAGAGATCGCCATCATGCTTTGAACGTTACCCGCAGGAATTTCCGTTTTCTTTTGAAGCACGACATTCCGATTATTCATTCTGAACCACCTCAACCGGAGGAAGTCGAGAAGGAGTTTGGTAAGGCATTGAGAAATCGGAGTCCTGTTTTCTCAGAACCGTCTGCGATGCCGAAAATCGAAGTGTCACATAGAGTTCCCGGTGCTGTTGGAACAAACTATTGGCTTCGATTTGACTCTCCCTCGAAACAACTTGGTGACAAGGTATATGCCCGTGTTTATGAGCCGGAAGGTGTAAAGGACCCTCCTACGATCATTTTCGGACATGGTATCTGTGTCGAATTTGACCTTTGGCACGGATTGGTGGACGAGGTTGATGTGTTGTGCCGGATGGGTATCCGGGTCATCCGTCCTGAAGCGCCCTGGCATGGGCGACGCAGACCTGCGGGCCGTTATTCCGGAGAGGTAATTGTCGGTTCAGCACCGCTGGGCCCGCTTTATGCATTTTCTGGCGCCCTGCGCGAGTGGTCCGTGCTGATTGACTGGGCCCGAAATACAAGCAAGGGAAAAGTCGCGATAGGTGGTTCAAGCCTTGGTGCACAGATGTCCATTTTATGCGCGGATGTATCAAAAAACTGGCCGGAAAGTCTGCGTCCTGAAGCCATGTTGCTGATTACCCATAGCGGCAATCAGAAAGATGCTTTGCTTAATGGTGCGCTGGCAAGGGTATGGAAATCCCGTGAGGCCATGACCAAGAAGGGTTGGAGCGCGGGATCAGCGGGCAAATATCTGCCGATCCTTGATCCTGACTGGTCTTTGCCACCGGTAATGGACCCGTCAAACATTGTTTCCGTTTTGGGAACCCGCGATCATGTGACTCCGTTTGACAGTGGCCTTCAATTGTTGAACTCTTGGAGGGTGCCTGATCAAAACCGGTTCGTTTGGCGGCGTGGGCATTTCTCCATACCCATGACAATGATCCGGGATTCCGGGCCGGTACGTCGGTTCACTGAAATCATGAAGCAGTAACTACGATGATAGGAGACGGGTCGTGACACAAATCATCTCCGTTCCGTTCTGGCTGTTCCTTGTACTTTCTGCATGTAGCATGCTGGTGTTTGTCCGGTTTGTCGTGTTTCCATTATGGGCAAGGTTCTGGATTGCACGAACCCGCAACGCGATTGAGGAAGTAAATCCCCTTCTCCAACTTCACATGTCTTCTTTCACTCTTTCCAAGCGCCGGGTACTGGCAGACCGATTGGTGTGTGATCCGATCGTGGAAAAGGGGATGGAACGAATTGCCCGCGAACGCGGTATATCTACCGAAAAACTTCGCCGTGAGGCATGGGGAATTGCGTGGGATATTGTTCCGGCATTCAATCCATATTTTTATTTTCGGGCAGGCTACGGAATAGCGAGAGCATGTCTTCGAGCGTTGTACCGCGTACGCGTTGCTTTCGAGGATGAAGCGAGCATGGCAGATGTCAGCGACAAGGCGGCGGTTGTGTTCATGATCAATCATCGAAGCAATATTGACTATGCCGTGGTGAATTATCTGACTGCCAGCCGTACGATGCTTTCTTTTGGTGTGGGCGAATGGTCTCGTGTCTGGCCGATCCAACCTTTGATGCGGATGGCAGGTGGCTATTTTGTCCGCCGCGGATCCGATGACCCGCTCTACCGTTTGATGTTGAAACGTTATGTTCAACTGGCAACCGAAGCGCGTGTTCCGCACGCCATTTTTCTCGAAGGTCAACTTTCTCCGGACGGCAGTGTGGGAGAAGCCAAGCTTGGATTGCTAAGTTATGTGACCGAGTTTTTTGACCCAGAAAACTCGCCCGATATTGTTTTCATGCCCGTCGGCATCAACTACGACAGAATACCTGAAGACCAAAATCTTCAACAATATTCTTCAGAAGAATTTCGGACAAAGGGAAGAAAGTATGTCTTGCTTCAGGGCATTCAATTTGCATCTAGGGTAATCTGGGAAATGCTACTTCGCCGCCGATCTTTCGGGTATGCCTGTGCGAGTTTTGGCAAGCCTCTGTCCTTTGCGCGCTGGCTTCAACAGTCTGACGTAGACTGGCCGCAATTGACACGAGATGAACGTTATTATTGGATCTCTGAATTAGGCCGGAAATTGACTGGAGACATTACCCTTCAAGTTCCTGCAACACCCATGGCGATACTTTGCCGGGCTTGGTTCAACGATACAGCAAAAGTCTTTGCCAGAGATGAGTTGGAAAGCAAATTTTTGAAGTATTGCGATGTGCTTGAAGCTGGTAACTGCCACATTGCTTTAGTCGAAGAGGATCACGGTAAAACACTGGAATTTGCACTTAGTCTTGCCTTGAAACGGGGTCTGATAATTGAATATCTGCCTGAAACCTACCGGATAAATGACCGGATGGAGGGTTTGGTAAGATATTCAGGAAATACAATCAGCCAGTTTTTGAAGGAATAATCGAACGAGAAATTATTAGATAGGCGACACCCAGTTCCAGCGTCGCTCGGTTATCGCTGTTTCGCACCGGAATACGCGACGATCTCTTCCACAAGAACGTCCAGTGCATCAACAACCGGTGCTGTTGCAGATATCCGACTGCTAAGCAAAGAGAACTCTGTGCATCCGATAATGATCCCTGAGGCGCCACGGTCTGTGAGCCGCTCGCTTTCCTGATCCAGCAACGCTAGGTCTTCTTCTGCCGGACCGGTTTTTTTGATCCGGCGTATTGAGGAAAGAACAGGAGCTTCATCCTCTGGATACATTGCAATTAATCCGACATCTTTCAGGAAGGCATCAAATAGCCCGGTTTGATTTGTTGCGGGTGAAGCCAGAATACCGACCCGGGAACCCGGTGAAAGGCTTGTTGCCAAGCGGCAACAGGTAAGCAGTGGCATATTCAAAAGGGGAATCTTAACTGCACTTTCGACCCAATCTGCATAGTGGTGAGCGGTGTTACAGGGCATTGCCAACGCCGCTGCGCCAGCTTTTTCCAGTCTTATTGCCATTTCTGCAATTACGGGTCCGGGGTCGTCGCCGTTCTTTTCGATCAGGTGACGGATTCTTGACGGAACCTGTGGGTTCATGTCCACAAATAGCGGTACGTGATCCTGATCGTCCTGGGCGTCTGTTGCAGCATGGACCCGTTTCAACAGTTCAATTGTTGCTTCAACGCCCATGCCTCCCAAAACTCCCAGGCGGCGAAATTTCTGCGACTTCCGTTCCATAATGGAAATCGGTATTAAGACCAGCGACCGGAAAAGTCGAATGCTGCATCATACCCAAACAGGGCGACGGAACCGCCGGTATGCAAGAATACGACACGCTCGCCTTTCTTGAACTGGCCTTTGCGGATCAGGTCAATGAATCCGGCAGCTCCTTTTGCAGAATAAACCGGATCAAGCAGAATCGATTCCAGTTCGGCAAACATACGGATTGCGTCAAGTCCACTTTCTGTGGGAATGCCGTAACCTTCCCCGACATAATCTGTATTGGCGACAACGTCTTCCCGAGCAACAACGCCGGAACATCCCAGTTTGTCTGCCGTTGCACAGGCCAGATTATAAACGTTTTCTTCCTGTTTCGCTTTTGGTGCACGCACACCTATTCCCAGCAATGGAATCTGCGCGTTCATTGCCTGCAAACCGACAATGAGGCCGGCCTGTGTGCCCGCGCTTCCTGTTGCGTGAACGATATGGTCGATTTTTACTCCCCCTTCATTGGCTTGGGAAACAATTTCGAATGCACAATTCACATAGCCAAGAGCACCAGTCGGGTTTGAGCCGCCGCCGGGGATTGTATATACCTTCTTGCCATCGGCCCGAAATTTATCCGCAACCGTTTCCATTTCCGCGTTCATATCCAGGCCACCGGGACGTTTTTCTGTTGTGGCTCCATGCAGGTGATCAAGCAGAACGTTCCCGTTGTTGTTATAGTTTGCATTGTTCGAGCCAGTTCGATCTTCAAGCAGAATATGGCACTGCATTCCAAGCTTGGCCGCGAAGGCTGCAGTTTGCCGGGCATGATTGCTTTGGGTAGCACCCTGGGTCATTACCATTTCCGCGCCCTCCAACTCGGCTTCTGCCATCAGAAATTCAAGCTTTCGGGTCTTGTTTCCACCCGTGGAAAGCCCGGTGCAATCATCCCTTTTGATCCAGATTTCGGGGCCGCCTAGTTCAGCGGTCAAGCGGTCGAGCCTTTCAAGGGGGGTAGGCAGATGGGCGATGAAACGGCGGGGGAAACGGGCGAGGTGCATTTTACTCTCCAAATTTGATAACTTTGTCATGTTACAAGCCAAAAAGGCCTATTTCTAATGCAAAATCCATGTCATATAATGCAATTCTTGCAAGTTAATGGGCAATGAGTAGGCTGACTAAATGCGATTGGAATGGATAGATGATATATTGGCGGTTCTTGATCAGGGGTCGCTGGCTCGGGCAGCCGAAAAGCGATATTTGACCCAGTCAGCCTTTACACGAAGGGTGAGGATGATTGAGGAAAATATCGGAACTGTCCTTTTCGATCGCTCACGCAAACCGGTTACATTAATGCCTGGTGTTGGGGAAATGGAACCTGAATTGCGGGAAATGAGCGCCCGCCTGAGACAGTTGAAGCTGGGTTTGAAAACTGCCTCCAGCATCAACACCAGTTCCATGACTATTGCGTGCCAACATGCCCTGACTGCAACGCTGTCATCACGGATAGTTGGTGTGCTTTCCGCTTATCAAAAGACGGTTCGTGTCCGCTCGGGCAACCGGGATGAATGCTTCATGCAACTTTTGTCGGGTGATGTCGATTTGTCGGTCATGTATGAGTTGCCGGGAGAGCAAACGCCTGCGGTTTCTACTGCCTTTGAAGCGGTTCTGCTTGGGATGGACGCACTCATACCCGTTTGTATACCGTCGATTCAGGAAATGACCATCCGGGCGGAAATTCCAATTATCAGCTATCCATCGGATGTGTTTCTCGGGCAATTGTTCGACCGGATCATTACGCCACAACTTCCCGATGGGATCACAATTTCTCGCAAGGCTGAAACATCGCTAACCCTTGCCATGCTAAAGTTCGTGCTCGACGGCTATGGCATTGCCTGGCTTCCGGAATCCCTTGTGACGGATCATCTGAGCTCGGGACAGTTGATCAAGTTGGGAAGAAACTTCCCTCAGCAGACACTTGAAATCAAAATGTTTCGTTTGTCCGGGGATCAGAACAACCAGCAAGCCGCCATCTGGAAACAAATCGGTGAACACATGCGGGAAGCTTAGCTGCTGCCGGATTGTTTTGGGAAACCCGATAGGGAGAGTTGCTGCACTCAGCATTCAATTTGCAATCGGATAAAGAGAATGGTTCCCCGCAGTCATCACCCATTGGCTAAAACAGTATAGTCACATTCGATGGCATCAGGCACTGAACATGAAACCGCCGGGCCCGGAAACTTTATCAAAAAATGACCCGCAGTATGCTGTCGTTTGAATTTATTCCTTCGGTTGAATAATTTCCACTTCGACACTTCTTGGTGTCAAATCCGGGCCGTTGGTAGGCAGAATGTCCTGGGGGCAGGAGGACAGAACCACAAGACAGTCAATCAGGGCTTTCAGCCACACGGAGTCGCCTGGCATGGCAACGGGCTGCTTGATCTGCATGGTATCTCGAAACAGAAGAGATACATTCTCGAACAGGTTAAGCGGACACGGCACAAACGGGATCGAATGCCCCATATCTTCGAGCGCGGCGTGTAGATTATCCGTGCAATTCGCGTGCTTGCCCTTATGGCCCAGGAGTTCATATCGTTGCTGGTTGCAAGCCGCCAAAAACCAGTCATGTACACCCGGGGATCGGTCTGCAACCATTTCCAAAACAGGCTCGTGGGTATTGGTGTAGAAAACCGTGCCGATTTGAGGCCTCGAACTTTTTGAATGAATACGAGTATGTTCCATAGACATAAATTCTGCGATGTTGGAACGGGCAAACGCCCAGGTGCCGATCACTTGGCTACCCATCGAATTTATCACACAAATAGTCGAACCGGCTGTCAGCTGAAAACCTTGCGATGAACAGGCTTTGATCGTTGTGACTTGAGACTGTCTCATAAGTCTTGTCCCTCTGAAGCGGCCGAATGTGACTAGACATTGTCATACCAACCAGAGTGGTCAACTGAAAGCAATTTTCCGGGGGTTGCGTACTCCAGCAGCTAATCAATGGTCTTGTTTCTGCAAATATCGGTGTGCCGTTGCTGGTAGAGGAGTATCGTTTACTTAGCATTCCTCCAACCCTGTGCTCGGTATTGTTCATCAAAGTGCCAGAATAATATATGGCTGGATGGCGACAACTACATAAACTAAAGGGTAAGCGTACACGATAATTTATTGTAAATATTAGGCTTTTTAAGATGCAAAATGATAATGGCAGTTCGTAAAAATCATTCAAATGGTGCCCCCGCCACACTCACAAATGTGAAATATCTTTTTGATATATCTCTACTAATTTCTTTTAAGCAAATTGCATACCCCCAAATATACCCCCGAAATGAATTTTCAATTGCACTAGAATGGCTGAATTTGGGAAGAAAGAGCCGTTCCGCCTTTTGTAATCCAAAGGCAGCTATGCGGACAAACTAACGTTCGCAAGTTGGCCTGTTGTCTTGCCAACGACACACCAGCCATCGATACTTTGCGCCCAACTGGATTATTTTTCAGTTTGTTCCTTTGCACCTGCCCCTTCGCATCAGCTGATTAATTTCGAAAGACTAGATTTACATCGACCGAATTGTGCACTGTGACTTCGCGGCCGCGAATCTTTCCTAGAAGGAATTCTGCTACATTGACACCCATTTATGGGCCTAGGCGTTTGCCGAATGCATGTACTCCCTGGTTTTTCGGTCAATAAACCCGTCGCGATAGACCCACCGAGGTTTGCCGCGAAACGGTCAATACGAAAGATGGCGCGATAGAATTTCTTTCCGGCTGCCTCAGAATACACTTTCTTTGACCAAGACTCTTGCAACCTGTTGCCAGAATTTTTCAGCAATGCTTCGACCTTTACCGCGCAGATGAACCGTTCCGCGGACGATCTGTTTTGGCGGGTTAAAGGACTCCAAAAGATCAAAACTTACTCTGTATTGGGGAGAAACAGGGGTAAACGCACCATTCTTGTCTTTGTTTACCGCGATAAGTCCGCCATTGATTTCCAGCAGTTCCAGTATCTGGATGGATGAAGAACCGGCCACCGCAATGTCCTTCAAATTGACTGCCATGGTCGGAATGGACAGATCTTCGGGGATGAATTTCCCGGATGTGGTGGCGCCGATCCGGTGTAGCTCTCCCTCCTGGATGTATCCCTTGGCCACGAAATCCTCTTGTGCTGTCACAAGCGCCAGCAACATTTCTTTCTGCACCCAACGTCCTTCATGCAAATCGCTTTCCACCTGCACAAGACGGCCCGCAATCGGAGATCGAATTATCAATTCCCGGCTTATTTGCTGGAGGCCCGACAATCTCGAATTGCGCGATCCAAACTCCTGGTTGAGCACGATCGTTTCTGAGCGATCGCGCTGGTCGGCGGCGCTTCTGTCAAGTTGCAAGCGTATCTGATCAAGTTCAATCCGTGCTGCTTCGATATCAGTGTTCAGTTCAGGCAATTCCAGACGTAATATCGGGTCACCTGCTGACAACTGCTGGTTTCTTTCCGCATCTACCTTCATAATCCTTGCAGGGCGCGGGGGATAGATTTGTGTCAAATCCGAAGGTTGCAACACTGCTGGAACCCTGACAGTCGTTGACCATGGTAGGAAAAATGCCAACAGTAGAGCTGCCGACACTGTGATTGAAGTTGAAATCCTGAACATCGAAACATGTTCCCGCGAGAATTGTCGCCATTCTCTGAGTTCATTGAATACCGGCCGCAGCACCAGCAGCCAAATTTCCAGAGCAAATAGCAAAATGCCAAGAGCCTTAAAGGCAAAGTGATAGATGAAAAGTGCGATGGTTGTAAAAATCAACAGGCGATATAGCCAGGTTGCAATTGCATAGACTACAAAGAAGCGAACGGTTCCCCGGTTGCAGGTTTCCGGAGGTTGCAAATCGGGTGCGAATAAAAGCCGGCGTACCCACCATCTTGCGTATCCGAACGAACGCGACTGCAGATTGTCAATTACAAGGTAGTCGGAAAGGAGGTAATAGCCATCAAATTTCATGAATGGATTGAGGTTTATTCCAAGGCTGATTATCCAACTGATGGTTGCAAGTATGAACACGACATCGCGCAGGCTGCCATTTTCCATAAATACCCAAAGAAATGTCGCAAGCATGGCGGCAACGATTTCAACCAAAACACCAGCACCACCAACCAACATTTTCTGTCGGCGGTTAGATAGCCGCCACGTATCCGAGATGTCTGTATAGAAAACCGGTACAAATACCATAAATGCAACGCCCATCGTGGGAACACGGCATCCTAATCGCGTCGCGGCATATGCGTGCCCGAACTCGTGAAGAATCTTCACGAACATAACCGCAATCAGAATGTGCAGCGAACCATTCAGCGTAAGGCCATCCTTGAAAGCCTGGGATAATTCCGCCAGATCACGCGTTGCCAGATATAAGCCAACAAGCCCAAGGACCAATACAGCCAAAATGACTGTTTTAGAGTAGAGGAGGCTAACCAGGTGGCTGGTTGCTTCCAAGAATCTGGATGGCCGGATCAAGGGTACCCTGAAAAACAGATGTCCGCGCAGAATTTTGCTGATCAAGGGCTTTTTGCTCAATGCCGCTTTGTTCGAAAGATCCTGCCAATGACCGGTTTGGTGTTCGATGAGCAGATTTGCGTTGCACAGGAATTCCAGCAGCTTCTGGATATCCTGCTGTGAAATCACAAGGTTCAATTTTTCACGCGCTTTCTCGATTATTGTTTCTGCAGAAGTACATTCATTCCAGATCGAGATCAGCAATCTTGTATTCTCATCAATGCGAAAATACCGGTGTTGCAGGGAATCGTGCATGATCCAGGAGTTTTCCTGCGAAGCAGACCTTTTCTGGGGGTAGAATTGAAGATCCTGCCGAAGGGCTGGAAGATTTTTCTTATCCAACCCCATCAAAATCCCAACCATTGTCTGGTTAACGTAAGTGGCCGCCGGAAGAGGTAGAAAAATAGCGGGACGGATGCTCCATAAAGTTGGGCTGATCCATGAACACCCATACTCGGTAATTTTCCGTTTTCTCCTTCAAGACGTGCCGTAATTGCATAGGCAAGTGATCCGTTCGCGACCGGTGTTGCCTGGTAGTTGATGAATTCAACGACGGCATCTTTGGGGTTGAGTGGATCTGAATCGAGGAAGAGTTTCACCTTGGCTCCGTCGTCCAAAAGGATTGAATCGCTGACTGGCAGATTGATTTTTACCTTGATGTTTTCCGGGTCGGCGATTGACATTATTTGTTCACCAATGACAACCGGTTTACCGATGAGGGCTTGTCTGTCACCAAATATGGCGACACCGGCGCTGTTCGACTTGATTATTGACTGTTCGGATTGATCCATGGCTAGTTTCAACTGCGCCTTTTTCACGGCAAGATCGGCGATGGCCAGCCCAAGTTCATGACGGCCATCCTGATTCTCGAATGCCATCTGATTGGCCTTCTTCAGGCGGGCTTCGCTAACTTCTACTTCCTTGCTGGCAATCTCCAGTGCATTGGAAAGGACCGTGTCTGAAAAATGAAGCAGAGGCTGACCTTCTTCCACGTGTTGGCCGGGCTCCACCAGCACCTCCTCAATCACACCGTCAATGTAGGACGAAACGACAAATGGGTTGCGCCCGATCACTTCGAACGGTGCGAGTGACTTCATGGAAACCGGTATGGTCATCAAACCAAGTATGCCCGCTATAGCCGCGAACAGGAACTTGCGGCTACGCCAGCTGAAGTATCTTTTCTTGGCTGGAACAATTCCTTTTCCCATCAGGAATTGCCAAGTGTAACTGTACACCTCGGCCAATTGATCAAGAATTATGTCATCCTTTTTTTCCCAATTCGATTCCCGCGCTAACAGCATTCCTCCAAAAACTGCCCCACCTTTCCACGAGAAGGGGGACCAGATGAGGTGCTTGAAAGGGTAGGTTTCCAATACTGTTGATTTTTGCGCTGCTGTAGAAGGAATGGAAAAATCATGCCTTTTTATCAACTCACCGTTCTTGCTGAGGTAAATCATTGTTTTTTCGATTTCGCTCAGCAAGGGGACGGACCGGTCAATTGTCGCAAATCCGGAAACAGCAGATAGTTTTGGTTTGTCGCCGGTGGAAAAGACGAATACCTGCCGTGCCCCAGTAATCCCTCTGGATTCGTTTGCGACAATAAGATGAAGATCTTCCATGGAAACTGCCCTGCGGAGTTGAGCCTGGATTTCCAGAAAAACCCTGAGGCCTTCTTGTGAGCGGTTACCGGCCAGGCGGTCGTGATCACTCGATGAATGGGAATTTCCGGATTGTTTTGGTTCAACAGGACCGTTGCTGAAACTGTGGCCGTTCCTGATCCCGAATTCTGGTTTGGGGCTAATCACGGCCATCAGAACCGGGCTGTGCCACTCATGCCGGGCATGACCGTTTTTGCCGGTTTGGAGAATGACGCAAAGACCTTGATAGTTTGGCTTACTGCATCAATCGTTGCCCCGGTGCGTTTGACTATTCCGACATGTAGCTGCTGCGTTTCATCCACCAGGAAACTAAATTCCGTCCCTGATTTTATTC
>JBPCWL010000136.1:0-8603 GCA_051009575.1 Rhizobiaceae bacterium
CATTCTCAGGGTGCTTACGACGATAGGTTTCGCCTTCTGGTAAAAGAAATTGAATCAGCATTGGTTGAACTCCACAAGATTAAAAGAAGCGAAATATCAACTCAGCTTTGCAGAAGAGTCAGTTTCAACCAGTAAATTCAGGTCTCGACTTTCGTTCCTGTATCTTCTGAGCTGTCTTCTTTTTCAAAAGGCGGCCGATCTTTTACCGGCAATTGAGCGGCGCTATTGACAAGATCGACTACCACGCCAACTTGCTTGTCCGTCACTTCTTCACCAGGCGCGACAAGGTGAAATATCCGAGCGCAATTATTTACAAATTCCGCGTGTGCTGATTTTGCTTGCCGCAACTGTTTCTCGGTTTCCACGACCCTCTTTGTTTCATCGGCATGGCTTTCAGCAATTCGCTGAAATCCGATAGCCCCTACAACACCAGGCCGAGAAGAAAGGAACGCTTCCACGGCTAAATCCGGGATGCTGTTTCTGGCAAAAACAAGTTTTAGAATTCCGTCGTCAATCATTGGCTTGATCTCCTTGTTCAATTCAGTTGCGATTGGAAAGCAGCAATACCGTGGTCAGCATATCGCCAGAACCAGTGCCGCCGCCAAGTCCTCCAGAGAGCAAGAGAGGCAGGAGGAAATCCTGCTTCTTGAACTTGATTTCAGCTTGAAGAACTTTGTCCTCCAATCCTCCCGCATCGCCGCCCTTGAGCGTGATAGTTTCCGCCTTCGGAGCTCCCTGCAGCAATCCCATCAATGAGGATGTCTGAGCGCGTTTTTCCAGTTCGCGAACATTCTTGCGTAAGGCTGCGACCTTCCCATCAAGGTTACGCGTTGCCGAGGCAATTCGTTTGGACAAAGCATCGTGATTTGCCTTGCGCTCTTTCATAGCTGCTGCAAACCGCTTCTCCGTTGACTTGATCAGCTTGTTGACATCAGCTGTTGTCGCGAAGCTTTTACCAAATCTGACGCGCATGCGTTGTCCGTTCCGAGCACGCAGTGTAGTGGACTTCGATCCCCTCGCCCTGGGAATTCGCCTACGACGGGAGAAACGTCGAAATCTCGGTTTTCTAAATGACCGGCGGCGACGTCTTCTGCGGCGGCGGCGACGTCTTTCGCTAAAATCGGATTCTGAATCCATGAGCGCTTCGTCGTCATCGTCGAAGTCTTCATCGTCATCATCGAAATCTTCGTCATCATCATCAAATTCTGACATCTCGTCGTCGTCGAAATCTTCATCATCATCATCGAATTCGAGCATTGTTTCATCATCATCAAATTCTGCTTGTTCGTCGAAAATTTCTCCCTGACCACGAGAGGCTAGAGCCAACTTAACCAGGTCGTCCGTTTCTAGGCTTCCAATATCAGTCATTTTGAATCTCCGTATCAGCTTGAGGTAGAACTTTGGCGATGCTCACCGCATCATTCCCCGGCCCTTCTCTTGGCCGTTTGGATGGCTTGCGTTTCACATTTGGGTATCCGGTTCCCTGGCCGTCGACCATCGAGTGTAAGACCGGTGTAACCATGGCATCAAAGCAGTCTGGATCCGGCAGAAATCTGCCTGGCCCGCCGCGACCATGCCCGTCGCAGCTGTCGCAAGGTCCGTCGGCGCCCCAGCAACTTGGGCATGCGCCAAGAGCACATGCGAGCATTTCCAGTTTTCCGGATAGCGCTTCGATAATTCGTTCGTTCTTTGCCGCCTCTTCCTGCCACATACGCAGGTCAAGATCTTCAACGGTTGCTTTATCTGCAACGGTTGTTTTATCGGTAATATCCTTGGCGGTTGAATTTATAATCGTGGCGTCATCATCTGACAGCATGCCACCTAGAATACTCCGCATTTCACCTGGCAGGTCAGACCCTTGCTGCTCGAGAAAGACGCGTAAAAGTGTGGATTCCAAATTCATCACTCATCGCCCACTATGTTGACCAGGGTCTGAAAGGCATCTTCGAGTGAGGCAAAGTCCTCCGGACCAAAATCACCGTCAAAGGTGTCGAGGTCTATGCCTTCTTGCTGAGCCTCCTGGAGCGCTAACTCCAGTCCACCGATCAAACCAGCAATTGCCGCACTCTCTGAGATGCTTTCGCCTCTTGAACCAACGATCGCTCCCACGCCGCGTTGAGCCATGTTAAGAAGTGCGCCTTGAATCTGCGGGTTCTGTAGTAGACGGACAACCTGTGAACCAGCCGCAGTACCCAGACGTGTCAAGCTTCCCGCAACGTTAGGCCGTCTTGCTCTTCGGCCCGCACGTCGACGAAAATGACGACGCCCTCTGGGTGCACGAATTGCACGACGCATGCGACGGCGGCCCCGACGTCTTGATCGTGAGCGACGGCGTTGCGACCTTCGGGGTTGTGACCTTCCGCGGCCTGGGGCGTTAACCGCTTGATTCAACGCACCTACACCTGAACCAAGCAAACTTCCGATCGCGCCACCAATTGGAGCACCGACACCACCGAACGCAGCACCGACTGCAGTTCCAACTATGGGAGCAGCCTTCTGAACAATAGGAGCTGCTACCCGAAGAGCCTTACGCCCGAACTTTGCCAGCCCTTTAAAAAAGCTCTCAAGCTCTTCCGGCGACATTGTCTCGGTAATCTCAAAAAGAAACTCTTCGACCTCAACATCATCTGCTTCCGCAATCTCTGGAAAAGCTTGCCGCGCGACGTCAATATGGTCGAACCCTGCCTCATGAATTTCCAGCCAGTCTGGATCTGCTTCCATATCTTCAGGAAATGCGGTCTCCCAGAATTCCTCGCTCTCATCCCCATGGGCATGCGGCGAGTCTTCTTCAAAGAATTCTTCAGCTTCATTGGTGAAGAATTCACCAAAACTTTCAGAGTCGTTTCGGACAATTTCTTCATCTATTTCCGCCGTATCACCGTTCATTGGATGAAGGGTTTGCATTCGCGAGTTGGTAGGCATGATGATCTCCAATACACTGTGCCAGAAGGCTTTTCGTGGCTCAAAATTGTCGAATTTAAAAACACGCTAACACCTAATAATCACACAAGAATCGCTTCGCGATCACATAACGATCACTGCAGAAAAAAAATGCTGCTGGCGTCGGACATGATCTGAAAGATTCACAGCCGAATCCTTAAATTAAGTAATAATATCAGTAAATTAGCTCTATCTAATATGAGTTTTATCGATCCAGATCATCCAAATCGCTGGCAAGAGAACGTAGATCAGACCGGATAGCGGTCACCAGATCCGCGATTGCCAGTATCTTCCGACGGGCGTCAGCAACAGCCAGATGTGACGCTGGAGCAGTTTCAATGCGAAATCCAGGACTAACATCTTGGCTTTTGGTTTCTGATCGACATTCTTGATAAAGCGCAGCCGTCCTGGGAGATGGTGGCACGTCGAGATCTTCCTTTAACCGCTTCGCGAATTTCAGGTAAAATTTGGCGGCTTCTCCGTTATCGCCGCGGGCGATTGCTGCCCGAATTGCCTTACGCGCTGCTTCTTCATCATACGGATCCTCGGCAATCATTCGATGCGCAAAGTGATGAGCTTCGCTAAAGCGGTCAGAATCCAATGCCTTCTGAACGATGCGCAGCAGCAGGTGCCTAAAGGTGGCTCGCAGTTCGCGGCGAACTGTATCCACCCACTCTCGTTCCACTCCATCTGCAAAGTCACCTTTGTAAATATCCGCTGCCGAAATCATTTGATCAATGCTGGTAGCAGAGCGAATTTTTTCCTGAAAATCGTGAACATCGAGACTGAAGCCCCGATCGATGCATAGTTGGAGATTGTCACCGGAAGACTCTACGAGATCTTCAGCTCTATACCCCGCCCTGGAAACAAATTTTTTGAACCGCCAGATTTCGGTATTGAGCGCCTTTCGCGCGCAGTCCCTTGGCAAATCTGGCCATAGCCAAGACCAAAGTTTGCGGCGCGGTACCGGCTTTCCAGCACCACTCGCAAGTGCAGCCAGCACTTCTTTCATACGGGGACCTTGAATAGGTAAAGTAGTATTATTTTCCGCAATTATTACCACTGGTCCAAGTGCACATACTGTTCGCATAACTAGCAACAACTTGGATAAAAACTAAAAACATCCCTTAGAATAACATAATTCGTGCCCACGAACCCAAATATACGAAATCCCTGGATCAATTTTTTTTACATATTTCCTTTTTACTTCACAATTATTGTCGCTTATTAGCTAAAAAACGAAAAATCCTTGAGGCTGATTCGGCAGGCTGTTCGTCGATTGGGCTGTCGAGTAGGTAGGGCTTGAAGATGTCTTTCGAACGATTTCAGTAACTTATCTCTCAAATTACTGCTTACGGCCCATCCCGGATATTCGGTTGCCTTGAAGTTGAAGGTGCCAATTTCACTAAAGCGGGAGTTTGTTCCGCAAGTCGCTTGGCTTCACTGGCTAACTGCCGTCCGTCAGACTTGAATCAGTAACATCGCTCACAACAAAATTATCAACGAGCCCACGATAGGCTTGATTTTGCTTATACCAAGTGCCGAATTTTATGCGATGGAAACCGTTCTCTATCACGACTGGCACAATGTTGGCTGATGTAATTTTGGTCCCGTCCAAATACAAAATGCTCTTTCCTCTTTTTCTATCGACAGACAGTTTTACATTGTGCCAATTCCAGGAAACCGAACCGGCTTCTGAGTTTAGCCTTTTCTTGGCTCCGGTCTTTCCTTGTATGTATACCGAGACAGAGGGCTGATCCCCGCCGGAAATACTGAACGCCAGATGCACGATTCTGTTGTTATCTCTACCGCTAACAACAACGATGGTTTTTGATGCTGATCCTTTCTTATACGGATTCGTCCAATTTTCTGGTTTGAAGTCGAACGAGACTTCCACAAGTTCCGCAAGTTCGGAAATATCGGGGTTCTGAAATTCCAACCAGCTTCCATCCCCTTGCGCATAATATGATTGGCCGTTCAATCCAGCAGAATAGCGCATTTCGCCGTCCTTTATTTCACCACTAAGTTTCGTACTACCAATGTTCTTGATGTTTCCTTCAAATGGTATTTGAACATAGGCACCAGGAATAAACGCGGATTCATGGGTGTTTTGCTGTCGGTTCAACAATATTAGGACCAATGCAACAAAAACGATTACAGCTCCCCACTTAAGATGTCTGGTCATGTTTTACCTCGGCAGCTTTCCAGTTCTGGGCTCTCTGCTCCTGAATAACACCAAAAAGCTTACGATAAGTAACAGGTCACCTGGATGTTGGAGGGAAAGGACAATAACCGAGTTTTTAATGCCCATGAAAAATTCTGCTCGCACGTTGTTGGCCGCAACAGTAATAGTGGCCCATAATGGACATATACTAGCGAGGAATTTCCTGGTGCGACTACTCCAATGCTGACATTGGGGCAGCTTGCTCAACATTCAAATGGTTATGAGGCTGTGTTAGGTTTATCGTCTTGATGGAGGGAAACATGTCTAAAGCTTATCTGATCGCACACATAAGAGTCAGTGACGCGGAGAAATTTGAAGAGTTTAAAAAGATGTCAGGCCCGGCAATAGCCGATCACGGTGGAAAAGTTCTTGTTCGAAATCCAGCACCTGATTATCGCGAAGGCTCGCTTATGGGGCTTTCAATTGTAATTGAGTTTGAGAGCATGGAAGCCGCAAAAGGGTTCTATGAATCTGATGCGTACACCGCCGCCCGATTAGTCCGTGAAACTGCAGCAGATACGGATTTGATGTTGGTTGGAGGGATATAGAACGCCCCTTAGCAGCCGTACACTCTTCTATCCGTTTTACTTTTGTAATTCACCGAAGCAGACATTGGCTAAGATTGAGCCGTAAGGGCTGCAATGAGGACAAAGCTTCCGTTGAGAAGCCTTTGATGAAGGTTGGCTTCTGATTCTTAGGTGACATTTCCGGTACTTACAGGAAAATCTAGCCTCGCTATAGAATAACCCTTCCTTGTGCGAAAAGTTGCTCGATCTTGACCATTGAGTTACCCTAATTACTTTCAAAGGAGGAGTTCTTTCTGTGTCGGATACCGTCAAAAACTGGTTACGGCGCAATCATTTAGAGCATCTGGCGGAGCGATTCAAAAGCCAGAAGATTAGTCTCGATCTATTTGACGATCTGACCGAAGTTGATTTGGCGGACCTAGGACTGACTATCGGCGACCGAAAAGTATTTCTGCGAGCGCTTCGAGAAAACAAATCTCGTAATTCTCCGGTCGGCGGAATTGGGAATGAGAGCCTTGCAAATCGCATATCTGAGCGTCGCGTACTAACGATCGCGTTTATCGATCTAGTCGGATCGACCGCACTCTCCACGCGCATCGACGCAGAAGAATTGCACGAAGTGTTAAGATCATACCTCGGCACCGTAAAGGAAATAACGGAGTCCTTCGGAGGCCACGTTTTAAAGTATCTTGGCGATGGAGTGTTGTCCGTGTTCGGATGGCCGGTTGCTCATGAGGATCAAAATGAACGGGCTGTTCTCATGGCCCTTGAAGTTGTGCGTGCAGTTCAAGCCCTGACCACCCGGCCTAACCTCAACCTCAATGTGCGTGCAGGTATCGCATCGGGCTCGATGGTCGTTGGAGACATCGCCGATGATGTGAATGATATAACGGGCCCTGCAGCAAATCTCGCTCAGCGCCTACAATCACATGCACAACCAGGTGAAATCGTGGTTGATGAAGCGACGCGCTCCACACTCCCTAACGGATTTCAGTTGACTGCCCTGGGTTCTCACACGTTGAAAGGGTTTTCCGATCCCGTCGAGGCTTTCCGTGTGGATTCGGCTGGAACGTACATTCGCAAACAACGTTCCTCATTGCCATACGGGCAACCTATTCTAGGTCGCGATGACGAATTAGAAGCTTTGGGTGAATTGTGGTCAACCACCCGACAAGGTCATGGGCAAATAGTTATTATTCAGGGTGAGCCTGGAATAGGGAAGACCCGCTTGGTGCGTGAGTTTTTGCGGCAACATATCGACCCCTCACATATTGCCATATCATTTCAGTGCTTTGAGTATCGCTCAGTTAGTGCAATGTATCCTCTCCAGCAGGAACTAAAGAAAAGTGCCGGGTTTCAAAGAGATGATGATGCCGTAATTCGAAGGGCCAAGTTATCGCGGTTTCTGAGTAGCCGTTGCCATAATCCCAAACTCGCTTTTGCGATGTTTGCCGCCCTTCTTTCCATCGCTGACGAAATTGATGAAGCTCTGCTTAATAAACATGTTCCTGATCGAGCGCGGTTTTCTCTGGAATTGTTTATAGAATTGACTCTAGGTGCTTCAGGGAATCTCCCAATGGTCATCATTCTTGAAGATGCCCACTGGGCTGACCCATCGACAGTTAATTATTGCCGTATGTTGTCAGAGCAAATTGCAGATCACAAAATTCTGCTGATTGTCGCTGCGCGCCCGGAATGGGTGCCGGCAGATAACGCATTCCTAGACGTCAATTTGATACATCTTGAAAAACTCAAGCGGGATGACAGTCGTCGCATTGTCGAACAGGCCGTAGGAGCACAATTGTCCCCAACGGTCTTTGAAGCAATTCTGCAACGAGGGGAAGATATTCCACTCTACCTAGAGGAATTGGCGCGTGTTGCTGCTGATAGCTTGCCCGGTGACGAGCTGCCGCTTTCCATTCATTCCTCTTTGCTTGCCCGCATCGACCGGCTCGGCGCGGATAAACCGATTATTCATTTACTTGCTGTCCTTGGCCTCACATTTTCACTTGAGGCACTTCTGGAGATTTCAAACTATGACAGACCCACTCTTCTAGCTGCGCTTGCCCGTTTAGTCGACACAGGAATGTTGGTACGAATTCAGCATTCTGACCAGAACCGATACCAATTCCGACATGCGCTTATCCAAGAGGCTGCCTATGCAAGTGTGCTTCGTCGGACAAGGCACAAACTGCATAATCAGGTAGCTGAAGCGCTTCTGACCAGGCTTCATGAAAATAAATTTGTCGATCCAGAAGTTCTTGCCCGACATCTTTCGCTTGCTTCAAGATCAGACGAGGCGATTCCGTTTTGGCAGGCAGCTGGAGATCGTCTGGCTGGCCAATCAGCGTACATTGAAGCAGCGCAACAGTATGAGAAAGGACTTCTGGATGTAACCAAGCTTGCTGCAGATTTGGATCGCGATGCGCACGAGTACGAACTAAGAGTACGCCTGAGCGCCGCCCTATTGCCAACTGAAGGATGGTCGGCTGAACGGGTCGCTGAAAATTACGAATCCGCACTGATACTGGCGGATCGGTTGGATGATCCTCACAAAAAATTCATTGCCATGCATGGCAGGTTCAATGTTTTGCTATTGCGGGGTAACTTGTCGGCAGCTCGGGAATTGGTCGATGAACTTGGCAAGATTGCACGGCAGGCAAACGATAAAGTATTGCTCGCCGAAGCATTAAAAATTGACGGTGGTTGCGCAGTGCATGAGGCGGATTTCCAGCACGCAGCACAATGCCTTCAAGAATCTATACAAATCTTCGGACGATCTTCAACAGTGGATCAAGCTGTAGTTTTTGGAACAGATCTTGTTGTGATTTCACATGCGCATCTTGCTTGGGCAAATTGGTTCCTGGGAGAATCCGAACTGGCGGATAAGCACATTTGTGAAGCATTAAAGG
>JBPCWL010000137.1:0-8170 GCA_051009575.1 Rhizobiaceae bacterium
GGGGACAACAACACTGACGTTTCTGTCTCTGACTTCGCAGCATCTGCGGAAGCATTCGCAACTGCGACGTTCATCGTTCCGGAAATCTCAAACGGCACGTCTTTTCCAAGTGTCACCGCAAATTCGGGCGCTGCTTCTCCAATCAAATAAGCTTTCTTAATTCGACCAAACAGAGGACGAAGTGAATCGATCCCACCCTCCTTGGCGAGCCCTCCTGCGATCCAGTGAATATTGTCGAAACTGCTCAACGCCATAGATGCCGCATCCGCATTGGTGCCTTTCGAATCATTTACAAATACTGTTGTACCAATATTTCCGATTATTTCCATGCGGTGAGCCAAACCCGGAAAAGAAATTAGACCTTCCTGTATTTGACCGTCCGACAATCCTGACAAATGACATGCCAAATAGGCAGCACATGCATTTTGCGCATTGTGCATTCCCCGAAGGGTCGCTATTCCCGACAAATCAGCAACTACCTGTTCAGGCCCGTTTAAGGTTGAAACAAGTTCGCCACCTTGTGCAAACACACCATTATCTACCGGCTTCTGGTTTGAGATCGAATAGACATTCCTACCGGATTCTTTCAACCGTTCTCCGATCTTAACGGAAGCTGTATCATCGCTTCCCACAATTGAATGCGTACTTCCTGAAACCAGCCTCTCCTTGATTCCGGCATAATTTTCCATCGTGCCATGGCGGTCCAGATGATCCGGTGCAAGATTTAGAAGAATTCCAATTGTAGGATCAAGAACCGGTGCCAGGTCTATCTGGTAGGATGAACACTCAACCACATAATGCCGTCCATCGAAACACGGTTCCAGGGAAAGCACCGCACGACCAATGTTTCCACCCATCTGAACATCCCGACTACCATTCGAAAGGATATGTGATATTAAAGCCGTCGTCGTAGACTTGCCGTTTGTGCCGGTTGTCGCGATGAACCAATTGTCAAATTGACTGCTTCGAAGTTCATCAGCAAACAACGAAACATCCCCGACAATTTCCACATTGCGGTCTTTTGCAAGTTCAACAGTCCAGTGCGGTTTTGGGTGTGTTAGCGGCACTCCGGGAGCGAGGACAAGTGCATCCGCTTTCGAAAAATCAAAGTTACGAAGGTCACCAACGGGTATCCCGTCTTCTGCAGCAGCAATTACACTTTGCGGATTATCGTCATATGCAACAAGTTTTGCACCCCCCGCAATCAAGGCTTTCGCTGTCACCACACCGGAACCGCCCAGACCGAAAAGGGCTATGGTTTGACCTTTTCGGGTAGCAACCGGGATCATCGACACACCACGCAGCCTAGCGTAACTTCAAGGTAGCCAATCCAATCATGGCCAGCATTACGGAAATAATCCAGAACCGAATGACCACCTGGCTTTCGGTCCACCCCTTCTTTTCGAAATGATGGTGAATTGGTGCCATTGCAAAAACACGTTTACCTGTCATTTTGAATGAGGCGACCTGAATAATCACGGATAGCGCTTCCATTACAAACAGGCCGCCTATTATAACCAGTACAATTTCGTGTTTCGTGGCTACTGCCGTGGCACCGATCATACCACCCAGCGCTAGCGATCCGGTATCTCCCATGAAAATTGCAGCCGGAGGTGCATTGAACCAGAGGAAACCTAAACCGGCTCCTATAATCGCACCACAGATTACCGCAAGTTCTCCGGTACCGGTAACAAAATGAATTTGAAGATAACCAGAAAAAATCGCGTTACCAGAAAGATAGGCAATCACACCAAAAGAAGCCGCAGCTATCATCACCGGAACAATGGCAAGTCCGTCCAGGCCATCAGTCAGGTTTACGGCATTGCCGGCAGCCACAATTACAAAAGCTCCAAATGGTATGAAAAACCACCCAAGATTGAGGAGCACATCCTTGAAAAACGGGAATGTCAACGAAGTTGAAAACGGGGCTTCTCCGTTGGTAGCAATCGCAAAACACGCCATTCCGGCAATCAGGAATTCAAGAACAAGTCGCACTTTACCTGAAAAGCCCTTGTCACTCTGTTTAGTCACCTTGAGATAGTCATCATAAAAACCGATAGCGCCAAAACCGATGGTGACCATTAAAACCACCCAAACGTAAACACTGGAAAGATTACCCCATAACAGGGAAGAAACAATGACTCCGCTCAGGATCATCAGCCCCCCCATGGTCGGGGTGCCGGCTTTCGCGAAATGGGTTTCCGGTCCATCTGCACGAATGGGCTGGCCCCTGCCCTGCCGTATCCTCAACGTCGAGATTATCTTTGGGCCAAAAAGAAAAACGATCAGAGCCGAGGTAATTAGCGCTGCTCCGGTTCGAAATGTGATGTATCTGAACAGGTTCAACATCGAAATGTCTGATGAAAATTCCTGTCCAAGAAAATAAAGCATGGTTTTCCCCTATGCCCGATACGGGCAATTGTTTATTCCAGAATTGCCTGCACAACTGCGGCAAATCCAATTCCCTTCGACGCCTTCAACATAACAACATCGCCTGGTTTCATAGTTGCCTTCAAACGCTCGGATAGTACGGTCGAATCTTTGTAATACCCACCCAACTTGTCTTTTGGTAGAATTTTGGCAAGATTTTCCATTTCAGGCCCGACCAGGAACACAAGGTCTGCCCTGCTTGCCGAGATCGGTTTTGCCAGTGCCTCGTGGTATTTTTTGGACTGGCGTCCAAGTTCCAGCATATCTCCCAGCACAGCTATCCGCCGCTTGGTTTTTACACCTTCATAATTTCCCAGCACTTCAAGGGCTGCTTCCATCGAAACAGGATTTGCATTGTAACTTTCATCAATCACGGTAATACCCATGGCTCCCGAGCCACCGATAACATATCGGGTACCTCTGCCATCCGGCGCAGTGATTTTGGAAAGTGCATCCCTGGACTTGTCGATATCGGCGCCCAGCAGAGCGGCAGCGCCCAAAACACCTACACTGTTAAGTGCCATGTGTTCGCCAGGAATCGCGATCTCGTAGTCGATAGCCCGACCGCGCACCCGAACAGCAAGTTTCGAACCATCTGGGGTTTGTTCAAGGTGGCGCAACCAGAAATCAGAACCTCGTTTCTGCCCGTAGGAAGCCAGATGCTCGATACCGGCTTCTTTGGCCAAATCGCGTAGCAGGACATACCGTCGGTCATCGTGATTGACGAGCGCATGCCCACCTGGAACGACACCTGAGTAAATTTCAGCCTTGGCTTTTGCAATATCCTCGATTGATTCAAATGCCCCAATATGAGCCGGCGCAATTGCAGTAATCATCGCCACATGCGGCCTCACCATTTTCACAAGCGGCATAATTTCACCAGCATGATTCATGCCTATCTCGAATACACCAAAATTCGCATCCTTGGGCATTCGGGCAAGCGTGAGCGGTACACCCCAATGATTGTTAAAAGAGGCAACTGAAGCATGAACCTTACCGCTGGGAGTAAGAACGGTTTTCAACATTTCCTTGGTCGTGGTTTTTCCGACACTTCCGGTAATTGCAATGATCCGCGCCTTGGTCCTCATTCGTGCAACCTGGCCAAGCCGCGCCATGGATTCAAGAACGTCGCGAACCACAATAAGCGGCATCTTGAGGCTTCCAAGTGAAACCAGCTTACTCTCATTGACAATCGCGACGGAAGCACCGGCACGCATGGCAGCAGCCATAAAATCGTGCCCGTCGAACTGCTCTCCCTTGATTGCAAAAAATGCCTCACCCCTTTTCAAGGTCCGGGTGTCAATGGAAATTCCGGTTATTCCCTTGGGCATTTCACCAATCGGGCGGCCGTCGACAGCAGCCATAAATTCATCGAATTCCCAGAGGAAACTCATCCGTCCTCCTTTCCAAGGGCATCACGTAACACTTCATGATCTGAAAACGGAAGCGTTGTCTCCCCAACAATCTGCCCTTGCTCGTGACCTTTTCCCGCAACCACCAGACAATCTCCCACTTTCATCATGTCGCATGCTGCATGAATGGCCTCTGCTCGATCACCAATTTCGATGGCGGCCTTGCACGCTGCAAGGATGCCAGCCCGGATTGTAGCGGGATTTTCTGTTCGCGGATTGTCATCGGTGACAATTACAACATCTGCAAGGCGTTCTGCAATTTCTCCCATAATTGGCCGCTTACCCTTGTCCCTGTCACCACCGCAACCAAAAACCAGCACGAGTTTGCCTGAAGTGAACGGACGAAGTGAAGCAAGCACATTTTCGAGTGCCTCGGGTTTATGCGCATAGTCCACATACGCTGGAGTACCTTCGCGAGATTTCCCCACCAGTTCCAACCGGCCAGATGCACCTTTCAAACCCTCCAGTGCACCAAACACAATCTTGGGGTCTGACCCGGTGGCGATCGCCATTCCAGCAGCCACCATCCCGTTGGCTATCTGAAAATCACCGGCAAGCGGAAACTCAATACGAAAATGATTCCCCTCATGCGACAACTCCACAATCTGACTATACTGCTGGTGCTCTACTTTTTTCAGGGAAATGAATTCACCGGATCTTCCTACCGTAAGTGCCTTTCTTCCTGCCGCTTTAGTCGCATCAATTACTTTTTCTGAATAATCATCATCCGCGAAGATTATCGCAGGTGCACTTTCCGGCAACCGCTCTGTGAACAGCCTCAGCTTTGCCCGAAGGTAATCTTCCATATCGGAATGGTAATCCAGATGATCACGCCCCAGATTGGTAAAGCTCGCAACACTCAGCCGAACACCATCAAGTCGTCGCTGATCTAGCCCGTGTGAAGATGCTTCCATGGCAGCGTGTGTAATGCCATCATCAGCAAGCTCAGCTAAAAGTTTGTGGAGAAAGATTGGATCGGGTGTCGTCAGGTTGCCGTATTCATCCCGCCCCGGAGCGACAACACCGGTTGTACCAAGGCTCGCCGCTTTGCAACCTTCCGCAGTCCAAATCTGTCTGAGAAAATTGGCGACAGATGTTTTTCCGGCTGTACCGGTAATAGCGGCAATGATTTCTGGCTGATCGGGATAAAATTCAGCAGCTGCATTGGCAAGCACTGCTCTGGGATCAACACTTCTGAAGACCGGAATTCCTACTTCGCCTACATTTGAATTGGTGGAAACAACAGCCGCACAAGCCCCAAGTTCTGCTGCTTCCCCGACAAATGCCGCGCCATCCACGTTGATACCCGGTAAACCGAAAAACAGATACCCGGGCTTTATATCTGCAGAGTTCGAAGCAAGTCCGGCAATCAAGACAGAACCCAATGCATCCGGAATGTTCTCTTCCAATCCGGAAAGCATGTTCAGTTTCATCGGCAGTCTTTCTTCAACGAATCACAAAGTTCTGGCGGTTCCCTTTTGCCAATCTAGTTAGAAATTAACAAGGGACTGGGAACATCACCATAATCAGGCCGCACACCCAGGACGGGTGCGGAACGGCGAATTATATTTCCCACAACAGGGGCGGCATTAAGGCCAGCGGTGGCACTCCTTTTTCCTTCCTCCGGTTTTGGTTCATCGATGAACACCAACACAACGTATTTCGGGTCATCGATCGGAAATGCTGCCAGAAACGCATTGAACCGGTGGCCGGAGGAGTAACGGCCGTTAACAACCTTTTCAGCAGTTCCGGTTTTACCTCCGACACGGAAACCGGGAACTTCGGCACGCCGTCCGGATCCTTTTTCCACATTAAGGCGCATCAGGTGGCGCATATGCTGACTTGTCGCGGCGGTTATAACCTGCTGAGATTCTTTCTTAGCCAACCCTTCCGAGCGGGGAAACAATGTTGGGTTCAGTAATCTACCACCATTCACAAGCGCAGCAGCAGCAACAGCGGTTTGCAGCGGCGTTGTTTGCGCTCCGTGGCCGTAGGAAATAGTGACGGAATGAATCTTGCGCCATTTTTTTGGTTCCACAGGATGAGCTACTTCCGGTAATTCAAAGGGCATTCTGCTCAACAATCCGATACGGTGAAGAAATTCCCTGTGTCCTTGGACCCCAACTACATCTGCCATTTTCGCAGTTCCAATGTTCGAGGAGTAAATGAATACCTCCGGAACGCTCAATACCCTGCGTTTTGCATGAAAGTCATTGATTGTATGTTTACCGATCCGCAAAGCCTTGCGTGCATCAAACTTGTCGTTGATCGATACTCTTCCGCTGTCCAGTGCCATGGCGGTAGTAAAGGTTTTAAAGGTTGATCCCATTTCAAATAGACCGGCACTAACGCGGTTCAACCGATCTTTCTTGAGCGCATCAACAGGACGATTTGGGTCATAATCCGGCAGTGAAGCCATGGCAATAACTTCGCCAGTCCGGACATCAAGTACAACTGCACCGGCAGCAATTGCCTGGTAACGCTGCATCGCCTTGGCCAGTTCATCACGAACATAGTGTTGAACACGCAGATCGATTGAAAGGTAGACCGGCTCCAATTCCTGATTGGACGCAAGACCAAGTTTTCGCAATTCCTTGAGACCACGGTCATCAATGTATTTTTCAAGCCCGGCGATCCCCACATTGTCAATGTTGACATGACCTACAATATGGGATGCTGTTTCACCTTTGGGATAGAAACGACGGGTTTCGGTTCTAAACCCGATGCCCGGAATACCAAGTGCCAGAATTTCGTTTTCTTTTGCCGGCGTCAGTTCCCGTTTCAACCAGACAAAGCCTGCGTTGCTGATTAGCCGCTTATAGACCGATTTTACATCCAGATCGGGAAGCACAGTCACCAGTTTCTCAACAGCTTCATCCGCATCAACAATGCGTTTTGGCTCTGCAAAAAGCGATGATGTCACGATATCGGTCGCGAGCATCTCTCCGTTCCTGTCTCGGATATCCGGTCGGGTGGCGGTAATAGAAATGTCCTGTGCGAGGGAAACCTGAATACGGTCTGAATCCGCAATTCCTAGCATCGCAAGACGCCCAATGATGACTGCATAGGCGACAATCATGACAAACATGGTCAGGCCGACCCTCGACTGAGCCTGATTGACATTTACCTTTCCAGCACCTTCCACATGAAGGTGGGATGCTTCTGCCACCTTTTGGACAATGTGCGTCATTCGTCCACCCGTTTCAAAATGTCCGTAATGCTTCCGGTTTTGATGGAAGTATCAGTCCCCGCGTGACTTTCGTGGGAAGGTTCTATTTCCTGAGTTTTGAACGCTGGCAGTTCTCTTTCATTGGCAATCTGGCTTGCCTCCATCGACTCAAGTTCAAGTTCTTTTTGGTACCTTTCAACGAGTTGCTGAAGACGGGCAGGGCTCGTAAGCAGGCTCCAGTCAGACTTCAGCAGATCAATTTCCACTCTCTCGGCTGCAATCTGCCTTTCAAGGTCAGCAACCCTTTCAAGTGCAAATTGTGAATCGTGTTTAACCTTAAAAGTCCACGAGACCACGGCAATCAAGGTGATCAGGAGAAGGATATCCACTGCACGCATCATAGGTGCCAATCGCATGATTACCTCCCCCCCGCTTCAACACTTGAAAGTTCGATAAGGTTCGGCAATCCAAAAATGGTCATATCGGGCACCAATGAAGACGAATCCAATCGTTTGCCCCAGCGCAGCTTGGCGGATCGTGCACGCGGATTTGTTTCAGTTTCGCTGCTGCCAGCTTTGAGTAAACCGCGCCCTTCAATTTCGAATGTTGCCTTTTTCTTCCTGACAGACGGCAAATGCCGTGATCCTTGCTCGCCACCACAACGATCCCGAAAGAAAAGCTTCACGATTCTGTCTTCAAGTGAATGGAAAGAAACAACAACCAGGCGTCCACCGGTTTTGAGAAGTTTTTCAGCTGCGAAAAGCGCACTGGCAAGTTGTTGCAATTCCTGATTTACAAAAATTCTGAGTGCCTGAAACGTTCGTGTTGCCGGATGGATTTTGTCCTGTGGTTTGCGGCGGATCGCTTTTTCAACAATTCCGACCAATTCCAAGGTCGTTTCAATTGGTTTTACATCCCGAGCCTTGACTATTTCACGCGAAACAAACGAAGCCTTTTTCTCTTCGCCGAGCAATCCAATGATCCGGGTAAGATCTGACTGGTTGGCATTGTTAACGACATCGGCAGCTGAAACCCCTTCCTGCGACATGCGCATGTCAAGGGGCCCATCATTTTGAAAGGAAAATCCCCGATCGGACTCATCAAGCTGCATCGAAGAAACACCAATATCCAGCACCACGCCATCGACGGGATCAAATCC
>JBPCWL010000138.1:0-2998 GCA_051009575.1 Rhizobiaceae bacterium
ATGGTCAGTTCCTCCTGCGAATTGAAGATATTGATGTCCAGCGGTCAAGAACTGTTTTTGAAAAGCAAATATTTGAAGACCTGGAATGGCTGGATCTAACGTGGGAAACACCGGTCAGGCGACAATCGGAACATTTCGATACCTACAAACAGGTGAGCGAAAAACTGTTACAGATGAATTTGCTGTATCCCTGCTTTGCGACCCGAAAGCAAATTTCCGAGAACGCTGGGAACACCAACTCGCGTGATCCCGATGGCATGCCTATCTATCCCGGGATTTACAAAACTCTGGATCCGGAAGAAGCCCGGAGCAGAATTGCGGCCGGCGAAAAATATTGTCTACGCATCCATATGGATCGCGCCCAGGCTCAGGCGCTGCGGATCAGCGGGGGTCCCCTCAGCTATCGACAGCTCGACCCTGAATCGGGACAAACGAAAGACCAACCCATCAATCCATCACGATGGGGAGACACTGTTATAGCAAGGAAAGATGTACCGACGAGTTACCATTTGTCAGTTGTTGTTGACGACGCCCTGCAGGGCATCACTCATGTGACGCGGGGACAAGATTTGGAAGCCGCAACAGACATCCACCGGCTCCTCCAGATTTTGCTCGATCTCCCGTCGCCTTTGTACCATCACCACAAGCTGATCAGAGATGACCAGTTACAAAAACTTTCCAAACGTGACAAAGCCCAGAGCCTGAAGTCCCTGAGGGAAAGCGGCATCTCTCAGGCAGAAATTCGGGAAATCGTCGACCTCACCGCATCTGACTCTCAACACATAATGCGTGGTCTGATTGCATGACGCTGCCGACAAGTTCCAGGCACTAATTATTGTCCTTTTATGCCCAATATCAGTCAAACCTTGAACAACATCCTATATATAATCTTCTTACAGCTGAATTCGGGATCTCCCATTGAATCTCACAAATTTTTATGAGGAAATGAGGTTTTGCAGAATAGAACTTTTCTCCAACCATGCCTGCTCTTGTTCCTTGCGGGTTTTTTATTTACGGCTGCGTCTGCAGGACATGCATCGCCGCAGAATTCAGGCGACAAACAGTTGCAATTTGCCGGGCGGCTGGCGGATGCGGCGCTTGAGCGAACCAAGCATTTCGTCGTCTACAATCCGGCCTATTTTAAAATCAATTATCCCAATGGTGACGTCCCGGCAATTTTCGGTGTGTGTACCGATGTGGTGATCCGTTCTTATCGCTCCCTTGGAATTGACCTGCAGGAACGGGTCCATAAATTTCTCGGCGGTGATCCGAGCATTATGCACAGACGCGTTGCGAACCTTAAAAAATATTTCAAGCGGCATGGAAAAAGCCTGCCGATCACTGAGGACCCCAAAGATTATCAGCCCGGCGACATCGTCACCTACCGACTGCCGAAAGGTTCTTCTTCGCCGTGGCATATTGCCATCGTCTCGTCCAAAAAAGCGTTTCTGAGCGGTCGTCCGATGATCGTGCATAACATTGGCGGAGGACCGAAACTAGAAGACTCCCTGTTCGATTTCAAGATAACCGGCCACTACCGGTATCAGCCTGATCTTTAGTTCAACGAAATTTTGTCAGACTGAGTTATCGTCTTTTTTCTGACGTCGGGAAGCGAACGGATTGTCGCGATCTTTGAATATGATCTCGATTTCATCCAGGGTAATCGGCCTGAAGTCATGAGAGTCCACACCCACATCCAGACTATAGCCCTGGGGATCATGATCGAGACGGCTGTGAACATGTCCAAACAGGTGCCAGGCGCTACGCCAGCAGCCATGCCACTCCCGGATAGGATAGTGACAGAGCACAACCATCCGGTTTTCGATCTTGAGTTCATAATAGTCGCGGACGGATTCAAATAACTCCGGGTAGTTCGCCAAAGTGTGTTTGTCGTGATTGCCCCGGATCAGATGAATTCGGCCGTTCAATTTCTGCATGTAGTGATCTGCACCAAGGGAATTTCGATAAGCAAAATCGCCAAGATGATAGACCGTGTCTTCCGTCCCAACCAACGAGTTCCAATTCTCGACCAGGGCTTCGTCCATTTCCTCGACAGATGAAAATGGTCTTTTCGCAAGCCGGATTATATTTTTATGTCCGAAATGGGTATCGGCTACAAAGAACAGGGTCATGGGGCTGTGCGGGATGCTTGCTAGTGTGTGGAATGCTGCTGAGCGACCATGTCGACCAGCTTCACCATATCTAGCATGATGGCATTCAATTGAAAGTCTTTTGGGGTATAAACCGCTGACACACCTTCATGGAGCAGCATATCCTTGTCGTCATTGGGAATAATGCCACCAATGACGAGCGGCAGTTGATCCAGTCCCTGTGCGCGCATTTGATTGCGGATTTCGGTTACCAGAGGCAAGTGAGATCCGGAGAGAATCGACAATCCGATGAGATGAACGCTTTCTTCCAGGGCTGTATTGACGATCTGCTTTGGAGTGATGCGAATACCTTCGTAGATAACCTCCATGCCGCAATCCCGGGCGCGGACGGCAATTTGCTCGGCACCATTTGAATGGCCGTCAAGGCCAGGTTTGCCGATCAGAATTTTTAACCGTCGTCCAAGTTTTGTGGACAATTGATCGACCTCCGCACGTACAGCCTGCAGGTCTTTATCTTGCTCCAGTGCCATTGGTCCAACTCCTGTGGGTGCGCGATATTCACCGAAAATTTCCCGAAGTGCCTGCCCCCATTCGCCTGTCGTCACACCGGCCTTGGCACAGGCGACCGACGGGGCCATAATATTGGTTTCATCCCTTGCTGCACGCTTAAGAGACTCCAGCGCGATATCAACCTCTTTTTGATCCCGGCTTTGCCGCCAGGCGTTCAGCTGTTCGATATGTTCTTTTTCCACGTCTTCGGAAACGATCTGGATATCGCCTTTATTGTTGCCGGTGAGGGGTGAAGGCTCTGTCTCCGTCCACTTGTTCACACCCACAACGACTTGATCCGCTGATTCGATATCTCTCAGTCGCCTGGCATTGCTTTG
>JBPCWL010000139.1:0-41089 GCA_051009575.1 Rhizobiaceae bacterium
GAACAGAACAATCAGTATCGGCACCAGTCGCCGGAGGAAAGTCTCTGATCTGAGGAGGTTTTCATATGCGGGATGGCTAAGCTGACGGGCGTAACCAACAACCGTGCTGGCCGCTTGATCGCCGTTCAGCTTAAAAAAGTTTCTGCGGGGTCGCACGCCGTGCGCCTCCGTCCGAGCCATGCCCGTCTCCTCGTTCAACCAGCAATATCGGAACCGCCGTGTTCCGAATCACTTCCACTTTGAATCAGGGCGAATCATCTTGTCCAGCCCTTTATCCACAAAAATTTGGATTAGCTGAAAAGCTGGGCGTTATTTTCGCTTGCAAGGATACGATCGAGAATGTCGCTGACATCCCGGGAAAGGTTCTCACGCTCCTGTAATTGTGTCAGATATTGGTGGGCCAGTTTGCGCCTGGCCGGTTCTAGCGAACCATAAGATCTGAAAGAAGTCAGAAGGCGCGCCGCCACCTGCGGATTAATTGAATCAAGTTGGCCAATAATGCCTGTAACCAGCTTGTATCCATTCCCTTTTTTCGCATTGAAACCGGTTGGATTAGCCATTGCGAACACCCCAATCAGCGAACGCAACCGGTTCGGATTATTGAGCGAAAAATCCTTGTGTTTCATGAGACGCTTTATTGCCGATGTCGTACCGCTACCCGGTTTTGAGGCTTGTACCGAAAACCATTTGTCGAGAACAATATGATCTTCGTGGTACCGGTCATAAAAATCTTCCAAAATTCGGTCACTCAATTCTTTTGAAGGGTGAAAATGCACGATTGTCGCCAAGGAATTGAACCGGTCTGTCATGTTGTCAGCGTTGAAATACGTGTTTTCAATTTCTGTTAGCGTTGATTTTGAACGCGCCAACACACCCAAACGCTGGAAAACGGCACTAAGGCTCCGCTTGCCCGCGGAGTCTGAATTCGGGTTGAAGGTCCCGGAAATTGATACTTCGTTCAGGACGTGCTCCCGGAAATCCTCAATTCTTTTTCCCAGATGGGCAGCGTGCTTTGTCCAGGATTTTTGGATGGCATCCGGATTTACATTCTTGCCAACAGCCTGTGCAAGATCTCCTTCACTCGGGAGCGTCAGCATTGTGGCACGGAATGCAGGTTCGAGACCGGAATTACTCACGACTTTTGCGCCAACCTCCAGAAATGAATGTTCCGGAGTAATCCGGTCACCGGATTGCGCACTCTTTACTCCGCGAATGATCGACCGTGTTGCTAGGTCCTGGAATGCTTGCCAACGAGCAAACCCATCAGTTTCATATATTGCTAAAGAAACGAGATCGGATGAACTCTGACGAAAATTGATTTCAACTGGTGCTGTAAATCCACGATTGAGGCTGACGATTGGTTTCTCTGTTAATCCTTCAAAGGTGATTTTCTGCCTTCTTTTTTTCAGATGAACGGTTCCGTTTTCCAATTCTGCACCCTTTATTGATGAAATCGGTAACTCCGTTCCATCCTTGCCGAGCAGTGTGATTGCCTGGGGAATGTGCATGGGTGCTTTGCGGCTTTGACCTGGAGTAGGGCGTACGAATTGTTCAAATTCGATGTCACAACGGTTCTTTGATCTGTCATAACTCGCCGACACACTGAGCAACGGGGTTCCCGCCTGCGAATACCAAAGGGCGAATTGTGAAAGGTCCACTTTACCGGCCAGCTGAAAACAAGCGAGGAATTGCTCGATGGTGGCCGCTTCGCCATCATGCCGTTTAAAGTATAAATTCATTCCCGCCCGGAATTTCCTTTCGCCGAGCAAAGTAGCAATCATCCTGACGATTTCGGCTCCTTTTTCGTAGACGGTAGCCGTGTAAAAATTGTTGATTTCCCGGTAGGTGACCGGCCTCACCGGGTGAGCAAGAGGGCCAGCATCTTCGGGGAACTGGCTGGTCTTGAGTCGCCGGACATCCTCAATCCGCTTAACTCCGCGCGAACGCTGATCAGAGGAGAATTCCTGATCGCGATAAACCGTCAACCCTTCCTTCAGGCAAAGTTGGAACCAATCCCGGCAGGTGATGCGGTTTCCGGTCCAGTTATGGAAATACTCATGCGCAATTATCGCCTCAATATTTGCATAATCCGCATCGGTTGCAGTGTCCGGATTTGCAAGGACATATTTGTCATTAAAGATATTGAGGCCCTTGTTCTCCATGGCGCCCATGTTGAAATCCGAAACAGCCACAATATTGAAGACATCAAGATCATATTCACAACCGAATACCTGCTCGTCCCACCGCATCGAGCGGACAAGGGAGTCCATCGCATAATAGGCGCTTTCCTCTTTGCCTTTTTCGACATAAATACCCAGTTTCACATTACGACCGGACGCAGTCCGGAAACGTTTGTGTATCGACCCGAGGTCACCACCTACCAGCGCAAAAAGATAGCTTGGTTTTGGATGTGGATCATGCCAGATCGAATAGTGTCGGCCTTTTCCTGCCGACCCCTTCTTCACCAGATTGCCGTTGCCCAGCAAAACCGGCGCTTCGGATCTGTCAGCTTCGATGCGGGTGGTGTAAACAGCAAGCACATCCGGGCGGTCTGGAAAATAAGTGATGCGCCGGAAGCCTTCAGCTTCACATTGGGTACAGTAATTGCCGCCCGATCGATACAAACCCATCAGTTTTGTATTCGCTGTCGGATTTATTTCTGTTTCGATTTCAACGGTAAACTTGCGTTTCTTGGGCACCTTAAGCAGGGTAAGCGCAGTTGGTGTCAGTTTGTATTCACTGTCCGATAAGCGCTTCCCGCCAACGCTTACGGAAACCAGTTTCAGTTCATCACCGTCCAGTTGCACCGGTGATCCGGCGTCGGTTAGTTTTCCTCTTTGAAGTACCAGCTTCGATCTTACAATTGTGTGCGTTTCATCCAGATTCACATCAAGATCAACGGTGAGTACACTGTATTCCGGCACTTGATAATTCTTGAGGTGAATAACTTGCCCCTGGCTTTTACGCATTGCTGGCACCTGTTTGCTTGAGGAAAAATTCGAATCCGGTAAGTTGCAAACATTTAGTGCAATTCAGTGTGCTTGCCAAATAGCCAGCATCGAGAGAGCTAGACCCGGATGGGAAACACCAAACTAACCGATTTTCTGGAAGATCTTGTGGCTCATCGCGACAGGCTTGACCTCGCTTCAATCAGTGCTCTTTTTGATGATGATCCTGAGCGGTTCGCCAAGTTTTCGGTTCGTCTCGGAACATTGCACTTTGACTTTTCCAAAAACAAAATTGACGGACCCGCTTTTGAGTTTCTAACCGGAATGGCAAAAACTCTCGGTATCCCCGGCAAACGCGATGCGATGTTTCGTGGAGACCGTATTAACAAAAGTGAAAGCCGTGCCGCGCTTCACACTGCGTTGCGCAATCACCTCGACCGGCCGGTTTTGGTCAACGGAACTGATGTCATGCCCGAAATTCATTATGAGCTCGGCCGCATGCAATCATTCTGTGACCAGATTCAATCCGGCCATGATATTTCCGATGTCGTGAATATCGGCATTGGCGGTTCTGATCTGGGACCACGAATGGTAGCCAGCGCGTTGGTGCCGTATCACAAAGGCCCCAACCTTCATTTCGTTGCAAATGTGGATGCCGCAGACCTGGCGGATACTCTCAAACTGCTTGATCCTTCAAAAACGCTTTTCATTATTGCTTCCAAGACCTTTACAACCACGGAAACGATGACCAATGCCAAAACGGCCTTAACATGGATGGAAAAAGCTGTAGGTGAAGCGGCAGCCGACCATTTCGTCGCAATTTCCTCTAACCCGGAAGCTACCCGTCAATTCGGAATCCCGCCTGAAAGAACTTTCGGAATTTGGGATTGGGTTGGTGGACGCTACTCGGTCTGGTCGGCAATTGGCCTCTCCGTGATGTTGGCAGTTGGGAAAGAAAAGTTTGCGGAATTTCTTGAAGGGGCATTTGCTGCTGATGAGCATTTCATGAATTCGGAAATGGCCGAGAACATTCCTGTGATTATGGCCCTGTTGAGCATATGGCATCGCAATGTTTGTGGTTATTCCGCACAGGCTATTCTACCCTATGACAATCGGTTGTCTGATTTCTCCCGATGGATGCAGCAACTGACAATGGAATCAAATGGCAAATCATCCAATCTGGAAGGCAATCCTGTTCTACTGGACACCAGCCCAGTGATTTTTGGAGAACCTGGAACCAACGGCCAACATGCGTTCTATCAGATGATCCACCAGGGGACAGAAATTATCCCTTGCGATTTTCTGCTGGCAGCCAAGGGGCACGAGCCTTTTCTGGACAATCATCACCAGTTGCTGGTGGCAAACTGTCTAGCACAGTCTGAAGCCCTGATGCGCGGCCGCGGTATCAAGGAAGCCCATGACGATCCGCATCGTGCATTTGCGGGAGACCGTCCAAGTAACACGCTCCTGTACGAAACGCTTGATCCACATACGCTTGGCATGCTGATGGCACTGTATGAACACAAGGTTTTTGTCGAAGGGGCTCTGTGGAATATTAATTCGTTCGATCAATGGGGCGTCGAGTTGGGCAAGGAACTTGCGGCAGCCCTCAGTGTCAACATTGCCGAGGGTATATCTGATGATACTGAGAACGGATCGACCCGTGGGCTTCTCGACATATTTTTTGAATTCAGGAAATCCTGATCAGGAAACTTTTTCACGTCCCTCCGCAGTACGAAGAATGACCTGTTTCTTCTGAGCTTCACGGTGAATGGTATAAATCGATGCACCGATAATCACCAATGCACCCAGCCAGGTCCAGACATCCGGCAGGGTCTCAAACAAAAGCCATCCAAAAAATACGGAATAAATCAACCTGACATAATCCAGCGAAGCCATGACCGAAGCTTCACCATATTTGTAGGCGATGATATTTAGCATTTGTGCGCCGTAAGAAATCAGGCCCATAGCGACCAGCAATGTCCATTCAAGCATCGAAGGCCAATGCCAGAACCATATCCCTGGTATTGTGACCGCAAGGCCAACACCAAGTGCCTGGTAGGTTAAAATGGTGGTCGGGCTTTCAGAACGCGTCAGAATACGGATAACCACCATAACAGTGCCCGCGCCCGCTGCACCGATCAAGGCATAAACGCCATAAATCGTGAATCCATCAAATCCCGGTCGCAATACGATCAAAACCCCGATGAATCCGATGATGACAGCTGTCCAACGCCTGATTCCGATAACTTCATCAAGAAAAAAAATCGCACAGATCGTCACAAAAAAACTTTTCGCAAAGCCAATCGCAGTGGCATCGGCCAGCGGCATGTTCACGACTGCGGTGAAACCGAAGGACATCGCTATAAGAGCAAGAATGATCCTCAACATCTGTAGTCCCAGACTATTGGTTTTCAGACTGCCGGGGAAATTTCGTAGGATTGTTGGCGCAACAATGATTGCCATGACAGCTTGCCGCACCAATAAAATCTGGGCGACATGCAAATTCTCCCCCAAAAGCTTGATGAGGGCAATCATAGTTCCAAAACCTGCTGCCGCGAACATCAGGTAAAATCCACCTTTGACGTTGTCCGGCAGTCCGTTAAAATTGAGTTTCAGGGAGTTGATTGACATTAGGCGATCCTGTCAGGAGCTTTACACTATGCTGGCAGGACCGCAATCAGGATTTTCGACTTGCAACCAGTATTGCCTACGGGGTGTATTGATTGTTTCTTTTATTTGGTTCAGGTTTCAATTCTTTTTCAGTCAGTTGCAGGGCGGTAAATGAACGAGATCAAACATGCCAAATTTGGATTGGGCGCTTCTGTTTTCCGCAAGGAAGATGATGCATTGGTCACCGGAAACGGATGCTATACCGATGACAAAACCAGCGATGGTGCCTTGCACGGGTTTGTGGTGCGTTCACCAATGGCCCATGCCAACTTCAGGATACTTGATACATCCGCTGCGCTGAGTACGCCTGGTGTGCATGCGGTATTTGGCGCATCCGATGTAAGTGAATTAAACGCGCTGGCCTGTCAGACACCTATGAAGCAGCCTGATGGAAGCATGAGCACCGGCCGGGATATTCCGGTTCTTTGCGAGAACACTGTACGCCATGTCGGCGACGCAGTCGCATTTGTGGTTGCTGATTCACTTGCTGTCGCAAGGGATGCCGCCGAATTAATAGATTTAAATTTTGATATCCTTCCAGCCATTGTTGACACCAAAGCAGCCCTCCATCCTGGCAGTGTAGCAGTCTATGACGACGGTGACCGTAATCTTGCCTTTACCCATTTCATGGGTGACCGCGAAAAAACCGATGCCGCGTTTGCCAAAGCGGAGCACGTTACAGAAATTAATCTGGTTAACAATCGTCTGGTTTCAAATTACATGGAAACGAGAGCCTGCCTGGCTTCATGGGATAAAATCAAAAACCGGTATGATGTCACGGTTGCTTCGCAAGGTGTTTTTGAACAGCGCCGGGCATTGGGCCGGATATTTGGAATTGGGCCCGAAAAACTGCATGTCATGACACCGGATGTGGGTGGTGGATTTGGAACCAAGGTATTCTGTTATCGTGAATACGCACTTTGCATGGTAGCGGCCAAAAAACTTGAACGGCCTGTCAAATGGACTTCCGACCGCACTGAACATTTTACAAGTGATGCCCAGGGCAGGGATAATATTGTCACCGCCAAAATGGCAATGGATAGAAATGGAAAATTCCTTGCTTTGGAACTTGACCTGATCGCGGCGATGGGCGCCTATCTTCATTCTTTCGGACCTTTTATTCCATATCTTGGCCTCACCATGGCGACCGGCCTTTACGATATTCCGGTCATGGGGGCTTTGATGCGTGGCAGCTACACCAATACCGTACCGGTAGATGCTTATCGCGGAGCAGGAAGACCGGAAGCCTCCTATTTGATAGAGCGCCTGGTGGATCAGTGCGGAAGAGAATTGGGCTTTTCAAGCGATGAAATCCGGCGGAGGAACCTGATCCGGCCGGAGCAATTGCCCTACACCACACCGGGTGGGAGGATGATTGACACCGGCGAATATCAGGCACACATGGAAACCTGCATGAAAAAGGCGGAATGGGACGGGTTTGAAACCCGCCTAAAACAAAGCAAAAAAGTTGGGAAAATTCGAGGCATTGGCATGTCCACCTATATTGAGGCATGTGCTTTCGCAGGATCGGAACCGGCAGTTGCCATACTGACAGAAGACGGAAATGTCGACATCAAGATAGGCACTCAGAATAATGGACAAGGTCATGCGACGGCATACGCGCAACTGGCTGCCGAGAAGCTCGGGCTTGACTACGAGAACATCCGGTTGCGTCAAGGTGATACGGACGACCTCGAGGATGGCGGTTACACCGGAGGTTCGCGTTCGATACCTTTAGGAGGCGTTTCGGTGGTTCGGGCGAGCGAAACACTGGCCGATAAAATCCGGGAAATCGCGGCTGATGAACTTGAGGCCTCCGCCGCTGATATCGAGCTGGATGAAGGCCTTGCCCGCATTGTCGGCACGGACCGGACAATCAGTTTTGCGGATATTGCAGCTGCAGCGGGAGAACTGGAGGCGCAGGGAACATTTGAGCAGGCGGAGGCGACCTATCCGAATGGAACGCACATTTGCGAAGTAGAAATTGATCCGGAAACAGGCGTTACCGAAATCCTGAGTTATTCAATTGTTGATGATTTCGGTGTGACCGTTAATCCGATAATGCTGGAGGGCCAGGTGCACGGGGGGATTGTCCAGGGCATCGGCCAGTGCCTCAATGAGCATATTGTTTATGATGATGAAGGACAACTACTTACAGCTTCATTCATGGATTATGGCATGCCGAGGGCGGACACAGTTCCAGGATTTGATTTCTCTACTCGGAATGTGCCCTCAACAACCAATGCGCTGGGAATCAAAGGAGCAGGCGAGGCGGGCACAATCGGATCGTGCCCGGCTGTCATGAATGCCATTGTAGATGCCTTGTACAGGGGATATGGAATTGATCACATCGACATGCCCGCCATACCTTCACGGGTCTGGGCGCTGATTAACGGCAAGAGATTGAAGCACTGAATGCGTATAGGGTTGTTGAACTTCCTTGTCCTTAAGGTTTAATTTTTACCTCAGGCTTGCGACAGGTTTTCAATCAGAAAATCAGTGAATGCACGGGCTGTCGGAGTGATCTGTTTCCGTACTGGCAGCAGAATGTAAATCCCGGCCTTGTCTGTAATTTGATCAGGAAACAGACTGATTAACCGGCCTTCCTCAATGTCGTTCTCCACAAAGAAATCCGGGAGTAGTGACAAGCCAAGCCCGGCAAGTGTCATTTCGCGGGTAATGTCGCCATCATTGGCGGCAACTGGCCCTTCTACGGGAACCCTTCTTCCAATTGGCCATCTGCGACCGCTTCTGGGTGTTAGATCGCACAGGCATGGCATGGCTGAAACTTCATCAAGTGAACGTGGAACGCCAAATTTTTCAAGAAATGCAGGTGAGGCTGTCAACCGGAACTGAACCTCGCCGCATTTTCGGGCGATCAGTGCGCTGTCTTCCAGACGGCCTATCCGGAGCGCCACATCAATGCCGTCAGCTATGAGGTCAACTGGTCGGTCTTCCAGATGCAGTTCGATCTGCACTTCAGGAAATTGTTCAAGAAATCCGGGGAGAAGCGGGGTAATCCGTTTTCGCATCGGTACTGCTGCCCCTGCAACATGCAGCTTTCCCCGAGGTGTCTTTACATTGGCTGATCCTTCGTTGTCGAGGAAATTCCAAGCAGAAACAATACTTGTGCAATGCGCAAGATAGTGCTCACCCGCATCCGTCAGTGTCAAACTTCTGGTCGTCCGTCGCAGCAGCGGAGTTTGCAGCCAAGCCTCGAGGTCTAGGATCAAACGGCTGACAGAAGATGTCGACAAGCCAAGTTGCCGCGCAGCCGCGGTAAAGCTGCCAAATCTTGACACTTCCACAAAGGCTTTGAGGGCGTTGATATTATGCATAATTATCTTGTTTTTCAGGATAATAAATCTCAGAAATACAGTATTATCCTGAAAAGTAAACTTATTATATTTCGGTGCATGCAAACCAAAATTTAATCCAACAGGAGACCGAATATGAAAATCTTGATTGTGGGTGCTACCGGAACCATTGGTAAAGCGGTTACCGAGGAACTCAAAAATTCGCACGAAATAGTCACGGCCGGATACCGGGATGGTGAGTTTCAGGTTGATCTGGGGTCTTCCAACTCCATCAAGACGCTTTTCAAGAGCGTTGGAAAAGTCGACGCTATAATCAGTGCTGCAGGTAATGCACCTTTTGCCCCGTTCGACAAACTAGACGATGAAGGCTACGAACTTGCCTTTTCAAACAAGTTGATGGGACAAGTTAATCTCGTCCGGTTTGGGCGCGAGTATCTGTCGGATGGCGGCTCTGTCATCCTTACTGCGGGTGTTTTGGCCCATGATCCCATTCCTGGGTCGGTTGCAGTAAGCATGGCCAATGGCGCTTTGGAATCTTTCGCACGTGCAGCTTCTCTTGAGCTTGACCGTGGACTTCGCGTTAATATTGTCAACCCTGCTTTTGTTAAGGAAACAATGGAAATGATGGGAATGGACCCGACTCCGGGAATATCCGCCAGAGATACGGCAAAGGCTTATATGGCCGCATTGAAAAGCTCCGATACCGGCAGCATGTTCAATGCCCCGGATTATGTTTAGTCAGGAAGAAAACATGAGTAATTTCAATCTCTCGCAAAGAGAAGGCGAGCCGCCAAAAACAGGTTTGGTGGTTCCCCAGTTGCAATATTCAGACCTGTCACCCCGCGACGTTTATGAAAAAGTTGCACAGTGGTTTTTTTCCAACTTCCCGCAAACACGCGAGGAGCCCACAAGGATATCGGTTCCATCTACCAGAGCCTTGTGGCTCGATGAAAACATCGAGGCACCGCAATCTTCATTCATGCCACCCCCAGGCAGCCGCGAATTCGCGCACCTTCATGAAGATGGGAGTTTTCACCTGGTAATGTCGGAAGCGGATCAAAAGGAAATCGTTTCCAAAGGATGGGGATTGTACCATCCCTACAAGGATCGTGGGGTAAACGAAGTTCTGCTTTATGCACCCCGCGACATGGAAGAATTCGAGCTGATTAAGCCGGTGGTTGATGCGTCATATCGGTTCGCAATCAGGGATCATCAAGGCCATACGATCTAGTTTTTAACCGCGATGCGGTTGCGCTTGCTGCATACTTTGGCGATAGCTAACCCTCTTGCATCATTGTTATCAACTGTCTACAAAGCTAGACATCTCATGGAGGTGCCCGCTCATTACGGGCTGAGAGGTTCTTGATGAATCAACTCTTTGAACCTGATCCGGATCGTGCCGGCGTAGGGAATGAGTCGAAGCGTTCTTCTTTTCCCGTATTCCAGCTTGATCCGGTTTAAGCGAAACCGGATGTCATTGAGTCATGTCGAACGATCAATTGCTGAACGAGGCGCTGGAAGCAATCTCTGCACTACGCAGTGAAGGCGCACACGTGCACTCAATAACCAATACGGTAGCGCAGAATTTCACAGCAAATGTGTTGCTTGCTTGCAACGCAACAGTTTCGATGACCGCAAATCACGCAGAAATTGAAAGCTTTGTGTTGAATACGGAGGCCTTGCACATCAACCTCGGCACAATTGATGATGGCCGGATTGAAGCAATAAAAAAGGCCGTTGCAATAGCAGAAAAAAATTCCATGCCGGTCTCTCTTGATCCGGTCATGATCCATATATCGGGGCAGCGCAGACAATTGGCATTGGAAATTGCAACCGTGGCCCGCATCGTTCGCGGAAACGCGAGAGAAACTGACGCCTTGGGCAATTCTGTTGACGATGATACCTGCCTGGTCAAAACCGGAGGAATTGACGAAGTTTGGATGGCTGATCGTAAAGTCGGAGTTAAAAATGGTCACCCGTTACTGGGACGGGTCATCGCAACTGGCTGCGCGTTGGGGGCCTTGATATCCGCCTTGTCCGCAAAAACCGATGATCCGTTTACAGCGGGACTTGCAGGGGTGCTTTGGTTTGCAACTGCCGGTGAATTTGCAGCACAGGCCGTCGATGGACCAGGAAGCTTCCAGCCTGCGTTTATAGATCAATTACATGCCATCCCGACGGAGACAATCAGGCAAATGGCGGAAATCTCATGAGTCCGGTCATTGCCAGTCAGTACGAATTTATTGTCGGGGAATTGATTTACTGGAATAGGATCCCGGCCTGTTCATCATTTTTACATCCTATGGAGCAATTGAAGTGACAAGTCCCAAACCCAACCGGCGCAAGGCCCTCAAGATGCTGGGTGGTTCGGCAACTTTACCTGCCCTTGCCTGCCCGGCCATTGCACAATCAAAAATCGAATGGCGCATGGTTACTTCCTGGCCGAAGAACTTGCCAGGGCCAGGCGTGACGGCACAGCGGCTTGCTGATCGTATCGGTGCAATGTCCGGAGGCCGCCTCACGATAAAACTTTATGCAGCCGGTGAGATTGTTCCGGGGTTGGGGACTTTTGATGCAGTTGCGAACGGTACTGCCCAAATGGCCCACACGGCGCCGTTATTCTGGGCGCGGAAGTTTCCTGCCGCTCCCTTGTTTACCGCCGGACCTTTCGGCTTGACTCCGATTGAACACATTACCTGGATTAATCTGGGTGGAGGTCAGGCACTTTGGGACAAGCTGTATGAACCGGCAGGCATAAAACCGTTTATGGCAGGCAACACTGGGTATCAAATGGGAGGTTGGTACAAGAAACCATTGGCTGGATTGCAGGATTTGCAGGGGTTGAAAATTCGCATGCCCGGCCTTGGTGGAGCCGTAATGACCAGACTGGGTGCTTTACCGGTAGCCTTGCCGCCGTCGGAAATTTTTACAAGCCTGACAACCGGTGTCATAGACGCCACTGAGTTCCTGGGCCCATTCAGTGACTCGGCAATGGGTTTCCAGAAAGTTGCCAAGAACTACTATTCACCCGGTTTTCACGAGCCTAACGGAACCGGGGAAGCACTGGTTTCCAGATCAGCGCTCGCACAAATTCCGGAGGACTTGCAGGCTATAATTGAATCTGCCTGTGCGACAGAAAACATTTTCTCGCTTGGTGAGGCAGAATGGAACAACGCAGCCAGTCTGAAAAACCTGATCGAAAACGAAGGTGTCTCCGTCAGATCTTATCCTGAAGAAATTATCGAAGCGGCAAAATTGGCTACGGTGGATGTGATGAAAGAGTTGGCCGGACGGGACAAGTTTTCTGCAGAGATTGTTGAAAGTTATTCAGCCGCAGCAGCCCATCTTGATCCATGGTCAAACATCTCAATCCGGGCGTTTTTGTCCGCGCGCGGCTAAGGGCAGTTACGTATTTTCTTCATGCGCCTGATCTGCCATATAGTTTTCAGCATCGGATCGCGGATCAAGCGCAAATGTTTCCGTTGACATACCTAGGGTGGCAACCGGTCCGACCTGATAATCCATCGTATCTTCAACAGGGGCTTCACGGCGAATAATCCGGTAAGTCATGTGGGCTGCAAGTAACAGGTGGCTGAGGCCAATCATTTGGAAAAGCGCTCCATTTCCCAGATATTCCATTGCAGTACCGGTCACCAGCGGGCCGATCATGTTGCCGATACCGTAAAGGATCAGAAGGCTAGAGGATATCTTGACGAAATCTTCGGGTGCGGCATGGTCGTTGGCATGCGCGTTCACCAAACCGTATATCGGATAGACAAATCCGCCCAGGAGGACCATCAAGGCAAAGAACTCCCACTGTGGGTTAGCGCCATTGACGTCGTATCCGGAAACCAGAAATCCAACCAAACCGCCTGCAAGGGACAGTGCCACCATGACATAGCGCCGGTCGGTTATGTCGGATAGCTTTCCCAGCGGAAATTGAAAAAGAATGGCTCCTAACATGATGAGTGCCATCATGTTGGCAATGTTTGTGGATGACATCCCTTCGGAAATGCCAAACACCGGACCGAAACTTTGGACTGAAGACGCAAGTATTCCGGCAATCAGCATACCGATGAATGAAGCAGGTGAATTGGTAAACATGCCTTTCAGGTCAATTTTTACCTGTGTGAGCGGGGCAGGCGAACGGGCTTTTGACAGCGCGGTGGGTAATACAGCAAGGCAGTAAAGGATGGCACCAATCATGAAGAGAATTTCGGTTGACGGATCAGCCGCAACAATCAGGTATTGTCCGCCCATGAAAGCCGCCTGGGAAATGATCATGTAGATCGAAAACATGGCTCCACGGCTTTCATCTGAAATACCTTCATTGAGCCAACTTTCGATAATCATGTATGAACCGGCAAAGCAGAAACCCGCCAAGGCCCGCAGTATAATCCAGGTATAGGCTTCAACGATCAATCCATTTAGTAATACCACCGTCGCCAAAAGCGCAGCCAGAGCACCAAAAGTTCGCACATGACCGACACGTCGCACCAAATGGGGAACAAAAATACATCCTAGAGTGAAGCCGATAGCCCAACCGGTCCCGATATAGCCAATCTGGGAGGCGCTGAAACCCTCAAGTTGCCCGCGGATAGGCAATAGCACAACTTGCATGCCGCCGCCTGCAATGAGGAAAACGGCGCTGAAGAACAGTGCCAATACCGGAAAAATCTGACGCAGCATTAGTTTAATTCCAATTCATCAACTCAATTGTTGAATATTGCGCTGTGTCAGGAATCTCTGAAGTTTGCAATCACAATTTTTTCAGGCTTGCTCCAAGGCCCTTCCGAAAAATTCAACCGAACGACAATCCCGTGGTTTGTGGCCTAACAGGATCCCAGTCGTTCGCGACCGGTCCGGTCTCCGGAACGGTTGTATCGAATCCTGAAACGCTTACCGTTCCGGCAACCCTCAGCATAAAATTCGACTTTGTCGAAATTTCTGTTGATCAATGTTTTCCTAATATCTTCAACGGTCCTCGGCTGGCACCTGTTGCCGTCACGTTCGCTGATCAACTCACCAAACCGGGACAAAGTGGCAAATTTTTCATAACCGTCAAAACATGCAGTCACATCAAAGCGTCCGCTGGAATCACGATTGACTCTAATCCGGGAGAAACCTTCACGACGCAGAACATCCGCAATTTCCTGCTCCGTCATATTGTTACGGCACTGCCCGGTAACAGTTCGTCCGGTGATTTTTCCGAAACGGTTAAGCTGCAGGTTTACTCTGTCGTTTTGATAGCAAGCTTCAGCTTTGTAGACCGGCAGTTGATCGTCGATGATTTCAACTCGATCATAACCCTTGTCGCGGAGAAAATTGACCAGTTGACGCGGGTCAATTGGGGGATCGCACCTTCCTATCCTTGTCTTCTTCCGAATTTCCCCGAAGCGGGTCAGTAGGAGTTCAAATCTGCGGCCGTTCTGACAAGCTTCCGCAGCATACCAAGGAAGTTGGCGGTCAGTAAATTTTATCCTGTTGTATCCCTGGTCACGAAGAACCTGCCGGACATCATTGGGTTCAAAAATCTCTTCGCAGGATCCGATCAGGCGGCGCTTAAGAACCCGGCCTTGTTGGGAAAACGTTATCCGGAACCTTTCTTCACGCAAGCATGCGATGGCAACGTACTTTCCATTCTGGTTTTCCATAACAATACGGGTGTAGCCCTGTTTGCTCAGATTATCCTGTATCCGTTCAATCGGGACTGTGCGACGGCAGGGACCCAGATTCTCAGTGTTTTTGGTCCGGTATTTTGAATCGACCCTAACTTTGTATCGTATACCCTTTTGGCAAGCTCTTGCCTTGATGGTTTTAAAACCCTTGTCAAAGATTTCAATTTGCGTGTAACCGCGGCTGACCATGGCGCGCAATGCCTTGGCTTCAGAAATTCCAATATTGATTGAAAATTGCGCATTGGCCGGACTTGTTAAAAAAGCCACCGACATCAACGCCGCCAGCATAATTGTCCCTAAAGCATTGAACCTTGTCGTTGTACTTTCCATCTCCAAAATCCTCCCAAAACTTTCCCTAAAGGAAGATTATTGGACAAAGCCGTTATGGTAAAGGCTGGAAACACGGAAAATAGCATCTATCCGGTTTTGCGATGTTCAAACGGTAAAATGCCTTAGCTCTTGGAATCGAGTTTCTTCTTGATTTTCAGGAAGTCCTGCCAGACAAGCTTCTTGTGGGCAGGTTGTCTGAGCAGGTATGCAGGATGAAGGGTTGGCATGGCTTCTTTCCGACTGCCGGATGTTGCTACCTCGGCCCATTTCCCCCGCAAACGCATGATTCCGTCATTGGTTTTCAATAAAGTTTTTGCGGATGATCCACCAAGCATGACGATCAGTTCAGGATTTGCCAATTCAATATGGCGTTCAATAAATGGCCTGCAAATTTCTGTTTCCTGCGGCGTTGGTGTGCGATTGCCCGGAGGGCGCCAATTGATGATGTTGGTAATGTAAACGCTGTTCCGGTCCAGATTGATCGCTTGTAATATCCGATCAAGTAATTGGCCAGCACGTCCGACAAACGGTAGCCCTTGTATATCTTCATCGCGTCCAGGCGCTTCACCGATGAGCATCAGCCCGGCATTTGGATTTCCATCCGCAAATACTGTGGTTTTGGCCGTTCGTTTCAAATTGCACCCGTCAAAACTCTCAATCAGTTCTCTCAAGGCATCGAGGCTATCTGCCTTTTGAGCAATTTCACGTGCGGAATTGATCGTTTCGGTGTCAGGTATGGTTGCTTGCGCTGCAGCTGGTTTAGGAGCAGGAGCGCGTTTCAAGGATCGTTGTTTTGGTGTTGATTTGGAATTCTCACTTTTGGCCGATGCAGCTGCAGCCGTTTCTGCGAAACGGTCAATCGGCTGCTCTTCCAGCATCACATCAACGCCGGCATCAACATACCATTCGAGGATTTCCTGCGTATTTCCCATCCGGTAAGTTTACAGTTTATTTTGCAGGACGATAGCAGCTTCTGTCGCGAATACACAAAGAACATGCGGCAAAAATGATATGGCGCGCCAATTATAGCGTGCTAAAAGGAGCGGCAGCACTCAGGTATAGAAACCTGTTGATAAATTCTGTTGGAGAATGAAATGTCTGAAGAACTTCCAGAGCGCGAAAGCATGGAATTTGATGTGGTGATTATAGGTGCGGGGCCGGCGGGGCTTTCAGCAGCAATCAAGCTTAAGCAATTGAATAGTGATCTGGAAGTGGTTGTTCTGGAAAAAGGTCCGGAAGTAGGCGCTCATATACTCTCCGGCGCGGTTGTTGATCCGGTTGGCGTAGATAAGCTACTACCTGATTGGCGCAATGAAGATGGCCACCCGTTCCAGGTGCCCGTCAAAGACGATATTTTCTATTTCCTGACCAAGTCAGGAAAATTCAGATTGCCAAATTTCGGAATGCCGCCATTGATGAACAACCATGGGAACTTCATCGTGTCCCTTGGAAATGTTTGTCGCTGGCTTGCTGAGAAAGCTGAGGGTCTGGGCGTTGAAATTTATCCGGGATTTGCAGCAGCCGAACTGATTTATGATGATGAGGGCAATGTCAAAGGGGTTGCAACCGGAGATATGGGTTTGCAGAAAGACGGCACGCCTGGCCCGATGCACGAACGGGGCATGGAACTGCATGGCAAGTACGTTTTGTTCGGGGAAGGCGCGCGGGGTTCGTTGTCCAAGGAACTGATTGCCAAATTTGACCTTGCTAAGGATAGCGAGCCGTCAAAATTCGGTATAGGCCTCAAGGAATTGTGGGAAGTTGACCCCTCAAAACACAAAGAAGGGACTGTACAGCATTCATTTGGTTGGCCTCTCGATAAAACAACGGGCGGTGGCTCGTTCCTTTATCACCTCGACAACAACCAAGTAGTCGTCGGGTTCGTTGTGCATTTGAATTACAAGAATCCCTACGTTTCACCGTTCCAGGAGTTTCAACGATTTAAAACTCACCCTGCAATCAGGGGAACTTTTGAGGGAGCAAAACGAATTTCATATGGATCCAGGGCAATCACCGAAGGTGGTTGGCAATCAGTGCCGAAGCTGTCTTTCCCGGGTGGAGTATTGATGGGATGTGCTGCGGGATTTGTGAATGTTCCACGCATCAAAGGCTCCCACAATGCAATGCTATCGGGGATAATGGCCGCTGAACATGTTTCTGAGGCGATAGCCGCGGGTCGTTCGAACGATGAGCTGGAAGCTTACAGCGATGCATGGCGTGATAGCGAAATTGGCAAGGATCTGAAAAAGGTTCGTAATGCAAAACCACTGTGGTCGAAATTCGGGACGCCGCTTGGCATTGTCATGGGTGGCATCGACATGTGGTTCAACACGATATTTGCAGGTTGGACACCGTTTGGAACCATGAAACATGGCAAGGCCGATTACCAGACACTGGAGCCGGCCTCAAAACATACACCGATTGAATATCCAAAACCGGATGGGGAGTTGACGTTCGACCGCCTTTCTTCCGTTTTTCTATCGAATACAAACCATGAGGAAAACCAACCGGTACATTTGAAAGTTGCTGACCTTGATAAACAAAAAGCGTCTGAGCTGCACGAATTTGCAGGCCCCTCCACTCGGTATTGTCCGGCAGGGGTTTATGAATGGGTTGATGGCAACGGGGATGCCATTCCATTGGGCAAGGAAGCACAGGCGGAAGATGCAACTTTCGTCATCAACAACCAGAACTGCGTCCACTGCAAGACATGTGATATCAAGGATCCAAACCAGAACATCAACTGGACGGTTCCACAAGGTGGAGAGGGCCCGGTTTATCCGAACATGTAAGACTGCAATTTTGGAGCATTTTTTAAAATTAGCCGCTGATATATTGCTTCATGTCTTCAGCTTCACGTTCAGCAATTTCGATTTTGCGTTTCACAACATCCCCGATGGATATAATCCCGTTAAGCTTGCCACCGTCTATCACCGGAAGGTGACGGAACCGGCCCTGGGTCATCTTGTCCATTAGCGAATTGATACTCTCGTTTTCACTGCAGGAAACTACCTTTTGGGTCATGCATACTGAAATTGGCTTGCTCAGTGCATCGCGCCCTCTTTGGCAATTTCACGGACCACATCACGTTCTGAAGCGATCCCGCAGACATTTTCCTTGTCGTCCAGAATAACCGCCGCACCAATTTTCTTTTCTGCGAGAACTTTAGCGATCGATTCAATTGTATCGCCATGATTTGCTGTAAACACGTTTCGCCCCTTTTGGGCCAAAATATCAGAAACTGCCATGTGCATTTCCTCCTATTGAAGAACAACCTTACCCCCAAGAACGCATTGTAGTTCACAAACTACGCTGTGGGCAAATCTTTGAACCGCTGCCTGTGAACGGAAATGACAATTTACTCTATCTGAAAATTAATCAATAGGGGCAAGTGATCTGACCCCAGTGATTCGAGAGTTTCGACCGACAATACCCTGACCCGGCCCTTTGACATCACATTGTCAATTGGAAATCCTATCGTTCGGACAATCGGAGCCGGCAAGGCACCGAACATCCAGGTGCCTCCCACGCCGTTGAACATTGCAAGTCCTCCAGCTTCCGCAAATTTTTGAGTACTCCACGACCAGGTTGTGGCATTGAAATCACCGGCAATTAGCGCATCTGGTCCCATTTCTTGCAGTATGGGAACAAACTCTTCCATTTGCCTGGGTCCACTGGCAGGCCAGGGCCAGCGGGGATGCACAGAGCCTATTGTAACCTTGCCGCCATCATCCAGAATGATATCGGATTTCTGGAATGATCCGTAACTTCCACAATACTCATCAGTAGGATCAATTTTCCATTTAGAGAGTATTTTCACCCCCCCACGCACATGCCATTCAGGACAATGTGCGGTATGAGGCCACCGGGATTCGAGGCTTTTCAGATAAGGTTCCCAGGTTGTAGAGGCCTCGGAAATTGAAATAAGTTGAGGATCAATTTCCATTATCCGGTTAATGACCAGCTGTTTTTTAGGATTAATCCAGAAAAGATTGAGGTGGAACATCTGATAAACAGGATTGTCGGGAATTGTGGCTCTCTCTTCCCTCGTAAATGGCGTGCCGCTCGCCGCCTGCCACAGACCGATCAATCCAGTGAAAATACTAATTGCAGACAGCAAAAAGAAACGTTTGGGTAACAGAATCAGGCTCGCAAGTATCAACCCAACCGACACATGCAATCTGAAATGTGCAACTGTATCAAATAAAGGGTGAATACGGTTCAGAAACCCGACCACGGTAACAAATATGGCGGCGATGACGCCTGTAAGAAACAATCTCTTTATGTAAAGCCGCATTGCCGTGTTTTGCTGTCTTATTGAAATGCCGTTTCGTCAAATGCTCGCAGTTTCCTGGAGTGCAGTCTCTCAGGTGGCATTTCTTTCAACCGTTCAAGTGTTCGAATACCGATTAACAGGTGTCGACCAATTTGTGTCCGGTAGAATTCTGATGCCATTCCCGGAAGTTTCAGTTCTCCATGCAGGGGCTTGTCAGACACACATAGCAACGTCCCGTATGGTACACGAAACCGGAACCCGTTCGCCGCGATTGTCGCTGACTCCATATCAAGCGCGATGGCCCGTGATTGTGAAAGCCGTTTAACCGGACCCTTCTGGTCCCGCAATTCCCAGTTTCGGTTATCAATTGTTGCAACGGTTCCGGTTCGCATAATGTTTTTCAGATCATAGCCTGCAAGTCCGGTAACTTCCGCAACTGCTTCCTGTAGTGCTACCTGAACTTCTGCAAGCGGTGGAACGGGAACGGATATGGGAACATCTTCGTCCAGTACATGGTCTTCACGAACATAACCATGCGCCAGAACATAATCACCTAACGATTGTGAATTTCGAAGTCCGGCGCAATGGCCAAGCATTATCCAGGTATGCGATCGCAAAACTGCAATATGATCGGTTATGGTTTTGGCATTTGACGGACCAATCCCAATATTGACAAGTGTAATTCCGCAACGGTTACCGGATTTCAGATGATAGGCTGGCATCTGCGGCATGCGCGAAAGCGGAACCGCATTGGCTTGCGCATCACGGCAATCTTCCCGGCAGGTAATACGGTTACCCGGAGTAACAAACTCTTCGTAAACCGAGTCTGGATCGGCAAGGGATTGTTCCGCAAAATCAACGAACCGGTCGATGTAGAATTGATAGTTTGTGAACAGCACATAATTTTGAAAATGATGGGGGCTTGTTCCAGTATAGTGCGCCAACCGGTACAGGGAGTAGTCGACACGAGGTGCTGTAAACGGAGCCAAAGGGTTTGGTGCACCCGGAACACCCTCGAAATCTCCATTGACAATACTGTCATCCATGAAGGCGAGATCCGGCGTGTCAAAGGCGTCCCGGATGGTTGCTTCCTGGTTTACCGAATTTCCGGAATCCAGCGTATCACCCTCATTGAATGCGAAATGTAGGGGAATAGGAACATTGGAATCTGCAACTTCCAGCGCAACACCGTGATTATTGATTAGCAGGCCAAGTTGGTTTTCGAGATAATCATGAAACAGGGTTGGACGGGTAATTGTGGTTGAATAGGTTCCAGGGCCGCTGACATGACCAAATGACAATCTCGAATCTATTCGGGCGAAGCTGGTTGTTGTAATCCTGATTTCCGGATAATAGGCCCTGTATCTCCCGCCTTCTGAATTACCTTTCAGATACTGCATAAACTTTTCGCGCAAAAAACTTGTGGCAAGCTCATATCGTCGGCACAGTTCCGCCACTGCGTCCGAGGCATTTTCAAAACTGAGGGTTTTTCCGTCCGGAGCTTCAATCATGGTCGTTTCGATTTCAATCACACCGCTTGCAGATTCACGTTCAAGCTATACTGGTATGATCGGATATTTGCGAATCCAAATTATCGTGATGCCATTGTTCTTTCCCGGCAAAAGATTATTTTGAACTTTTTAACCAGGAGCAAATGGATTTCCCGTGCAACAGAATGAACCAATAGAGCTTTACTACTGGCCTACGCCCAATGGGTGGAAAATTACAATCATGCTCGAAGAACTGGGCATTCCCTATAACATCAAATTCGTCAACATCGGTGCCGGAGAACAATTTGAGCCTGATTTCCTCAAAATTGCTCCTAATAACCGTATGCCGGCCATTATTGATCCGGAAGGACCTGGCGGCAGCTCAATTTCCATTTTCGAATCGGGAGCAATCCTTCAGTATCTTGGCCGTAAGTTTCAAAAATTTTATCCCATCGAAGAACGGGCAAGGGTGGAAGTGGACCAGTGGCTGATGTGGCAAATGGGAGGCTTGGGGCCAATGGCCGGCCAGACCCACCATTTCCGGATTTATGCTCCGGAGAATGTTCCCTATGCGATTGACCGATACACAAATGAAGTGAATCGCCTGTATGGGGTTTTGAACAAGCAGCTTGAAGATCGCGAGTATTTGGCTGGAGAGTATTCCATCGCCGATATGGCATGTATCGGTTGGGCAAGCTTGTGGGAGCGCCAGGGGCTGGACATTGATCAGTTCCCGATGATGAAAGCGTGGATCGAACGGCTTAAGGCGCGTCCTGCGGTGGAGAAGGGATTAAACCTCGGCATAGAAAAACGCCAGCAGATGCAATTAGACAAAGACGAAGAACAGCAGAAAATCCTGTTTGGCCAGAAGGCACGTTAGTTGATGAAGTATGCATTACTACCATCGCTTCTGGCATTGCAGTTGTTGTTGGTCTTGCCTGCAAGTGCGGAATTGTTGGGAAAAGAATGGATTCCGGAAGCCGAAGTGAAAAAACAATCAGCGTTCGCCCGGCAGCATAACCTCGTGCTGATTGGTCTCAATTGCAAGTTTCGCGATGGTGTTGAAAATCCCGGTCGCAAAGATGTCCTATTCCGTGCTGAGTTTGAGAAGTTTGAAAATCCGGTAGGATGGGGATGGACATTTGACGCAAATGCACCCAATCGGGCAGTTGAAGAACAGGCAAGAAGCGGGGGCTTCGTGGTAGCGGTGGAAGATTATTTTGAAATCACCGGTGTAACCTGGGTCCGTTGCAAGGTTTGGCATAGAAAGTAGTCATGGTCACAAAAAACCCCGGCAAAGCCGGGGTTTCATATTTTACAGATTGCAGAACAGATTACAGTCGCTTCCAGGTCTGTGTCTGGCAGAAAATTTTCAGGGCACAGCCTTTCAGTTTCATCCTGGCTCCTGAAACCTTGGCAGAACCTGTATAAACCTTGTCGTCTTCAGGGTCCCTGATGGTTCCGGAATATTCTGCACCCGAGCCGGACAGTTTGCCGATATTCTCACCGGCATAATCTCCCGTTTTCAGCTTGATGCAGAATGCGCCTCCGCATTTGTTTATAGCAGCAGTTTCACCGCTCTTGGTTTTCCAGTTTCCCACGATGGGCTCTGCCGAATGGGTAAACGTTGTCCCCGCAATTAAAAGCAGCGCCGCGCAGGTAGTTGAAATCAGTGTTTTCATCATGATCCTCCAAATGAGATTACCCATAAAAAGCCAATATTGACGTAAACGTCAATAGTGAAGTCAAATTGAATACTATTTGTGAAGCTGTTGGTTGTTAATGCGCAGTCCAATTTATGTTGAATTTTACGAAAACTTGAATGATCTTTCGTGCAGATGGTTACGGAAACCTTGAATTTCAAACCTGAATCAACAGTAAAAATCGTTGTAAGTCATTGAAATAAAAGGAATTAGAAAGTGAATCGAATCCTAATTTCATAATTCGTTTTTGATTTGTTTGTTCCCTATTAAGCATTGTTTTTAAGTAGCTTTTCAACTCCTTGGGTCAAATTGGCCACATCGAACAACAAGACCAGGGCGAACCTGGCACGATAAAACCAAGATCGGGAAAACCGGCCAAACATAAACAAGGACCCCTGGAACAATAGGGGCAAAGTGAGGGACGAATTTAATGGCTCGTTTTGAAATTGAAAACGCAAACTTTGCTGACATCGCATCATCTGGGAATGCAGAAGTATTGTTTGAACTCGGACTGATGTATGCAACAGGACGTGATGGCGATGAGGACATGGTTGCCGCACACAAATGGTTCAACATCGCCGCATTCAGGGGATTTGACATCGCAAAGGTGCGCCGCGAGGAAATCGCAGTGGAAATGACGAAAGAACAAATCGCCAAGGCACAGCGCGCTGCGCGTGAGTGGTTGACGCAACACTAACAGGAATTAGCCGCCCTTCCTCCTCCCGGGCGGTGTGGCGTGTTCCTGTTCCCTTCGGGGAAAATGCACGGGGACACGCCGGGAATTGAACTGCATCAAAGAATTGCAGGATAGTCGAGCCGAAAAGGCCAAATTATACGAAGAGTGCGAAAAGCACCGTAAATAACAAGAATGCGGATAAACGCATCAGGATGGTGAACTACCATCAACAAAAATGGCGGGTAACCGTCAGCACGTTAAAGAGATACGGAAGTTACTGAACGGGGACGGGAATGTAACTTCCGTTTTTCGTATTATGAACACCCTTTGACCATCAAAAATAGCAGTTTGACAATCAGCATTACGCAGCGCAAGAAACACCAGTGTTGATTATTCGGAAACTGACAAGATGGCCTATCTGATCACTGGTGTAGCTGGATTCATCGGATTTCATGTGGCCAACAAGCTCCTGCAATCGGGAGAAACAGTTGTCGGTGTCGACAATCTCAATGATTATTATTCCACAGATCTAAAACAGTCTCGTTTGGATATCCTTAAAAATTTTGGCGGCCGGTTTCGATTTGGTCAGATCGATATTTCAGAATCTGAACGCCTTGGCAGTTTTCTAAAGGAACAGCCTTTTGACAGGATAATACACCTGGCCGCCCAAGCGGGCGTTCGTTATAGCCTCAAAAACCCTTCCGCCTATGCGAGCTCAAATCTTTTGGGGCATCTGAATATGCTCGAGGTGGCTCGCAATACCGAAAATCTGAAATTCATGATCTATGCCTCGTCAAGCTCCGTCTATGGTGGAAGGACAGACGTTCCTTTCAGGGAACAGGACCGTACGGATGAACCAATTTCCCTCTATGCAGCGACAAAAAAATCAAACGAACTGATGAGCCATACCTACGCACACCTTTACGATATCCCTTTGATCGGTTTACGGTTTTTTACAGTGTACGGGCCTTGGGGACGTCCGGATATGGCCTACTTTTCATTTACCCGGAAAATTCTTGCAGGAGAACAGATTTCAGTCTTCAACCACGGTGACATGCTACGGGATTTTACTTTTATCGATGATATTGTTGATGGGGTGTTGCGGATAGCTAAGAAAGGCCCCGCCGGTACCAGCAAACCACCACACAAGGTTTACAACATCGGCAACAATAATCCTGAAAAGCTGGAAGATTTTCTTTCAATTCTGGAAAACGAATTGGGCATCCAGGCAAACCGCAAGGATCTGCCAATGCAGCCAGGAGATGTTCCGGCAACCTATGCTGATATTTCAGAAATCAACCGAGACTACGGATTCGAACCAAAGACAGGACTTAAAGAAGGCCTGAAAAAATTTGTGCATTGGTACCGGGAATATTACAAGGAGTAGCTGCTCGGTATTTTTTGCTGTCAAAAAGACATACTTCAGGGGTCTGATTTGAAATTTTCAATAAAGCTTTTTGTAATTTTTGTAGTGCTGGCAATTTTTACCCCTGTATTTTGGGGTGTCCAGCCGGGTGCGGCCCAGTCAGGCTCGCCGATTGTTGAAGAACTCGAACCTCTACTGGATACTGCCCGCGAGAAGGGTCTCAGTGTCATTGTCGTTTCTCCTCACGACAATATTAAACCAAAAGATGCAGGCCCCAGTATGGGAGATCAGGCCTTTAAAGTTCGGTCTGAGCTTTTCCGGATACTTGGGAATGCACCCGAACTGTGGTCCAGCATTATCAAAACGCTTAAGCGCGTAAGTCCCGACGGATCCTTTAACTGGCTCGGAATAGCTGTGTTGACTGCAATCGGCGGGATTGCGGTCGGTACCGGGCCGACTATCCTAATTCGCAACTGGAATAGAAAATATTTCAGCGGATTGTTCAATCCTGAACCCCAGAGCCGGGCTGAGAAGATCACCTACCTGATGCTGCGCGCATTGTTGATTCTGGTAAATGTCAGTGCCATGTTCATAATCTCGGTTGCAATTGCCGTGATTTTTGACACCGCACATGACCCAAGCAGAGGTACCATCGGGGTGATCATTGTCGCCTATACGGCTTACCGTATTTTCCGGCACGTAATCTTCTTCAACATTATTGCACCGGATGCACCTACCCACCGAATGATCAATCTTGATGATGAGAGTGCTGACAAGATGCAACGCGATTGGCGCACGATTGCCATGTTTGTCATTTTGATCAGTGCGTTTTTTGTCTGGCTGGCATTGCTCGGATTGCCACCGGATCCTCTTAAATTGCTGGTGATGGTTTCGCTCCTGATAAATGCGATTCTGATTGCTTATGGGATTATGAAGCACAAGCAGCAGTTCCACGGGATTATTCTGGGTGAAGGAGAACCTTCTTTAAAGCCTATTTGGCGAAGGTTGTTAGCCTCCCAGTGGCACATTTTAATTCTATCTTACCTGGCTATCGCCTGGCTGGTCAGTGCCTACCGCATCCTGTTGAATCTTCCCAGTGCTCTGGCAGTGATCGGTGCACCGATTGTTGCCCTAATCGGGTGCATTGCCGTATACGCGTTATTGTTGATTTTTATTGACCGGTTCTATGTCGCCAGGCAACGTCGTTTCGAAGAGCGCGTACAGGTAGCCTATGAACAAAAAAAGCGGGAGCTCGAAGCCGAACAAAAGGCATTATCCGAAATCCAGGAACATCGGTCTGAAGATGATGATGAAGAAATAATCATCAACAAGGTCATGTCGGCCAAGAATTTGGAAGAAATGCCCGTGTTCAAACCGGTGTTCAAGATTGTACTGGAAGAGGCGGTTGGTATTCTGGTCATTATTATCGGCCTCGCCTACGTGTTTGCAGCTTGGGATATTAGCGTTGGCGAGCAACAGCATCCCGTAACAGCGTTCCTGGATACACTTATAATCGCATTCCTTGGTTGGCTGCTGTATCGCTCCGTCGTGGTGTATATCGACAACCAGCTGGAACAGGAAGGCGACGATGGTGCACCGGAGGACGGTGAGCCAGGTGAAGAAATGTCGGGCAAAAGCGCGAGCCGTTTGGGAACTCTTTTACCTCTGGTCAGGAATGTTCTTATTGCAACAATAATCATTCTTTCCGTTATGGTGATACTTTCGAACCTCGGTGTCGATATTGCGCCATTGTTCGCCGGTGCCGGGGTGATCGGTCTAGCGGTCGGGTTTGGTGCACAAACCCTGATACGGGATATTTTTTCGGGCGGTTTTTTCCTGTTTGACGATGCATTCCGCAAAGGTGAATACATTGAGCTTGGGGAAATTCGTGGAACAGTTGAGAAAATTTCCCTGCGCTCGTTCCAGTTGAGACATCACAACGGTCCGCTTCATACAATTCCGTTCGGTGAAATTACCCAGTTGACCAACTATTCGCGCGATTGGGTGATGATGAAATTGCCGTTGCGCTTGACTTATGACACCGATGTCGAGCGGGTCCGGAAGCTGGTCAAAAAGCTGGGTCAACGATTGCTTGAACATCAGGAAGTAGGCGAATTGTTCCTCCAGCCGCTCAAATCACAAGGAGTCTATCGGATGGAAGATTCCGCCATGATTATCCGAGTGAAATTCATGACAAAACCGGGCGATCAATTTGTTACCCGCAAGGTGGTTTATGCTGCGATCCGTGATTTGTTTGAACAGGAAGGTATTCGTTTCGCGAGCAAGGAAGTAACCGTACGACTGGCGGAAGAACCGTCAAAACCACTTACGGATACCGAAAAATCGGCAATTGCTGCTGCTGCTAGACGTGTTCAGGATGATGATGAAGCTGCTGCAGCCAATCAAAGCCAGACAGCCGATGACGGGTTATAATGCTGGACGAAGAAACTCCGTTACAACTGGAAAACCATCTCAGGCTCCGCAACGACCTGTCGACGGTACAATCATCCTCGATTGCAGATATTTGGCAGGCAGCACCTGTAGGAAGCAAATTGAGGGCATGCATCAGATTTATTGACGCCAGATTGGGGCCGGGAAAATTATCCAGCAGTGAATTTGTTCAGTTCGGTTTTTGTGAGCCGCAAGTGCCGTATGAAAAAATCAGAACCTTTGCCGGGAAACGAGCCCAGCAGGCTTTCAACAAAATTTACAATGATAGTACCTGGTATGCACTGACAAAGAACAAGATTGCTTTTGAATCCCTCATGCGCGGTGGCGGTCTGCAGTGTCCCGATACCATTGCAATATATGATAGAAAGGGTAGGGGCGCTGGCGCACCGGTCCTTAAGAATACTTCAGAACTTGAACAGTTTTTACTTAATCCTGAAAATCACCCGGTATTTTGTAAGCCGACGACCGGACTTTTAAGTATCGGCTCATTTCGGATTGACAGTGCAAATCAAAATACGGTTGTGGTCAATGGACACCACAATTATCCTGTTTCGGAAGTGATGAACTATATCAGGGGAATCTCGAACAAGGGATACCTGTTCCAGAAGGTTCTTGAACCGCATTCGGATTTTTCGGAAATTGGTTGTACGGTAATTTCTTCCGTCCGTTTTCTAGTGCTGAATCGCGAAGAGGAATCGTCCGTCCATTCATGCGTGTTGAAAATTCCGGCAAAAGGAGAGGTCGCGGATAATTTCTGGCGCGCTGGATCAATAATTGGATCAGTCGATCTGGATACCGGAATGATTGAACGGGCAGTCTTGAAAGGCCGCAACGAAATTCAACTGATCAAAAGTGACACATCTGAATTGTCCCACATTTTCAAATTTCGCCTTCCTGACTTTGAAACTGCCAAAAACAGTATACTTGCAGCTTCAAGATTTTTAGCAGGTGTTCGTGTACAATCATGGGATGTCGCATTGACAACCAAAGGGCCCGTGTTGTTGGAGGTTAACTTTGGAGGAGACCTGAATCTTGCACAGTTATCAAGCGGCAAGGGCATTATGAACGAGAGTTATTGCGGGGTTTTGCGCGAGTCTGGCTACAGCAAGAATCTGCCAGCCTAAATGGATTTCCACAAGAGATAACATTTTTTCAACAAATCAGATTATCCGGTCCTGCAGCATCGAAGTGTGCATAATGTCACTTTTCATTCTTTTGTCGGTGTGCATAGAGTGTTTTGAAAGGGATGCTGGAGGCTCCCAATGTGAGGGGAAGTCTACTGCATGGGTGAGGCAGAGAGTTTATTAAGTGTTCGGGACCTTCGTGTTTCGTTTGATATCCAAGGTGGGAGTGTCGAAGCAGTCAAAGGCGTAAGCTTTGATATTCGACCCGGCAAAGTCGTTGCGTTGGTCGGAGAATCCGGCTCAGGTAAATCGGTTATTGCCCAATCAATTCTGAGAATTCTTCCGAAAAATGCCAGTATTGACGACGGCAGCATCATTCTTCGCGACCCCGCTGACCAAGACAATCCGGTTGATGTAGTAGCTCTTTCCAAAAACGATCCGTATTTGCTGAACATGCGCGGTGGCCGAATTTCCATGGTGTTCCAGGAGCCAATGACGGCTCTTTCTCCTATTCATACTGTCGGAAGTCAGGTTGAAGAAGCCCTCGTACTTCACCAGAAAAAAACCAAAGAAGAAGCGCGCAGGGAAACAGAAGAAATTCTGAAACTTGTTGGCTTTCCCGATCCGCAACGTGGATACGATCTGTATTCTTTCGAATTGTCGGGAGGATTGCGTCAACGTGCAGTGATAGCGATGGCACTAATTTGTAATCCTGCCATGATCATAGCGGATGAACCAACAACTGCGCTGGATGTTACCGTTCAGGCGCAGATCATTGGATTGATGAAACAATTGCAGAAGAAGTTTGGCACGTCCATCCTTCTGATAACGCACGACCTTGGTGTCGTTGCGAATATGGCCGACGAGGTCGTTGTGATCTACCACGGAAGGGTCATGGAAGCGGGCAAGATTGTGGATATTTTCCAAAACCCGCAACATCCGTATCTCAAAGCGTTGATGGCAGCGATCCCGCATTTTGATATGGAACAAGGCCAAAGGCTGGTTTCATTACGCGAAAAGACCGGTTCTAAAAGTTCAGATGCAGTCAAGAAACTGGCCCACCGTTTCCGCGCTGAAGACACCGGCATGATGGAAGGTCCACACCTCAGTGTTAAGAACCTGCGAAAAGAATTTTATTCCAGTAAGGGAAGCTGGTTCGGTGCCGGAGAAGCACAAAAGTTTGTTGCAGTTGATGATATAAGCTTCGATGTTGCCCAAGGCGAATGCCTTGGCCTGGTTGGGGAAAGCGGTTCGGGAAAAACGACGGTTTCCAAGCTAATCATGCGTGCATTGCAAGCGACATCTGGATCGGTGCAAATGAATTCTTCTGAAGGTCCAAGGGAACTTCTTGATCTCACTGGCGATGATCTTCAGGAGTTCCGGCGAAGAGTTCAGATGATTTTTCAGGATCCTTTCAGTTCACTCAACCCACGTATGACTGTCATGAATATATTGCGGGAACCCTTCGCCATACATGACATAGGAACACCGGAAGAGCAGCGTAGGGATATCGTTGACCTGATGTCGCTAGTCAGCCTTGATCCCCGGTTTCTGAACCGCTATCCACATTCATTCTCAGGCGGACAACGGCAACGTATCGGGATTGCCCGGGCATTGGCACTGCATCCGGAATTCTTGATTTGCGATGAACCGGTCTCTGCATTGGATGTTTCTGTTCAGGCCCAGATATTAAACCTCCTGAATGATCTTCGTGCTGAGTTGGGGCTAACCAGCATATTCATTTCCCACAACCTTGCCGTTGTCAATTACGTGGCTGACCGCATTGCTGTGATGTGCCAGGGAAAACTTGTTGAACTAGCATCAAGGGAACAATTGTTCGACAATCCACGACACCCTTATACAAAATCTCTGCTCGCGTCCGTACCCTATCCGGACCTGGATCACTTGTTGGATTTCGAGAATGTAAAGTTCACGACCTCATTTGATGCAGATGAATGGGATGCGGCATTTCGCGATTCAGATGAATGCGGTTTGAAAGACATCGAAATTGAAAGTGGGCACTTTGTCTTGGCAAACGAAAATTGTGATGTGAAGGAGTTGCAGACGTGAACTCTTTGAATTTCATCAACCGGATTTGTTTGGCCGCCATTGTGATACTCTGCGCGTCGCAGGTAGCCCCAGCTGCCCAAATTCCTTTTTTCAAGAAACAGGTTGAGGAGGGCAAATTACCACCGATGAATGGGCGGCTTCCTTATACTCCCCTGTTTGTTGATTTCGCTGCTGAAAACAAGACCGTTGGCAAATACGGTGGGGACCTGCGACTGTTGATGGGAAAGGCCAAAGACATTGGCCAAATGACGGTTTATTCTTACGCCCGACTTGTCGGTTATTCGACGGATTACAAGTTGAAAGCGGACATCGTGAAATCTTTCGAGGTCAGGGAAGGACGCGAGTTCACGTTTTTCCTGAGGCCAGGTCACAAGTGGTCAGACGGGCATCCGCTAACTTCGGAGGATTTCCGCTATTTCTGGGAAGATATGGTCAAGCATCCCGAGCTTGGACGAAAGGGTGTTCCTTCAGAAATGCTTGTCGAGGGTGAAGAGCCGGTTTTCGAAGTTATAGATGATCTTACCTTCCGCTACACTTGGAGCAAACCGAATCCCGCATTTCTGCCGGCACTTGCCAAACCGTCCCCGCTGTATATTTACCGACCGGCCCATTACTTGAAGCAGTTTCACGCAACCTATGCGGATCTGGATGAGCTAGATGCAATCATTAATTCGGTTCACGTCAAGGACTGGCTGTCCCTTCACACCCGCATGCAGCGCCAACGCCGACCAGAAAATCCAAACCTTCCTACATTGCAAGCGTGGCGGAATACCGTAAGGCCGCCAAGTACCCGGTTCATATTTGAACGCAATCCGTATTATCATCGTGTTGACCCGTCAGGACGGCAGTTACCGTATATAGACCGGGTAATCATGACAATTGTTTCCAAAGATGTGATACCGGCAAAAACCGGAACCGGCGAAAGTGACTTGCAGGCGCGGTACCTCCGATTTGATAATGTACCATTTCTCAAACAGGGCGAAAAACAGGGGAGGTATAAGACTGGCCTTTGGTCCTTGGGGAAAGGTTCCCAGATTGCATTGTTTCCCAATCTGAACACCAATGATCCGGTTTGGCGTAACATAGTAAGAGACGCAAGATTTCGCCGCGCACTTTCGCTCGGCATCAACCGCGAAGAAATTAACGAGGCGATCTATTTCGGCCTTGCAAGTCCCAGCGCCAATACGGTTATGCCTGAAAGCAGCCTGTATAATCCTGAATATGCAAGCATGTGGTCTACATTTGATCGCGCCAAGGCAAATGAATTGCTGGATGAGATGGGATTGACCGAGCGGGCGGGCGATGGAACCCGCATTCTTCCGAACGGAAAACGACTTGAAATAACGATCGAATCTGCCGGGGAAAGCACGGAGGAAACCGATGTGCTCGAACTTATCGCCGACCATTTTCGGGAAATTGGTGTCAAAATATTTGTCCGGGCGTCCCAGCGTGACATTTTTCGCAGGCGAGCTTACTCGGGAGATACCGTTCTGTCTGTATTCAATGGATTGGATAATGCAATTCCCAGCGCAGAGATGAGCCCTAAAGAATTGGCTCCCACCGCGCAGGCCCAATTGCAGTGGCCAAAATGGGGACAGTATGCCGAGACCAATCAAAAGGCCGGAGAACCGGTCGATATGGAAACAGTGGAAATTCAGTTAAATCTTTACAACAAATGGTTGCAGGCTCGTTCGCTGGAATCGAAGAAAGGCGTTTGGCTTGAAATGCTTCAAAATTACGCCGATCAGGTATTCTCGATCGGCACCGTAAACAACAGCCGGCAACCGGTTGTAGTTTCGAACGATCTCAGGAATGTGCCCGAAAATGGGATCTATTCCTGGGAGCCCACTTCCTACTTCGGGATCTACAAACCCGACACGTTCTGGTTAGAGAGGTAGGAGTTTCGGATGCTGCAATACATAGTCAAGCGCTTTTTGTACATGGTTCCGACGCTGGTGCTGATCAGTATTCTGGTCTTTTTCCTGATTGAATTGCCACCGGGCGATTTCTTCGAATCCTATGTTAATGAGCTTTTGGCTGCTGGTGAAACGGTCGATCCAAAGCACATCGAATATTTGCGGGAGGAATATGGTTTCGACCGTCCCCTGTGGGAACGTTATCTGAAATGGGCAACCGGAATGCTGGTAGGGGATTTTGGGTATTCTTTCGAGTATGAACTACCTGTACGCGAGGTCATTGGTGACCGGCTGTTCTTCACAATACTAGTGACGTTTTTTACGATTATTTTTACCTGGCTTGTCGCATTCCCAATCGGGATTTATTCAGCTACTCACCAATACAGCTGGGGAGATTATGGGCTAACTTTCCTGGGCCTGCTTGGCTTGGCAACACCCAACTTTCTTTTGGCACTCATCATGATGTATCTGGCTAACCAGTGGTTTGGTACGGCTATTGGTGGATTAATGGATCCCGAATATATCGACCAGCCCCTAAGCTGGGGTAAAGTTGTTTCGGTTCTTGAACACCTCTGGATACCGGTAATTGTAATAGGCACTTCCGGAACTGCGGCGATGATACGCCGGGTTCGAGCAAACCTGCTTGATGAATTGCGAAAGCCTTATGTGACGACGGCGCGAGCAAAAGGGGTTCCCGAGTTCAAGGGATTAATCAAGTATCCGTTCCGCATGTCGCTCAACTTTTTCATCGCCGATATCGGGAGCATACTACCTCAGGTAATTTCCGGCGCGGAGGTCGTGGCAATTGTACTCTCGCTGGAAACGACGGGACCGCTTCTGATTCAGGCGCTGCAAAGCCAGGACATGTACCTGGCCGGTTCGTTCCTGATGATGCTGGGTTTTCTGACCGTCGTTGGAGTCCTGATATCAGATATTGCCCTTGCCTTCCTTGACCCGCGTATCCGATTGCAGGGAGGGGTGAGCCGATGACTACCAAGACCGAACTTTCTCCCGGACATTTTGTGGACGCCGAGCCTTTCGATCCCCGCTCCATCGAAAAGATGACACCGGAACAGGAAAAAGTATTCCTGGCCTCACAAATGAAACTTATGTGGTGGAAATTCAAACGCCACAAACTGGCTGTAGTCAGCGGAATTTTCCTGGCGATACTGTATTTGATGACGGTGTTTGCAGAATTTCTTGCACCCTATTCTCTCGACGCAAGGAATTCCAAATATATTTATGCACCACCCCAAAGCGTCCATTTTTTCCATGAAGGAGAATATATCGGCCCGTTTGTCTACGATTATGACAAGGAACTCGACCTTGAAAAAATGCAACGCGTTTACACGCCGAACACGGACAGGATCATAAAATTGAATTTCCTGTGCTCCGGGGATACTTATGATTTTTGGGGTATCATTCCTGCAGACAATCACCTTTTTTGCGCAGACATCAATGAACCGGTTTACCTGTTGGGATCGGACCGACTGGGGCGTGATTTGCTCTCCAGGATAATTTACGGGGCCCGGATTTCTCTGACTATCGGCCTGGTCGGCATCGCGATCAGTTTTACCCTTGGTATTCTACTGGGGGGGCTTGCCGGTTACTACGGTGGATGGGTCGACCTTGTGGTGCAACGATTGATTGAGGTCGTGCAATCCCTGCCAACGTTGCCGCTATGGCTGGTACTTGCCGCCATAATGCCGGCCAACTGGTCGCCGGTGCTCATCTATTTCGGAATCACGGTGATTCTCGGGTTGATTGACTGGACCGGGCTGGCACGGGCTGTCCGGTCTAAATTGTTGTCCTTGAGGGAAGAGGATTATGTACTTGCGGCTCGTCTGATGGGTGCGCGCCCTGCAAGGATTATTGGACTACATCTGGTGCCGGGTTTCATGAGTCATCTGATTGCTTCGGCAACGATAACCATTCCAACCATGATTTTGGGCGAGACTGCCTTGTCATTCCTTGGTCTCGGACTGCGCTCACCCACGGTCAGTTGGGGTGTCTTGCTCAATGAAGCGCAAAACATCAACGTCGTCGCATTAACGCCATGGCTGATCCTGCCAGTCGTACCGGTCATTCTGGTAATCCTAGCCTTTAATTTTTTTGGCGATGGTTTGAGAGACGCAGCAGATCCCTACGGGTAGGGTACTCGACATTTCCCTTTTTTATCTGATGCTTGAAAGAAAACCTCTTCCATCTGGCAGCTGTATAATTTCAAATAATCAGGTGCAAAGTAAATTGGTAGTTTAGCAGATTATGATAGTCGCAAATTGAATAGCCCACATTGGCTCCCGAATGTATCGTTCAACTAAAGTATAAATCGTCTGCTAACCGGGCCGGTGATCGCGTACTTTTGGAAACTGCTTGGGGAGAGCAAAAAATATGTCGATAAAACCACCATTTACAGAATTAAATATCAAGAAACAGGATGGGGGGTTTTATCACGACAACAGCCTTCCAATTGCCCTGATCAGTAAAAGTATCATGGTTGCACTTGTGTTATGGGCGTTGATATGGCCTGCCAATGCCAATGGTACTTTGGGCAGCCTTAACGGGCAATTGCTCGCACTGTTCAACCAGTTCTATATTGTTATTGTTGGCTTGTTTGTCTTCTTTCTTTTGGTTGTGGCTATCATTCCATCAACCGGAAAGCGCATTATGGGCACTCCCGGCGAGGCACCGGAGTTTTCGAACTTCTCTTGGTTTTCAATGATGTTTGGTGCGGGCCTCGGAGTTGGCCTGATGGTATTTGCGACAGCAGAACCTCTCGGTCTTTGGGGTTCGAATCCGGTCGTCATTGCTGGTGAAGTTGCTGGAAAAACACCGGATGCTGTGGAGTCAGCTTATAGGTACACATTTGCCCACTATGGATTTCACGCATGGTCAATTTATGTGGTAACCGGCCTCAGCCTTGCCTATTACGCTTATACGCGAGACATGCCCCTTACTATTCGTTCAGCATTGACACCGCTTTTTGGCGGTCTGATGAACGGGTTCCTGGGCCATGTCGTTGATGTCCTTGGCGTTGTAGCGACCATCCTGGGTGTATCCGTAACCATCGGTTTTGGAGTGAGTCAGTTTATTGACGGCGTTTACGCCATAACTGGAATGGAATGGATCATGAATTTTGCCGGTGATGTGCCGACACCTAGTAAAGTTGGCTTGGTTGCCGGCTTGCTGGTGATTATGAGTATGTCAATTGTATCGGCGGTATCAGGCGTAGGGCGCGGAGTGAAGTATCTGTCAAACCTGAACCTGGTTTTGTCGCTGATTCTTCTGACAACATTTATTGTCTTTGGCTCGTTCCTGTTCGCCATGTCCACTTATGTTTCAGCCATGTTGGATTACATTATTCATTTTTTCTCGCTGAGCTTTGGCGCTTATGGTCCGCAGGATGCAGCAACGTTTGCTGCAGCCCTTCCGGAAGCTGCCAAACCCTTGGCTAGTGAATTGATGGGTGGAGCGACAAATGCTTGGGGTAGTTTTGACGGGTTCAAAAGCGGCCTTGAAGGTGCAGCTGCCGAGCTTGATGATGCAACCCTTACTGCTGTCTATGCTGCTGGTAATGAGGGCCGCCAATTCGGCTGGCAATCAGGATGGACCACGTTCTATTGGGCATGGTGGATTGCGTTCTCACCATTCGTTGGCCTGTTCCTGGCACGCATCTCCAAGGGACGCACAGTCCGTGAATTCATCATCGGTTGCGTGATCGCACCGGCATTGGTTTGTTTTGCATGGATGACCATCCTTGGTGGTACCGCCATTGATCTTGAAATCAGCGGTGCTGCTCAAGGGGCCATCACTGGCGCGTCACAAACCAATCAGCTGTTTGCCACACTAGGTCAGATGATTGGTGGCGGATTGTTGTCCGCGCTGACAATCATGTGTGTCGTGCTGATAATGACCTTCCTGGTAACATCAGCGGACTCCGGTATCCTCGTAATGAATACCATCATGTCCGGTGGCAGCCAGGAAACTGGCATCAAGCACCGTATAGTCTGGGGTCTGATCCTGACAGCGGTTATTGGTACGCTGATCCTCGCAGCCGGAGAAAATAACCCGATGGATGCGTTGAAAAATGCGATGATCATCGGAGCATTGCCATTTACGATGGTGATGGGTCTGATGTGCGTTTCCTTGGCCAAAGCATTGTATCGCGATGGCCTGCGTGACAAGCATGGTTCGGCTGCCGCTGCGGAAGCACCTGCTGAATAGACAACAGTCATAAAGCTTAACTTAACCCCCGGTGCTCGCATCGGGGTTTTTTTTATGAAAGTATTTCCAATTGTCGGATCTGGAAATATAGCCAGGACGCCAGCTGATTGGTCAACCACTGATCTGAGTTATGGATGGTCAGCAGGGGTAACTCCCTCCGGCAAAACATCTTGTCAAAAACTCAACTCAACTCTTCCAATAGTTTGTTGAGTCGTTTGGCCGCAACTTCAATTGAATGCTCGTCCGATACCTTTTTGACAGCGGCTTCACCCATCTCTGTGCGCATTTTCTTGTTTGCCAGAAGCAACCGGATATTTTCCCGCATCTCCTCGATACCATTTTCAGGTGCAAGAAAGCCGGTCTTGCCGTGTTCCACAACCAGCGGAACTCCCATACTCTCATAGGCAATTACAGGCAGCCCCTGAAGTTGGGCCTCGAGATAAACCATGCCGATTGGTTCTTTCCAACCGGGCCAAACAAATAAATCACTCGATTTCATCCAACCCAGTACATTGGAATGCTCTACTTGGCCTGTCCAGTGCATGCGTGTATCCGGAATGGATGAAAAAGCTCCACGAATATTTTTTTCTTCCGGTCCGCCACCAACCACAACGAGGTTCCACTTTTCATTCACCAGACCGGACAATGTTTCCGCGAGAATATAAAAGTTGCGGTCCTTCTTGCCTTTGCGCATCATTCCCGCAGTAATCATCATTGGCGTTTCACATGACCATATTTCAGGACGCTGTATAGGTGTTACCAATTCTGTATGGGTATCCATGAATGGCGTAAGATTTCGAAGCTTTTCTTCGCTTCCCAAAAATTCCTTGAGATAAGCCCCGTCTGTCGGCTTAAACACCATATGCATGTCAGCTTTTTTAATACCGGCTTGTGCTTCACTTCGCCATTCGGCCCATTCATCTTCTGGCCCTCCTTGCCCGGTCCGTACGGCCTCTACTGTTACATAGGGAATGCCAAGTTTCTTGGATACAATGGGGCCAATCCAGTCGGGTGCCTTGCAATAGGGATGGTAGGTAATCCAGATGTCCGGCCGGTCAGGCTTGGTCCTTGAATTGTAATCCGCAATTATCTTGTTCGCCTCTTCAAGTGCGCCTTGTTTTCTCTCGGTAAGAATTTCCCTGCTACTGCGTTTGGAATAACAGATGTATCGTGAAGCCAGTTCCACTTCATTTCCCGGGAGTTCCAATGCTTTAATCAGAATTCTTGCGATCAGTCTGTCACCGGAAGGAATTGGATGATCAGGTGGCTTAATTGGAGCGAAGAATGCAATTTTTCTAGGAACGGACATAAACAGACTGTGTGGTTTTGTAGGGCTCAATTCAACCCAATTTTGAACACATGGCCTTGTTTTAGTGCGGAATATTCTCATAATAATACAATTGCCCAATTCGAAATGGGCAAATTTGCGAAGGCATAACATCAGGACGGTCATTCTGTGGACATAAATCGTCTCGAACACATCAGAATCCTGATGTACAGCCATGATACTTTCGGGCTCGGACACTTACGTAGATGTCGTGCGATTGCCCACGCTATAGTTGAGCAGTTCAAGGGGGTCAGTGTCCTGATTATTTCAGGTTCGCAGATTGCAGGCGCATTTGATTTTCGCGCACGTGTTGATTTTGTGAAAATCCCTTCCGTTATCAAGCTTTACAACGGCGAATACGATTCCATCGGCGAATACATTGAAATCGATGAAATTCTCGAAATGAGGAAACTCATAATTCAAAGGACTGCCGAAGCATTTCAGCCGGATATTTTTATCGTCGACAAGGAACCAATGGGCCTTAGGGGAGAGCTGGAACCAACCCTGGAAATGTTCAGGGATTCCGCCACGACAACGATTATCGGCCTGCGTGATGTTATGGATTCTCCAAAACTTCTTTCCCGTGAATGGGAAAAGAGCGATATGATCACAAAGATCGATTATTATTATGACAAAGTATGGGTGTACGGCCCGGAACGTTTCTGGAATCCGCTCCAGGGAATGGATTTGCCGCGGAAGCTTTTGGAAAACATTTGCTACACAGGATTCCTTGATCGTGATTCTTTCAACATGCCATTACTTGAAACCCATTCGTTGCCAGAGAACTACATCTTGGTAACAGCGGGTGGTGGGGGAGATGGTATCAATCTGATGGAACAGGTTCTTGCTGCCCGTGAACATGATCCCACGATCGATTTTCCAATAGTCATGGTTCTTGGACCATTTATGAAATCGGATAGCCGGGAGCGAATTCGAATGCGTGCTTCCCACCTTGCAAATGTCACTGTCATTGACTTTGAAAGCCGGTTGGAAGTCATGATGCAACATGCAACTGCAATTGTTGGGATGTGCGGATACAATACATTTTGTGAGGCCATGTCTTTTGACAAGAAAGTATTGTTTGTACCCCGAACCACCCCCCGGGAAGAGCAATATATTCGCGCCAAACGGGCCAAGGAACTCGGTCTGTGTGACCTCCTGACACCGGAGGAAGCTGCGGTTCCCAGCGTAATGGCAAGCAAATTGAAAATGCTTCCCGAAATTGAGAACCCATCAAATAATTTGCTACCCGATGACATGTCAGGATTGGAAAATATCTGCATGGAAATCGCCCAACTGTCACAAAAACCCAGATCCAGGGATTCTAAGCCGTCCGTCGGGCTGGCGGTTGAAAACGCATGACAAACACGCCCAGTCGCCGTATCGCCCTTGTATTGAAGGGGTATCCCCGCTTGTCCGAAACTTTCATTGCCCAGGAGATTCTGGAATTGGAGCGGGCCGGGTTCGACGTCTCAATTGTTTCGCTTAGGCATCCGACTGACAAGCACACCCACCCGGTGCACAGCGAAATAACGGCAAAAAAACACTACCTTCCGGAATATCTTTACCAGGAGCCCATCCGTGTGCTGAAGGCCAAACTCTGGTGTCTGGCCAAATCGGGATTCTGGAAAACTATTCCGGTGTTTCTCAAGGATTTGTTGCGGGACCCGACGCCCAACCGAATTCGCCGTTTCGGACAGGCAATGGTATTGGCTCGTGAATTCGTACCCGTGTGTGATCATATTTATGTTCATTTTCTTCACACACCCGGTTCAGTTGCCCGATACGCTTCAATGATTACCGGGAAATCATTTTCCATTTCTGCCCATGCCAAAGACATCTGGACAATTCCGGAATGGGAAATCCGTGAAAAATTGGCAGATTGCGACTGGCTGGTCACCTGCACAGAGGGTGGTGCGGATTACCTTTCTGATTTGTCGCCGCCGGGAAAAGTGAAGCTAGTTTATCACGGGTTGGATTTATCCCGGTTTCCACCTCCGCCCAACCGGCAATCCGGCAATGATGGATCTGCACCGCACAATGCAATCCAACTGTTAACCGTCGGTCGTGCTGTTGCCAAAAAGGGAATTGATACGCTGCTTCGCGCCCTCGCGGCCTTGCCAGATACTCTAAACTGGCATTGGACCCACATTGGCGGGGGTCCGCTTCGGGAAGATTTGCAGAAATTGGCAGGGGAACTGGGAATAGGAGATCGATGTGATTTTCGCGGCGCCCTTCCGCAAGCTGAAGTGCTTGAGACCTATCAAAATACCGATGTATTCATTCTTCCAAGCCGGATTGACGAAACGGGTGATCGTGACGGTCTTCCAAATGTGATCGTTGAAGCGCAGAGCCAGCGGCTGGCCGTTATTTCAACAAACATATCCGGAATTCCGGAACTGATCGAAACAGAAGTGAATGGGATTTTACTGGAACCGGATGATGTTCCTGCTCTCAGAAACGCGATTCTGCGTTTGTCTGAAGATATCCCATTTCGTGCAAAAATGGGTATGGCCGGTGAACAGAAGGTGCGCAGCCTGTTCAGTCACAAGAAAACGATTGGGGAACTTGTGAAGCTGCTGAATCAGAGCCTGGAGAAGTTGCCGTGAGTGAACTCAGGGTACTTTTCTATGTTCAGCATCTTTGGGGCGTAGGTCATGTGTACCGCGCCACCAGAATAGCGCGTGGAATGGCTGAAGCTGGAATGGAGGTTCATATTGTTTGGGGCGGTTCTAAAATTCCCGGATTTGATTTCACAGGACTTCAGCTTCACCGTCTGACACCGGTACGCTCTGCCAATGTTGCATTCAGTGAACTGGTTCATGTTGACGGCAAACCCTTCACGCACGAAGATAAAAACAGGCGCCGGGACAAACTGCTCAGCCTGTTTGGAGAAATCCGGCCAAACATCTTGATAACTGAAGCATTTCCGTTCGGCCGCAGGCAGATGCTGTTTGAGTTATTACCGCTGCTGGAGGCTGCAAAGATGGCCGATTTCAATCCGGTGATTGTCGCATCCATCCGCGACATCATGCAGGAAAACCGGAAAGAAAATCGGGTGCTTGAATCGAATAATCTTGTGCGTGATTACTTTGACTTAGTGCTTGTGCACGGCGATGAAAGCCTGATCAGGATTGAAGAAACGTTGCAAGGGGCTGAAACATTCCTCGAAAAAATTCGCTACACCGGTTTGGTGACTCCCGATCCGAAAGGAGGGGACAGCGGGATAAATGAATTCGGCTGTGATGTGCTGGTATCCGTTGGAGGCGGAGCATTTGGCCAGGAACTTACGAACGCTGCATTGGGCGCCATGCAGTACTCAAAAAAATTTCAGGACAATTGGTTGATTGCTGCCGGGACTGAACTTTCTGAAGAAGGCTTCCGTGATCTGGAAACCAAGTGCCCGCAAGGCATGCGCGTAGTTCGACAAATTCCGGATTTGGTATCCGCTATGAAAGCTGCCAGGGTTTCCGTTTCACACGCCGGATACAACACAGTCGCGGACATCCTGCGGGCAGGT
>JBPCWL010000140.1:0-3970 GCA_051009575.1 Rhizobiaceae bacterium
CGATGATGCTGCCGGACAACGTGCTCGGAATTGTACAGGCAGAGGGATTGTTGCCGAAGACACCATAAAGAATGGAGTTCGCCCCATTCTGGTTGGAAATCGGAAACTGATTGTTGGTATTGAACGCCAGATTGGCATTGCCAATACTTCCCCCATTAAGGTTCACTCCGAGCCGTTTGATCATTTCCCGGTTCATTTCCGCAACCTGAACCCTGAGCATCACCTGCTCATTTGTTGTCACGGCTATCATATTGAGAACTTTTTCAGCTTCGCCGGTAAATCGGCTCGCGATATCGGCAGCACGGTTTGAATCCGCGGCATTGGCCGCTGTGCCTGTGAGAACGACGTTCTCATTAACCATTTCGGCGCGAATATCCGAATCTGGAATAAATCTCTTGAACATGCGGGAAAGTGCGTTCAGGTCGCGCTCAATGGATACCTCCAGAGCTGCGATATGCCCCCCCTCCTTATCAAAGAAATGGATATTGGCCTGACCCGTTTTTACACCGATTAAATAGGCGCGCCGAGATGACTGGACCACAGCATCAAGAACCTTAGGGTTTGAGACCAGGACATCGCGTAGATCTACCGGCAATTCCACAACGACCGACTTATTCAAACCAATCTTGATGTGCTGGCTCGGGTTAACCCCATTGCCCCGCTGAAGGTGAACCAGGGATCTATGTTCCACGATATCCTGCGCGTTTGCCCTGGGGGTCAGTTCATTTGACCAAAATGCCACGCTCCCAAAAAGCACTCCCAAAAGCGCAAATCGCCCGATGCGTGACAAAATCTTATCGAAAACAGACATAAATCTAAGCCTTCCCATGGAACTCCTGTTAACTCTCCCCATTTTCAATAAATTCAAATACCTAATAAATTACTGACAAACAGACCAATTCGGAACACATCTGCTCTAATTTAGATATTAGGCAATTACTATTGATGAGCAGTGGAAATCTGATTCTCATTGCAACCGCAACGCGAATCGGGTGTTTTTGCCCGGTAAAACATTGGGATGGGCAAAGAAATGGGCGAAAAAACCTCGAAATTCGGGAGCAGGCTTCGCGAATGTTGCGCGAATGTCACAATTATATGTGCTTTGGGAGTAATATTGTCAGCCTGCGAGTCTTTGGACGACACGGCCCTACCCTTCGCAACATCGGACAGTTCTCCCCTTAGCAATTCTAAAAGTTCGAAACACTCGCAATTGTCGGAATCGGATCGTCAAGCTGAGCAACTCCTCCGCAATGGCTACCTCAAAGAACCAAAAAACCCTTTCTCCACGCTAAGATATGTGAACATCTTGAGAGAAAATGGAAAGTCCAAGCAGGCCTATCGAATTCTAGAACATTTTTACAATAATAACTCAAAGGATTACGAGATTGCCGCCACTCTGGCCCGAACTTCCATTGAAGTAGGCCAATTTGAGATGGCTGAAAAAGCCATTGCCCATATGAAGAAGGAAAAACCGGGCGACTGGCAGATTCCTGCTTCCGAGGGTCTCATTTTAGCCCATCGAGGACAAACCAAATCTGCCGTGAATAAGTTTCGCACAGCCGTTAAAGGCGCCCCCAACGAAGTCAGCGTCGTAAACAATTTGGCTCTGTCGCTGGCCCTCGACAAAAAAGCGCCGGAAGCTGAAACCTATTTCCGCAAGGCCCTGTCTATTGATCCCGACAACAAGGTTGCCAAGCAAAATCTGGCACTCCTTCTCGGGCTTCAAGGACGCCATGATGAATCTTCCCAATTGTTCCGGGGTACACTCAACCAGGAAGTGGCTCAGGCAAACACGACCTATTTGAAAAGCATGGTAGGGAGCAAACCAGCATTCAAACCCTCGCAAAAACCCTATTCCGATGGATGGTCGAACAATGTGAGCGTTTCAGCCAGCCACCAATAATCATCGGCGAACGGATAATCTAATAGGTTCATCATCAGAGCATTGCCGGTTCGAGCCGGAATTCCGGGTAGTTGTGAATCAAAAACTGTGAGCAGCCCCATCACTTCGGGGATCTGACGCACCTTCGAGCAGTCCATTGCCATGCGCGACAATTGCGCCGGCGTGACCCATGATCTCGTCGAAAGCTCCAACGACTTCTAGATCATGACCGGCATTCTCCAGAGCCCGGCAAAGGGCTTCGGGAAATCGATCTTCAATTCTAAGCTTAACCGTGGCCTTTCCCCAGGTGCGTCCAAGCAGCCATCTCGGAGCGGCGATCGCCTGACCGACGGACTGGCCATAGTTCACATATCGATTAAAAATCATTGCCTGTGTTTGTGGTTGTCCCTCGCCTCCCATGGTCCCATAGGCAAGGACCGCGCCGTTGTCGAGATGAGCCAGAGCAGGTTGTATCGTATGAAAGGGACGTCGGCGGGGCTTCAGACAATTATGATGGTTTTCATCCAGGGAGAAACTGATCCCCCGATTTTGCCAGACGATCCCGGTTTCCGGCAGCACCAGGCCGGAACCAAATTCCCAATAGAGGCTCTGAATAAAACTTACAACGCGCCCCTCACCATCTGCCGCCGCAAGCCAGACCGTGTCACCTGCACTCTCTTTTCCTGGCCAGGGCGCGGCAATTTTGGGATCAATTCCTCTTGCCAGTTTGCGAAAAGTTTCCGGTTGCAGATAGTTAGTAATATCTTCGGATATATAGTCGGGATCGGTGATAACACGGTCCCGAATTCGGAACGCGGATTTTGTCGCTTCGACAAGGCCGTGGACAAATTCAAAATTCTCGGCTTCCTGGACCGCGAGCTGATCGAATACACCCAAAAGAATGAGAGACGCCAGTCCCTGGGTCGGCGGAGGCATGTTGAAGACTGAGTGTTTCCCGATACTCGCCTGTAGCGGCACGACTTCGAGAGTATGATGACGATTGAGATCAGAAAGGCTCAACGGAGAACCCGCCTGTTCCAGATCCCTCGCAAGGCTTTGGCCGATGTCACCGCGATAAAAATCCTCAAGACCGGTTGCCGCGAGTCTGCGCAATGTTTGCCCCAGAGGTTTATTCACAAACCGCGTCCCCGTATCCGGGATTTCACCGTCCTGCAGAAACAGAGAGGCAAACCCCGACACATCAGCCAACTCATCATACTTGGATTGAGTGTTCTGGGCCTGAGACGACGTTACCGAAATTCCATTCTCGGCATATTGGATTGCGTCTTCCAGTAAGCGGGCAAGGGGAAGCCTCCCACCCCAGGCCTTGCGGCTGAACTCCAATGCAGTTTGCCATCCGGCAACGGCCCCGGCGACCGTTAGTGCCGCCAAGGGACCACGATCAGGAAAACTCCGCAATCCGTTTTCCCGATAAAATTCGATCGTCGCCTTTTCCGCCGCTCCACCACAGGCATCAATTCCCCTGGGATTGTTTCCGGGTTCATGAATGAGCCAGAAATTGTCACCCCCGAGACCATTCATATGCGGATAGACCACGGCAATAGTTGCAGCGGCCGCGATCATGGCTTCAATGGCATTGCCCCCTTCACGCAGCACGCGCAATCCCGCTTCGGACGCAAGGTGATGGGGCGCAGTTACCATTCCTCGATAGGCACGCACCGTTCGGTTCATTGTTGAATACGTCAAACTTGGTCCTTCAATTGGGTAACAGGTGACCCATCGCAAACTTGCGTTTGCCGATCCCTCGGAAATTTATAGTTCCGCCCAACCGGCAGGTGGATGGCCTTTACCCGGGTGAAGCGTATTACAGTTTTTACAGGTTCTCTTTTCTTCGCTGTCATAAAAGGCTTCGAAAAGCGGCGGCAGATCCTTAACGATGTCCTTTACCTGAACCTCGACCCTGTGAACGAGATTCCCACATGAAAAACAGAACCATTCGAAGCCATCGCGCATGGTGTCCAAGCGCGTGCCTTCCACGACAAGCCCGATCGATCCCTCCTGGGGTCGTTGAGGCGAATGCCGCAGATGCGGTGGAATAAGATAAACCTCGCCCTCACGGATCGGAAC
>JBPCWL010000141.1:0-2701 GCA_051009575.1 Rhizobiaceae bacterium
GCAATGAAGTGGGGTATACCGACTCCACCTATTTTCGTCGCCTGTTTCGTCGTCGAACTGGAGTAACACCTGCCCGATACAGGCAAAGATTTTCAGTCATAAGCAAAATAGCCAAGAGATGAGAATAATTGCCTATCAAGGCTATCGGTCATTGATGGACTCTGTCCTCGTCAAAAAATCAAGTCCGCCCTACTCCTGTAAGTTAACACTTTGCCTGCCAGACTCTGACACTCCCGAACCAATATTGGGCACTTGGAATTTTCGCCGATAACCAGACGGTGAAAGGTCAGAGATACGCTTGAACAAGCGGCGAAATGCGGAAGGGTCCTCATACCCTACGGCCCAGCTGATTTCTTCAACACTGTTTTCGGTTCTGTCATAGCTCACTGCATCACCGATTTCGAAGGTAACCCGATCTCCGACACCTGCATGATCGACGAGCGGCGCGCGCGCTCAAGCCAGACGGAATAGTAATGTTAAATGAACCATTTGCGAATGATACTGTTGATGGCAATATCAGCCCTGTCGGCCGCCTCTACTATTCTGCGTCAACAACCTTGTGCTGCGCCCATGCTATTTCAGAAAATGGTACCCATGTTCTGGGTGCTCAGGCGGGCGAGCGACAACTGGCAGAAATATTCCGCGAAGCAGGTTACAGTTCGTTTCGACGAGCCTACGAAACACCATTCAACCTTGTTCTGGAAGCCAGGATTTGATGATACCATTGGAAAATTTGCGAGCGAGGGCCCCTTCTCGCTCTCAAATATTTTTTGTTTGATCCCGTTGATCTGTGATATCCACTATAAGAGGCAGAGCGGTCAACAAATATTGGGCAGTTGATGACCGCTTGTGACCCATAGTAGACTCTAATTGCTCGCCAATAAGGAATGCTCAAGTGGACGCTCTGCTTTTTCTTCGCCGGCTTGGTTTCGTTTTTGTTGGCTCGACAAGTGCAAAAGGAAACTGACTCTTAGTATCTCCCACCATTTCCTGCCAGAGCTCAATAAACTTTGAGACCTTTCGACTGCCATGGCGATATTTGGGATAGAGCGCATAAACCGGGACATCCTCGGAATGCCATCCCGGCAAAACCTGCTTTACAAGGCCGATTTCTCTCTCCGTCTCAACGAAGAAATCCGGCAGATAAGCAATTCCCAGATTGGCGACCGTGAAGTACTTCACCATCCAGAAATTAGGGGATCGGAGCCGTCCCCGTATGGAAAGATTGACATTCCGGTTACCCTTGGTCAGTTGCCAGGTCTGTGCCGTACGTTCCTGAAAATTGTTCAAATATTTGATGCACTGGTGATCCTTGAGGTCCCCGATTGATTTCGGTGTCCCGAACTTTTCCAAATAATCTTTGCCCGCGTACAGGCTGAACTTAAACTTCCAGATGCAGCGACCAATGAGAGATGTATCCGGGGGCTCGCCGACAAATATCAGGCAATCTATATCCAGGTTTTCAAAATAAACTTGATAATCCGAAAGAATTTCAACATCAAAATTGAGTTTGGGATAGGACCGTGCGAACTCCTCCAGAACGGGCCCGACGGTGGATGTCCCGAACTCCGAAGCCACGGCGACACTCAGCCGTCCCACAAGTCCGTCCGAAGATGTTTTTATGTCGTCGGTCGCATTTTCAACCGCACCCAGGATTGAATAACAGTGAGCCAGGAACCGGGAACCGTGGTCGGTCAATTCCAGACGGCGCGGATATCTCACAAAGAGATCTATTCCCAGTTCGTCTTCAAGACGGCGTATGCGGTGGCTGATCGTTGCTTTGGGGAGGCCGGAACCGCGCGCCGCCGCCGAGATGCTTCCAGACCGGGCAACAAGAATAAAGCAGCTTAGATCTTTCAATTCCAGATCAGACATTTAATCGTCCAATATTTTGTACGGTGATTACGAGTTTCGCCTACTTATCTGTACCGATTAAATTGAGTATGTTCAAGCCGGTTGGTTTTGATAGGCGTCGTCGGACAAGCTATTAAGAGTGTTTCGGTTCCCATGCGGGACATAAACCAAATTAATGGATTTGCAACTGACATGATCGATACGATTTAAACACCGCCTTAAAGTCTGAAATGGTATTGTTGCCGTGCTGCGTAGTATTGAAAATGAGATTTATGCACTTGCTCCGGACATCCTGCTGACTCCGGCTGGACCGGAAAAAGACCTGGTGATGCTTGTTGAAAAGGGAACCATTACAAATATTTCCCCACGGCAGGATTTTCTCAAAACCTATCCCGATATTGATATAGTTGAGCTTGATCGCCAGGCCATCATTCCGGGATTTGTTGATGCGCATATTCATCTTGGACAGGGTTTTGGCAAGGCCTTGGCTTGCGGCGAGCCATCGCAGATCTGGCAAAGGATCTGGATTCCGCTCGAAGGAAACCTGGATCCCGAAACCACATATATTTGTGCCAAGTGGATGCTTCTAGAAGCACTCCGGGGCGGTTTCACAACGATCAATAATTTCGCCATCATCAATAAGGAAAAAACCGAAGCTATTCACAGGGCTTCCTTGGATACAGGCGTTAAAGTGATTTCCAGCACCGGCGCCGTCAATAAAGCAGCCTACGACAATGTGACCGGGAAAAATTCTGAATTCAAACAGATTGATGAAGCCCTCAGGCGCGCCGCAGACCATTTGGATCTCTGCCGGCAGAAAAACAAGATCACGCCTTCCCTTTGTGTC
>JBPCWL010000142.1:0-4686 GCA_051009575.1 Rhizobiaceae bacterium
GGGCTGCCACTCGTATTGGGGTTTGCCGCGATCATGCTGGTTTTACGAATACCTATCGGCATCGCCTTGTTGTTCTCCGGTGCACTGGGTTTCTCGTTGGTCCGCGGTCCGGTCATTACCCTCGACACGCTCGGCGGTAGACTGTTTGACATCGGGTCTGGATATGCACTGAGTGCTATACCGCTGTTTTTGCTTATGGGGCACGTTGCAGCCAAAGGCGAAATTACCCAGGACATTTACAGGGCCGCGCGTGCCTGGTTAGGGCATCTGAAGGGAAGCGTGGTACTGGCGACCACCGTTGCCGCAGTTGGATTTGCCGCTTGCTCTGGTTCGACTACGTCATCGACGGCAGTGTTCGGAAGGGTTGCCATCCCCGAAATGTTGCGGCTTAAAGTAGATCGTAAGCTAGCCGCCGGTTGTGTTGCGACAGTTGGTACGCTAGCGGGTATGATCCCACCCAGTATCAATTTGATTGTTTTCGGTATCATCGCGCGGCAATCCGTACCGGAGCTCCTGATTGCGGGAATAATTCCCGGACTTATGACGGCAGGCGCCTTCGTTCTGATGATTTATATCCGTGTCAGTCGGAATCCGGAATTGGCGCCAACAATCCCGCGAGCTGAGCGAGAAGAAAGGATACAGTCGCTGAAAGGTGTCTGGAGTTTTTTGGCGCTCGGCGGCCTGGTGATCGGCGGCATTTATGCAGGAATTTTTACACCGACCGAGGCCGGCGCGCTTGGGGCAGCGGGTGCCTTTGTTATTGCCATGGTACGCCGGAAGCTTTCTGTCGAAACGATCAAGGAAGTCTTTCTTGACACCGCGCAAACCACGTCAGTCATTTTCATTGTACTTGTCGGCGCCCTGATTTTTTCATCTTATCTGGCGGTGAGCGGTGGATCATCGGCCGTATCTGAATTTATTGTTGAGCTTGACCTGCCCATGCTGGCAATCGTTTCACTCTATGTTGTCCTTTTGCTGGCACTGGGCTGCATTGTGGATCCGATTTCGGTAATGTTTCTAACTGTTCCGATTTTCGTGCCGCCTCTGGTTGAGCTCGGCGCAAACCCAATTTGGCTTGGTATTCTGGTCGCCAAAACGCTTGAGATCGGCATGATTACGCCACCAGTAGGACTGAATGCATTCGTGTTGAAGGGTGTTGTGCCATCGTTCTCGCTGCGCGAAATTTTTGGCGGAATCTGGTGGTTTCTGCAGGTGGAACTTCTTACCTTGATCCTAATTTTATTTATTCCGGCACTGGCAACTTGGCTGCCAAGTTTGGCGTTCGCCGAATGATCAGGAGAAGTTGTCATTTGTATTTTATTTGGGGGGCTGGAAACGCTTATCGGGGCTGGATTGATGTGCTAAATTACGGAATATCTTTCCTAATTAGCGGGACTTTACGTCCGGGTTGTCGGACTCAGTTTTATCGATACTATTTTACTCGCTACGGGTGGTCATAGTGGTTCTATTATGGTGGATTGGCAGACCGCCCCCGATCAGAAGGAGGATTAGCCATGATGTTGGACGGCAAAACCATTATCGTTACCGGTGGTGCGAGCGGCATCGGACGGGCGACCTGTCTCTTGTCATCGCGCGAAGGTGCTAAAGTTGCAATCGCCGACATAAACCGGGTTATGGCGGAAGAAACCAAATCCCTTATCGAGGCCGAAGGTGGGCAAGCCATCGTTATTGAAATGGATACGTCCAAGGCTGAGGATGCCCAGAGAATGGCCAAGGAGACGGTTGATGCCTTTGGTACGATTGACGGCTTGGTTTGTTCGGCAATCAAGTTGAGACCGGCAAAACTTGAGGAGCTCTCCGAGGAAGACTGGGACATGGTCATGGACATTGGTGTTAAAGGCTATTTCCTCTGCGCCCAGGCTGCCGGAAAAGTTATGCTTGAAAAGCAAAAAGGATCCATCGTTTTTGTCTCGTCCATTGGCGGCGTCCAGGCCTACAATGGAGCCGGCGCCTACAGTGTCAGCAAGGCAGGAGCCATTATGCTCGGTAATCTGGTCGGCGTTGAATGGGGGGATAGAGGTGTGCGGGGAAATACGGTTTCCCCGGGTCAGATCCCAACCCCGATGACAAAAGCCATGTTCGATGATCCTGAAATTGCTGCGGGTCGCGCCGCTGTTGTCCCCATGAAAAGAGTCGGCACACCGGAAGAAATTGCCGAGGCCTGCGTGTTTCTCTTGTCCGACCGGTCCAGCTATGTAAACGCGACAAATCTGAAAGTCGATGGCGGTCAGGCACAAAGTAAAATGATGCACACGCCGGGAAGAAGCTGGGGTGGCAAAACAATGAGCTATAAGGCGAATTGAAGTAACGACGTTAGAACGGAGGTCAGATTGGCACGTTTTTCAGGGAAAGTCGCAATCGTCACCGGTGGTGCACGTGGAATTGGTGAAGAAACTTGCAGGCAATTTGCCAACCAGGGCGGCAAGGTTGTTATCGGCGACAACAATGTCGAACTCGGTCAGGCGCTCGCGGATGAGATCGGCGGCGATGCGGTGTTTTTTAAAATGGATGTCGCCGACCCCACAAGCTGTGCTGCCGCCGTTGAGAAGGCCTTTGCTGAATTTGGATCCATAGACTGCGTCGTCAACAGTGCTATCCAGATGGCGCCCGGACTGTTGAAAGATTTATCTCTGGAGGATTGGAATAAAACCGTGATGATCGGTCTAACGGGCACTTTCCTAATGAGTCAGGCCGCGGGCCGCTGGATGATTGATCATGATCACAAGGGTTCGATTGTCAATTTGTCCTCAATCGGTGGTATTACCCCTTATGGCATGTCCGGCGCCTACAGCACCGTCAAAGCCGCCGTCATTATGTTGAGCAAGCATCTGGCCATCGAATGGGCAGCGAAAGGAATACGAGTTAATGCCGTTTGCCCTGGTCATACGGAAACGCCGTTGACTGCCTATTTGCAGGATCCTGAAATAAAGAAGGGAAGAAGCGAAGTCACGCCGACAAAACGGGTTGGCCAACCGATTGATATTGCCAATAGTATTCTGTTTCTGCTGTCGGATGAAGCAGACTATATAACCGCAGAATCGATCCTTGTTGATGGGGGACTCGCAGCCAGTGTAATGAATCATTTGCCTGGTAGAAAATGGGATTAGAATAGGGTTCTTGGACTTTTTACGTAAGCACCCATTCTTCCTGCAAATCCATACCGGCGGCGTGGAAGGTTGCCGAAATAGGACAACGCCAGGAAAGCTCATCCTTAACCTTTGCCAATTCTTCATCACTGCAATTTACTTTTGCAGTGATAATCAGTTTCATATCTTCAAATGGAACGCCCATAGTTTTCTTACCTGTAAATGCAGCAGACAGAAATTTGCCCAGAACATCGACCGATGAGATCTGAACATCAAGTCCCTGTTCCTCAATAATGACATTGGCTACAACATTTATACACCCGCAATAAGACGAGAAAAATGTCTCAAGTGGGCTCATACCCAAATCGGTACCGCCGCGCTGTGGCGGCTCATCGATGATTATCGTTTTACCCCGGGCCTCAACATCGGTGCGTCCGTGAGAGATACATTGGCCTTTAATTGAAATTGGAACCTTGCTTGCAATTTTCATGGACCAATCCTTAATTTGTTATTTAGCCGGTTCATTTTGCCGAATTTAAGTAGCTCAATGGAATCAACGTTATTATGACTGTCATTAATCTACTGATTATAGTTTGGCACTAACGACAATATGCTACGAAGTGATCAATATTAAGCGAAACAAGATAACTTAGTCGCGCTTTTTTTGAATACGCATGCAATCAAAATTAAAAAGACGTCGAAATTTGTTTCCTTGTCGGATGGCCGCTATTGGCACAAAGCTGCCGTGTTGAGAAATCGCCCACCACTTCCGCTTTCGGGTGCAAAGCGGACCCTTTTTCGACACGCCAAAAAGGTCTGGAAATGACCCATAGCGGCCACTCAGTATACACGAATGCTAGTTCAGATTTGTTTAACACCCGCTCACAGACAGGAGTATTCCGTCCTTGTCGATGACTTACTATTTTCCCTTGCAATCTTGTCTTTGATTGATGTGATAAATTCGATCATGTATTAACGACGCGGATCAATCAGGTGTGCGGAGCAAATGTGGCGACCTCGAATTAGGCATTTGACAAGGATAAAAAGCGGCCAATAGATTTGTTAGCTTTCTCGGCTGGGCTCTGGTCTGATAAAGATCAATAATTGACTGCGAAACAAACAATAATTCAAGAGGAGGCATCCATGCCACTTACTCGAATCTCGCTACGCGAAGGTAAATCACCTGAATATCACAAAACTCTAATGGATCAGATTTATCTCGCGATGCATGAAACCCTCGCAACTCCGGAAAATGACCGGTTTGCAACTATCACGGAACACAAGGAAAGTTGTTTCAATACGAGCGGCAACTTTGGCGGTATCGACCGATCAGAAGACCTTGTAATCGTCCAGGTTACGCTTCTGGCAGGCAGGTCAGTAGACTTGAAGAAAGCGTTTTATGCGGCGGTGGCCCATCGATTGTCAAAGGAGCTGGGTCTACGGAAAGAGGACGTTTTCATCAACCTTGTGGAAGTGGCGAAAGAGGACTGGTCGGTTGGAAACGGCGAAGCCCAGTATGCTTCGTGATGGCAACAATGCGGTTAGAGGATCGGGTCTCCAAGCTCAGACATCAAACAAT
>JBPCWL010000143.1:0-4409 GCA_051009575.1 Rhizobiaceae bacterium
CGCCTGAGGAAATTCTTGCTCGAGCTGAAAGCGGCAATTTCAGTGTACAGGATATGGAGAAAACCAACAGAAAGGCGTCAGACACTGACTACAGATCGCGTGTGCGCGAAGTAAATGAGGATACTCCGGCCCGGTATAATGCTGACAAGCGAAGATTGTTCGAAGCAAGCGGGTGTGCCGGTAAATTGGCGGTGTTTGCAGTGAGGTTGGACACTTATCCTTTGAACGAAAAAGAACAGGTATTTTACATCGGCACAAACGACCCCGATGAATTGACGGAATTACGACGACATATTCTTTCAAATTTCGAGAATCTGCCGGTTTCAGCTGAATACATGCACCGGGAGATTTTTGATATTGCCTTTGATTATGGCAAGGATACGCTGCTGGCTATCAATTATCTTGGGACTGATTTCCTGCCGACAATGTTCGCCTGGAAAGGTGCTTTTGATGCCAGAGTCCGAAAACTGCAATTTTTGCCCGACAATCTTAGCGACAGGTTGCTGCAACTCGCGGCAAAAATGCTACCTAACCTATTGCCAAAGCGGATGCGACAGTTTCGGGATCGTTATGAACACCACCTAATTTTGAACATGGCAGATGAAGGTATCGGAGAAACGAAGGCCTTTCTTGAGCAATTTTTTGGGGATTGTAACGGGACGTATTTCGTTTGTAGCCCACGTGAGGGTAAAATTGCGATGCTGCACAGATTTGCCGCTGCTGGCGCTGCTGTGAGATATCAGGCCATTCATTCCGGCGAAGTGGAAGATATTCTTGCTTTGGATATTGCCTTACGAAGAAATGACCGGAAGTGGTTTGAAAAACTGCCCGCAGAACTGGAAAAGCAAATTGTCCACAAACTCTACTACGGGCACTTCATGTGTCATGTTTTGCATCAGGATTACATAGTGAAAAAAGGGGTTGATGTAACAGCTCTAAAGGCTGCCATGCTGGAAATTCTTGATCAAAGAGGTGCAGAATATCCAGCTGAACACAATGTTGGACATTTGTATTGTGCAAAGGATGACCTTGCATCTTTTTACAAAAAGCTTGACCCTACCAATACGATGAATCCGGGAATCGGCAAATTGCCGAAGACAAAACATTATGCCTGATCCGAACCAGTCGCCCAGTTTCGATGGGTTCAATGCATATACAGACGATCCGCTACTTTCCCTCTTGACGCTCACTCTCAAACAACCTGTCAGAGATGATCTTGCAAAGATGGGTGTTTGGGCGGGAAATTCTGAAACCATTAATCTTGGAGTTCTGGCCAATCAATATGATCCGCAATTGCAAACCCATGATGCCAAGGGAAATCGGCTTGACCAGGTGGATTTTCACCCGGCATGGCACGCTCTCATGCGTCGCAGTGTTGAGGCCGGATTGCATAATTCCATCTGGAAGAACGATGGGGATGAGGCAGGTGGGCGCAATCTGGCAAGAGCAGCCCGGGTCTATATGACTGCTGGCGTGGAAATGGGCCATCTTTGTCCGTTGATCATGACCAACGCGAGTGTCGCTACCCTCAATCTGAATAAGGGTGTGTTGAACGAATGGCTCCCGAAAATATTGTCGGGGAAATATGATCCGTCCAACAAGCCCGTAGATAAAAAGCTGGGTGTAACCATCGGAATGGGAATGACTGAACGTCAAGGCGGGTCAGATGTCCGAGCCAACACTTCCCAGGCAGATGAACTTGGCAATGGGGTTTGGAAGGTGAACGGCGAGAAGTGGTTCATGTCGGCTCCGATGTGCGATGCCTTTCTTGTTCTGGCGCAAATGCAGGAAGGGCTTGGATGTTTTCTTCTCCCGCGTGTTCTTGATGACGGAAAATCCAATGGGCTTGAATTTCGCAGGCTGAAAAAGAAACTTGGAAACAAGTCGAATGCTTCAAGTGAGGTCGAATTTCGCAACAGCCTTGGAATTCTGATCGGAGAGCCGGGCAGGGGTATTCAATCGATCATGGACATGGTGAGTTTCACGCGGCTTGATTGTGCTGTGGCTTCTGCCGGATTGATGCGTGTTTGCCTCGCAGAAGCAGTCCATCACTGTCGGCACCGGTCTGCATTTGGCAAAAAGCTTTTTGACCAACCCCTTATGGAGCGTGTTCTTGCGGACATGGTGATCGATGTTTCAGCTGCAACCGCGCTTGTTTTCCGGTTGGCGTCATCATTTGATCGTGCGTCGGCGAACCCGGCTGAAGCGGCTTATGCACGGTTGATGACGCCGGTTATCAAGTACTGGGTTTGCAAGACCGCTCCATCGTTGATTTACGAAGCGATGGAGTGCCTTGGAGGCAACGGGTATGTCGAAGACTATAATCTGGCCCGTCACTACCGCGAAGCTCCACTCAACGCAATTTGGGAGGGAGCCGGCAATATCATGTGCCTTGATGTATTGCGAGTGATCTCGAAAAGCAGCGATGTTCTGGACACTGTCCTTGACAATTTGCAGCGTGATCTTGGTAGTGAAAACTCAGGCAAGTTGATTGATGTTCTGAAGTCTGCAGCGAGCATGGCTGGTGAAGATGCAGGAGGAGCCCGAATTCTAGTTGAGCAATTGGCCTATACTGCGGCTGCCGCCGAGTTGAAGCGTTTGGGGGCAGGCGAAACAGCAGATGCGTTTATAGAGACCCGTCTTGGCGGTTTGTGGCGGAGTACTTACGGTATGTTGGATAGCCGATACAATGCCCGTGGAATAGTCGAAAAAGATTACCCGGCATTCTAAGTTCCGGTCGTGCGATTTTCGTTTACCAATTTTGTTAACCTTAACAAATGGTTTACATTGTTGGGCAGGTTTTAATGGTGCATTGTTGAGCCCGAACGAGGCTTCCATGCGCACTGTTTTAATTCTCTGGGCAATTCCAATTATCCTCTTTTGGGGATGGTACGGCCTGAGCGCTTATAATCTGCATTTCGGTCTTTATTTTCTTGAACGGGAGTTTCATGATCTCGTATTCAGGATTTACAGTGATATTTTGGGATTGCCGGCTGATGAAATTCCTCTTTGGCTGGCATGGGTGTTCCTGGTGGATACCTTGATCATCCTAGCGGTCGCAGCGCTCAGATGGTACAAACTGTGGCTTCCGCAAACTGTCAGCTGGGTGAAGGAAAAAACAGGCCTTGCCGAAGAGGAGAGGGAGTATGTTCGAAAAATTTATGAACCTCTTGTACTGGGCAGGCACCAGAAATTCAAAGCTGCCGTAGACGGTCCAACGCCCCCTGCAGAATAACTGCTGCAGCAACGGCATCTATTTTTTCTTCTCTTTTCTTGCGTGACAAATCTGCTTCCAACATCACTTCTTGCGCTGCGTGCGTGGATAGGCGCTCATCCTGAAAGAAAATTGGCAGTTCAGTGAGCTTGGATAGATTACGGGCAAATGCGCGTGTGGATTGCGCCCGCGGTCCCTCGCTGCCGTCCATATTAAAAGGCATGCCGATGATGAAGGCGAACACATTCTCGCTTTTTGCCAGGGCAAGAAGCTCGTCGGCATCTTTGGTGAATTTTGTGCGCTGCAGTGTCTTTCGTGCTGTGGCGATTGTGAGCCTTATGTCGGAGAAGGCAATACCGATGGTTTTCGAGCCCAAATCCAGGCCCATAAGTTTTTGTCCCGGCTTTTGATACGACGTCAGTTCAGTGATTTCAGTTGTATGATGTTTCACGCTTCGACTAAATTGTCCTATATAGATTTGATCCAATTACTGTTTGAAGGAGTGAAAAGCAATGAAGATTACTTGGTTTGGCCATTCCGCATTCAGGATTGAATTTGAAGAAAAACGTATTCTGATTGATCCATTCCTTGATGGAAATCCGTCGTGGAATGCAAGTTGGGAAGACGCATCCAAAGGTTGTACACATGTTCTTCTTACACACGGTCATGATGATCACCTTGGCAACGCAGTCGATATTTGCAGGGAGACTGATGCCCAGTTGGTCGCCAATTTTGAAATTTGCATGTACCTGATCGGGCAGGGTGTTTCTGACAAGAGGATCAATCCGGCAAATCCAGGTGGAACCGTGCGATGCGGTGGCTTCACAACCTCTTTTGTCAATGCCGTACATTCCTCCTCTACGCAAACCGAAAATGGCAATAATATTTATCTTGGAGCTGCTTGCGGTCTTGTCATCAAGGCTGAAGGCGAAAAAACACTTTATCACATGGGTGATACGGATGTGTTTGGTGATATGGCACTGATAAATGAGTTGCACAATCCAGACATAGGCATTGTTCCGATTGGCGACCGTTTTACGATGGGGGCGAGAGAAGCCGCATTTGCCTGCGAACGGTTTTTCAGTTTTAAGACAATAATTCCATGTCATTACGGCTCATTTCCCGTGATCGATCAATCCGCGGATGCATTTTTAAGCGCCATGGGGACCGAAAGCCGCATCGTAGAGGTCATGAA
>JBPCWL010000144.1:0-10022 GCA_051009575.1 Rhizobiaceae bacterium
AAACATAAGGAAAACTCTTGCATTAGGAATTAGTGCAGTCGCAATGGTGGCTTCTTTTGTGCCGATTAGTCCTGTAGCGGCCGGCTCGCTCGATGAAGCAAGTGTAACTTATCTGGGCGGTCCGACATATCTTATCGAGATTGGGGACTTCCGGATCATTTCCGACCCTGGTTTTGATCCTAATGGGACACAACGCAATGAAGGCCCGGGTCACCTGTTGACAAAGACAATGGACCCGCCAATCCCGGTCGACGAAATCGGCAAGATTGATATTGCCCTCATTAGCCACGCACATCATCTCGACAATCTCGACAACGAAGGCCGTCGTTTGCTTGGCAAAGTCGGGCAAACCTTTACGACGCCTCATAGTGCGTCCTTGGGCCTCCCGGGAACGGTGGCGGGCCTTGAATCCTGGCAATCCGTTGACGTTACCAATGAGACCGGCCAGACAATGAAGGTCACGGCGGTGCCTGCGGTCCACACAAGCAATCCCGCCTTGAAGGACCTCGTGGGCGATGTCACTGGTTTCATACTGGAGTGGGACGGCAAGACCACAGACATTCTCTACATCACAGGCGATACAGTGTGGGTGGATGAGCTTGAGGAAATCAATAAGCGATACCCGAACATTGACACGGCGATCCTTCATATGGGCGGAGCCAATGTTCCCGCGATGGGCGACAACATCTTGACCATGGATGGAAAACAAGGCGCGAAGATGGTGAAGACGTTCGGGCTCGAGCGTGTCTACCCGGCGCACTTTGAAGGCTGGCGCCACTTCCCCCAAGGAGCATGGTTCATTACCCGAGACTTCGAGAGCGAGGGTGTCACAGACACATTGCGCCTGCTTGCTCCGGGTGAGAACCAAGAAATATCATCGGCAAGCAATTAAGTAGAAGAGGGGTGGATACGAAAAGCGTATCCGCCCTTTCTGCCTTGAGAAGTAGCTAATGCAATACTCACGGGAGTTAATCGAGCGGTCGTATCGCCGTCTTGACGAGGCTCGGCATCCGAAACTCCAATCCATGTCGCGTGATGAAATGTATGATCACGGACGCATCATGGCTCCTGGCGGGTTGTATTTGGCTTCAATCATGGCCGACGCACTTGACCTGAAGCCGGGCGCGCATGTTCTCGACTTGGGCTGTGGGCGAGCACAATCGTCGATATTCTTGGCGTCTCAGTTTGGAGTCAAAGTGTCATCAGTGGATCTGTGGATCAGTGCCAAAGAGCGATCCGCATCCGTCAAACAAGCTGGCCTGAAGAGACGTATTCAAAACTATCAAACTGACATTCGGCGGGGCCTGCCGTTTGGCCCCGGGAGCTTTGACACAATTTTCTGCCTGCAGGCCTTCCACACCTTCGCAACCACCCCCCGCGTCATCGAGTATTTGACCAGGCTTCTCAAGCCTGGGGGTCAAATCTGCATTGCTCAAACCTGCTTTGACGTTGAGATTGATCCCCTGCCATCTATATTTGGCCAAACGGACGGGTGGGATGCCCGGTACGATACCTATCACTCACCCCGATGGTGGTATGACCTTTTTAGATCACAAGGAGGTTTGGATGTGCATGCATGTCACGAACTCCTCGATGGTGACATTTACTGGGAAGATGATGTGCTGTATCGCGGCGATCGCGATGGCTGGACTCCAAAGTACTTGTCGCACTCTTCATGGCTATTTGCTCACATTTTGCACGGACGTCTGGCCCAACCAAAGCTCACGCACTTCATCCTGGTCGCTTCACGCCCCTCAAGTTAATCAACGCCTGTATGTCATCAGCAGAATTACGATTGAGCGAAACGACCGGACGACCGGTTGGTGCTGAAGACTGATTGAATGTTTATCCGGTTTTGCAAGTAGAACGACTAAAGCCGGTTGATGGGGACTTTCAGGTAGGTATTTCCGTCATCTTCGGCCGGAGGCATCTCACCTCCCCGCATGTTGACCTGTACTGATGGTATAATGAGTTTGGGCATTGAAAGCTTTGCATCGCGCTCGGTGCGAAATTTCACGAACTCTTCCATGCTGACACCCTCATGCACATGGACATTGGCTGCCTTCTGCTCTGCGACCGTGGTTTCCCATTTGAATTCATCACGGCCGGGTGCCTTGTAATCGTGGCACATAAACAGCCTTGTATCATCGGACAATTGCAGGATTTTCCAGATGGAACGGTAGAGTTCTTCGGCACTTCCGCCTGGGAAATCTGTTCGCGCGGTTCCAAAATCAGGCATGAACATCGTGTCGCCGACAAATGCCGAATTTCCGATTATATATGTCATACAAGCCGGAGTATGTCCCGGAGTGTGAAGTACCCGGCCGCTGAGAGCGCCGATATCGAATGTATCTCCATCTGAAAACAGTTGGTCAAACTGGCTACCATCCAATTGAAACTCTGTCCCGGCATTGAAAATCTTTCCGAAAATCTCCTGTACTTCGCAAATGTGAGAGCCTATCCCGATTTTGCCCCCGGTCTTTTCCCGCAGGTAGGGCGCAGCAGACAAATGATCTGCGTGGACATGAGTTTCCAGGATCCATTCGACATGAAGATCTTGTTCTGCAACCTTTGCCAACAACTTGTCTGCCTGGTCAAAAGAAGTTCGTCCGGATGCCACGTCAAAATCCAGCACGGAGTCAATCAACGCGCATGACTTTGAAGTAGGATCCTTCACGATATAGCTGATGGTATTGGTCGCATCATCAAAATATCCATTGACTTCAGGAACAATGTTTAGGGTCATCACATTTCCTCTTTTGCATTCGTCTGTCCGTAGATAAACTTACCAACCAGAAAAACAAATTCAACTGGTATTGATTATATCACATTTCTTGGAGAAAACATGCCTGGCCCCCTTTCCGGTATCCGAATTCTTGACCTGACAATGGTCGTATCCGGCCCTTCGGCAACACAAATATTGGGCGACCAGGGAGCAGACGTCATCAAGGTTGAACCGCCACACGGAGACTTTACGCGGCACGTCGCAACACGCAAGGACGGATATTCGGCCTCGTTCCTTAATAACAATCGGAACAAGCGATCTATTGTCTTGGATTTGAAAACTGATGCGGGGCTGGCAGCAGTCAGGAAACTCGCAGAGTCTAGCGATGTTTTCATCCACAATTTCCGGCCCGGCGTAGTTGATCGCCTTGGTGTAGGAGAGGATGCGGTTCGGAAAATCAGGCCCGACATCATCTATTGCTCTATCTCCGGGTTCGGGTTTGAAGGGCCTTATCGTGACAAACCAGTCTATGACCCACTCATTCAGGCCGTATCCGCCCTCACCTCCGTACAGGCCGGATCCGATGAAGAACGCCCGCGCCTTGTCCGTACGATCTTACCGGATAAACTTACCGGCATTCAGGCAAGCCAGGCGGTTACTGCAGCATTATTTCACCGCGAGCGAACCGGTATTGGTCAGCATATCAAACTTTCGATGCTTGATACGATCATCGCTTTTCTTTGGGGATCCGACATGGGCGGGCACACGTTTGTTGGAAAGGAATTGGAAAAAGAGGAAGCGCAATCCTTCATCGACCTCATATATGAAACGGTTGATGGCTTCGTTTCCGTTGCAGTTATGCAGGATAAGCAGTGGCATGCATTTTGTATGGCGATGAATTGCAACCACTTACGGGAAGACAAACGGTTTGCATCCGCCGCCCTGCGCGAAATCAACAAGGATGCCAGACTGAACGAAATCCAGAACGTACTTAGATCCCATCCGACCAATGAAATTTTGAGCACGCTGGAAGCAGCCGGTGTCCCGTGCGCACCGGTCTTGACGAGAACCCAGATGAGGGAACATCCCCAAGTCAAAGCCAATGGTATCATCATAGAGACCGAGCACCCGAATGCCGGACAATTACGCCAAACCCGGTCCGCAGCGACATTCAGCGTAACATCCCCTGAAATTCGCATGGGAGCGCCGGCGCTGGGCCAACATACTGAGGAAGTATTGCGAGAGATTGGATTAGAGAAAGCAATGATCGCTGCCAATCTTGCGAAACCATAAGGACTAAAAACGGCATTCAGTATCGCTTCGGATGATTTTACTTGTCCCAGCGTTCTGCAATTCTTGTGAAAGATCGGAGGCAACCCCAATGACCTACGCTAAGGCTGCCCACTGGGCTGATCCGAAAAACAAGCTGTTCCCTCATCAGGTCGGGTTTACCTGCCCTCCCCATGATTTTGATGCTGCGCCATCAGATTTCCTGCGGATGTGCCCGATTACCGTTGGCGTACATGGACGAATGCTGCATGTGCCGGACTACAAACATCGCCTCGATCAGCGCAAACAAAATTTCAGCCTGTTGGAAGAATTCGTGGAGTGTATGGCAAACAACGGGGCAGATGTATGCGGCCAGGTCGGCTCCAATTGGGTTCATGCGTCGGGATTGGGGGTCGACGGCATTCGGCGGCATTGTGAAATGCTCAGCGAAAAATACCAGACTCCGTTCCATATGGCGGGATACGCGATGGTCGAAGCGTTGCGCGACCGGAATGTAGAAAAAGTTGCGCTTAATGCTGCCTACCATCACAGGGACTGGTGGCAGGGAACTGTCAGATTTCTAAAGGAAGCAGGATTCGACGTGGTTTGGGCGGGAAATTTTCACGACCAGGGCTGGTTCAAAACGCAGGAAGAAGTCAATGCCTGCATTTGGTGTTTTGACGGTGACCTGGCCGAAAAGAGCTTTCAGTACGTTGCTGAAAAAGCTCCTAATGTTGATGCCTATCTGATCAATGGCATGTGCAACTTCCGCCGTGAAAGCGATAGCCTTGCGCAGCGTCCGGTGCATCTGGAAGTGGAGCTGGAAGCAATGCTCGGAAAACCACTGATCAGCCATGATAACGCTTTGTATTGGCGGATATTCAAAACAATGGGGTTGGCGCCGGAAACCAAGCAAGGCAGCCTGCTCTCGTCTTTAAAGGAATAAGCCATGAACAAGATACTTGTCCTTTGGGCAGTGCCACGCTCCACATCGACGGCCTTTGAGTGGATGATGCGCCAGCGGGGTGATCTTGAATGTTACCATGAGCCATACGGTGAAGCATGGTATCAGGGCGAAGAGCCATTATGGCCAAGGGCAACAAGTGAAAGTCTGCGGACACCTGGTCTGACTTTAAAAAGTGTTCATGCAAAATTGCTGAAAGCCAGCAAAATTGCACACGTTTTTATCAAAGATTTCCCCCATTATCTGGATCATATATGGAGTGATGAATTTCTCACCAATTTCAACCACTCGTTTCTGATCCGTGATCCTGCCAAAACCATAACATCCATGTTCAACAAGTGGCCGGATTTTCATGAAAAAGAAGTTGGATTTGAAGAACAACGGGAACTGTATGACCGTATTTGTGATGATCTGGGAAGCCCACCCCCGGTGCTTGACAGCGACGATCTTCTGGAAAATCCGGCCCGAATGGTTGAGGTCTGGTGCAATGCAGTCAAAATTCGGTTCATTCCGGAGGCGCTTTCCTGGGAACCTGGTGCTCGTGACGAAGTCAGTTGGTGGGACGGAGGATCATTTCACACGAACCTGCGATACTCCGATGGTCTGAAACCACAAAAACGCAAATACTTGGAAATGGATTTCTTGCCGGACCGGGTGAAAGAAGTTTACGAAAGGGCGTTACCTCACTATGAACATCTTCACGCAAACAGGTTGCGCTGAAAACAACCAGAATTTTTTCTATGAATTCATTATCGCATCTGGATCGGCTCGAGTCCGAAAGCATCCATATTATCCGGGAAGTAGCAGCAGAGTTTCAAAATCCCGTAATGCTTTATTCCATCGGCAAGGATTCGGCAGTCATGCTGCACCTTGCACAAAAAGCCTTCATGCCAGGCAGTTTACCGTTTCCGCTTCTACATGTGGACACCACTTGGAAGTTCCGCGAGATGATCAGCTTCCGCAACAAGCTGTCCACACAGCAAGGGATTGAACTGATCGTCCACACCAACAAGGAAGGAGTTGAAAAAGGTATCAGCCCAATTACCCATGGTTCAAAATTGCATACCGAAGTAATGAAAACAGAGGCACTTAAACAGGCACTAAATAATCACAAATTCGATGCAGCCTTCGGTGGAGCAAGGCGAGATGAGGAAAAATCCCGCGCAAAAGAACGGGTGTTTTCATTCCGTTCAAAATCCCACAATTGGAATCCCAAGGCACAACGCCCGGAGCTTTGGAAACTTTACAACACTTCGATCACACCCGGGGAAAGTGTCCGGGTGTTTCCTTTGTCAAACTGGACAGAGTTGGATGTCTGGCAGTATATAGCGCGCGAAAACATCCCGCTGGTTCCTCTATATTTTGCCGACAAACGAAGTGTAATAAAAAGAGATGGTCAATTGATCATGCTGGATGATGAGCGTATTCAATTGGAATCCGATGAAAAGGTGGAAGAACGGATGGTACGCTTTCGTACACTTGGATGTTACCCGCTCACCGGCGCAACCGAATCCAACGCAACAAGCATCAATGATATCATTCTTGAACTGCTTCAGGCCCGCGTCTCAGAGCGTGAAGGACGGTTGATTGACCAGGACCAGATCGGGTCGATGGAGAAGAAGAAACAGGAGGGCTATTTTTGATGGCGCGTCGTACCACCGATGTTGAAGTTTTCCTTGCTTCCCAGGATAAAAAGGACAGTTTGCGATTTATTACCTGCGGTTCGGTCGACGACGGAAAATCGACTTTACTGGGCAGGTTACTTCATGATTCCAAAACAGTTTTCGAAGACCAACTCTCTGCCGTTGAGGTTGAGAGCAGGAAGTACGGCACGCAAGGCGGTCAGGCAGATCTTGCACTTCTTGTCGACGGACTACAGGCAGAACGGGAACAGGGAATCACCATTGATGTTGCCTACCGCTACTTCGAAACAGATAAGCGAAAATTCATCGCAGCGGATACGCCAGGTCACGAACAATACACCCGGAATATGGCAACGGGTGCCTCCACGGCTGATCTTGCAATCGTTCTGGTAGACGCACGAAAGGGCGTTCTGGATCAGACCAGAAGGCATACATACATCGTATCACTTTTGGGTGTTACCCGTGTGGTCTTGGCGGTCAACAAAATGGACTTGATGAATTACGAGCAGGCCACATTCGACAAGATTGTTACCGATTATACTCAATTTGCATCCGAACTCGGAATAAACGAAATCGTAGCTATTCCGATTTCTGCACTTGTCGGTGACAACGTATTCGAACCTTCATCCAATATGCCTTGGTATGATGGCCCAACCCTGATGGCATATCTTGAGGCCGTAGATGTTGGCAGTGACAGTTCTGTAAAACCCTTTCGAATGCCAGTTCAATGGATAAATCGGCCAGATCTCGATTTTCGAGGGCTTGGCGGCACAATTTCAGCAGGCACAATCAGCAAAGGTGATACTGCAACTGCCAGCCTTTCAGGGCGAAGTTCAACAGTCAGACAAATCCTGGGCCCTCAAGGCGAAGTTGATACCGCAATTGCTGGCCAGTCTGTCACCCTGACCCTAAGTGATGACTTGGATATAAGCCGTGGAGATTTGCTTTCTGATCCCGAAAACTGTGCGGAAGTAGCGGATCAGTTCGCCGCACACATAATATGGATGTCTGAGGATGAAATGCTTCCCGAAAGGCGTTATACCATCCGGTTTGCAACCACCCGCGCATCAGCTCAAGTCACCGACCTTGTCCATGTTGTGGATGTGAATACTCATGAACACCTGGCTGCAAAAACACTCAATCTAAATGAAATTGGGTATTGTAAACTTGCGCTAGACAAGGCGGTTGCGTTCGATCCTTACATCGAAAACCGCGATACCGGCAGTTTTGTGCTGATTGACAAGTTCACAAATGCGACCGTGGGTGCGGGAACCATCGACTTTGCACTTCGGCGTGCCAGCAACATCGAATGGCACGACATGAAAATCAACAAACAGGTTCGGGCGCACGCAAACAATCAGAAGCCCTGCGTATTGTGGTTTACCGGTTTCTCGGGCTCCGGAAAGTCAACCATAGCAGACCATCTGGAGCAAAAACTCCACAAGATAGGGAAACGCACCTATCTTCTTGACGGTGACAACGTCCGCCACGGGTTGAATAAGGACCTGGGATTTACTGATCAGGACCGCGTCGAGAACATACGGCGGGTTGCAGAAGTTTCAAAATTGATGGTTGATGCGGGGTTGGTTGTGATTACATCATTTATATCACCATTTCGCTCAGAAAGACGAATGGCGCGAGAAATGATGGATGTGGGTGAATTCGTTGAAGTTTTTGTCGATACGCCGATTGATATTTGCGAACAACGCGATCCAAAAGGTCTCTATAAAAAGGCCCGCGCAGGTGAGTTAAAAAACTTCACTGGCATAGACTCCGAATATGAAGCGCCAGAGAATGCTGAAATCATACTCAAAAGCGCTGATCTGGATGCCAATTTGCTTGCAGATCAAATCATTGACTACCTGAAAAAGATGACATGACCTGCGATCTCAATCTTGTTGACAATCTGGTTCCTGTGGCGCGTAAGGCTGGCGGTGCAATCATGAAAATTCACGCGCAAGGCGTGATTGCCAGCACAAAAATGGATGGCTCACCGGTGACGGCTGCAGATCAGGCAGCCGAAAAAATCATTCTTTCAGCACTGAAAAAAATTGAGCCTGAAACCGTTGTAATTTCCGAGGAAAATGCCGCCAGTCACTCAATCACAGCGCCGGAACGCTTTTTTCTCGTCGATCCTTTAGATGGAACCAAGGAGTTTCTCAAGAAAAACGGCAAGGGCGCATTCACGGTGAACATTGCGCTCATTGTAAACCGAAAACCGGTGCTGGGTGTCGTTTACGCCCCTGCCCTCGACCGCATGTTTGCAGGAAGTCTTGAAACCGGAGCAACCGAGAACTGTACATCAATATCAGCACGCAACGTTCCCAAGTCAGGAACGGTTGCTGTTGCCAGCATTTCCCATCGCGATGACAAAACCAACCAGTGGTTGGAGGATCACAGGATTGGCGAAACGGTTTCGATCGGATCTTCACTCAAATTTTGCCTTTTAGCTGCCGGCGAAGCCGATGTATATCCCCGTTTTGGCCCCACCATGGAATGGGATACCGCTGCTGGCGATGCCATCCTGAAATCAGCGGGTGGAAGTGTTTCAAATCCTGACGGGTCTCCATTTCTTTACGGAAAAGCGGGTTACCGAAACGGGGCATTTGTCGCCCGGGGAAAAATGTAATACCGGTTCAATAAACGCAACTTTTCCGGATTTCCAGATGACCACTCTTTCCACCGTTGAAGAACTTGAAGCAATCTATGGCCAACCCGGCCAGACATCCCTTGTGAAAGAAGTGCCGGAACTGATCCCCCAATACCGGGCTTTCGTAGAGGCATCGCCCTTTTGCACGCTGGCAACGGTTGGCCCCGAAGGCATGGACTGTTCTCCTCGTGGAGATTTGCCTGGATTTGTAAGAGTTCCTGACAACCGGACACTCATGATGCCTGACAGGCGCGGCAATAATCGCGTTGATTCTCTCAAAAACATCGTACGGGACCCACGCGTAGCCCTTTGTTTCCTGATTCCTGGTTCACGTAACGCGTTACGGGTAAACGGTGAAGCGCATTTGTCAGTTGATCCGGAAATCATCGCTTCATTTTCCGTCGACGGAAAGGAACCGCGATCTGTAATCATTATCAAGACATTGGCAGTCTATTTCCAGTGCGGGCGGGCCATGGTCCGCTCTCGTCTTTGGGAACCCGAAGCACAGGTTGATCCCAAAACTTTACCCACACCGGGCGATGTGTTGGCAGAACTTTCCAATGGCACCGTGGGCGGGCCGGATTACGATGCCAAGTGGGAGGATCGGGCGAACAAAACCCTTTGGTAAAGTCTAGGCCGCCAGTGCGAGTCGCCCGGCAAAACTTTTGCGCACATGCTCAGCCAGTTCCAGAACCGCCGGATTGTTCTGTCCTGGTTTCAGATACATATTCACGTAAAAATGGGGCAATACAGGCAATCCGCTTGAGTCAG
>JBPCWL010000145.1:0-4079 GCA_051009575.1 Rhizobiaceae bacterium
ATGCTGAACATTTTCTTTACGTCCAAAACCTGATCGCAGACTTTTCTGAGGTGCCTGAATTCAAATTCATGGATTGGATTTCATCGCCAGATCGCTGGCGCTTTCCGATTTGGGTTTGAAGGCAGTGATGTTGAGTTTTTCCAAAAAGAGCTGGAGCCGTTCGGTAGATGGAGATTGAAGGATTACGTCCGGGGGACCCTCTTCGATAATTTGCCCGCCCTCCATGAACACAACCCGGTCGGCCACGCTGGAGGCAAAGCCCAGTTCATGGGTCACGATGATCATCGTCATACCTTTTTCAGCAAGCTGCTTTAATACGGCCAATACACCGGACACCAACTCTGGATCTAATGCAGAGGTCGGTTCATCCAACAACATCAGGACCGGATCCATCGCCAAAACCCGAGCAATGGCGAGCCGCTGCTTTTGCCCGCCGGACAGGTTGTCAGGCCAATCCGAGTTCTTGTCCTCAAGACCAACCTCAGTCAACGCGGCAAGAGCTTTTTTTTCCGCCACGTCGCGGCTCCGCTTGGCGACAACCATTTGCGGGCACACAACGTTTTCCAATACGTTCAAATGAGGCCATACGTTAAATTGCTGAAACACCATTCCGACACGTGCCCGCAACGCATTGAGGGCCTTAGCTCGCGCCGATGCCGGGCGTGCATCAGGCATCGCGCCGACCAGTTCGCCATCTAGGCGCACTTCGCCTGCATCCGCGGGTGTCAGCCAGTTGCCGGCACGCAGAAGTGTGCTTTTGCCACATCCGCTGGGGCCGATAATGCAAACAACTTCGCCTTGGGCAACGCTAAGCGAGACATCCTTCAAGGCCGTCATGCCCGCGAATGTTTTATGCAATCCAATCAGTTCAAGAAAATTGGGCGTCGTGGCCGAATCCATTGTCATAGTATCACTCATTCCCCCACAGCCGCGTCAGTTCTGGAACCACCGCTCGGTCGGGCTGAAACTTTGCGTTCAACCCGGCGCATGATGATCGCGATGGTTTCATTCAAACCCCAATACAAAAGGGCGACCATTATGAATGCCTCAAACGGGCGAAAGGTCTCGCCTTGAACGGTGATCGCCGCCATCGTCAACTCGCCAACGGTTATTGTGGACAAGATCGCAGATTCCTTGACAAGCGAGAGCGTTTGATTGGTCATCGGAGGCAATATGATGGGCAGTGTTTGCGGTAAAACGATGTATCGCATGGCCTGCCAGTCAGACATTCCCGTCGCCCGTGCACTTTCCAATTGCCCTTTTGCAACGGCATCAATCCCACCGCGAATAACTTCGGCAAAATAGGCACTTCCAAATGCGGCCAACGCCAATACTCCGACATATTCCGCCGGCATATACAGCCCGTAAAACGGCAGGACATAAAAAAACATGAATACTTGAATAATGAAGGGAGTATTTCGGAAAACCTCTATGAAACTAGTGGTTAGTGCGCGTATGAGTCTTAACTCTGACCGTCGGCCCAAAGCCAAAACCAAGCCAAAGGGCATGCCCAAAACGATGGCGCCGACGACGATTTTTATGGTCATCCAGAATCCGAGAAGAAGCTGTGGGCCATAGTTTACGAAGATTGAGAAATCAATGTTCATGGTTTTCTATGCCCGCTTGACTGCAAATTTAGCTTCAAGCCGGGACGAACTTCGGCTGACAACAAAACACATCAGAAAATACATCACAAAGGCGCCGCTCAGCACTTCGATCGGGTGGTAATTGTTGCTGTATATTTGCTGTGAAACGCGCATAAGCTCGACAACGGTGATGGTTGAAAGCAGCGCGGTTGCTTTAAGTATCTGAGTGAATTCATTCACCAGCGGCGGCACAGAAGACATAAACGTCTGTGGCAGAATAACCTTCGCCCAAAGCGTAAATCCCGAGATACCAAGCGAGCGGGCAGCTTCAAACTGGCCTTTGGGTACAGATGCCAATCCGCCGCGCAGTATCTCGATCACGAAAGCCGCGCTATTGAGTGTCAGCGCGAGAATACCCGCCGTTATCGGGCCAATATTGAGGCCAATGATCGGAAGCACATAATAAACAAGAAAGATTTGCACCAGAACTGGCGTCCCGCGAATGAAACTAATGTAAATCGCGACAGAAACACTGAGAATACGGGACTTAGAGGCCGTGCGAGCAACTGTTATTATCGTTGCCAATACCACACTGAAAGCAAACCCAAGTAGTGCCACTTGGAGCGTAATAAGCGCCCCATCAAAAAGTCGCGGCAAGGCATCGAGGGTGTAGTTGATGTCGAATTTCATTGCGCTCAGTTTCTCTAAAAACTCACCCGGCGCCCTAAATCTGTATGACGGGGCCTATATATAAAACCCCACCGCCTCGGTGATGATCTGGGCGGTGGAGCTTTCGTTCTGAGTTCAGAGAGCACCCTCTGGCAGGTAGCCTTCGCTGGGAATTTCCATATCGAAGCCAAACCACTTGTCCTGCAGCTCGGCAATTTTCCCGCTATCGCGCATTTCAAGTATTTTCTGACTCAGATAATCGCGCAGATCAGTGTCTTCCGGGCGCGTTACCCAGGCCAAATAGCTGGTATCAGTGATCGGGCCGACAAGCTCGAATGTATCGGGCTGGTTTTTGATGATGACCGCCAGGTTGGGAAGGTTTTGCACCGCCACATCCAATGTGCCGTTCGCCAATGCAAGGGTCACTTCAGGATAGCTGGTGAATAGTTTCAATTCCCCGTAACCGCCCAGACCTCTGGCAATCATATCTTCCTGAAAGGCTTTAGAAGCAGATTCATTCCCTGAAGCAAGCTGAGTACCGACGACCTTACCCGCCATGTCATCTACTGTCATGATGGAAGTGTCACCCTTGCGCTTCATAATCCAGGTCGTGCCCTCGGCAATCGGCACCGTGAAGGCATATTGCTTGACCCGTTCTGGGTTGATCGTGACGCTGGTTGCGACAAAATCGAATTTACCGGCCAAAACGCCCGGAAGAATTCCCTGCCATGGCAAATCCAGCTGGTTCAGTTCAACACCGAGATCCGCGATGATAACATCGAGAATGTCCTTTCCGTAGCCAACAATCTTGCCATCCTCGACGAACTCAAACGGGGGAAAAGCGGCTTCGGTTCCGACAGTGACCTGTCCTGATTGTCTTATCTTTTCAAGTGTGGTTTCTGCAGACGCCGCAGTGACAACAGCACTCGCTGTGAAAACGGTGACGACAAGCAATCCGAACTTACGGATATATGCAATGGCGGTATTCATCTCCCACTCCTTATGATTTCGCAGTTTCTCTCGAGCTCGAAGGGATCAGTTGCTTTTGAACAACCCGGCACAGCGGCGTTTCCGTCAAGAAACGACACGTTTAGCTTGGCGAAGCTCGTTTTCATTTCAACAGATTTTTTTTGAAAATGGCATATAAAGAATCACTACTACATCTAATTATTAGATGTATGGTGATCCTATCGCTTGTAGGAGAGGCTGCATTTTGGCATGAGTAAAATTAGAAATCTCAATTCGATTCAGGTATTTAACGTGGTATCGCGTCTCCAAAGCATTACGCTATCTGCCAAAGCGTTGAATATCAGCCAGAGTTCGGTAAGTTACCACATCAAAAAATTGGAGGACGAATTGCATGCTTCCCTATTTCAGCGAAGCCGGGAGGGATTGACGCTAACCTCTCATGGGGAAACCCTTGCAACACACGTGGAAAGCGGGTTGCGTTCAATCCAGATCGGACTGGAGCAAACCTCGGATCAAACTGAAGTTGTACGTATTGCAATATTACCCATGTTTGCCAGCCGGTGGCTATCCCCCCGGCTAGGCAGTTTCTGGGACGCCCATCCAAATACTCAGCTGTCGTTCCGAAGTCAGAACAATACGTTTGCGGAAAGAGAACGTCCAAGCGACTTTGCTGACTTGGGCATCGTCTGGGGGACGGGAGATTGGGCTGACTTTGATTCCATACGCCTATGGCCAGAGGAAATGGTTGTTGTCTGCAGCCCTGATTACTTGCGTGAAAACCCTATCAACGAGGCCGCAGATTTAAAAAACTGCCAATTACTGCATGTGGACGATGAAACGAGATGGCGAGAATGG
>JBPCWL010000146.1:0-2580 GCA_051009575.1 Rhizobiaceae bacterium
TTCATAGTCCGCATGATCGATCACGTTGCGCCATTCCTGCGGATCTTTCGAATGATCGTAAAATTCTTCCGATCCATCGTTGTATTGAATATATCTATATTGCTCTGAGATGATGGTATCGTTGCCCGGGCCAAAGTTGGAGCGGGCCATATATGGCCAATCAGCTTCTACATCTTTCAGTAATGGAACCAGCGAGCGCCCTTCATGCCTGGGATCCGCTTCGAGATTCGTTAGCTCCAACAAGGTAGGATAGATGTCCAACAATTGAACGGGCTTGGCGCACACTTTCCCCTCAGGAATATTTGGCCCAACAATAATCAGTGGAACCCGAGTTCCATCTTCCCATAAACTTCGTTTGGCAAATCGCTCCTTTTCGCCAAGATGAAAACCATGATCGCTGAAGAGGACCACATAGGTACGATCTCCATATTCTCCCTCATCAAGCGCTGCGAGCACTCGTCCAATTTGTGCATCCACAAAACTGACACAGGCCAAATAGGACTGTACCAGAGGTTTCCATTCTTCATTTTCCGTCACCCATTCATAGGTCGGCGCTATGTGTTTCAGCCTGGTAATGTCCACGCCGTAGGATGAAATATCGGACAAGTCATCCGATATCACCTTTGGTAACTGAATGCTTTCAATGGGGTGCATATCAAACCACTTTTTCGGCGCAAATTGAGGCACATGCGGACGGTAAAAACCTACGCCCATCCAGAAGGGCTGTTCTTGCGTTTCGGCCAATCGCTCTTCCGCCCAACTCGCAATTTTATGATCAGGCATCTGATCATCGCGATCAGGATACACACCCCAATCCCACAGCCGGTGCCCTGGAAAACTACTGAGTTTCTCTTTAGGCATGGGACCAAAATGTCCGAATTGGCCAGCGTAATTAGGCACATGATATTCGTTGATCCCTCTCGCGTTATGAAACAATTTCCCTGCAGCAAATACATTGAAACCTTCTTTTTCAAATCGTCTTGGTATCACAATGCTCTTGCTGGCCACCGGCGATTCTTTGACATCCGGACTCAAAAAATAGATGCCCGAAGTACTGGGATAGAGCGAGGTCATCAGACTGGCGCGTGACGGATTGCACACCGAAGACTGACAATGGGCGTTGCTAAAGATCACTCCACGACTGGCCAAACGGTCCATATTGGGCGTCTTGGCTTGCGGATGTCCGCCCAAGACGCCGATCCAATCATTCAGGTCGTCTACAGCGATGAATAGCACATTCGGTTTTTCATCCTCACCAATTGCCTTCGTTTCGCTATTGCCGGTACAAGCCGCTATTAGCAACGCCAGGACGGCTTCTGGAAGAAATGGAAATACAGTTTTCATATCGCTACTGTGTTGTATTGAAAATTTCGTTATTGCCCTAAAACTGAATCGTCGCACTCCAGATCTCCCAGGGCGTACTGAATTCCGTTTAGCATGAATTGAAGCAACTTTGGATTCTCAAAACTCTGGGCGTTATGCGATGGGCTGCAGTAAAAAACACGCCCTGCTCCATGCGGTTTGATCCACGAGAGATACCGCGCAATATTGTTCTCCGAGCGGCGAAACAGCTTTGCTTGTTCTTCCGGCGTAAAGTCTGGAAGTTCCATTGCCAGCAACGGGTGGAAGTTAAATTTTGAATACGCTCCATTGAAACGATACGGTTCGTCGATATGCACAAGATCCTCGCCCTTGAAGGCGCTTGAAATCGGGTGGTCCTTCTCCAGCACCTTGCCAACGACCGTTGTCTGTCTCGGGTGATAATGGAACGAGCCGCCCATGGTTTCGCTGAAGGCTTCGGATTGATTCTGCATCAGGATCGCGCCGTGAAAGCCAACCAGACCGTTCCCTTTTGCAACGTGATCGATCAGGTTCGCCTCCAGCTCGTTCGCCTTCTCCATATCTCCGAGCTTATCGTAGAAGAGGTTTCTGCCCGGATTCTTAGAACAGTTGTTGATCAGGACAATCGCATCGAACTTCCCAATATTCGCCTTCTCGAAATGAGCGATATCGTCACTCACCACCACGTCGTAGGCGCCGCTCTTCTTCCCCATGATTTTCGCGACTTCCGACATGTGCGGCGTACACCAGTGGTCGTAGCCGGTGATCAAATTGAAAACGAGCGCCAGCCGCTTATTCTTGGGCTCGGCCAAGGGTCGCTCCGGCGCGATCGCCTCGATCTTCGCCTTCCATTGTTCCGTAAGCTCGAACGCCGGAACGGCTGTTGTTTTCATCACAGGAGTCTTGTTCAGTAATTCTCGCTGCGTCCCCTTATTGAACAGTATGTACGTTCCACTTTTTCCGGCGACCGCGATATCGAGTCTGCCGTCATCATTGAGATCGGCGGTACGAATTTGCCGACCGGTACCCACGCGTCCCATGTCGATGGTATGGCGTGTGAACTTCAATCGTGCAGGATTCAATATGTAAGAGTAGAGGCATGGCGGTTCATTGCCTCCAGGGTCCCGGCCGTTATGAGCACGAAAACATTTTCCGGTAATCAGTTCGCCTTCGCCGTCACCATCAAGGTCTGCCCAGTGCAGTGCATGCGATTGAGAAAAACTGGCATCGATCAAATGC
>JBPCWL010000147.1:0-99328 GCA_051009575.1 Rhizobiaceae bacterium
GATGAAGACAGCTCCAGCATTTCCTCCGCCGGCCCGATGGAATGCATGTTAATTCGCTTGTAGGTATTCATATCAAGTTTGCCGTGGTCAATCAGCCTAGTCACGAATTCGACCATCCTCAACTCCCTGAGAAGGGTTGCGTTGAATGTAATTTCGTTTAACCGGTTGTGGATACCGCGAGCAGTCCGGGGGACTTCATCGCGTTCAACAGGGTTGATCTGGATCAGCAGGACATCAGGACAGTCTGTATGATAAAATAGTGGATAGAGTGGCGGGTTTCCCATGAAACCGCCGTCCCAGTAAAATTCACCATCGATCTCAATCGCCTGATATACCTCCGGCAAACACGAAGATGCCATGACTGTATCAGACGTGATCTCGTGATGTTTGAATACCTTGGTCTTGCCGGTTCTCACATTGGTGGCACACAGGAACAGCTGAATACTTGTACAAGCCTGAACACTATCGAAATCCACCTCGCTTTTCAGAAGATCAAGTAATGGATTCATGTTCATTGGATTGAATTCGTAGGGCGAGAAGGCCATCGTAAATGCGTCATACATCATACGGCCAGGCGAGAGATCCAGACTCCAGTCCCCTCTTGCGCGGTCAAATAGTGTACGTTGGATCATGCTGAACTGTCCAAGATTAGACAGTTTTTCCCAGAAATTTTCCAACCGTTCCCTGGCGCTATCAGCTCCTCCACGCTGAAGTCCGTCTGCCATCACCACCGCATTCATGGCACCGGCACTGGTTCCTGATATGCCGACAATATCCAGCCGCCCGTCTTCGAGCAGTTTATCCAGTATGCCCCAGGTAAAAGCGCCATGTGCGCCACCTCCTTGAAGAGCAAGGTTAATTTGTTTGGTTTTGGGATTGGATTTACGCGCCATCGGGAAACTCGGTCTGGTTTTTCAACAGGATATATAGACTTGTGATCAAATGCACATCCAGCTCTACGATAAAGTTTAACAATGGTGAACGTCACATACGGGACAAATCCATGCGGCGGATTTTCTAAAATTGTGTCGGAGGGCACCAAACAGAAGGCGAAGTCATGAATACGATACTTTCAAATCTGCTTGCCACATCTGTCGTAGCATCCACAATTCTGGTTGCCCCAATCGCAGCAAATGCGGATGACCAGAACTATTATGATAACCGTTTGGCATTATCATTTGCACCGGAAGCAACCGAAACGGATGATCCTTTCAGTCAGCTTGATCTGCACGGTGATTATGATGATGCCCATGAATTGAACGATGCTTGGCTGGGTATGCCGGTGCGTTCTACGGAGGGAAAGATCATCGGATATGTAGATGACGCTTTTCTTGATGATGAAGGCTATCTCACCGAACTGCTGGTAAGTCTTAACGGATCAAGCATCACGGTTTTTGTTGATCAAAAACATGTCGAATATACAGATGTGGCAGTACTGGTTGATTTGCCTTTGACGACTTTGGCAAGCCTTGCCGGAAACATATCACCCAGCGTTGAGTAAGAAACTACTAAATGATTCGAACCGTCTTGAATGGATCAGACCAAGTCATCTTTGCCTTCGATAAGGAAATGATGGCTGTCCGATCCTTCGGTTCTTGCCATAAGATGAGGTGCATAGGCAGAATCATTCAGAAATGCAGATGCAGCTTCTTTTGTTGGTGTAACAGCTAAAACAGAATAATAGGTCATCGAGATTTCTCCTCGAATTCACTTGCTTTTGGTTATTATGATGGACAATCCAGTTTAAGCGCAAGGCCAAGCAGAATTTTTCAAATCGCTCAATAACTTATCTTGCCTCTCGATCTACCCAAGAAACAAAAACGCCCACCGGTTTGTCACCGGTGAGCGCTTACGCGTATAGCATTGCCTGGAGAGACAAGTATTACGTAAGGGATTTTGCCGTTAGCCGATGTGGTAATTTCTCGCGACAGAAGCAATGCCGTGACGGCCGATGCCGATGTCGTCAAGCTGACGGTTGGAAAGGGCGCTCAACTCGTTGCGTGTTTGGCGGGCGCGGTTCCATGAGCGTACGTTGTCAATGATGTTCATTGGTCTTCTCCTTGGGTCGCCAGATGTTTGATTAGCAGTCTGGCGGATTGTATGAGTGGGGAACGGTTTTTGTTCCGATGGATCCCATATGCTCCTCCTTGTGCCCGATTACGAGAGACAAGATTGCAAATGAGCCATGCATTGGCGGCATGACAAGACCCGCTGCTGGTATTGAGCCAACTGGATCGGAGCCTCAATATCGCAAAACAAACTCAAACGAATTGACATTATTAATTTACCTGTATATACAGATAAAAGCATTTTTGCAGTGACTGGAGTTTGAAGTTGCCCACCCAAATCGACATCATGAGCCCATCATCCTGTGTCAGCTATGGCTTGCGAAGAGCATCAAGGCTGTCTGCCAAATTATATGATGCAGCATTGAAACCTGCTGGATTGAGGAACACGCAGTTCACATTACTAAGTACCCTTGTTTTTGAAGGTCCGCTGAGCATCGGCGAGTTGTCGGAAGCACTCGCAACCGATGGTACTACCCTCAATCGGAATATTGATGTGATGATTAAGTACGGTTTTGTGGAAAATACGGACGGAGGTGATGATGAACGGGTACGCAGGGTTCAAGCAACGCCATCCGGTAAACTGAAATATCAGGAAGCACTACCGTTTTGGAATATGGCTCAGGAAAATATGATCCAAATTTTAGGTGCCGATAATTGGGCACGAATTTTGACTGATCTGAAGAGGATTGAATAACTTCGAACAACCTTTGAAAAAATTTGACAAGAAATCTGTATATACAGATAAAATGAAAGGCAAATACCATGCAAAAATTACCGCAAACAGAAAGCCGAGAAATTCCATTCTGGAAAAAATTCTACCTGGCCGTGAAAGCATATGAGGAATCTACTGAGTATGATCCTGAGTTGGATTTACTTAACAGAGTGAAGTGCCTGGAGAAGAGGGTTGAGCGTATAGAAACCACCAGATCCCAAGGTAACCGATTTGAAGTGGCCAGCATAACCGCCGAACCGTCGGTTGCACGATCGAAAGTGTTAACCACCCAACCAAGCGACGCTGCTCACTAACCCCAACTATTTTTTGAAAGGAAATTGAAAATGGATATGCTTACAGTATTTGGCGTACAATTTTTGTTGAGCATTATTGTGTTCGCCATGATCGGAGCTTGGCTTGTACGGCCCTGGCTGTACGATAAGCCAATTGAGCAGGCATTATTTTGGTTGGTTTTACCCCATGCTTTCAGGCACCTCGGACTGGTATTCCTTGTCCCGGGCGTTGTCGCACCGTCAATGGCCGCAAACTTTGCCAATGCCGCAGCTTATGGTGATCTGGCAGCTGGTCTGTTAGCAGTAATGGCACTTATTGCCATTCAGAGGCGATGGTCATTAATGCTCCCGATAGTATGGCTTTTAAACATTGTAGGAACAGTTGATTTGCTAAACGCGCTTCGTCACACAGATGCGTTGCCGTATTTTCAATCAGCGTGGTATATTCCAACATTTGTTGTACCACTATTGCTTGTTACACATTTCATGATGTTTGCATTGCTAACTGGTAAACGAAAGAAGACAGCCGCAATCCAATAAACATCTGTTTCAGGAACTAATTTTTCTGGAACAAAAAATGAGCGTTACCAATGGTAACGCTCATCATCTTTTTGTGCGAATCAAGAGATAAAATCGTGTTGAATAATCATTGCCCTGGCAAGAATTACATCTTGGATGAAACCAGTTCGTTGGCGGAAACATAGTTTCCAGCACCTTGCATCGGAATCACGTTGCGTGAGGATTCTTCGCCGGTGCCGGAATTTTGATGTTCGACCTCAAGTTCATGCTTGAGATTTGCCGACAAATCCTCACTCAGCGACAATTGACGGGTCAAGACTTCCAGGTTTTGTTCCAGTTTCTTGATCCGGGAATTTTTCAGCCGGATCTTCTCTTCAAATCCAGTACGCTCCGCTTCCAACTGGTACTTGGTTTCCTCCAGTTCTGCCTTCAGCTCATTGCATTTTTCATTCGATATCGAATTGATGTTCTGGACATCCTGCAACTCAAGCAGGTACTGGCTGATTTCGTTGGATTGCGTGTCAATTCTCAGACTCTGGCGCGAAATAACTTTTTCATGCTCACTAATCTGGTTGGACATCAGCAATGACCGATCTTCCAGATCCTTAATAATTGAGACATATTCATTGTTTTCGCTGACCACTAGCGCATATTTCTCTTCATACTCTTCCGACTTGCTTTTCAGTTTGACAATGGCAGCATCACGTGTGCGAATGTCTGAAAGCTGAGCCTTGATTTGTTCACCCAGGCTGTCGATTTCAGCTTGCACCTTCTCGATCTTGTCCCGGTTGTTGTTCTTGGTGATTTCCAGCATGTTGATCTGCTGGTTTTTGTCCGCAAGCTCCGATTTCAGTTTACGGTGCTCCTGAGCCATTTTCTTGGAAGCTTCGCTGAGTTTTTTGTACTTGTTTTCTGTGTCTTCCAGCTTTGCAATCTCGACTTCGCATTTGGCGAGATAGTCAACCAGTTGCTCGGATTTATCTGAAAGACGATCCAGGAGAAGTTTTCCATCTTTGATGTGTCCGCGCATTTCCACAACAGAACCCTGCTTCCGCTGCAGGCACAACAACCGCTCGGAGATTGCGTCATCAAGCCGTTTCTGAGTTGAATTAGGCTCTACTGAATCGAGAACAGGCATTTCCTTCGCAAGTTCAAGGGATATTGCTGATTCGATTTCCTGAGACAATGCCTCTGCCTCGATTTGTTCTTCTCGTTTCATCTGACTGGCGGCCGCATCCATTGCGGTTCGCAATCCGCCCAGATCGGTGTTTTCCTCTTCGGGCTTTGGTTTTGAAAATGCCGCTTTGATATTATCAAGCTTGGTCATCTGTATCTCCTACCAACTCAGCTGCAATAGCTGTATTAAGCTGGAGTTATGCATAAAACTTTATTTAATTCATCAACACATTGAATTAATGGTTAAAATTAGGACTTGTTAACGTAGGGGAATTTTCAGAAACTGGAGATTCTAGCCGTTTGCAGCCACATTTTTTTCAATTGCCCAAAAAAACAAATTTGTACGATAATTCGATAAAATTGAAAAGAATTGCCAGATTTAGTTTTAGGAAAGCTTGAATTTACACGCCTGATTGCTTGTCAAATACTGCGACCATTTCGAAAATCACGAGTTTCAACCGTCGTTGATTTGGAGCCATTCAGCGCTATTGAAGCAACTTGGAAGATGTCGTTTCATCTTCTGTAGAATCATCTTCATTGGAGATTGATTCTTCCAAAGGTTCCTGTGTGCTTGAACGCATTTTTCTGCCATTCTCCAGAAGCTGCTGATACTCTGCGACAAGTGTTTTTTGATCGGTAACTTGTACCACCATCGCCTCATATCGGTCCCGGTACTCTTTAAGCCGGTTGTTTTCGTCAGAAACACGGTCAAAGGATTGCTGGAGCAATTCACGCTGGTGTTGTTCATGTGTCAGTTCAGTAACTGCCGATTCATGCCTCAGGTTCAAATCACTGAGCTTCTCATTGGCTTCGGCAATTTGTTTGCGGTCTCTTTCCTGTGATTTCTGAAGTGAGAGAATCTGGACTTTTAGACGTTGCGCTTCGCTTTCCAGAACCTTGTTGGTTTTTTTCACCACGCTGTTTTCGTTCATAAGGTTCTTGATTGTATGTTGCGACACTTTGCGTTCTGATGTGAGGCTGTTTACCTCTGATCGCATGCCGAAAATACGGTTGTCGAACTTGCGTTGATCTTCTTCCCGGCCGTTTTTAAGATATTCCAGTTCTTGTGTGGCTGCCGAATGTTCGGATTCAAGTTCAACCAGTTTCCAGTTGAGAGCAGAAAGCTTGCGTTTTGTTGCTTCGAGCTCTCCTGCAATTGCTGTCGAATTTCTGCTTTCTTCTTCCAATAGTGCAGCATACTCATTCAAGGATTGTTTCAATTCGGAATCGCGTTTTGTAAGCAAATCCATTTCACCACTCAAATCCGAGTATTGTTCTTCAAGTAATCGGCTTTTCGCGATCAGATCTTCGTTATTCTCATTAAGCTCGTTATTAAGTGCATTTACTGCCAACAGCTCATTGTTCTTTTTTTCCAATTCGGTGGAAAGTGCCTGGACCTGTTCACGGTTCTTGGTAACAGCTAATCGAGCTTCATCCAGTGCTAGACGGTATTCTTCGTTGCGGAGTTTCAACGCGCTGGCTTCCGCATCACTCATTTCCAACCGGCCAGACAATTGCTTGATTTCCAGCTCCAGTTCCGTGTTCTCGCCAGACAGCTTTGAATTGTCGACACGCAACCGCTTTTCATTTTCGACATCCAGCTTCGTACTTTCCACGAAGGACGCAAGATCGGCTGCTGTATTCTCTGATTCTGCAACAAGCATCATAACCTGGTCGAAAGCGGCAGAAAGCTTATTGGCCCGGCTTTTTAAAGCCTCCAGATGTTGTTGCTTTTCCTTCGCTTGCATTTCGAACGGCAGAAGAATCGATTCCGCGTCTGAAATATCAGCAGGTTGTTGCGCGGTTTCATGAATTTCTTCTGTGGTTTCAGCCTTATTGCGTGAATGGCCAAAGAATCCCATTTTATACCCCCAAAATAGTTGGTCAAAAACTACCAAACTTCAAAGGTGAAACAAGAAACTGGCTTTGCAGCACACCTTTGGCTGCCCCGCTGAAAAGGTCACATCATAAACAGAACATGTCAATGCGATTTCGGTGTCTGCACCGGGGCTTCAACCATTTTTGTTTATTTTTTACCTAATTATCCGAAAGGAGCCAGAAGTCAGCGGCTCTTGGACCCGATTTCCGTGCCTCTCCGATCTACCAGGAAGAATCAATACATCCCGAATGTTCCTTACATGAAAGGCTGAACATTTATTAGCCAAAAAAATTCGTTGATGAACTAAATTAGATTTTACATTGGTTGGAGCGCGTCACGAGATGCAATTGGGACCGCTGTACGCGTTTTTGATCGTAGGCAGCAAACCTCAGGAACTCAAATACAATTCACCAAGTTTTGCTCCGATCTGATCGAAGGTTTTCTGTAATGCTGCTGCGTCGTTGGCGTTGGCAAAGTTTTCACCATCGGTTGAACAGTTCTCAAGCAGATCCAGTGTATCAGGCGCGATAGCGCCTTTTTTGCCAAAGCCGATTGTAAAGACCAAAATATCTTTTGATTTTGTCTCGTTACACATTTCGCTCAATTTTGCATCCGCAATTTCCTTGGCGCCGTCAAAATTTGTATGGGTTTTGGAGCTGTTGGTTTTAGGTGCAACCGTATTGTCGCCATCAGTCATCACGATCACGACTTTTTTGACGTTATCATCCTCCATATCCTCATAAGGAGTGCCTTCAGTAAATGGCTGAGAGGAAGACAGTGTCCGCAAACCCCAGGAAAGTCCGGCCGTGATGTAAGTATATCCGCTTGGAGACATCGCGTTGATTGAGGAAAGCAGCGTGTTTTCATCTGTCGTTAGCGGCGTTAATGCGTCAGGACAGATGTTTCCGTTAATCGTCGGTACTTTCGTATTGTTAAAACTGGAATCATCTACATCCAGCGGATACGGCCTTGACCCGACGCAGCCCATCCAATTGGTAGAATAAGATCCATTATCTATCCAGTCGGCACCTTCATTGTTCGAACCCACATTTACATATCGGGCAAACGGAACAATGCCGATCTTCACGCGTTCGTCGTAAAGATTATTCTCAAGTTGATCCAGGATGAAATCTGAAGCAGCAATCTTCAGCGCTTCCATTTTTGTCTGACTGCCATTGGCATTTGCTTTTTGGCTCATCGACCCGGTGTTGTCCAGAACAAGAACAATTTCCACCAAACCACGTGGACCGGTGATGGAAGCTGAAGTTGCGTATTCCATAATGTCTTTGCCAGCGACACGCAGGAAGGAAGTTGGAATGTCTGCATGAGCGTCGACGCGCAAATACGCAGCGTCCCGGTTAATCGTAAAATCCAGACTGTTAATGTAGTTATACTTGGTCTGGCCAAGGTTCGCGATCAGGTGTTCCGAGACAAGGATCTCCAGCTGGGCATCACTTAGTTTTGAAATTTCAGTACCTGCAGCAATGGCGGCTGCGTCTACCGCAGCCTGTAAATGCGACCGCTCATTGTAAACCCTGGTCAAATCCAGCGCAGCGCCGGCTGCAAGCATCAAAGGCACTGCCAACAAAGCCAACGTGGGAATAATACTACCGCTGGTATTTTCCAAAAACTTGAGCATTTTTAACCCGAACCTGAATTCCAATTAGGTACAGTTTAGCGGAAAGCAGATTCGTTTTGCTTAAACATTGCCCGATATTTCTGACTAACAGGGAAGGTTTTGTTAAGCATGAGTTCTGACGCAGGAACCTTGCGCCATGTGTAATAATTTTGTCATGTGAACTGAATACTATTTGACCGGTTCACTTTCGGGTTCAGTGGGGGAAAAATTGCAATCATATTCGAATGCCCAGAAATTTTGCGCGGAGTTTACCGGTACTGCGTTTCTTTTGGGAACTGTTGTCGGTTCGGGGATCATGGCAGAAGCATTGGCCGGCGGAAACATTGCAATCGCGCTTCTTGGCAATGCAATCCCGACCGGGGCCATTCTTTTTGTCTTGATTACAATGCTAGGGCCAATATCCGGAGCGCATTTCAATCCGGCAGTTACGTTGGCCTTCTCGCTTCGCAAAGAAATTTCCAAAGCGGATGGTATTGCATATGTTTTTGCCCAGATTGCCGGTGGAATTATCGGTGTCTGGCTTGCACATCTTATGTTCGAACTCGAAGTATTTCAGTTCTCCCAAAAGATAAGAACGGGCGGGGCTCAATGGCTAGCCGAAGGTATTGCAACCTTTGGTCTGGTATTTACCATTCTCGGGACACTCAAGTTCAAGCCGGATGCTATTCCGGCGGCCGTCGGCCTGTATATTACTGCGGCCTATTGGTTCACAGCATCAACTTCATTCGCGAACCCGGCAGTTACCATTGCCCGCTCCTTGACTGACACATTTGCTGGAATTGCCCCAACCAATATGCCGACATTTATCCTAGCTCAGTTCATGGGCGCAGTTCTGGCCTGGGTCTATTGCAGATGGCAGTTTGAAAGTTCGGACTAAGGGTATAGGTATTATCATCCGGAACAGTGTCTGAAAGCGGGTTCAGACTAATGCACCGCCTGCTTCAGTTTTCAGAAATGCCTCTCCGCAGGCCTGAGCCAGTTTGCGCACCCTGAGAATATAACTCTGGCGTTCAGTGACAGAAATTACACCGCGGGCATCAAGCAGATTGAAAACATGAGAAGCCTTGATGGTTTGATCATATGCAGGATGCGCCATGACAATCGATTTGCCGTTTTTCGGGTCTATTTCATTCTGTTCCAGAATGCGCTGGCACTCCGCTTCTGCATCCTCAAAGTGTTTTAGGAGAGTATCAGTGTCTGCAACATCGAAGTTCCAGCGTGAATATTCCCGCTCTGTCTGCTGAAACACATCGCCGTAGGTAACCTTTTTCTCACCCTCTAGACCATTGAAATTGAGATCATAGACATTGTCCACGTCCTGAACATACATGGCCAGCCGTTCTAGGCCGTAGGTGAGTTCACCGGAAACCGGTGAACATTCGAATCCGCAAACCTGCTGAAAGTAGGTAAACTGCGAGACTTCCATTCCGTCGCACCAGACTTCCCAGCCAAGCCCCCAGGCACCAAGCGTCGGGCTTTCCCAGTCATCCTCAACAAACCGGATGTCATGCAATTTCGGATCAATGCCAATCGCATAAAGAGAACCGAGATAAAGTTCCTGAATATCGGGCGGTGAAGGCTTCATCAAAACCTGATATTGGTAATAATGCTGCAACCGGTTGGGGTTTTCTCCATAGCGTCCATCTGTTGGGCGGCGTGAAGGCTGTACGTAGGCGGCATTCCAGTGTTTCGGCCCCAATGCACGAAGCGTCGTTGCTGGATGAAATGTACCCGCGCCCACTTCCATGTCATAGGGTTGCAGAATTACGCAACCACGTTCTGCCCAGTATTTGTGTAGCGTCAGAATTAGTCCCTGAAACGAACGGGTCGGATGCGTGTGGTCCGGCATAGGAGAAGCAGATTGTGTCATGCGCGCTGTTTAGGATGGGTAAAGATTAGGGTCAAGCAAAGTAATTGAAACAAGGCACTTTACGACACAAATGACGGTTTCAGAAATTGATTTATCCATGTACCAGGCAGACGCTGAAACCTCGAATCAGAGGTAGTCATGCCCGAAAAAGAGATCATTACTGAAACAACAGAAATTCGTGTTAGCGCGACACCTGTTGCGATGTCCGGCATCATCATTTCCATGATGTTTATGGCAGGGGCGTCGGGACTGGGGTTTGCCTATATTCCGATCCGCCTTTCCCAGTTGGGATTTGAACCCTGGGTTGCTTCAGCCATGTTTCCGGCACTCTCCTTCGGTGGCCTGCTGGGTTGTCTGGCTACAGGCTGGATGTTGAGGCTTTCCGGGCATGCCCGGGTCTTTATGTCGGTTTACGCGATCATAATTCTTTCTTTCCTGTTGGTTCTGGTGACTGAAAATCCCCTGGTATGGATCGTAGCCCGCGCCCTCTACGGATTTGGCATAAATGGTGCATTTATCGTTGCGCAAAGCTGGCTGCATGACGCGTGTACTGATGACATCCGGGGGCGTGTCATCTCCACATTTTACGTGCTTTATGTGGTTTCTCTGGGCTGTGGATCATATCTTATCGGCTGGCTTGATGTGAATACCCATTTGCCGATGGCGCTCAGCGTAGCACTGGTAACTCTTGCCATTCTGCCGGTCGGCCTTACCAGACTGCGCCAACCGGAAGCTCCCGAAGAGTTCAATATCCAGATCCGCAAATTGTGGAAAGTATCCCCGGTGGGATTGATGGGCATGCTCTGTGTGGGCGGGTTGACGATGACCTTACAAGGTTTCGCGCCGATCTATACTGGAGAACTTGGCTATAAGCCCGCTGATATCGGGCTTTTGATGTTAATCATGCAGATGGGGTTGCTCGTAGTGCAACTGCCGATGGGAGCCTTGTCAGACAGGATCGATCGTCGTTACGTACTTTTAATAGTGGCGGCAATGTCAGTGACACTCGCGGTAGTAAGCATATTGACTGAGTCCAATTTGAGTTTTCTGTGGCTGGTTATAATATTTGCCATATGGTCCGGCTCGATTGAGACATTTTATTCGGTTTCAAGTGCACTGGCCAATGACCGGGCTGATCCCAAGGATTATGTATTTCTCTCGTCAACGCAGATGGTCATGTGGTCTATTGGAGCCTTCATAATTCCGCTGATGTCGACCGGTTTGCTCCTCTTCCTTCCGGTTACCATGTTCATGTGGCTGTTGCTGATACTTTCTATGCTCTTTGCGATGTTCGTCGTGGTTCGTATCTTTGCCCGCAAAGCGGTTCCCCAGGAAGAAATGGAGAATTTTCAGTATTCAACCGCGCAAGTCGTCAATCCCGGTGAATATTACAACCCGGAAGCGGTAGCTGAAGCCAATGCCGGAGCAACCGAAGGATTGGTGAATTAGCTATCCTTGCTTTCAGGATTGCCAGGCCTGTACACGCCATCCTCTCCTTTCACCAATTCCTTGCCTTGCCTTGCCTCTTCTGACTTGCGTTCCGCTTCGCGGGTCTCACGTCCTACCCGTTCCATTTCGCGCTTAAACGCCCGATATCCATACCAAATGACGCCTCCCAGAAGCGCCAGTCCTATCAATTGCGGCATTTTCCTCTCTCCAAATACCTAAAGGCCATACCGGGCACGAAGTATTTTTTCCTCTGCCGATAGTACAGCATTGTCTATGAATGACGAAGTGGCATCATCGATCAGGGAAGCGCCAGCACCCATTGTGGGCCGGCCGAACAAACCACGTTTGGGTTGTATAAGCCGTAACTTGGTATCATCGCCAAAGCGCTCCTTCAAAATCGTTGCCATGTGGCCAAAATTATCAACCAGCCCCAAATCCTTGGCTCGAATTCCGGTCCAGAATTTTCCGGTGAATATGTCTGGGTCATCTCCGAGTTTGCTGCCGCGCCGTTCCTTGACCATATCAATGAAGACCTGATGAATTTCCAGCTGCAATTCCTTCAGATAAGAGATGTCGGGCTTTTTTTCCGGTTGAAACGGATCGAGGGTCACCTTGTTTTTTCCGGCTGTATAGACACGCCGATCGATGCCCAGCTTTGCAATTGCCTTGTCAAATCCGAAACTCGCCGACACCACGCCGATTGAACCGACGATCGATGTTTCATCAACAAAAATCTCGTCGCCAGCCAGCGCGAGCATGTAACCACCGGAAGCCGCAACATCTTCGACAAATACAAGCACCTGTTTGTTGTTTTTTTTGGCAAGTTCCCGTATCCGCGTGAATATGAGGCGGGATTGAACCGGCGATCCACCAGGCGAATTTATGGAGATCGCAACCACAGGGGCCTGTTTGTCGGCAAAAGCTTTCTGCAATAGCCCAGCAACCCCGGCAAGGGAAAGGGTCCTGCTCAGAGGACTGCTACCTCCAACGGCAATCGCGCCTGCCAGGCGAATAACGGGAATGGTGACATGCTTTTTTCCTAGCTTGCCAGGCAAATATCTTCTCAGGTTCATTCTGTTCCATCAGCAATTGTGAAAATCGTTGGAATACAGATGGTTTGGACGGAAAGATATTACAAGAGACTATTTGGAAATTCCGTCCATCAGGACAAGTCAGGGAGCGAAAGGCATATAGGTCTCGCCGTTGAAGACCTTTTCCGCAAACGATGTAAACCCGCCGCCATTTTTGTGAACCACAAAGCCGGGCAAAATCGAAAGAGGGGCCCTTGATCCACGAGTACCCCTGACAATTAAGCGCTTTGCCGCCTCATCGCAACGCGAGTGAATAGGCATGATCTCAAGGCCACCGAACCGACCCTGTGCGCAAGCTAGAATATCTCCCAGATTTTCCGTTCGGTATATCATGCAAAGGTTGCCTCCCGGTGTGAGAATCGATGCGGCGGTCCGAAACCAGGCATCTATTCCTCCTTCACCCAGCATGTAGGCTTCGGCTTTCAGAAGATCCGGGGATGGACGAAGGCTTGTCATGTTGTAGGGTGGGTTCATGATCACATGAGAAACGCTTTCAGAATTGAGGCCGGCTTTCAACCTCTCAGCACCGTTGGCAGTGATATCCACTTCCAGTACTTTTGTCCGTATTTTCATATTGGCATTGCCGTCAAGCATAAGCGATCGCCGCGCAAGCTCTGCCATCTGCGGGTTTTTTTCCACCGCCAGCAGGTCTAAATCGCGATTAAGATTCAAGGCAGCGTAGCCTGCAACACCGACGCCTGCGCCCAAGTCAGCTAAAATTCCTTGCGCGTTTTCCGGGATAGATGCGGCCAATAGCAAGGCATCCATCCCGCTTCTGTGACCTGAATTCTTGGGCTGCAAAACCTTGAATGCGCCTTGGTGAAATGAATCAACGGTTGTTTCTTCCAATACGGATTGAATTTCCACCCCCGAATTCGTTTCAGCACATTTTGAAATCATCAGGAAATGCCTTCCTATTAATTATCGGTTTTCTTCGTTGAAATTTCATTCTTCAAACCCGCTGCTTCCAACAATTTGGAAGCCCTGTTCCAGGCATCGTCAACTACCATAATCCGCCTGGGTATAATTCCTATGGAACCCTCCAGAACACTCATATTCTGGTCCAAAATTATGTAGTCGATTTCAGAGTCATTCAACAATGCTTCGACAAAAGTGATGGTAACCAGATTGTTGGTGGCGACAAGTTCCCTCATAAATTCACTCGAAGCCTTTCACAAACCCTATCTAGCAACGGTTTTGCCGAGTATGTAATCATATACATTCACGTTCCAGTGATCTATTGGAGAATGTTGCCTGCGCCAAAAATACCCTTGTGTAGTTTGCCTGCGCAACATATTTTCTGAAAAAACGGGTGAATCCTGATGGCTGGAAATGTTGTATCTTTAAAAGAAAACCGTTCTGTTGAGAGTATTGACAGATTGATCAATCTAGTGCGCGAGGACATGCAGCGCGTCAATTCGCTGATCCTGTCGAAAACCGGATCGGAAGTAGAGATGATTCCGGAAGTTGCCAAACACCTGATTGATTCAGGTGGCAAGCGGCTTCGTCCGATGATTACTATCGCCGCTGCCCAGATGTGTGGATATGAAGGCGATGGGCACGTAACCCTGGCGGCCAGTGTAGAATTCATGCACACCGCCACCCTTCTTCACGATGATGTTGTGGATGAAAGCGATATGCGTCGGGGAAAACTCGCTGCCCGGATGCTGTGGGGCAACGAGGCAAGTGTGTTGGTCGGAGATTTTCTGCTGGGCCAGGCATTCCGCATGATGGTTGATGTGGGTTCTTTGAGAGCACTTGATGTGCTTTCCCACGCTGCAACAGTCATCGCTGAGGGTGAAGTATTACAGCTTTCCACTGCAAAAAACCTAGAAACAACCGAGGACGAATATCTCGAGGTTATCAGGTCGAAAACTGCTGCGCTGTTTGCTGCGGCTGCTGAAGTGGGGCCAATTCTTGCACGTGAAAATGATGCCACGACAAGAGCGCTCAGATCATACGGCAACAATCTTGGCCTGGCATTCCAGCTCATTGATGATGCCTTGGATTACGGCGGCAATGCTTCTGACTTGGGAAAAAATACAGGGGATGATTTTCGCGAGGGGAAAGTGACATTACCGGTACTGCTTGCCTATCGCCGGGGCAATTCCGAAGAGCGGAGTTTCTGGCAGGATACAATATCCAAGGGAGAGGCTGACGAAGAAGCATTTGCCAGTGCCGTGGAATTGTTGAGAAAGCATGATGCCATTAGTGACACGGTTGCTAGAGCCCGTCATTATGTCGAAATGGCAACGGACGCGCTTGGCACTTTGCCTGATTCTGAACATAAAAAAGCGCTTATTGACGTGCTGGAATTTTGTGTCAGTCGGGCCAACTAAACGGTTCTATCAAAGTATCGTGTATGGCTTTGTAGATTGTTAAACTTCGTGCCATATATGATGAAGGCAGATTTCCAGTCAGCTTTTCAGTAATTCGAAGGGAAGAATATTCGCATGTTGAAGGCAATAATTCGGGCGTTACAGATAACAGTCGTCTCAGCCTCGATGGTTGTTGCCAGTTCATTCGGGTTTGCAAAAGTGGATCTCAGCCAGATGGTCAGTGAATCCGGATTGTCTGGTAGTTTTCTTGCGTCAAGATTGGCGATCAGTGAACAGGATGATGATGCAGCCGTTCAATTTTTGGAAAAAGCAGCATCATTTGATCCTGAAAACGTAATACTTAGACGCGATTTGCTGAGTGCACTTGTTGCCAATGGCAGGATCGAAGATGCGGCCAAAATTGCTCGTGAAATTGAAGGCAATGACGGCAACCAGAATCTTATCGGCTTTGTGAATGCGGCGAGGGAACTCAAGAAACGTTCCTGGAATAAAGTAGCAAATGCTCTCAAGGATGTAGCAGGTGCTGACCTCGACAAGACGTTGCGGGAAATTACTTTTTCGTGGGCATTGTCCGGGGAACGTAAAACTGACGAAGCGCTTGCGAAACTGGATGAACTTCAAGGGCCTGAATGGATCAAGGTCATGCGCGATTATCATTCCGGTCTGATTGCAGATGCAGGCGGTGATAGCGATCTTGCTGCAGAAAAGTTCCAGGCGGTAATTGATAATCGTGCGGTGATTTCCGTTCTCACTGAAACCTATATCAGAGCAATTGAAGCCCGCGTGCGAAATCGCAGCAAGGCAGGTGATCGCGCGGAAGCCCTAAAAACTCTGGATTACGGCCAGACGCTTTTGCCTGATCATGCACCGTTTGTCATGCTTCGAAAGGAGTTGAATGAAAATCAAATCTTGACGCCGCTTCTCACCTCTCCGCAGCATGGAGTGGCTGAATTGTTTTACAACATTTCTACGGCTCTGCGTCGTGATGGAAGCAGCAGTTTCGCCAAATCCTATCTTCAGCTTGCAAACTACCTGTCGCCGGAAAGTGACGTGATTACTGTTGCATTGGCAGAATTGTATTTGCGCCAGCAGGATTTTAAGAAATCCAATTCATATTATGAGAAAGTTCCGGAAACTTCCTCGTTTCGCCGGATCAGCCAATTGGAGTGGGCAAGCAATCTTTCCAGGCTTGAAAAAACAGATGAAGCAATTGAAAAGCTGAAGGTGTTTATCAAACAGGAGCCATCTGACCTTGCCGGATACATGGTGCTGGGTGACATCTACAACCGCGAAAAGAGGTACCCGGATGCAGCGGAAGTATACGATCGCGCGGTTTCTGTTATCGGATTACCGCAAAACCATCACTGGAATTTGTTTTTCCGCCGCGGCATCGCTTATGAGCGCATGAAGGAATGGGAGAAAGCGGAACCGAACTTTGAAAAATCACTCGAACTTTCCGCTAATCAGCCTGAGGTTTTGAATTATCTTGGTTACTCGTGGATCGATCAGGGTATCAATCTGGACGAGGGCATGGACATGATACGCAAGGCTGTTGATCTGCGGCCGCGATCTGGCTTCATTGTCGATAGTCTTGGTTGGGCGCATTACAGGCTTGGTAATTACGACGAAGCTGTTCGTGATCTGGAGCGCGCCGTACAACTGATGCCTCAGGATCCTACCATCAATGATCATTTGGGCGATGCGTATTGGAAAGTCGGCCGCAAGTTGGAAGCGACGTTCCAATGGAAGATTGCATTGGCGACCAAAACACCGCCGGATAATCCTGAAGCAATCGAGAAAAAGCTCGCAGAAGGCCTAGTCGATGATCAAAAAGATGAGGCAAAAGCCGAGTAGCGTTCAATGATTGAACGCATCGCCCCTGCCAAAGTCAATCTTGCCCTTCATGTTATTGGACAGCGCGATGACGGTTATCATCTCCTCGATAGCCTGGTTGTGTTTACGTCAATCGGTGACACCATCCGCATCGAAAAATCCAGAAATACGGACGCGCTGATTGAGGTGTCAGCCAACGGGCCTTTTTCGCATTTTGTTCCTAATGGTGACGGTAATCTTGTGAAACAGGTAGCATCCCGGTTGTATGAAACGGAAAAACAGGCCGGTCGTACACCGGAGCCTGTTTCGATCACGCTGGTAAAAAACCTTCCAGTTGCGAGTGGTATTGGCGGCGGCTCAGCAGATGCTGCCGCAACTTTGCTGGGATTGAAGGAGTTTTGGGGAATTCAGGCTGATTTGAAGCCAATTGCAACCGCTATCGGTGCAGATGTTGCCATGTGTCTCCACTCCAGGCCATTGCGTGCACAGGGTATCGGGGAAATTATTACGCCTTTGTCGCAAGACAAACCCTTCAACCTTGTTCTTGTAAATCCGGGAGTTGAAGTTTCAACGCCAGAAGTCTTTAATGCCTTGGCAGACAAAAACAACGCCCCTCTGGCCGAAGTGGAAATCGATAGGCTTCCTGGTATTCAAGGTATGACCGGGATGCGCAACGACCTCCAGAACGCAGCGCTTTCGATCAGGCCTGAAATTGGAAATGTGCTTTCAAGCATAGGAGAAACGGATGCATTGTTTGCCCGTATGAGTGGATCGGGAGCCACTTGTTTCGGTATTTATGCAACGTTTTCAGAAGCAACGGCTGCCTGTGCCGATATTGGCAGCCGTAATCCGCAATGGTGGTGTATTGCCACTCGGACAACCGTCTCCTAAATTTGGGGAAGGAGAAAACAAATGTCACGAATTGATGAATCGCGTCCGTTTATTCCGGTCGGCATTGCGGTACTGACCGTTTCCGACACACGCAGTCTGGATGATGACAAGTCGGGCAAAACGCTTGCAGACAGAATTGAAGCGGCGGGCCACGTATTAAGAGACCGGGCAATCGTGACTGATGATGTGCCAACCATCCAAAAACAGGTAAAGAAGTGGATTGCGGATGGAAGTATTGATGCCATCATCACAACCGGCGGGACCGGATTTACCGGACGTGACGTTACGCCAGATGCCCTGGAACCCTTGTTTGAGAAACGCATGGACGGGTTTTCCGAGGTTTTTCACCGCATCAGCTATGACAAGATTGGTACTTCCACAATTCAGTCCAGAGCAACAGGTGGTGTAGCGGGAGCAACATACATTTTTTGCCTGCCCGGATCTCCGGGAGCTTGTAAGGATGCATGGGACGGCATACTGGAAAAGCAATTTGATTACCGGCACATGCCCTGCAACTTTGTTGAGATCATGCCAAGGCTTGATGAACACCTGAAACGAAACAAGTCCTGAAGGAGGAATTCATGGTAAAAGGTGAAGTAGCCGGCAATTCGCCAATCGCGGTCGATGTCGAAGAAGGCAAGACCTATTTCTGGTGCACATGCGGCAAATCCTCAAAGCAACCTTTCTGCGACGGCTCACACAAGGAAACCGAATTTGCGCCTTTGCGCTGGGAAGCGGATAAGGATGGAAAAAAATTCTTTTGCACTTGCAAACAAACAGTTGGTCAGCCGTTTTGCGACGGCAGCCACAACAAGGTTTAGGGTGACATTTCAATCCACCCTTGCTATTGCGGCGGCATAGAATGTTTCGCAATTGAAATCCTCCCATGCCTGATCTTTTACTAGAACTTTTTTCCGAAGAGATACCTGCCCGCATGCAGCGAAAGGCGGCGGGCGATCTGCGCTCAGCTGTAACCAATGCACTTGTTGATGCAGGCCTGACCTATGAGGGTGCGAAGGAGTATTGGACACCCCGCCGGCTTGTACTGGATTTGCGGGGTCTGACCGGGCGTTCATCAGATATCCGGAAAGAGCGCAAGGGTCCGCGAACCGATGCGCCAGAAAAGGCGATTGAAGGATTTATGCGCGGTGCCGGTATTACCGCGATTGAGCAGGCGGAAATCAGGAATGATCCGAAAAAAGGCGATTTCTATGTGGCCGTAATGGAGAAGCCGGGCCGCGATGCTGTAGAAATCATCGCAGAGGTGATGCCGAGCATTATAAGGAGCTTTCCTTGGCCAAAGTCGATGCGCTGGGGTGCAGCATCTTCCGGTAGCGGTTCCCTGAAATGGGTGCGGCCTCTTCAGTCAATTCTTTGCCTGTTCGGACCCGAAACGGAAGAAATGGATGTGGTTGGGTTTGAGGTTGATGGCATCAAGGCTTCCAATATTACACGTGGACATCGTTTCATGGCACCGGATGCTTTCGAGGTGAAGCACTTTGATGACTATGCCGCCAAGCTTGAAAAAGCTTTCGTCATGCTGGACGCGGAAACACGCAAGGAAACGATTTCGGCAGAAGCCAAAAATTTGGCATTTGCCCGTGGATTGGAGCTGGTTGAAGATGAAAAACTGCTCGAAGGAGTTTCCGGCCTTGTCGAGTGGCCAACAATTCTCATGGGGGAATTTGGAGAGCAGTATCTCGATATCCCGGCAGAAGTCATCCAACTGACAATCCGTGAAAACCAGAAGTGTTTTGTTTTGCGCAAGTCGGGCACAAATAATTTGACCAACAACTTCCTGCTGGTTTCCAACATTATTCCGTCAGATGGCGGTAAGGCAGTTGCACTCGGAAATGCAAAGGTTGTGAACGCCCGGCTGGCTGATGCGAAATTTTTCTGGGAAAGCGATCTCCGCCAGATCAATTCGGATGAAGGGTTCCAACCCTGGATCAAAAAGCTGGATGCGGTGACCTTTCATGCAAAGCTCGGCACACAAGGTGAACGTGTAAACCGGATCATTGCGTTGGTGGAAGAACTTTCGCCGGTCGTCGGAGCGGATGTGGCGAAGGCGAAAGAAGCGGCAGGTCTCTGCAAGGCCGATCTAAATTCAGCGATGGTTTACGAGTTCCCTGAAGTACAGGGCAAGATGGGCAGGACCTATGCCGAAAGATCAGGCCGGGATACATCCGTGGCCCTTGCAATTGAGGAACATTATTCGCCGCTTGGACCTTCTGATGAGGTGCCGACTGAACCCGTATCCGTTACTGTCGCGCTAGCCGACAAGCTCGATACGCTTGTCGGCTTCTGGTCAATTGACGAGAAACCAACGGGCTCGAAAGATCCTTACGCACTAAGACGCGCAGCATTGGGCGTAATCCGGTTGGTGTTGGAAAACGGGATTCGGTTGCCTCTACAATCAACAGCCAACCATGACCTGCTCTCTTTTTTCCATGACCGGCTGAAAGTCTATCTGCGTGACAAGGGTATTCGGCACGACTTGATTGATGCGGTGATCACACCGCAATCGGATGATCTCCTGATTATCGCCCGCAAAGCCGAAGCTCTGCAAAGTCTCATCGATTCCGAAGACGGGCAGAACCTGCTCGCCGGATATAAACGGGCTGCAAATATCCTCGCTGCAGAGGAGAAAAAAGGTACTGAAATTTCAGTTGATGTTTCACATGAACTACTTGAATCTGATTCAGAACTTGAACTTGAAAAAGTGTTGAATCAGATTGTTGCGAATGCATCTCAAGCCATTGAAAAAGAAGACTATTCTACTGCAATGACTGAGCTTGCAAAGCTGCGTGGGCCGGTTGACTCCTTTTTTGAACATGTTCTTGTTAATGTAGAGGATGAAGCGGTAAGAGCCAATCGGCTGGCACTTTTGAACAGCATCCGGACCGCAACGGAAACCGTGGCAGACTTTAGCCGGATCAGCGGGTAATGTTACCGTGGCTGCGGGCCAAGCAAAAAGGAGCAAGACATGAAAAACTGGAAGCTTTACCTCTCCGGAGAAATTCATACCGACTGGCGCGAGCAGATTGAATCAGGCTGTGCCGCCGCCGGATTACCTGTGTCCGTCTCGGCTCCTGTGACCCATCACGAAGCATCGGATGATTGCGGTGTTGCCATTCTTGGAGCGGAGTCTGACAAGTTCTGGCATGACAGAAAAGGAGCGCAGGTCAATGCGATCCGGACTCGTACACTGATACAGGAGGCGGACATTGTAATCGTCCGTTTTGGTGAAAAATACAAACAATGGAATGCAGCATTTGATGCAGGATTTGCATCAGCTTTGGGCAAACCCATGATCGTGATGCACGGTCCTGATCACCAGCATGCTTTAAAGGAAGTGGATGCTGCTGCCCTTGCTGTCGCTGAGACTGCAGATGAAATTGTCGATATCCTTCGCTATGTCATCAAGGCGGAGTTGAAAGGTTACACGGATCAAGCTGCCGCTGCAGAATAATCTGTTAACCAACAAAAAAGAATCAAGCCTTAGATTTCAAAATCTCTCGCCCCATTAAGTTCTTTTTAAATGCAAATCTTCAAGTATCAGGAAGGTTTAGGCAGCAGGGGCACAAAATGATGGCAAGACCGGACAACGTAACAGATGCGATCGTCAACATCGACGATACTCGCGTCGAAGGACATTACAAATACTTTACTCTAAAACCCGCGTATCAACCGATATTCGGAATTGACTCCGAAGGCAGTTGGAATTTGACTGGCTTCGAAGGACTGGTCCGACCCTACCTTGATGGTACGGTTATGGACGCCTACGAATTTTTTCAAACCGTAGACAAGAAAGATCATCTCTTTGTGGAGTGCATGTGCATGGCTTTGCATATCCGCAGTTACAAATATGTGAAACCCGGGAACAAGTTGTTGTTCATCAATGTTGATGTCTCAAGGTTTCCGAGCGTGGATGCGCTGGAGACGGAAATCTTCTACACATTCTCGCAATTGCCGAAAAACGGATTGAATCGCCAAAGGGTGGTTTTTGAAATCCTTGAAACAGAAGTTCTGGAAAAACAGGTAATGTTGCGGATATGCGAAATGTTCCGGAACAACGGATTCAGGTTCGCTCTGGATGATTTTGGCACCAAACATTCGAACATCGAACGCTTTTTGATGGTCAAGCCGGATATCGTCAAACTCGACAGGGCAATTTTCCAGAATGTCAGCAAAGCGTCGGAAACTGAAAAACTTTTAAGCGCATTGATTGCAGCGTTCCGCAACAACGGCTCCCAGGTTTTGATGGAGGGAATCGAGTACCCAGAGGAACTTTCGCTTGCGATAGACATGGATATCGACATGATGCAGGGTTATGCTCTGGCGCATCCAGAGCTTCTACCCCATGAGTTTGAAGACCGCATGTTGTTCTCGAAATTCAGGCGTAAAACAGATTTGAAACTGGTTAAGAATACCGAGCCCAAATCAGCACATGCCTGGGCCCGGTAATGTTGGCTGAAATTAGGCTTTAAGCGCTTCTTCAGGTGGGATCATTTCCAGATTGAGGGCCTCAGCAACTGCCTCATTGGTGATTCGACCTCGATGCACGTTCAATCCATTGCGCAAATGCGGATTGGACGCGATGGCTTCCAACCCTCTGCTTGCCAGGGAAAGACCGAATGGCAAGGTTGCATTGTTGAGGGCATGTGATGAAGTCAGGGGCACCGCTCCTGGCATATTTGCCACGCAGTAATGGACAACACCATCAACGATGTAAGTAGGGTCTGCGTGGGTTGTCGCTTTTGACGTTTCAAAACATCCACCCTGATCAATGGCAACATCCACCACAACAGCGCCCGGTTTCATTTTTGACAGCATATCTCGCCTGACGAGCTTCGGTGCCGCAGCGCCTGGAATAAGGACTGCACCGATAACCGCATCAGCCCGCAAGCATTCTTCTTCGACCGCTTCTTCTGTTGAGTAACGGGTTTTCGCAGTGTTCTGGAAAATGTCATCCAGTTCTCTCATCCGGGGAAGCGAACGATCAAGAATTGTGACATCCGCACCCAGACCAATCGCCATTTTTGCAGCATGAGTTCCGACCACGCCGCCACCGATGACAACAACCCGGCCCGGGAGAACGCCGGGAACTCCTCCCAACAACACACCGCGGCCGCCATTTGGCCGTTGCAGTGCGGTAGCCGCGCACTGAATTGACAAACGACCGGCGACTTCACTCATTGGAGCAAGAAGCGGCAATCCGCCTTCATGATCGGTGACAGTTTCGTAGGCAACCGCAGTGCATCCGGATTCTATGAGGCCTTTGGTTTGATCTGGATCTGGGGCAAGGTGAAGGTAGGTATATAAAATTTGACCTTCACGCAATTGTACCCATTCACTTGGCTGTGGCTCCTTGACCTTGACGATCATTTCCGCTGTTTCAAAAACTTCCGCAGCTGAGGAAAGAACTGTAGCACCCGCAGCTTCATAAGTCGCATCATCCGCGCCAATTCCAATGCCAGCATTTGTCTCGACAAATACCTCATGCCCACGGGCGACATACTCGCGGGCGGACCCCGGTGTCACTCCGACCCGAAACTCATTGTTCTTTATTTCCTTTGGTACACCTACGCGCATTTTAAAAGCTCCCTAAGCCCAGATTAAATTTGGCCGGACATTATCCGGATTGGTGTGAAACGTCCGTGCAAAGAATCGCTGGAGCGATCACGTTTTTCGTGATTTATTGCAAAAAAGAGACCTTCTACGCAGGAAAAATGCAGAAATGAAGCTTGATAGTATTGATAAAGCGATTCTGACTGTACTTCAAAAGAATGCCCGCATCTCCAATGTAGACCTTGCGGACCAGGTAGGCCTGTCACCATCGGCGTGTTCCAGGCGTTTGGAGCATCTGGAAAAATCCAGTGTGATTGAGAGCTATCAAGCCCTCATTTCCAATCGCGCCTTGGGTCAGACAATTACAGCTGTGGTGCACGTGACATTGGATCGGCAAGCAGGAAAAGAACTCGATTCTTTTGAAAATGCAGTTACCGATTGTCCGCATATTGTTGCCTGCTTTTTGATGTCGGGAGAACACGACTACATCTTGAGGGTAAATGCCCGCGATATGGAGCATTTTGAACACATACATAAAAACTGGCTTTCAAATCTTCCGGCGATAGCAAGAATGCAATCGAGCTTTGCAATGCGAACAGTTGTGAACCGGGCAAATATCGACCTGGCAAATATCGACGGGACTTGAAGTTGCAATTCAATTTGTGCAGGTTCGCGCCATGAAAAAAATGTTGAAAATATTTCTTGTCGTGATTGTCCTTGTTGGTGCGATTTTCGCGCTGGGCCCAAGACCGGATGCAGATGACACGATTACTTTTGACCCATCCGCGATCGGGAGTGATCTAGATGTGTATCTGAAGACAGCTGAAGCGGACGTACCGAACCTGAAAACGGGCGCGGAAAAGCAGATCATCTGGGCAGATCCCGCTACCAAGCAGAAAACTCCCTTGTCGATCATTTACATACACGGATTTTCAGCGACCAAATACGAAACCCGGCCGGTTCCCGACAACGTTGCAGATGCATTGGGTGCCAATCTCTTTTTTACAAGGTTGAGAGGCCATGGCAGAGACGGTGACGGGATGATCGACACGAGTGTTCAAGGATGGGCAAATGATTTCGCTGAAGCAGTTGAGATAGGCGAGCGGTTGGGGGATCGCATTATCATCATGGCAACTTCGAATGGTGGCATGATCAGTACCTGGGGACTTGCCAAACCCGAACTGTCGGAAAAAGTGGCCGGGATTGTCTTTTCTTCCCCAAATTTTGAACTTCAGGCCCTATCAACATGGCTTGCCAACATTCCCTGGGCTGAAACAATTTTGCCGGCCGTTGCCGGCCAGCACCGCTCATGGGAGCCGACCAATGAATTGCATGGAAAATGGTGGACCACATCCTATCCAAGCCGTGCGATTTTCCCGATGACAGCGATGCTGAACTTGGTGAAGGATATCGACAAGTCAAAAATCAGAACCCCGGCACTGTTCTTTTATTCTCCTGAAGACAAGGTGATTGTACCTGAAGAGGTTGAAAGAGTAATTGTTGACTGGGGCGGATCGACTGAAGTGGTGAAGATTAAAAATACTGCGGATCGATATAATCATGTCATTATGGGTGACATTCTCAGCCCGGAAAATACAGCCAGCTCAACCAGCAAAATCGTGGATTGGATTAATCGGCTTTAACAGCCGGCTTGGCGTCCTTGGAAAAAAGGTAAACAACCAGGGTTGTTCCCATCAGGATTGCGTAAAATGTAAACAGCGCCTCATATTGAGAACTCGGCTCTGCTGGATCGGCGTAAATTTCTACAATCGGACCGCTGATCCACTGAAAAATGCCAGCGCCACCAATGGAACAAAAGTTTAGCAATGTCACGCCCCGGCCCATCAAGTGGTCAGGAACGAATGATTTGCCATGTGCCATCTGAACCGCATAGCTTGCACCAAAAAAACCCATAAAAGTGAAAGCTGCGGTTCCCCAGAAAGCAGATTGTGGAAGGTTGACTGCCATCGCAATACAACAACCAAGGACCATCAGATTTCCGATCAAAATAACTTTCTTTCGTGAGTCGAATACACGGTCCAGTGGGCCGTAAAACAACGTTCCGAGCACAAGCGCAATGGACATGAACAGGGTTGCCCTTCCGATCTGCAACGTATCATAGTCGTATAGTTCTGAGTGAAAGGGTCCTATCCAGGATCCGCGCAAACCGGCAACTACGACGTAACCCGCCAAAATAACAGGAAAGATCGGCCAGAGTTCACGGATTTTTATCAGGTCCAGAAATCCTCCCCTTTTTCCATCTTTGGCGACCTGAGCAGGATCGCGAACCAGGATTGCTATGCCCAATCCGACGAGGATAGTGCCGATTCCAAGGGCGACACTGCTTTGGCGCCATCCAAGGAATTCGATCGATGCTGCTAGCGGTTCAGAACTTGCAATATTGCCAATCGATCCCACCGCAACGAAGGTAGATACCAAAGTAGCGAATTTTTGGGCGTCGTAGTTGCGTACGAAAATATACATCGGCGCCATTAGTGCTGGAGAGCATCCTATTCCGATTAGGCCCATTGCGATGATGATTTCGGTGGGACCATCCGCATAGGCGAACAAAAAAGCGCCGCCTCCGGCGAAAATCGTGAATATGAAACCGGCAGCTCTCCTTGGTCCTATGGAATCCAGAAGAATTCCTACGGGAAACTGGAAAAGTGCGAAGGCGATAAACCAGGCTCCGGATGCATAGGCAAATTCGGATGATGTCATGCCAAATTCTGCCGAAAGGACAGGCGTCATTACTGCTAGAAAAGCCCGGTAAAACTGACTGAATACGTAAGACAAGCAAAGTATGATAATACCGGCCATAAAACCTTTTCCGATCAAGCCGCATTTGGCTACGCTTGTAAGCAGACAATTACAAGCAAAACGGTAAACAGTCTGTTGCCGGATGAAGGCCTGTTTTTTGCGATCGATTGCATTAGGTTTTGAGGGCAGGACAAAAAGACCGAGGAAATCATGCTCCAGGAAATAAAAGGCCTTCACCACGTGACATCCATGGCAGACGATGCCAATGCAAATAATCGGTTTTTCACCAATGTGCTTGGCTTGAGAAGAGTGAAAAAAACGGTGAATTTTGACCGACCTGATGTTTACCATTTGTACTATGGTGACGAGGTTGGAACACCTGGTTCTGTCATGACCTATTTTCCGTTTCCCGGAATGGCGAGAGGCGAGAAAGGTGCTGGAGAGGTTGGCGTGACCGCCTTTTCCGTTCCTGAAGGAGCCCTGTCATATTGGGAAAGCCGCCTTTCAAATCTGGCGATCAAGGGTGTTGAAGTTTCTGAACGTTTCGGTGAAAAACGGTTGAACCTGTCAGGTCCAGACGGTGATGAGTTTGCGCTGGTGGAGACCAGGGATGATGCGCGAAGACCTTGGATTAATGCGAATATTCCCGAAGGTGTTGCAATCCGCGGGTTTCATTCAACATCCATGCGTTTGAATGACAATGCAGCGATGCAGGAACTCCTCGAATTCATGAATTATGAACTTATCGACCAGAGCGGGAATGTGTCCCGTCTTGCTGTCACAGGTGGAAACGGGGCGCATATTCTTGATCTGGATGCTTCCCCATCCGCAAGGCAATCAAACCAGGGTGCCGGATCCGTACACCATGTCGCGTTTTCGGTTGAAGATCGGGCGGCACAGCTGAAGGTTCGCGATGCGTTACTGGATACAGGATACTCGGTAACACCTGTGATTGACCGTGACTATTTTTGGGCTATCTATTTTCGCACCCCCGGCGGCATACTGTTTGAGATTGCAACCAACGAACCCGGTTTTGACCGGGACGAAGACACAGAAGAACTGGGGTTGGCGTTAAAGTTGCCGACACAACATGAGCATCTGCGTGCTGAACTGGAAAAGCACCTTGATCCGATAAAGGACTAACCAATGAGTTGGAATCCTGCAATTGAGCCAACATGCCCAGATACCGGCGACCTTAATTCAATTGAAACAGTTATCATTCCCAGATCCAGGGATTTAGGTGGCTTTGAAGTCAGGCGAGCTTTACCGTCTCCCAAGCGACAGATGGTTGGGCCTTTCATATTTTTTGATCAGGCAGGCCCCGCTGAATTTCTGACCGGGCAGGGGATTGATGTTCGGCCGCACCCCCACATTGGACTTTCAACTGTAACCTACCTGTTTGAAGGTGAGTTCCAGCATCGCGATTCACTGGGCACCAATCAGATGATACATCCCGGAGAAGTAAACTGGATGACAGCCGGAAACGGGGTAACTCACTCCGAACGCACCAGCGAAGCGACACGGAAAGGTAAAAGCAGCCTCTACGGGATTCAGACCTGGGTGGCACTCCCCGATGACAAGGAGGAAATCGACGCAGGTTTTGAACATATCGGAAGAGATCAACTCCCGCATATTGAAGGTGAAGGCAAGGAAGTAAACCTCGTTCTCGGGAATGCCTGGGGTGAGCGAAATCCGATCCAGACGCAATCAGAAATGTTCTACGCGGATGCGATCCTCAAGCCTGGTGCCATCATACCGTTGCCGGACAATCACGAAGACCGAGGCATTTACGTAGTTGAGGGATCTGTCGAGATTGCGGGCCAGGTATTCGAGGCAGGCAGAATGGCGATATTTCGTCCCGGTGATGCGATCTCGGTTAAAGCAGGTGAACTGGGCGCACGAATGATGTTACTAGGCGGAGAGACCCTTAATGGGCCGCGATATATCTGGTGGAATTTTGTGGCTTCTTCAAAGGATAAACTTGAAGCTGCCAAGGAAGCCTGGGGGAAGGGTGATTGGGAGCATGGCCGCTTCCAACTGCCGCCTGGAGACACAGAAGAGTTTATTCCGTTGCCTGATTGAGTATAAGGGTCATTATGAAAGTTTCAGAAGCCCTTGAGGCGCGGATATCTGTCCGTGCATTTACCGATGAAGCAATTCCTCTTGAAACACTGACACGTGTTTTTGAAAGTTCAGCGCGTGCTCCGTCAGGAGGAAACCTCCAACCATGGCAAATAGTCATTTTGACCTGTGACAAGCTTGATGAATTCAAAGCACTGATGCGCAAACGCCTCGCCGGTGAACACCATCCCGATGGTGAAGCGGCTGAATATGCGGTTTACCCACCTAATCTTAAGGAACCCTATCGCACTGCCAGATTTCAAGTTGGGGAGGAAATGTACGGCCTGCTTGGAATTGGCCGGGATGAAAAACCGAAACGATTGGAGTGGTTTGCCAATAATTATCAGTTTTTCGGTGCGCCTGCGGCAGCTTTTTGTTTTGTGGATCGGATTATGGGACCACCACAATGGGCCGATCTGGGCATGTACCTCCAATCGGTAATGCTTCTTTTTCAGGAAGAAGGAATTGATACCTGTCCCCAGGAATGCTGGTACAATTATCCCAGAACAGTCAGTGAATTTTGTGACATGCCGGATGAGCTGATGCTGTTTTGCGGTATTGCCATCGGTTACCGTGATCTTGATCATCCGGTCAATCAGCTCAGGACAAGGCGGCTTCCTGCATCCGAGTGGCTAAAAGTACTGTAGAGCTCTTCCATGAAAACCAACAAAATCATCATTTGTTCCTCATGCACACCCGAAGTTGCCTCCGAAAAACATTCATCTCTGCAAGAATTTACTGCGCTGCTTGAAAACGCACTGGATGCAGCCGGATTGGCAGAAGAATTTGAAGTCGGTCTTGTCGAGTGCATGGGTGCCTGCGAAAATCCAGTTGCGGTGGCAATACAGGGACAGGGGCGGGCCACCTACTTGTTTGCGGGGGTAGAGCCCGCAAATGACAGCCAAGACATCATCCAGACCTGCAAGAGTTACCTTGCAACAACTGACGGCTGGATTGAAGACGCACGATCCTGCGGACGGCTAAGGGAACTTTTGCGTTCCAGGGTACCAGCTCTGAACAGAGATTAGTTCGCGGTCACCACTGTGCTTGCTTCAATTGCTTTTTCGCCCACGGCCAGTTGCCGGTGGTCGTTTGCGTTCAATGAGACCGTAATGGTATTTTCACCTTCCGGCAGGCTGGCGATGTGAAACCAGTTGCTGTAGTGACGCGCAACTTTCTCCCCATTGATATAGATATGCGCATGGCCCTCACCAGAAACATGTGGTGTGCTGGCTTTTTCCGGTGCAAACCGAAAATTGCCAGTATCAATCTTCAGATTCCAGCCGGACTTGGGATCCGGTATCACAACAATATTGAGCTCCGGCGCAACAGCAGCACTAATTGCCAAAAGTTCTTCATGTTTCTTTTCACCATGATCCATGCTTCCATGCGACGCTACTCCATGTTCATGTTCGTGCCCGTCAAGCGTGACTCCATTGGCAGCTGCCGCCAGGAATCCAGCCGTTCCGCCAAAAACGAGGCCTATGCCAAAAAGTGCAATCGAACGGTCCATATCAGTCCTCTTATGTCAATGATGCATCCGAAAATGAATACACGCGCTTCAAAGCAGCACGTGATGATAATTCTAAATGTTGGTTTGACCAGCGGCCGAAATCCGGTCGCCTTCCCGTTGCCAGAAATATCCGGCGAACAGTCCGGTCAATACCCAGGCGACAAGGCCAATGCCGAGTGCACGCGAAGCAAACAGGGCACCGATCTCGGTTGGGACAGGTCCGGTAAATGTGTCCGGTTCAGGTGAGCCAATCAAATGCGGTGCAATCAACAGAACAACCGCAAATGCCCAGGCTATCCGGTTACCGCTAAAAGCAATTAGCCAAAGGGCAATTGCCGCCGCAGCCACCGTCGGGAACCACCACAATTGACGCGCGTAGACATGGGCTGCTGCAGCGCCCGGCACTTCAGGCGCCAGGGAAAATCCCGGAGCAAGATGAAAGGCAACAAATCCTGCGATGCCCCAGATGATACCGTTTCGTGCAGTCATTACATGGCCGCGTTCCTCGGCAAGCGCAACGGCAGCCAAAAGCACAAACGCATATCCGGTATAAACCGCCATCGTGAAGACAATACTCAAGCCGTCCCGCATGAGATCAAAACCGCCGACATCCTGGATGGCACTGACGGCCTGTCCGCCGAAATGAACAAGTTCTCCGGATTCATAAAGTTCTGCGTGGAGTAGAACAGGTTGCACGAAAATGAGTTGCAACAGGCTCGTGATCAGGCCTGCTGCCGCTCCAGCGAACAATGCGCTGACAACGATGCGGGTAAACATGTTAGTGGCACGGAAATCCGGTTGCATGACGAACGTCATGTGCCGCATCGTGTAGTGCACCAGCCTGTACGTGTCCGACAACAAAAATGATGCCAAGGCCAATAATTGCGCTGAAAACGATGGGAAGTAACCGGGATTGGGAACCTGTAACCGCTGTAGCTTGCGTATTCATTTCGTATCCTTCTTGCCGTCACACCCGACAGCAGGTTTGTGTTGCGCCTGGCAGGTCTCCTGGCTCGCGGATCACTGTGCTCCATCGGCCTTCCCCATACCTGGGTACAAGTGGCACGATTGACGGGCACTCTCCGCATACAGTCGCGGGGGCGGCCTTGGCATCGGATCCCCGATTGGGTCGATCCTGTCCAAATTCCCTGTTCGTTTCCCAACACTTTGTGCTGTTTTGGAAAACCAAGCCCTTGTCACGTAACCCATTATGCAACCGTAATCAAGCTCGGAAAAGCAGGGGTGGTGTTGACAAATCAAGCTTGCTACGTCGGAATACACAGCGGCTTGGCCCTGTTGTTTGGGATGAGTGGAAATTGACAGGATACTGGCCATGAATTTTAGATTCACACCAAGTATCCTGCCGATCAAAGGTTCGAACATGGATGAAGCTGCCAACCATGACCGAACGAAATCTTTTTGATAGTGAAAGTTAACCTGAAGCTCCTGACAGTTCAGCAGCAGTATCGGCAAATACCCCGGCAAAGTCCGTTGCCTCACGCTCGGTTTGGCCTCCATGCTTGAGGAAAGCCCTGATAATCATTTGGGTTTTTTCCTCTCCGGCCCGTTCCAGAAAATGACGCAGCTCGAGTTCGGCACCTGCTGCCTCATCTCTTTCAGACACGGCAATAATCTCCTTGTACATGACAATGTCACGCAGCTCCAAATTTCTTATCGTGCCAAGTATTCCGCTAAGGAAAGCATCCATCTCTGCCTTGGGAACAAACTTGGTTATGACATTTGTCGCTTCCGCTTCCTGTGAGGAAAGATCCATTCCTGTCAAAAGTGCTTGCAATGCTTTGTTTTTGCCCATGCGTCGGGCAAATTGGACTGCGCCTTGGCCGCCAGTCGGAATGTTAACGCCGATTTCAGGTTGCGCGAATGCCGCATTTTCTGTGCCGTAGGCAAAATCGCAGGCCATGATGAATTCATTACCTCCCCCGCGCGCAAACCCGTCCACTATGGCAATCGACACCTGTTTCATGGCTTTGATGTTGTTGATCATGTGACTGAATTCGATAATCCCGGCTTGCCCGCCGGGTGTGCCATTAATCGTGTTCAAGTCAAGATGCGCGACAAAGAAGTGGGGGTTTGCCGATTTGAAGATTACTGCTTTTGTATCCCGATCGTCTTCCAGCGATAGAATGAAGCCGTTCATTTCATTAATGACGTCCACAGTCCATATGTTTGCCGGCGGGTTATCAATGATTACTGTTGCGACACTGTCTTGCGTATTGATTTTTAATTTACTCATTTTTAGGCTCCTGGGGGGTGCAGCTGGTTAGGGAAGTGGCTGATTGTTGCCGTGATTCCAAGATCAGCAGGTTAGATCGCCGCCACAATTAGCAAAAATTTTACAAATGTAAAGAAAAAAATATTACACATGGAAATTACTAGAAACCTGATGTAAAAAGTGTAAAAGACAAACAAGTGTGAACCGGGCTAGCTCCCAAATAACCATCCCGTCTGGAGTCTTTAATGGTATCATCCTCAACCCGTCTCGAAGACGTAAGCGAACGAGCTCATGCGAAGGTAGGCAAATTTGCAAATCGTCAAGCAGAACTTGCCGAAGCAGCCCTTACAACCCTTGCTGAACAGGGGTACGCTCGTACCTCGTTACGTGACATCGCAGAGAATACCGATTTCTCCCACGCGGTTCTGCGTTACTATTTCAATGATAAGAACGACCTCATCATTCAATGTATCCAGCAATATAAGTCAGTATGCGTGCACCGCTATGATCTGGCTATCGAGTCTGCTGAAACCCAACAAGAACTGCTTAATGCATTCCTTGAAAAGCTTACCCAGACTTTGTTGAACGAAACCAAAATACATCGCCTATGGTATGATCTTCGTTCTCAAGCTCTTTTCGATGAAGTGCTCTGGGAAGACGTGAAGCAAATTGACTCCGATTTGGAGAACATGATCTGGAGAATTATTGAGCGTTACGCGCAATTGGGTGGCAGCTCTCCAAAACTTACATCCAAAGCGCTTTACGCGGTGATTGACGGACTTTTTCAGGCAGCCGTGGCTCGCGTTGTGTCTGGCAAGGCAAATGCAGATTCCGAACTGGAAGCGGAGTTGCGCAAACTACTGCCTGTCATTGTTTGAACGTCCCACGTTGCCTCTGGCGACGAAACTGCCTAATTCTTCTCCCGCTCAACCGCACGCCAACCAATGTCTGTACGACAAAAGCCGTTTCCCCACCGGATCTTTTCCACAGCGGTATAGGCCCTGGCCTGCGCTTCGCTCACAGTCGCTCCCAGTTGGGTCACGTTCAAAACGCGTCCGCCAGTGGCAAGGAGTTTGCCGTTTTCACTGGCTGTTCCGGCATGAAACACGATTGCGCCTGTTGCTTCTGCATCTTCGACACCATCAATTTCCGTGTTTTTCTTATAGCTTCCGGGATATCCCTTTGAGGCCAGAACAACACTCAATGCTGCCTCTTCTGTCCACTCGGCCTCATGTTCCAGCAGGGATCCTTCACTTGCGCCGATCAACAGTTCCAGAAGGTCGGTTTTCAGCCTTGGCAAAAGCACCTGACATTCCGGATCGCCGAACCGGACATTGTACTCAATCAGTTCCGGACCGTTTTCCGTGATCATCAATCCGGCATAAAGAATGCCCTTGAACGGATGTCCGCGTGCATGCATCCCGGCAAGTGTAGGTACGATGATCTCCGACATCGTGCGGTCGATGAGTTCTTGTGTCATGACCGGTGCAGGCGAGTAGGCTCCCATCCCGCCGGTATTGGGTCCGGTATCTCCATCCCCAACACGCTTGTGGTCCTGGGCAGTCCCAAGCATCAGGGCTGTCTGCCCGTCACACAAGGCGAAGAGGCTTGCTTCTTCCCCTTCCAGGAAGGCTTCAATCACGACTTCATGCCCGGCCTCTCCGAATGAGCCTGAAAAACAATCTTCAATGGCAGCTTTTGCATCCTCGCGGGTTTCGGCAATAATTACGCCCTTGCCAGCTGCCAGCCCATCTGCCTTGATTACGACGGGAATGGGCATTTCATCGAGAAAGGCTTTTGCGCTTTCAGTATCGGTGAAGCGTTTGTAGGCGGCCGTAGGGATGTTGTATTCCGCACAAAGGTCTTTCGTGAAACCTTTTGAACCTTCAAGCTGTGCAGCATAGGCGGAAGGGCCGAACACGCCAATTCCCGTTTTCTCCAGATCATCAGCAAGCCCCGCCACCAACGGCGCTTCGGGTCCAACTACCACGTAATCAATACCAGTCTTTGTGCAGAACTTGATGACTTCCGCATGGTTGGCAATATCAAGCGCAACACATTGCGCGCTTTGGGCTATGCCGGCGTTTCCAGGAGCACAATAAAGCTGAAAGCATCTTGGCGATTTCGAAAGCTTCCAGGCAAGGGCATGTTCACGTCCGCCGGATCCGATAAGCAGGATATTCATAAATTTCTCCTGAAAGACTTTTCGCCGAAATTATCACGTCTCCTGGCGTGACAACGCACCCCTTGACGCAAAACCTGATCCCGTCCACAGATTTGTGCCATGACGCAGCATTCATCCATTCCAGAAGCAGACAAAGTCGCGGATGCGATCAAGCATTCCTGGGTTTATTATCTTCCGAAATGGTTATGGCCCTATGCCCAGTTGGCTCGTTGGGAGCGTCCGATCGGATGGCAGCTGCTGATGTGGCCCTGCTGGTGGAGTGTCATGCTGGCTGTCATGAGCGCTCAGGCAGGATATGGGGCTCCAATATCTCCACAGTCTGGCTCTTTCTCGGATCTTTCAGTAATCCTGTTCAATCTGCAAAAGATCGCACCGCTGTTTCTTACCGTCTTGCTGCCCTTGTTCGCCGGCGCTTTCCTGATGCGTGGGGCTGGTTGCACCTACAATGATCTTGCCGATATCGATATTGACAACCAGGTCGAACGTACCCGCTCCAGACCATTACCCTCCGGGAGGGTGACCAAGGTGCAGGCAATTGTCTTCCTTGTGCTGCAAAGTCTCGGTGGATTATGTGTCTTGTTATATCTTTCCCGGTTTGACAGTTTCGTTTTTTGGCTTGGCGCAGCTTCACTCATTCTCGTTACCGTTTATCCATTCATGAAGCGGATCACCTGGTGGCCGCAACTGTTTTTGGGGTTGGCGTTTTCCTGGGGTGCATTGTTTGGCTGGGGAATCATCTGGCGCGAAATTACCGTTGCACCGATACTCCTTTACCTTGGCAGCATCTTTTGGGTCATCGGTTATGATACAATCTATGCACATCAGGATCGCGAAGATGATGCGTTGGTCGGCGTGAAATCAACGGCCCGGCTGTTTGGTACAAAAACCAGGCAGGCAATATCGCTGCTCTATCTCGCAGCCGTAACCTTGTTTGTAACCGTATATTGGCTGACTATCCCGCTGACCACCGAGGTATGGGTTTGGCCTGCATGGCTGGGGCTGCTGATAGGTTCCGTTCAGATGTTCTGGCAGATTAGAAAACTGGATATAGACGATGGTGAAAAGTGTTTGAGGCTGTTCAAGTCAAACAACACATTCGGCCTCATCTTGTTTGCCGGCCAGTTTGGGTCCTTGTTGGTACTGTAAACTAGCGACGCGCGATAATCTCCGCAGCGCTCAGTTTTTCAATATTTCCTACCATTCCAGCTTTTCGACGGCGCAGGAAATTAGGACGGTGTTTGATTGCTGTAATGCGCTTGCGTCTCTCCCAAGGCGTTTCCACCATGATCTTGCCAAGCAAATTCTGGACCTTTGTGGGTATGCCATCAACACCTATGATCAACATCGGCAGCTTCATCAACCGGCTCCATGAGTGCCAGTCGGCCGCTACATCATTCATGTCATGGGCATAAAGCAACGGAACACAAAGTTCCGGATCATGATGAAGCAATTCAAGGGTCACAGTCACATTGCCATGAGCATCCTCAACGGCACGTGCTGCAACTCCCTTGAATGCTTTGGCGGGAACAGCCATGGTCATTGGTAGCCCGCATGAAAGTGTTTTTTTGACGACAGCACCATGGGTGTCGATTTTGTAGGACTTGTTGCCCAACTCGATTTTGTGCTGTTTTTCATAGGGATCAAGCCGCATCCTGCGACCTGTCCCGTCCTCGTCCTGCCTGGCAATATTAGCCATAAGTGCCTCACTGTACTTTTCAGAGCCCGTTTCTTGATGTCGGTACTTCTGAACGCCGATGGTTGTTCTTGTTATTGGTTCGACGTTGGGGGCACTATAGCCAAGTGGTTTACAAAACCGCTTAACAGATACAGTAAATGAATCCTTGCTTTGATTATTGGTTATTGAAATGTTTCCGGGATAGGATTTGTTAAGGTAAAGACATGTTCACCATTGAGCGAATTGACCACATTGTTCTGACCGTGCGCTCTGTTGAAAAGACCTGCGAATTTTATGAACGGGTTCTTTCAATGGGATGCGAGACGTTTGGTGACGGAAGAAAAGCCCTGAAGTTCGGATCGCAGAAAATCAATCTGCATGAAGCGGGCAAGGAGTTCGAACCCAAATCCCACACCCCCACATCAGGTTCCGGAGATTTTTGCCTGATTACCGCAACGCCGATTGAAGATGTGGTTCAACATTTGAAGGAAGTTGGAATTGAGATTGAAGATGGGCCGGTTCCCCGCACCGGTGCGCAAGGCAATCTTAATTCAGTTTATTTTCGCGATCCGGATCTAAACCTTGTTGAGGTCAGCAATTGTATTTGAAGGGCTGGCTTTATGCTGCTTTGGTCATTGCATCACAATGTTCGAATTCCACACGGTTCCTGCCATTTCCCTTGGCAAGGTAAAGCTGCTGGTCAGCTGCTGTCAGCAGAGAAACTATATCCTGTTTCTTGTCATAAAATACCGCACCGATACTGACGGATAGTTTCAGGTCAGGAATTTCCGCATTTCCGGAAGCAGCCATTACATTTGTTCTGAGGCGTTCGGCGATTTCCATCGCTTTATCCTTGTCAACACCTCGAAGATGAATGGCAAATTCCTCACCGCCCAACCTGCCGATCCGATCCGCATCCCGAATACCGCAGCTAAGAGCATCGGTGATTGCGACAAGGGCCCGGTCGCCAGCAATATGGCCATGACTATCATTTATTTTCTTGAAGAAATCAGCATCTACAATCAGAAAGGCATCGCTTACGTCATCGCCTGGCTGCGCGCATTCATTTCGGAAATCTTCAAGGAACGCTTCACGAGACAATAGTCCCGTCAGGTCATCCAGCCTCACAACATGTTCCAGTTCGCGCCGCAGGGTTTCGGTCCTGTGGATGAGCCAAAGGAGTCCGGAGACAACAGGAATTGCAAGCAGACTGGCAACAAACCACGTGTGAAACCTGATAATACCCATGCGTTCCTGATAGACATCCGGAAGATTGATGGAGGTCAACATGGTAGTAATCAAATCCGCACTGCCAACGATTAACAGGCAGAGCGTCACAAACACAGTTGCGATAGTCCTGTAAGAGGACAAGTCGATTTTCTCAAGATACTTCATTCGGGTGCCTATCAATAATCGAGCAGGCTACCGATTAATTCTTAACTCCCGATTAGGTTAATACGTACAGCTTACGAATGTGATGAAAGAGAAATTGCGGAAATTACTACAATCCTAATTATTCGATGACTTTTCCCGGATTCATTAGGTTTTGCGGGTCAAGAGTTTGTTTTACAGACCGCATAAGGCCAAGTTCTACCGGGTCTTTGTATCTGGCGATAAGGGCGGTTTTCAATCGGCCGACACCATGCTCTGCAGCAACAGAACCGTGCATTTCAATCACAAGTTCGTGAATCAACCCGTTGATTTCGGGTTGCCTGCTCAGAAATTTTGCCGGATTGGCACCCTCCGGTTGCGAAATATTAAAATGAATATTGCCGTCGCCCAAGTGTCCGAACGCATAAACCCGTGCGTCTGGCATTTCCCGGTCAATTATCGCGTCTGCACGATCCAGAAACTCAGGTATTTTATGAATGGGAACAGATATGTCATGTTTCATTGAGCCGCCTTCCTGTTTTTGCGCCAGCGGCATGGTTTCCCGCACATTCCAGAATTCCCGTTGTTGCGCAATCGACGAAGCAACGCTCGCATCGGCAATGATTTCGTCGGCAAAATTGTCCTCCAGCAACGGTTCCAGAACCGCAAGTGCATCCTGTTCGGAATGCAATGAGGAAATCTCGATCAATACCTGCCATGGATAAACTTCGTCCAAGGGGTTCCGGACCCCCTCCATGTTTTTAAATGTAATTTCAGTCGGAGTTCTGGCCATAAGCTCGAATGTGGTAAGTGAACTCCCGGCTGCATCGTGGGCTCGATTGAACAATTCTAACGCTTGGGCTGCGCTTTGAAGCCCGCAAAATGCAATCGCCTTGCCCTTCGGTTTAGGAAACAGTTTCAGGACAGCGGCAGTAATAATCCCCAGTGTTCCTTCTGCTCCTATGAAAAGGTTTTTAAGATCATAGCCGGTATTGTCTTTCTTTAATCGACGCAATCCGTTCCAAATCTTACCCGATGGCAGTACAACTTCAAGGCCCATGACCAGTTGACGGGTGCTGCCATAGGCCAGTACTCCGGTGCCCCCAGCGTTGGTCGAAATGTTTCCGCCGATTTGGCATGATCCCTGCGACCCGAGCGACAATGGAAACAGACGATGATTGTCATCGGCAATTTTTTGGATGTTCTCCAAAATGCATCCTGCCTCACAGATGAGGACATTGCCATCAAGATCAATCTCGCGGACCCGGTTCAATCGCTCGAGCGAAATCACGATTTGGGTTCCGCTTTCATCGGGTACGGCGCCACCTACGTGTCCGGTATGGCCACCTTGCGGTATGAGGGCGGTTCGGGAACCAATTGCCAGTTTCACAATATCGGAAACTTCTTGTGTGCAACCTGGTTTGAGTACCAATGGTGTTTTGCCCACAAACAGCTCCCGATTTTCATGGGTGTAATGGTCAAGATCATCGTTACTTCCAAGCGCGTGGGCCTCGCCGACAATTGCTGTAAATCGTTGGACCAATTCATCGGTAATCATGTTCAGTTCCTCGGCATTGCTGCCCGGCGCAGGCGGTCATTAATCGCAATTCCCAATCCCTCATTGGGAATTGGCGATACGCATATTACTTCCACACCTGTGGCATCAAGCTCTTTCAGACAAGTATATAGCTTGGCAGCAGCTTCCTTCAGATCGCCAGTCTCACTGAGATTTCGCGAAGGGCCGCTTCCGGAAGTCATAATTTTCCCGCCGAACCCAAGCATTGCCGCGCCCTCAGGGATGATCTTGCAATCCATGGTGACACTTGCATTTGGTGCATAATGGCTTTTCATCATGCCTGGAGCTTCAATTTTTCCGCTTGCCGACATTTTTGGTTTCATACCGGTTGCGTCTATAATCATATCAGGGGTGATGGAGCCAGGACGTAAAATGTGAATCGCATCGTCTGCTACTTTTACGATGGTGGATTCAATGCCTTCAGGGCAGGGTCCCGCATCAAGAACAAGAAGGTCATCTTCCCCAAATTCTTCCCACACATGGTCTGCGGTTGTCGGAGAAATTTTACCTGACCGATTGGCACTCGGTGCAGCAAGTGGCCTGCCATAAGCCGCGATGATCCGGTTCATTGGTCCCGAAGGGCACCTTAGCCCCACGGTATCGAGCCCGGCCGTAACCAGATCATGAATGTTTGAATCCGGTTGTACTGGCACGACTATCGTCAAGGGTCCCGGCCAAAATGCGTCAGTCAGTTTCACCGAAACCGGATCGAATATTCCATGTTTCCCGGCCATTTCCATTCCATCGACATGACAAATCAACGGGTTGAATTTCGGTCGACCCTTCAGTTGGAATATTTTTGCAACTGCTTGTCCGCTGGTTGCATCGGCAGCGAGCCCATAAACCGTTTCGGTTGGAATTGCCACGCATTGACCATTGGCAAGGGTACTGCAAATCGTGTCTAATTGGTCTTCCTGGAAATCTGCAAAGTCAATCTGGGGCATTTTGCACGCTTTTTTGGATTGACGTTAACGTCAAAATTCTTCAGACAGGTACAAGCTTGTCCGGGCACTTGGAGGAATATCATGTACCGCGCACCCGTAGCAGATATTTTACACACGCTCAAACATGTTGCAGGGATGAATTCTGCACTGGAAAATGGTGAATTGGGCGACCTGTCTGAAGATCTGGTCGATGCAGTTCTGGAAGAAGCAGGAAAATTCGCAACTGAGCGGATCGCACCGCTTAACAAGGATGCGGATCTGATTGGCGCGAAGCTCGAAAACGGAGTGGTAACAACGGCCCCCGGCTTCAAGGAAACTTACAGGGACTGGTCTGAGGGCGGGTGGAATGCGATTGCTGGACCGGAGGAATACGGCGGCCAAGGCCTGCCGAACATGCTGGCAATTGCAGCGGCGGAAATGTGGAATTCCGCATCGATGGCTTTTGGGTTGTGTCCCCTTTTGACAATCGGTGCGATTGAAGCACTCGATAAACATGGGTCCCAGGAACTCAAGGATACCTATCTCGAAAAGCTGGTTTCAGGTGAGTGGAGCGGGACAATGAATTTGACAGAGCCGCAATGCGGTTCTGACCTGGCAGCATTGAAAACACGTGCTGAACCTGCGGACGATGGTTCTTACCGGATTTTTGGCCAGAAAATATTCATCACTTTCGGCGAACACGACATGGTCGACAACATTTGCCACCTTGTACTTGCCCGGTTACCGGATGCCCCTGCAGGGACACGGGGAATATCGCTTTTTCTCGTTCCAAAATTTTTGGTGAAGGAGGATGGTACACCCGGTGAGCGGAACGATGTTTTCTGCCAATCTATTGAACACAAGCTTGGAATACATGGATCTCCAACTTGCGTCATGATCTATGGCGATGGTTACAAGGACAGAGAACCAGGCGCAATTGGTTATCTGATAGGAGAAGAAAACCGCGGTTTGAATTGCATGTTCACAATGATGAACAACGCCCGGCTGAATGTTGGAACACAGGGAGTTTCAATTGGCGAGGCGGCTTATCAGCATGCGCTTGAATACGCAAATGAACGCAAACAGGGGAAAGCTACTGACTATGATGGTGGTGGCATGGCGCCAATCGTTTATCATCCTGATATTCAGCGCAATTTGTTGACGATGAAGTCCCTGACCCAGGCGGCCCGGGGGATATGCTATTCAACCGCATATGCACTCGACATGGCTGATCTCAAGGAAGGGGAGGATGCAATGTTCTGGGAGGAGCGGGCCAGCCTGCTGACGCCCATAGCTAAAGCATTTTCAACGGATATCGGATGTGAAGCCGCAACAATTGGTGTGCAAATTCACGGCGGCATGGGGTTTATCGAGGAAACTGGAGCGGCCCAATTTCTTCGCGATGGTCGGATCAATCCGATTTACGAGGGTACCAATGGAATTCAGGCGATCGACCTGGTTTCCCGGAAACTGCCATTGTCCGGCGGTGAATGCGTGAAATCATACCTGGCTGATTTGCGGGAGATTGTGGAACAGGTTCGCGGTGCAAACCATGAGGAGTATGGTGAAACAGCGCAGATGCTGGATACAGCCATCAATGAGGTTGAGGAAACAACCGGCTGGATGCTTGAAAAACTTGCTGCTGGCGAAATGGTACAGGCATTGGCAGGGGCTACACCTTATTTGAGACAATTCGGCCTGGCAGCCGGGGGGTGCTATCTTGCGAAAGCTGGCCTTGCAGATGAAGATGATGCCCGGGCCGGGCTTGCAAGATTTTTTGCCGAGAATTTTGCTGCAGAATGTGCAGCGCTTAGAAATACGGTGACGCGGGGAGCAGACAGTCTTCTTGCCGCCGGCAACTTGTTGAAAGCGGGATAATCATGACTGATGTGAACGACCATATTCTGGCCCATGCAAGCGATGGTGTAATGACCATCCGGATGAACCGGCCAGACAAGAAAAACGCCATAACGGGTGACATGTATGCGCGGATGGCAGCAAGCCTCGATGAGGCATACGGTAGCGATGATGTGAATGTGATCCTCATCCTCGGTACTCCCGGTGCCTTCTCATCCGGAAATGATATTGCTGATTTCATGCAGATCACGATGAGTGGTGAACGGTCCTCAATGGCTGTTTTTGATTTTCTGGAACGCTTAATTATGGCGCCCAAACCATTAGTGGCGGGCGTAGACGGTTTGGCAATCGGCGTTGGCACAACCATGTTGATGCACTGCGATTATGTGATCGCTTCTGGAAACTCACATTTCAAGACGCCTTTTGTAAACCTGGGCCTGGTTCCCGAAGCCGGGTCGAGCTTGATCGCACCTCAACTGATGGGACACCACAAGGCGTTTGCATTACTCGGACTTGGCGAGAGCCTGAATGCAGGGGAAGCAAACGTGGCAGGATTTGTTAATCAGGTGGTCAATCAGGAAATACTGGAAGAATCCGCTAAGGCAATGGCTGCAGATGTTGCTTCCAAACCGCAACAGGCATTGAGGCTTTCGCGCGATCTAATTCGCGGGGACCGATCAGCAATCCTGGAGCGGATGAGAGAAGAAGCAGTTCTGTTCGGCGAGCGGCTGGAATCAGAAGAAGCCAAACAGGCTTTCATGGCCTTCATGGCTAAAGGTCAGAAAAAGGCAGGCTGAAAAACCTGATGAATTTTAACGAGATACAGCTCTAACTGTAGTGGGATCCCCGCATTTGTGAAATCGCATCTCTTACACGCTGCCAGTCAGTTGCTTCGCTGTATTTGCCCGCTTCCTTGAGTTTTTGCGCCTTCTGGGCTGCTTCTAACTCGGATTTGTCGCCATGTGCACGGTAAAACTGTTCGGCAACTTCATGAATTTCAACCGCATTCATCTTACTTACCTCCTTGTTATTCCTGCGCTTAGCATAGCAGTAAATGATGACGAAAATTTGCGGAAATGGAGTATGACTTGAGTGGCTAGAAGTTGGAGGGGCATCCTATCGGAAACAAAACGATCCCTCAGCGTTGCAATAACACCACTACTTCCACGTGCGGGGTATATCTGAACTGATCCAGAGGGACGATACGGGTAATGAAATATCCACCCGCGGTCAGGATTGCGAGATCACGTGCCAGTGTCTGGGGATTGCACGAAACTGCAGCAACTTTACCAACCTTTGATTTTGCAATCTGCCGGGCTTGTGCTTCGGCTCCGGAACGCGGGGGGTCAAATACCAACCCGTCAATTTTCTTCATTTCCTGAAATCCCACGGGGCGCCGGTCAAGGTTTCGGGCTTCGGTCTTGATTTGCTTCAGCTTTCCGCCGGTTTCCCGCCACGCGCGATCGAGAGCCTGCAAGGCAGTTTTGTTTTCTTCAACTGCCCAAACCGTGGAATTTTCAGCAAGCCTCAGGGCGAAAGTTCCTATTCCGCTATACAAGTCGGCCATGGTCTTGCAATTTGAAAAATGTTCGCAAACGAGCCCGGTCATTTCGCGCTCTGCGGCTTCCAGCGCCTGAATAAACACTCCTGGTGGCGGAACGAGCTCGCACTGTCCCATCTGTAATATTGGTTTTCGCTTTTCGACAAGAATTTCATGGTCACTGGAAATGCGTGCAAAACCGGTAGATAGGGCTTTTCGTATTAGTACTGCCTTCTGTTCGCTCTTGAGGGAAACTGCTCCTTCAATATCGATATCCAATCCGTTCTTGGTCACCAGAACTGAAAGCCTGAATGGTTTGCGGGTCTGCGGGAGCGATGAAGCAAGCCTACGAATGTCTTCAAGGCTTTCAACGATTTCTGGAACCAGGACCGGGCAGGTTTCAATTGGGATGATGGTATTGCTGGCACGTTCTGTATATCCAAGCAACACGCCGTTGTTTGTATTACGGACATTGAAAACGCACCTTCGCCGCGAATGATTTTCAAAGGTGATCATGGGAACAACCGGATGCGTAATCCCTGATTTTTCAAGCGGGCTGTTTACCAGCCCCAATTTCCATTTTTCGTATGCCTGTTTTTCCAGATGTTGGGTTTGGCAACCTCCGCAACGCCCGAAGTGAGGACATGATGGTTCTATCCGATCAGGAGATTTTTTGAGAACCTTTACGATCTCACGCCGTGTCCCGCCACCCGAAACAGATACTATTTCACCAGGCAATGCGAACGGGACAAAAACCGGTTTTCCATCCACCGTAGCAACACCATCACCTTGCCACCCAAGGTTATCGATCAAAAGATCAGCCATCCTTGACCCCCGCCAACAGGAATTCGCGATTGCCATCACCACCAGTAATAGGTGAAGGGAAAAAGTCCGTAACACGCCAATCCGGAAATCCATCCAGCCAGTCACTCACACTTTCAGCGGCACTTTTTGCCTGGGAGGCATCACGCACGATGCCACCTTTCCCAAGACCATCTTTTCCAACTTCAAACTGGGGTTTCACAAGGAATACTCCAAAGGTATTGGGTGCAGCCAGTTCCAGCGCAGGCGGCAAGGCAAGTTTCAGCGAAATAAAACTGATATCGCTCGTGATGAATTCCGGACTTTTTCCGCGAAGATGCTCAATCTTCAGGTCTCTTGCATTCAGGCCTTCAAGATTGGTCAAACCACGATGCATACGAAGAGGTTCGGCCATTTGGTCATGTCCCACATCCACACCAAAAACATGGGTGGCTCCGCGTTCCAGTAAAACCTGACAGAAACCGCCGGTCGAAGCTCCCAGATCAAGTGCAACCCGGTCTCCAGGGTCAAAGCCGGTCTGTTCCAGCGCATGAACAAGTTTTACGGCTGCTCGTGAAACATAGCGTTTGGCCGGGTCGTTGATTTGGACCGCATTGTCTCCGGGGACAGTACGTGACGGTTTGGGTGAGATGTCTCCCTCAAGGGCAATGCACCCGCGCAAAATTGCATCCCTTGCTCTGGCGCGGGAAGAATAGTGGCCTTTTGAAACAAGCCATTCATCCAGGCGAATTCTTGTCATGCCGATCCATGGAGCAGACTAGGCACAAAGGCAAGGCCTGGTTGCAAGCTTAGTCTATTGGGTTACCGTGCCGGTCAAACCTATCCCAGATAATCCTCTGGGATTGTTTGCCCGCGCGTCCATTAATGCTCCCGGTAATTGTATAATCAAACTTGGAGAGCAAATTCGACACCATTGGCGGCAGGGCCGTTTCACCTTTCGGCGCAACCCAGGATGGCCGTGGTAGCAGGCTTGACTGGGCTTCTTCTTTGCGGAGCAATTTCTGCGTGATGATCAATGGGATTTTATCATGATCAATGGAGCCACGAATTTCTCCCAGTTTTTCGGCAGCAATTTTTGCAGCAGCAGCCTCAAGTTTGCGGTCGAAACGCGCTTCCCCGGCAAGCGCAAACCCTGTTGCGATCAACAGAGCGGAAGCACCCGTTATAAAAATTTTACCGGCCATTAGATTCGAACCCCCGAATTGGATTGGGGAAACTGTGCCATAATGGGGTTAGGGAAGCGGAAAGGAAACTGGTTAGCGAATGGTTAAAGGCAACTTTGCGCCATGGCGAAAACCCTGGAAATGAAGACGTCTTCACCCATCAATTGCCAAAGCCATAATGTGCCGGCGACAAACAGTCCGGTTCCAATAGCTGTACCTGTTTTGGCGGTCAAAGACATGGCTCAACCATTCTCCACCAATCGGCGTAACTTGGCAATGGCGCTGTCCTCATTCTCATCATAGGAAATGGTACCCTGAAAGCTGCCGTCAGAATGAAACAGCATCACAAATGCGGAATGGTCCATGGTGTAGTCGCCATCCTCCAGCTCAACGCGCTGGGCGTAAACTTTATAGTTTTTAAGCGCTTTGGTCATCTCATCGGGATTTCCGGTCACACCTGTAATGCGGGGATCAAACGCGTTGACGTATTCATTCAGGATTTCAGGGGTATCTCGCTTCGGGTCCACGGAGAAAAAATAGAAATCAAGTTTGTTGCTGTCTGCATCCAGCTTTTTGAGCCAGCCCGCTGCTTGTAACAAGGTCGTGGGGCAAATATCCGGGCAGTTTGTGAAACCAAAGAAGATAGCATGCCGGCGCCCCTGCAATTCCGCCTGTGTAATCGGCGTCCCTTTGTGGTTCACAAGGTTAAACGGCCCTCCAACCTTGACTGTGGTTTCATTGGCCACTTGCAGTGGTTGCTTCTGTGACAGCCAAAGATAACCGGAGACTCCGGCCAGGATTGCAACTGCACACCAAAGAATTATGCGAAAGGATTTCATGCCGGACTATTCCTGTTTTCCTTGATGACTAATCTTGGAGTGAAGGGCGCGCAAATCAAGAATTTGTCACGATATGCGACAGAATGCCGGATAGAGTTTACTTACTCGGAGTCCAGCGGTTCGGTTCCTTTCGGCTTGCCCGCGCTGTCCAGCCTGATTTTCTCAACTCGGTCTTCAGCGGCCGAAAGAAGTTTTCGGCAATGATTGCGCAGCGCTTCTCCGCGTTCATAATGCGCAATGGATTGATCAAGCGGTACATTACCCTGTTCCAGGCTTTCAACAATAGACTCAAGCTGGTCCAGTGCCTGCTCAAATGTCATGTTTTTGATATCTTTGTTTTCTTCCGCCATGGCCTTGTCCATCTATCCTGTCATCATCCGGTTTACATGGGCCGTTGCTGATTCCGCAAGGCCCTGAAGATCATATCCACCCTCAAGCAGACTCACAACGCGATTGTCACAATGGTTCTCGGCGATCTCCATTAGTTTTCCGGTTGCCCAGTCGAAATCATCACCAACAAGATTGAGGCCTGCAAGCGGATCGCGGTAGTGAGCATCAAAACCGGCAGATATCATCAGAAAATCCGGAGCAAAGTTTTCAATGGCAGGCAGTATCTTCTCCCGGAACGCGGCCTTGAACTTTGAACCGTCGTCACCATTGCTCAAGGGCGCGTTAAAAACATTGCCAACTCCGGTTTCGGAAATGGCACCCGAACCTGGATAAAGTGGCATCTGGTGGGTTGAGGCAAAAAGCACAGAAGGATCATCATAGAATATATCCTGCGTTCCGTTTCCGTGATGCACATCGAAATCAACAATGGCGACACGTTCTGCGCCGTGCTTTTCCTGCGCAAAGCGAGCCGCAATGGCAATGTTGTTTACCAGGCAAAACCCCATTGCTGTAGTTTTCTCTGCATGATGACCAGGAGGGCGCATGGAGACGAAAGCATTGTCAGCATCCCCTGAAAATACACTGTCCACTGCTGCCATGGCCGCACCGCACACATGCAGGACCGCTTCCCAGCTCTTGGGGCTTGCGCTGGTATCTGCATCGACAATCGCGATCCCAGCTTCGGGAATGTTGTCCTTGACCATTTTCAGGAACGATTTCGGATGGGCAAGTTCAAAAAAAGCAGGGTCTCCCCTGGGTGCTTCGATCTTCTCCAGCGCATCAAATTTAGGGTCTGAAAATGCTTCATCCAGAGCCTTCATGCGATCAGGCCTTTCGGGATGTCCTGGAGGTGTTATGTGTTCAATACAAATAGGATGGGTATAAAATCGGGTTGTCATACAGTGTCTCCTGGACACAAGATGCCGCCTGAAAGGTCCGGTTTCAACTTATTGTTGTGAAATTCTGTATATTTTGCCGTCATCAAGGCCAACGATAAATTCTGTCTGCCCGTCTTTGACTTCGACACCAATTGCCCGGTTTACTCGCGCAGGCAACTGAATGCGCTCCAGTTCGTCAAACTGCCTGCCCTTCAATCCAACGATTACGAGTTCATTTCGGATCAGAGAAGGGATGACAAGGTCCGGGATACCGTTTTGGTTCACATCAGCAACGGCAGACAAGCGCAGCTCATTGGAACCGATAAAGTGATTGGAAAAGCCGGCAGCTGCTGCAATCCGGACCAGACGATCATTTCGGAACCGGTAAAATTGTAAGATACCGGCCAGATGCGGTGTTACCACAAATGCAATGTCCGGACGCCGGTTGCCACCAAAATGATCGATTTCAGCTATGTTCAGCCATCGGTTTGAAGTGCCGATAAACGGCGTTTGTGCAATTTTGACAAACGCGTTCCCGTTGAGATGAAAAATCGCAACTGAGGCGCCATCTGACCTCGAAGACAGGATGGTAATAACCTCGGTTCTGCCGTCCCGGTCCAGATCTGCAAGACGCGGAGCAATGTCTTCAAAAACTTCAGTGCTGGGAAGTCTGAAAGTATACACTTCACCGAATTGGGTTTTGATTTTGACGGCACCTGCTTCGGTTGCATCACCAAGCACGCCATGGTTGTATCGGGTAGTCGGTTCTGAATACCAGGCTTCAACGATATCGCCGGTCCCAGTGGCCACTCGGCCGTCTGGAAGCCCGTTTTCTGCTTTTTCCCTCTCATCGGGCACAATTGCCGAATCTACACTATTATCCGTAACCTCTTCCACTACCCATTCCACCCCCAGCGGATCGAGAGTTTGCGGCAGTTGTGAAGTCTGGGCAGATGCATGAATACATGTGCCGACCCATATCAGGAATACTGCAAAAAAAACTGGAAGGCGCAGTACCATGGTCAATCTTCCGTAAGTGTTTCAGAAATTTCTATGCCAAAACCTTCAAGGCCAACATAGTGGCGTTCCCTGGAAGCGTACAACTTGATCGATTCGATGCCAAGATCGCGCAGGATCTGGGCGCCCAGACCGATTTCAAGCCATTCATCTTCTCGTGACTGGGCAGTGCCATGATCTTCCCGGTCACCGGATTGAAGCGTGTCTTTCCAACGTGAATGGCCCCCGGCAGCAACTCCGACAGACCCTTCACGCAAATAGACAATCACACCGCGCCCTGCCGTTGCCATCTTGTTCAGCATATCCGGCAACTGCGTTGACGCCCCAAACGCATCATTGATCACGGATTCAATCTGCAGGCGTACCGGAACATTCTGGCCGTCTCTAACATCTCCGAAAACAACCGCCAGATGATGCATCGTGTCCCATTTGGTTTTGTAAGTATAGGCTTGAGCCGGTCCGGCTGATGTATCAATCTCAAAACTTTCAATTCGCTCAATTAGGCTTTCCTGGCGTTGCCGGTATGAGATGAGATCTGCCACGGATATTGTTTTGAGATTGTTGGATTCCGCGAAGGTGATCACCTGCGGACCTCGCATGACGGTGCCATCATCGTTGACCAGTTCAGAGATCACACCGACTTCAGCGAGTTTGGCTAGTTTGCAAAGATCAACTGCCGCTTCGGTATGCCCCGAACGCATCAATACGCCGCCTTCCTTGGCGACCAGCGGGAAAATATGGCCGGGGCGTACAAAATCCAGCGCCCCGGAATTAGGGTTTGCGAGTGCCCTGACTGTCGAAGTACGTTCCTCTGCAGAAATTCCGGTCGTCGTATCGTGTTTATAATCCACGGAAACTGTAAATGCAGTTGCATGTGGTGCATCATTTTCTGCAACCATCGGGTTGAGATTTAGCCGCCTTGCTTCTGTTACCGTCATTGGCGCACAAACAATTCCCGAAGTATGACGGACAATGAATGCCATTTTTTCTGGAGTGCAGTGAATAGCTGCAACGATCAGGTCGCCTTCGTTTTCGCGGTCATCATCGTCCATGACAACTACAATCTCGCCTGCTTCAAACGCACGAATGGCATCAACAATTTTTTGCTGGTCGTAACCCATTACTGTTTCCCTGTCTGACCTCGATGCATGATGAAATGATCTGCAAGCGCACAGGCGACCATCGCTTCGCCGATCGGAACAGCACGAATTCCAACACATGGATCATGACGCCCCTTGGTGATGACATCCACATCCTCCCCGCTGCTTGTGACGCTTTTGCGAGGTGTAAGCATGGAAGAAGTGGGTTTAACCGCAAATCGGGCAACAATGGGCTGTCCGGATGAAATGCCGCCCAAGATACCTCCCGAATTATTGGACAGAAATTGAACCTGCCCATCTTTTCCCATTCGCATCTCGTCGGCATTCTCGACGCCGGTAATTCCTGCAGCCGCAAATCCATTGCCAATCTCAACACCCTTCACGGCATTGATTGACATCAGGTGGGAGGCTATTTCCTGGTCAAGCTTTGCATAAATCGGCGCACCCAATCCTGCTGGTACATTCTCTGCAACAACTTCAATCACTGCACCGACAGAAGATCCATCTTTGCGGATTCCATCCAGATAGTCCGACCATTCATCAACCGATGATGAATCCGGGCAAAAAAACGGATTTTGGTTCACGGCATCCCAATCCCAGTTTTCCCGGTTGATGGATTTCTCACCCATTTGCACCATTGCTGCCCGGATTAAAACTCCGGGCAAAACCTTTCGTGCCAAGCCGCCTGCTGCAACCCTTGCCGCAGTTTCCCGTGCTGACGAACGTCCACCACCACGGAAATCCCGAATTCCGTATTTCAGGTCATAGGTGTAATCAGCGTGACCGGGTCGGTAGCTGTCTTTGATATCCGAATAGTCTTTTGACCGCTGATCGGTGTTCCGGATCATCATTGAAACCGGCGTGCCGGTAGTAACAAGCAACTCCGGCTCACCTTCTTTGGACATAACGCCTGACAGGATTTCCACCTCATCGGCTTCCCGACGCTGGGTGGTAAATTTAGATTGGCCGGGTTTACGCTTGTCGAGAAACGACTGGATTTCAGAAAGGGTGAACTCGATTCCTGGTGGGCAACCATCAATAACACATCCAAGTGCCGGTCCGTGGCTCTCGCCCCAGGTCATGACCCTGAAAAGATGTCCAAAGGAATTGAAAGACATAATTGATTCCAAATACTATGTGCTGTTCTTAGAGCAAAGACGGCGACTTGAAAAGCAAGCTGTCACACTCACATGATTTGCTCTTTTCCATCAGCAAAAACAAATACTTTGTCCTGTGGAAACGGATACCTGCCGACATCTTCCGGTGTTACTCCGGCAAGAAGGTGCCGCATGACCCTGCCCACAGCTCCATGAGCGGTTACAACATATTTTTCCGAACGTTCCAAACTGTTGTACCACTCGCCAAGGCGCACCTGTACATCTTCCTGACTTTCCCCGTTTTCCGGCCGGAACGTCCAGGCATTCTGTTTCCTGTAGTAATAGAGTTCGCGATCCTGAATTTTCAGCTCCGGTTGGGTAACACCCTCCAAATCTCCGTAACTGACTTCCCTGATCCGTGCGTCGACCGAATATCCGCCACGCTCCAGTCCCATGATTTCACGGATAATGTCCATGGTTTCGGTTGCCCGTGAAAGGGGGCTGGATATGAACTTGAACCCCTCTGCATCACCGAGAAGTTGCGCAAGTTTCACACCATTGATTTTGGCCTGTTGGCGCCCAGTGTCATTAAGGGGAATGTCCTTTTGCCCCTGAAAACGCATTTCAGCATTCCAGTCGGTTTGACCGTGACGCACATAGTAAATTGTCGGACCGGTCATCAGGGGATGTCAGTCCTTCACAACTGAAATGTCAGGGGCATCCACCGCTTTCATTCCAACAGTGTGATATCCTGAATCCACGTGATGCACTTCTCCGGTAACACCGCGGGAAAGATCAGACAGCAGATAAAGGGTTGAATCACCAACTTCCTCAATAGTAACGGTCCGTTTGAGCGGTGAATTGTATTCATTCCATTTCAGAATGTACCGGAAATCTCCAATACCGGAGGCTGCAAGGGTCTTGATCGGCCCCGCCGATATTGCATTGACCCGAATTTTCTGTTTTCCGAGATCTACTGCAAGATATTTTACTGATGCTTCAAGCGCTGCCTTGGCCACACCCATGACGTTGTAGTGCGGCATAACCTTTTCAGCACCATAATAAGTCAGTGTAACCATCGACCCGCCATCGGACATCAGTTTTTCTGCCCTATGCGCCACAGCCGTAAAGGAAAACACCGAAATATCCATGGTTTTGCGGAAATTGTCTGCAGAAGTTTCTACATATCGGCCGGTAAGCTCGTCCTTGTCTGAAAACGCGATAGCATGAACCAGAAAGTCCAGTTTGCCCCATTCATTTCGGATATTTTCAAATACGGCATCGATAGATGCTTCATCCGTAACATCGCATTCACCAGCTACGATTGCCCCTAGCTCCTCAGCCAAAGGTTCCACACGTTTCCTCAGCGCCTCGCCCTGGTAAGTGAGCGCAAGCTCAGCACCTGCATCACTGCAAGCCTTGGCAATACCCCAAGCAATGGAGCGCTTGTTAGCGACACCCATTATCAAACCACGTTTTCCAGCCATCAGCCCGCTGGTATTACTCATCACCTGTTCTCCGGTCATTATTAAAGGGCAAACCGCTACCGTTGTCTTGTTTAATTCTTGCTTCCGGTCGGAACCCTGCTTCGGCTCGGTATGCCACAAGGTTGAAACCTCCGCAAGGCGGGCTCATTCTGAGTTTTTCCGGGCCTGAAAGAATTCTGAAAGAGAATCCAAGTTTTCTTCAGGTAGTTGGATCGAGACAGCAACAAGAAGATCTCCATAACCTCCTTTTTTCTTTGGTAAGCCTTTTCCTTTTAGTCTGAAAATCTTGCCTGAGCTGGTGCCGGACGGAATTTTCAATGAAAGACGTCCTTCCAGGGTTTCAACCGCAACTTTTCCCCCCAATACCGCCGTTTCCAAAGGAACTGGCGTATCTGTCCGCAGGTCCACGCCCTGCCTTTGAAATTTGCTGTTTTTCTTTACAAAGAGCGTTATCAATGCGTCACCGGGTTGGCGGCCGGCTGATGATTTTCCCTGACCTTTCAACCGGATTGTCTGTCCATCCTCTGCCTCGGCCGGAATTGATACCGAAACCTGTTTTCCGTTCGGCATAACTACCGAGGTTTTGCCTCGCATTAGATCTTCAATGCTGACAGCTGCTTTCATATCGACGTCCAGGGACGGGCCGGTATTTCTTTGTTGAGACCCACCCATACCTGCGAACGGATGACCGCCAGGTGCTGACTGCCCGCGCATCGCGGAACCAAACAAATCGTTCAAAATGTCCTCAGCGCCCTGAAACCCTCCCGACCCGAATGGGCTTCCGCCGCGCTGTCCTCCGTTCGCCCGGAAATTAGCAAATGGATCACCGCCACCGGCACCTTCAAAACCGGCAAAACGGGAATTCCCTTTTTCATCTATTTCACCACGGTCAAATTGCGCGCGCTTTTCCTTGTCCCCCAGGATTTCATAGGCCTGGTTGATTTCGGCAAACTTTGCCTGGGCATTTTTATCATCCTTGTTTTGGTCTGGATGAAATTTCTTGGCCAGTTTTCGAAAGGCAGACTTGACGGCCTTCTCATCCGCTGACTTTGAAACGCCCAGAACGGAATAAGGGTTTGGCATGTTTCAACTACTCAAGATGGGGCAAGCAACCGTTGCCCGAATTACAATGGTTAACTTGTATATGGTAAATTTGACACTGAAATTAAAGGGTTCAGGTTTCTGCCTTCAGAAACCACGAAAGTACCCAGAAACCCTGGCGGAGTTCGCAGGTTTCGCCGTTGTAGAGCGATATGCCCATAAATGTGTCAACTGTGGTTTGAAACTTCTTGCATTGCTGACCATCGCTTCCGACAAACTGGTCGATGGCAGTAATTGTACCTTTGTTTCCTGAGTCCGGATTTTGCCAGGCTAACAGCGCTGCATCATCCGCATCAGCAACGGCCGTTTTGATAATTTCCGCATCATCAGAACCGATGCCTTCAGGCTCAATCGGTTCTGCAATTGATGTTGTAACCAAATCATCAGGGGTATTTACAGACCCCGTACCAGAGGATACGGAACAGGCAGACAGACTAATCAGAGCAGCAGAAATGGCGAGCGCTCGTACAATGCTGTTAACAGGCTTCCGCTCCTGCTCGATATGCTGACGCAAAGAGTCCGTACCTGATTTTGGGCTTGAGTATTCAGTTATTAGGCGCATTGCCGCACTCGGTAAAAAGGATAATTGGAATGGATGATCAGTCATCGGAGTTAAGAAAAGGTGACCGGACTCATGAAAATCCGTTCGAGTTGTTTAATGATTGGTTAAAGCTGGCTGAACAATCCGAACCCAATGATCCATCTGCAATGTCACTCGCAACTGTCGATGAAACCGGAATGCCAAATATACGTATGGTCCTTATGCGGCGATTTGATGACAGGGGATTTTGCTTTTTCACAAATTTCGAAAGTCAAAAAGGTGCCGAGATGCTTGCAACAGAAAAAGCGGCTGCATGTTTTCACTGGAAGTCAATTCGCAAATCCATACGAATCCGAGGGGAGGTTGAAGTAGTGGGCGCCGAGGAGGCGGATGACTATTTCTACTCCCGACCACGCGGGTCGAGGATTGGCGCACACGCGTCAAAACAGTCCCGTCCGCTGGAAAGCCGTTTCGCTTTGGAAAAGGAAGTTGCCAAATTCACGGCAAAATTTGGAACAAGCTCTATTCCACGGCCGGACTTTTGGTCCGGGTTTCGGATCAAGCCACTTTCTATAGAATTCTGGAGCGACGGAAAATTTCGGCTCCACGATCGCCGACGGTTTGACCGGCAGGATCAGGATTCAGGATGGGAATTAGTGAGGCTATATCCCTAGCACAACATGCACTAAACCCCGGTACCTCCAACCGTCACGGCATTCATGCGAAGCGTTGGTTGTCCTACGCCGACGGGGAGCGACTGCCCGTTTTTACCACACATACCAATGCCGGTGTCCAATGCCATGTCGTTTCCAATCATCGAAATGCGTTTCATGGCTTCAGGTCCTGAACCGATCAAGTTTGCCCCTTTGAGTGGGCGGCCGACTTTGCCATCCTTGATTTCATAGGCTTCGGTACAATCAAACACGAACTTTCCTGACGTGATATCCACCTGGCCACCACCAAACGAGACAGCGTAAATTCCGTCCTTTACAGATTCTATGATTTCCTTTGGATCATGCTCGCCTGATTGCATGTAAGTGTTTGTCATTCTCGGCATTGGCTGATGCGCATAGGATTGACGGCGGCCATTGCCGGTCGATTCTACACCCATCAACCGGGCATTTTGCCGGTCTTGCATGTAACCAACGAGAATTCCGTCCTCAATGAGCACGGTATCGTTTGTGGGCGTTCCTTCGTCATCTACAGAAAGAGAACCGCGGCGGCGCTCAATCGTACCGTTGTCAACGACGGTGACGCCTTTGGAGGCGACCTGCTTACCCATAAGTTCCGCAAACGCTGAAGTTTTCTTTCTATTGAAATCCCCTTCAAGTCCATGTCCAACGGCTTCGTGAAGCATGACACCTGGCCAACCTGATCCCAGCACAATGTCAAATGTTCCGGCAGGAGCTGGCACAGCTTCGAGGTTTACGAGTGCCTTTCGTAGCGCTTCATCAACTCCATGTTGCCACGTGTCATTGGACAGAAAATCCCCATAGGTTGACCGTCCGCCAAAACCGTAACTACCGCTCTCCTGACGGTCACCTTCACCGGCGACGATATTGACACCGATGCGTACCAGTGGGCGTATGTCGCGCACAAAATGTCCGTCCGCCCTTAGAATTTCGACCAGCTGCCAATTGGCCGCAAGCGAGACGGTTACTTGTCTTACCCGTGCATCCAGATTTCGGGCATGGGCATCTATTTCCTCAAGCAATTTTACTTTCTCTTCAAATGACGGAGAACCAATAGGATTTTCTTCCGAGTAAAGTTTGCGGTTTGTACCTTTCGGGCCTGCCGCGTATTCTCCGCCCTTGCCTGATTGGACAGACCGCACGGCTTCGCTTGCCCGCTTGAGTCCCGCATTGCTCATGTCTCCAGAGTGGGCATAGGCTGCAACCTCCCCGGCAACAGCCCGCAATCCGAACCCCTGAGACGTATTGAAGGTACCGGTTTTCAATTTTCCATTGTCAAATACCAGTGCCTCGGTTTCGCTGTATTCGGTGAATAGTTCACCATCTTCCGCATGTCCGATCGATTCCTGAAGCATTCGTTCTATCTGCGGGCGGTCGATATCAAACTGGTCAATCAGGGAATCCATTTAAACCTCGTGGAAAATACTGCCAGGATTTGAGATAACACTTCTTGTGAGAATTCCAAGTGCAACAGATGACTATCAAAGACCGGGATCAGGGAATTTTGGCATACCCATCGGAGAAACCGTTCAGGTCCACAGGAATGCCAATTCCTTCCTCTGGAGTTTGAAAAACGATAAATGTCGCTGTTTTTCCGCTCTTGAGTGTTTTCAGCAATTCACCCTGCAAAATGACTTCTGCATAACATCCGTCCTGAAAACAGCGTACAAAATAGGCGCGGCCGATATCTTTGCCATCCACGTTCAGACCCAGGCCATTAGGCAACAACACACCCAGAGGTGCCAGTACACGCATGATTTCAGATTCTCCGTCCGCAGTGCGCAATACAACCACAGACAACCCGACCTCGGAGCGATCCTGGGCAACAACATTTTGCATTAACGCGCATTGTTCACTGGATGCACCGGGTGGTGTATCGCAAACCATTGACCATGCGCCATGGGAAGATTTGACAGCACCCTGAGCAAAAACAGATGCTATGGTCGCGATGGCAATCGATGCCACCAATATCGTGAAAGTTGCGAACTTCAGAACAAAATGCATTCAGACCCCCGAATCGTATTCACTTTTGCCATTTCAAGAGTTGAATTTCCATTAAAACATTAGTCTGCCGGCAAAGCTTCCGGCATTGGGTCAAATGCAGGCAGAAAAACTGTGGTTTTTTTGCGATTCCAACAACAGTTTTCTGTTCAACACCCGATAAAAATTGAAAAATGGGAATCTGCACCATGATTTGGCCCACTGCGTGCAAATTTGCCGCACGGTTTTATCCACTGTGAAGATTGCTTACGCTCGCTCATTATGGTTTGAAACTTGAACAAGACTGGAATCTGCCCGGCGGTAGATTTTTGTCAGGGATGCTACGAAAATTCGAAGGCCATCGTCGCCTGAACAAGCGGATTTTATCTGGGAGACAATTGATGAAAGTAATCACATCAATCATTTCAGGGGTGGGCGCAATGCTTGCTGCTACTGCGGCGCAGGCTGCTCAACCGGTAGATTGGGGAATTTGGCACCAACCTGCAGGCTCGGACATGATGGCCAGCATTGAATGGTTTGATGCCTACACTTTCTGGTTCATTACGCCGATCACGATTTTCGTGATGCTTTTGCTCTTGATCGTGATGATTCGGTTTAATTCGAAGAACAACCCGAATCCCTCAAAGACCAGTCACAACACGGCAATAGAAGTGATCTGGACGGTAGTACCGATTGTTGTTTTGATTGCCATTGCGGTCCCTTCATTTGAATTGCTGGATGACCAATTGCAACCTGAAGAAGAACCGACTCTGACCGTGAAGGCAACGGGTCAAACCTGGTATTGGGATTACGAATATCAGGATGAAAGTGAAATTTCCTTTTCTGCCAACATGCTGCAGGAAGAAGATCGTGCTGAAGCCGGCAAAACTGACAAGGCAGTGTACCCGCGGCTGTTGGCTGTGGACAATGAACTGGTCGTGCCGGTCGGCGAGATGGTCCGCCTTCTTGTGACAGCTGATCCTGAAGGTGTCATTCACAACTGGGCGATGCCGTCATTCGGTAACAAGATGGATGCTGTACCCGGCCGCATAAACGAGACCTGGTTCAAGGCAAACAAGGTAGGCCTTTATTATGGTCAGTGTTCAGAATTGTGCGGCATCAACCACGCATTCATGCCAATCGGTGTGCGGGTTGTATCCCGTCCGCAATTTGAAGAGTGGCAAACAAATGTCGAGGCCGCGGGCCTTGAAAGTGCCAATCGGCAGTTGATTGCCGCAGTTGATGCAGAAAACAATATCAGACTGGCCCAAGCCAAGTCTGCTGAATAAGAAAACCTGGGAGTATACAAGATGGCTGCATATGAGGCTCACGATCACAAACCAGGCTTTTTCAAGCGATGGTTCTATTCCACTAACCACAAGGATATTGGGACACTTTACCTGATTTTTGCGATTATCTCGGGTATCATTGGAGGTCTCCTGTCTGTTGGAATGCGCATGGAACTGCAGGAACCGGGCATGCAGATTTTCTCAAATCCGCATACGTTCAATGTTTTCACTACTGCGCATGGACTTATCATGATCTTTTTCATGGTAATGCCGGCTCTTATCGGTGGTTTTGCCAACTGGATGGTTCCAATCATGATTGGCGCGCCGGACATGGCATTTCCGCGGATGAACAACATTTCCTTCTGGCTATTGCCGCCGGCGATATTCCTTCTCGTACTCTCGATGTTTGTTGAAGGTCCTGCGGGTGCTACCGGTGTTGGCGGTGGATGGACAGTTTATCCACCTCTTTCCGGTTTGGCTGGCCAGCCAGGTCCGGCGATGGATCTTGCGATACTCGGTCTTCACCTTGCAGGCGCATCTTCAATTTTGGGCGCAATCAACTTTATTACGACCATATTCAACATGCGTGCACCGGGAATGACCCTGTTCAAAATGCCATTGTTTGCGTGGTCCATTCTGATCACGGCATTTTTGCTTCTGCTCTCCCTTCCGGTTCTGGCTGGTGCAATAACCATGCTCCTGACCGACAGGAATTTCGGAACGACATTCTTCGTACCTGAAGGTGGAGGTGATCCGATCCTGTTCCAGCATCTGTTCTGGTTCTTCGGTCATCCCGAAGTTTACATTCTGATTCTTCCTGGATTTGGTATCGTCAGCCATATCGTTTCAACGTTCTCCAAAAAGCCGATTTTTGGTTACATGGGCATGGCGCTGGCGATGATCGCGATTGGTGCCGTAGGCTTTATCGTTTGGGCGCATCACATGTATACTGTGGGCCTTTCATTGGAAACCCAGCGTTACTTTGTGTTTGCTACCATGGTGATTGCGGTTCCGACCGGGGTTAAAATATTCTCCTGGATTGCAACGATGTGGGGTGGGTCGATGGAATTCCGCACACCGATGTTATGGGCAATCGGCTTTATCTTCCTGTTTACGGTGGGTGGTGTAACCGGTGTTCAATTGGCAAATGCGGGGTTAGACCGTGCATTCCATGATACTTATTACGTTGTGGCTCACTTCCACTATGTTCTCTCCCTGGGCGCCGTGTTCGCGATCTTCGCTGCCTGGTACTACTGGTTCCCGAAGATGACCGGCTATCTGTACAATTCTTTCCTGGCTAAAGCTCATTTCTGGCTTACATTTATTGGTGTTAACCTGGTCTTTTTCCCGCAGCACTTCTTGGGTCTTCAAGGTATGCCGCGCCGCTATGTGGACTATCCGGATGCATTTGCTGGATGGAACGAGATTTCTTCTTACGGGTCCTACCTGTCGGCCTTTGCGGTATTGGTGTTCCTTCTCTCCATAGTGGAAGCATACATGAAAAAACGGGTTGCAGGCGACAATCCATGGGGTGAGGGCGCGACGACGCTGGAATGGCAATTGCCGTCACCGCCGCCATTCCACCAGTGGGAAACTTTGCCGAAAATCAAGTAAAATGTAATTGGATCGTCTGATTGGCGGTCCAATGCTCATGGGACAATGATTGATGAGTGTTGAAAGCGTAAATGGCAATTCAAGTGAGACGTTGATCTCGTCAGCGTTGCCGCGCGACTATTTTCAGCTCATGAAGCCACGGGTCATGTATCTGGTGATCTTCACTGCGATCATCGGGATGCTGATGGCACCCGAAGGAATTGATCCGCTAATTGGTTTCATTGCAATTCTTTGTATCTCGATAGGGGCCGGAGCTTCAGGTGCCCTGAACATGTGGTACGATGCAGATATCGACCGGATCATGACACGTACACAAAAAAGGCCTATTCCCGATGGTCGGATTGAGCCGCATGAGGCGTTGACCTTCGGTGTTACGCTGTCGGTTCTATCGGTCATGATGCTTGGTGTTCTGGTAAACTGGCTTGCAGCCTTCCTGCTTGCGTTTACGATTTTCTTTTATGCCGTAATTTACACAATGTGGCTGAAACGCTCGACTCCACAGAATATTGTAATCGGAGGTGCTGCTGGTGCCTTCCCTCCGATGATTGGATGGGCAGCTGTAACCGGCAACATTACTGTCGAGAGTATTGTGCTCTTTGCAATCATATTCTTGTGGACACCGCCGCATTTTTGGGCACTCGCGTTATTCAGGTTAAAAGATTACGAGAATGCATCCGTCCCCATGATGCCAAATGTCCACGGTGAAGCTTCTACCCGTTTTCAGATTTTAATCTATGCCATTTTGTTGGGGGTGACCGGCGTTCTGCCGGCAGCGATGGGATTTGCAAGCCTGGCCTATGGTGCATTCGCCGCCCTGCTTGGTGTCAGGTTCGTTTGGCTTTCCTGGAAGGTTTGGGCAAAAGCTTCGCAAGATCAAGACAATCCACATGAAAAGCGACTGTTTGGTTTTTCCATATTTTACCTGTTTTCGCTTTTTGCTGCATTGGGATTGGATGCAATTGTATCGAAGGTCGTAGCGTGATGGCAGAAGGCGAATTCACGCGGGAAACGGTTGAGATGACCGAACAGCAAAAGAAGGCACAGCGCGCACGTAACATCGCTTTGGCGCTCATTTTGGCCGGCTTTGTACTGCTCCTTTATTTTGTGACCTGGTCAAAGCTCGGCGCAAATATTTTGCAAAGACCGCTATAGGAGACATTTGGATGACGGACATAACATCACACAATTACGAACCAGGAACACGCAATAATCTGCGTGTCGCTGGTCTGTGTGTTGCCGTTGTGGTGGGAATGGGCGGATTGGCCTATGCTTCTGTCCCGCTTTATGATCTCTTTTGCCGCGTTACCGGTTATGGTGGCACCACCCAGAGGGTTCAAAATGCATTTGGTGTTCCGGTGATTGACCGGACAATCAATGTCCGTTTTGATGCCAATACCGCAGCAAGTCTGGATTGGATTTTCAAGCCTGAAAAGCGAGAAGTATCGGTCCAAATGGGCGAACAGATTGTGATCAATTATGTTGCTGAAAACCGGTCGGATGAACCCATTGTAGGAATGGCCAGTTTTAACGTCACTCCACAAGCTGTTGGCATGTACTTCAACAAGATTGAGTGTTTCTGTTTTACCGACACATACATTGAGCCGGGCGGGAAACTGGACATGCCGGTCGTGTTTTACGTGGATCCTGATATGGATCAGGAAAAAGCGCTGAAAGCACTGAATACAATTACACTTTCATACACATTCTTTGAAAGCGAAACAAAGCCAGAAGAAATTGCCGCGGGACAATCCACGGCTAAGGCTGGTGAAAATGGAAATGAGAATTTATAACGGACTGATACCGGCAAAGCCGGCGGGAAATTGGGAGCACCATTATGGCTGACAGTCACAACGTAAACCATGATTATCATATCATCGATCCGAGCCCATGGCCGCTGATTGGTGCGTGTTCCGGCCTTACCATGGCGATTGGCGCCATTGCCTATATGCGCTCACTGGCCGAAAGTGAATTTCTGGTTGCAGGTGTAAATCTTGCATCAGCGGGTCCCTGGATTTTAATAATCGGATTGATAGGCGTTCTTTACACAATGTTTGCCTGGTGGTCGGACACTGTGAAGGAAAGCCATGAGGGACATCATACCCGGGTTGTTTCCCTGCATCTTCGCTATGGAATGCTCCTGTTCATTGCTTCTGAAGTGATGTTCTTCGTTGCCTGGTTTTGGGCCTTTTTTGACGCGAGTATTTATGCTGGAGAGGCAGCTCAGGAATCGCGGGCAGCTTTTACCGGCGGGATTTGGCCACCTGAAGGGACAGAGGTGCTTGATCCATGGCATCTACCGCTTTTCAATACGGTAATCCTGCTGCTTTCTGGCACTACCGTTACCTGGGCACACCATGCACTGATTGAAGGGGATCGCAAAACCCTGAAAGGCATGCTGCTCGTTACCGTGCTCCTGGGCATATTGTTCAGCTTCGTCCAGGGTTATGAATATGCGCATGCACCATTCAGTTTTTCAGAATCGATTTATGGTTCCACATTTTTCATGGCAACAGGTTTCCACGGGTTTCATGTTCTTGTGGGCACGATCTTCTTGATTGTGTGTCTGCTGCGCGCGATGGCTGGACATTTTACGCAGGAGAAGCATTTCGGATTTGAAGCCGCGGCCTGGTATTGGCATTTCGTTGACGTGGTCTGGTTGTTCCTTTTCTGCTGTGTCTATGTCTGGGCAAGCTGGGGTGCCACTATTGCCCATTAGAAATCTAGTGAATTAATGCACAAGGGGGCGGTCGTGTAGGCCGCCCTTTTGGTTTATGAGGTCTGGATGCCAAGCAAATCGGAAAACTCTGTTGATGAGGCAATATACCTTACGCCTACTCCCGCGCAGGTAGGCCTTGGAAACCGTTGCCCACGCTGTGGCGAAGGCCGGTTGTATGACGGAGTACTCAACCCTGCGAAGTCTTGCATGAATTGCGGTCTGGATTTCAAATTTATCGATTCCGGAGATGGACCCGCTGTTTTTGTCATTCTGATTATCGGGTTCTTTGTGACCGCGCTGGCCATGACGTTACAAACGGCATTGGAACCGCCACTCTGGGTGCATATGGCCTTATGGATTCCGGTTGTGACCATCCTGTCGGTCTGGGCTCTTCGCATAACCAAGGGGATCATGATTGCCTTGCAGTATCAAACCATGGCGCAAGAAGGTGAATTGGGAGAAGACAGCTAGTGCGTGGGTCTACACTGATCTTGTTGGTCTGCATTCTGGCCGGTACCCTGGTGCTTGGAGCATTGGGTACGTGGCAGGTAAAACGGCTGTTTTGGAAAGAAGGGCTTATTGAAACGATCAACAACCGGGTTGACCGAGAACCCATTGAGCTGATCAGCCTTGCCGGGCAAAGACTTAACAGGGAGAAGCATGAGTATCTTCCGGTGTCGGCAAAAGGGATCTTCGATCATTCCAGTGAGGTCTATTTTTTCACTACCGGACCCCGGGGAGTTTCAGGCTGGAACGTACACACAAGTTTTGAACTGGACGGTGGAAAAAGGTTGATCATAAACCGGGGTTTTGTTCCATTTGAAATGAAAAATCCTTCAAGCCGTCCGCAGGGCCAGGTTACCGGGGAGCAGAAAATCGACGGTCTTTTGCGAGTTCCAATGCCGGAAAAGCCATTCGGATCTTTGGATAATGATCTGGCAAAACGGGAATTTTACTGGCGAAGTTTGGATGATATGAAAAGGATAATGGGAAACCGTGAGGGTGAATACCTGCCGGTTATCATTGATGCTACCGAAGCATCCAATCCGAGTGGTTGGCCAAGGGGAGGAACAACGATCCTTTCATTCCCAAACAACCATTTGCAATATGCGATCACATGGTATGGTCTCGTGTTGGCGCTTTGGGGTGTCGGATTCTTCTTCTTGTATTCGCGCAGGCGGGAAAAAAATGGGTGATAAAAATCAACTGACCCTTCGGTTATGCGGGCCTCGCGGTTTTTGTGCCGGGGTTGATCGCGCCATACAAATGGTGGTGCTTGCACTGAAAAAATATGGGGCACCCGTTTATGTCCGTCATGAGATTGTGCACAATCGCTATGTGGTTGAAGGCCTGGAGGAAAAAGGGGCGATATTCGTCAAGGAACTGGATGAAATTCCACAAACATCACAGCCGGTAATTTTCTCAGCGCACGGTGTTCCGAAATCTGTGCCTGAGAATGCGCAAAAACTGAACCTCCACTATCTTGATGCGACTTGCCCGCTTGTTTCAAAAGTTCACAAGCAAGCCCTCCGGCATATCCGGCAGGGTCGCCATGTCCTGCTTATTGGACACGCCGGTCATCCCGAAGTGATTGGAACGATGGGTCAGGTCAAACCGGGCGAAATGACGTTGATTGAGGATGTCGAACAGGCTTCAACCTATATACCTGAAAATCCGGATGCACTTGGGTTTGTAACGCAAACTACCCTTTCTGTGGATGATACAGCAGAAATTCTCATGACACTGCAGGAGCGGTTTCCTAGTCTCGAAGCGCCAGCAGCTGAGTCAATATGCTACGCAACAACAAACAGGCAGGAGGTGGTGAAACTTGCAGCCCATGGAGCCGACCATTTTTTGATTGTCGGTGCGCCTAACTCATCAAACTCGAAACGCCTGGTTGAAGTTGCCAGCCGGGCAGGTGCGGCGAGGGCGGCACTTGTTCAAAAAGCCGCTGACATATCCTGGGATGAATTGGAAACGGCCGGGATTGTGGGCTTGTCTGCTGGCGCTTCTGCGCCTGAAATCCTGGTAAACGAAATCATTGAAGCTTTCCGCGAACGTTTTGAACTGAAGTTGGAACTTGTGGAAACGGTAAAGGAAGATGAGGAATTTCTGGTTGCACGTGATTTAAGGGATGCAGCGTTGACACCGCAGGACATGTCTTTTGTGAACGGGCCCGCATAAATGGCTGTATATACCCAAATTCCAGATTCCGAACTTAAGGAATACCTTGCGCGCTATGACATTGGTGAATTGCATTCTCTGAAGGGCATTGCGGAAGGCGTTGAAAATTCAAACTATCTGCTCTCCACGGATGCAGGCATGTATATTCTGACCCTTTATGAAAAGCGCGTGAATCCAGACGATTTGCCATTTTTTCTTGGACTAATGCAGCATTTGGCAAGGCACGGTGTTGAATGCCCGCAACCCGTCACGATGAAAAATGGTGAGAACCTTTCAACACTCGCGGGAAGGCCCTCAGCGATCATAAGCTATCTGGACGGGAATTCGGTTCGGCGCCCCAACGCAGATCATTGCAAACAGGTCGGTGAAGCACTTGCAAAAATGCATATTGCCGGAGACGGGTTTGAATTCACGCGTGCAAATGCCCTCACAGTCAAGGATTGGCGCCCCTTGTTTGAATTATCGCAGGAAAAGGCAGATACGGTAGCAACCGGTCTTGTTGAATTGATCCGGGCAGAGTTGAGCTATCTTGAGAACAATTGGCCCGCGGAGCTGCCTTCGGGCGTTATCCACGCGGATCTGTTCCCGGATAATGTGTTTTTTCTGAAAGATAGGCTTTCAGGTCTGATTGACTTTTATTTCGCATGCAATGACCTACTGGCTTATGACATTGCAATCTGCGTAAACGCATGGTGTTTTGAACCGGACAATTCATTCAATGTCACCAAGGCCAAATCTATGATCAAGGGGTATCAGCATGTGCGAAAACTCACTGATCAGGAACTCAATTCGCTGCCACTTCTATGCCGCGGTTCTGCACTGAGATTCCTGCTGACCCGACTTTTCGACTGGTTGAATGTTCCACCGGGAGCGCTCGTGGTACCGAAAGATCCTTCCGAATACATTTCCAAACTGCGATTCCACCAATCTGTTTCATCAGTAGCTGGATATGGAGTGGATCAGTTTTGAAGGCTGTTGAGATATGGACGGATGGTGCATGTTCTGGCAATCCCGGTCCGGGAGGTTGGGGTGTATTGTTACGCTATGGTGAAAAAGAACGGGAACTTTATGGCGGTGAAGCAGAAACGACGAACAACCGGATGGAGTTGACCGCAGCTATTGAGGCGCTCAATGCATTGAAAGAACCTTGCAAAGTCGATCTCACCACTGATTCTCAATATGTAAAAGGGGGAATCACAGGTTGGATAACCGGCTGGAAAAGCAACGGGTGGAAAACTGCCAACAAAAAGCCGGTCAAGAATGCGGGCCTTTGGCAGGCGTTGGATGAAGCCGCAACGCGTCACCAGGTTAATTGGCACTGGATCAAGGGACACGCCGGACACCCTGAAAATGAAAAGGCGGACGAACTCGCCCGCCTCGGTATGAAGGATTACAAGTAACCCGCTAAAGCGATTCGAGAATTTTCTCAGCTGTCGACTCTACAGCTTGTCCAGGGTTGTCTTCCACGTTGAAAGTTGTCACTTCGCCGTCATCAATAATCATGGCGTAACGTTTTGACCGAATTCCCAGGCCGCGTTCGCTAAGGTCCAGCTCCATTCCCAGTGCCTTTGCAAAATCTGCATTTGGGTCGCTCAGAAACTTGATTTTACCTTCTGCACCGGAAATGCCGGCCCAGGCATCCATCACAAAAACATCATTCACGGAAACCACTGCAATCTCGTCCACACCCTTGGATTTTATTTCTTCTGCATGCTCAACAAATCCCGGAAGATGATTCTTGTGACAGGTAGGCGTGAAAGCACCGGGGACAGCGAACAACACGACTTTTTTTCCAGAAACAATGTCATCGGTACTTATTGTTCCAGGACCATCTTCTCCAACATGGTGAAAATCTACATCCGGTAATTTCGAACCAACTGATATTGCCATCAGGTATCTCCCTATTAAATTGCTCTTTGGGGTTATAGTGCTTGGCTGTCGGGTTTCAACGAACAAATTCCACACTGTCTGATCCGTACACAAGCGTGTAAACCAGCTTTTCTGCCAGGATATCGCTCCCTTCAGGAGCGTTGGATACATTCAAGGCAAAAAGGCTCTTGTTGTTTCCCTGTGAAACCAGTTTTGCAGGCTGGAGATACCAATCCGCTGGTCCTTCTACGAATAACTCAGGTATCCCGCCTTCGACTTTGTTGTGTATCAATATCATAAGGTTGCCATCATTGCGTACACTCGTTGAAATCAATACATCGTCGGGGTCTGTCGGTTCGGGAACAGCTTTTTTTGCCAACAATATGATCTGATTTGCGAGAGGGTCTGACTGTTCCAATTCATCTGAAGTAATCTTCATCTTGGCCTGTGCCGGTATACAAATTTCCGCGCATACCCCGATCAGCAATTCAAGATTAATCTCCGCATTGATGCCCGGAAACACTTTGCCATCAACGGGAAACGTCACAGACTTCTTGTAGCCCGCATACTTCAACTGTCCATTGCCCAAAAGTTCAGGAGCAGGAAACGCAACTTTGTCGGCTTGGAAACCGTTGGAACCAGAAAAGTCGAAAACTGGCGGAATTCCTGAACTGCCGGGATACCGCCAATAAGTTGTCCAGCCCGGCTCAAGTTTTACTTCTACTGCCGCTCTTACCTTTCCTGAAGTGGGATCCAGAACCGTCAAAAGCCGTGCTTTTCCTCCACCAAGATCCTGCCATTCGCTTGCGGCACTGTATGCTGCTTCGGTCGTAAATACGACCAAGAGCAAAAATAGGGCAAGATTTAAAATTCGTATCATTTGGTACCTTAACCAACGTTGCGCACACAACTGCTAATAACATCCTTGCGGTTCTAATTGTCGAATGAAATGTTTCTGTAGCGTATCATAAAAAAGTGAGGCTTCTTGCCATATATCACTCGATTGTACTTGTGGTATCATCAATCAGGCTGTTAAAGGCAAAAGTACCAATAGTGTGATGCCATGAAACCAGAAGATGCCTTCCCTTCGCTTTGCGGAAAATTATTGATTGCGATGCCAGGAATGGGCGACTCGCGATTCGAAAGATCCGTGGTTTATGTTTGTGCCCATTCCCACGAAGGAGCTATGGGTTTTATAGTTAACCGGACGATGGAATCCCCTACAATTCCGGAATTTCTCGAACAGCTGGAAATCATTACAACGGACGAGAAGACCAGCATTCCGGGGAAATTGTCAGCAGATTCAATGCATGTGGGTGGTCCGGTAGAACCGGGTCGCGGGTTTGTGCTACATAGTCCGGACTATGAGAGTGCATCAACGGTAGAAGTTCGCAACGACGTCTGTTTGACAGCTACACTTGAAATCCTCAGGGCGATTGCAACGGGTAAAGGCCCGAAAAAGGCAATTTTGGCGCTTGGCTATGCGGGTTGGGCTTCTGGGCAACTGGAAGATGAAATCAGTTCCAATGGCTGGTTAACAGTAGATTCCACTGAAGAAATTCTGTTTGAATGCGGAAATAGTGAGAAATACCGCAAGAGCCTTCAGTTGTTGGGAGTAGATGAAAACCTGCTTTCTTCCGACTCGGGTCATGCCTGAGGTATCAACGGTTCAAACCGTTCGCTAGCAGTGCAGCCGCATCAGCGCGGTCTACCGGTTCGCCAAAAAGATAACCTTGCGCGAATTCGCAACCCAACTGCAGCAAATCAGTTACATCCGATTCATATTCAACTCCTTCCGCAACCACACTCTGGTCAAGGCCATGGGCCAGGGTAATAATTGATCGGAGGACGACCAGTTTCTCCTGCTGCTGTCTGGACTGTATGAATGATTTGTCGATCTTCAAAGTATCGAACGGGAATTTGAGGAGGTATGACAGGCTAGAGTATCCTGTGCCAAAATCATCGAGTGATAAGCCGATGCCCGTTGCCTTTATACGTCCCAAAACTTGCGAAGCATGTTCCGGATTTTCCATAACCATGCTTTCGGTAATTTCTATCCGCATTTGGTGGGGCAGCAGGCCGCTCATATGCAGCGCGTTTGTTATGTCCGATACGATATCGGTTCTCAGAAGTTCCCGGCTGGAAACATTGACGCTGACGTAGCATTCAGGAGAATTGGGGTCCTGCATTGACGCAAAGTCGGCTGCAGCCTTGTGCAGTATGTAATTTCCCAATTGCTGTATTAGGCCGGACTGCTCGGCCAATGGAACAAAATCCGAGGGCATTAATTTACCGGCCTTGGGATGGTTCCAGCGCATCAGGGCCTCGAAGCCGGCAATCTTACTGTTTTCGAGGTTTACAATAGGCTGATATTGAAGTTCGATCCGGTCCTCCCGCAATGCCGACTTCAAATCTTCAAGCAACATGACAGAATTATCGCGGGAACTCTTGAGTGCAGGACTGAACGGCTCAGTTCGGTCTCCTCCCAGGCGTTTTGCCTCGCCTTTCGCCAGTTCAGCATCCCGCATCATTTGGTCAGCCATCGTGTGTTCTCGTGTCCAGCTGACAAGGCCGATTGAGGCTGACATCACGATTTCATCTTCAGCGAATTCAACTGGGGCCTTGAGTGTCCTGCGTATAGCATCGGCAAAGGCGGCAATTTTCTTTGGCTCAGTTTGAGACATCAAGAGCAAGGCAAATTGATCACCAGATATACGCGCCAAGCTATCGCCTTGCTTCAATAATCTGGACAAGCGACGCGACAGGGTCAGCAAAATGGTATCACCTACAGAATATCCAAACTTGCTGTTGATTCTACGGAACCCGTCAATATCAATATGGAAAACCGATGGCCTGAGCGCTTCATCAGATTCCGCAAGTGCCATTATGGTTTCCAGTCTGCCTGCAAACAGTTCGCGGTTTTCCAGTCCGGTAAGATTATCCCTGACCGAATCCAGCAACAGACGTTCCTCGGATTTTTTCTGACCGGTAATGTCACTTAGTGTGCCAATGCAGCGACTGACTTCACCCTCGGTATCCAGCATGGGCCTTGCACGCAGTTTGAACCAGTGGAAGTGCCCGTCATCCGCCCGCAGGCGAAACGCTTGTGAGATACGTCCGCGTTTGTGTTCGACAATTGCTGAAAGGGTGGCGAAAAATCGGTCACGGTCATTCGGATGAAGGATTGCCTGCCAACCTTTGGGGGCAGAGTTCATGACCTTTTTTCCATGGTTAAGCAGCTGGCTTATTTCCTCTCCCACCATGATACGGTCCCGGTTGACATCCCAGTCCCACAAGAAGTCACCAGCGCCGTTAAGCGCAAGTGCCGAACGTTCGGCATCACTGACCAGTCCCTGCGCCAGCGCACCTCCGGAAAACGCGTACTGCATAACAGTAAAACACAGCAGCAGCACAACCAGCACGAGGCCGCCACCGAGAGCGGGCTGTATGACGTCATTTTCAAGTCGTCCGGTAACCGCAAGGCTCGCTCCGAACAGCCAGATGCCCAGCAAAATCCATGTTGGAATTAGCATCACTGCCCGATCAGATTTTTGAATAGTTAGGTAAACAATCAGCAGGGCACCGAGAACGACGGTCAGGGCGAATGAAAATCTGGCCGCACCCGCTGCAACGCTCGGCTCAAATACCGCAATGCCCATAAGGATTATAAGTGCAAGTACCCAGGCGAAAATTACAATTGAAAATTTCCGGTTCCAACGGTTTAACGTCAGGTAAGCATGAAGAAAAACAAGTAAGCTTGTACTTAAAAACACTTCTGTTCCTGCCCGCCAGAACGGGTCATTTGACCCGGGAGCATTGATGACCTTGTTCCAGAATCCGAAATCGACACAGATGTAAGCGAGCACGCCCCATGCAAGGGCAGCGGTAGCGGGAAACATTGCTGATCCCTTGACTACAAACAGGATCGTGAGAAATACCGCAAGAAGGCCGGATATCCCAAGGATTATGCCATAGTACAAGGTGTAGCTGTTGGTTGTGTCCTTGTATGCTGAAGGTTCCCACAGATACAGTTTTGGTAATTCGCTTGTTTCCTGTTCTGCAACAAGGGTGATGACAGCACCGGGGTCCAGAGTGATCCGGAATACATCCGCTCCAGTATCGGATTGCCGGTCGAGAGAAAATCCTTCGCTCGGCGTAATGGCTGCAATACGTTTGGTATCCAGATCGGGCCACAAAAGATTGGATCCCACCATCCGATAATGCGGAGCCACGATCAGGCGATCTATTTGCCGGTCGCTTGTATTCGCCAGTGCAAATACAGCCCAATGGGAAACCTGATCCGTGTCTCGTGATCGCACCTCAATTCTTCGCACGATCCCATCAGCGTCGGGCGCTGTTGAAATTTTCAGTATGCCGTCAGTGCGGCGGAAAGTTTCAATGGCACCGGTAATATCCACAGCGATGTCGTTCACAGAAACCCGAATGGGCTCCAGTGCCACCGATGGCACCAGACTGAAAAGCAACATGCCTACTGCCAGAAGAATCTTTGCTGAATGTTGAATAGAAAACCCGCTGTCAGACAATATTATTGATACACCTATGCTCCCCGCAATACCCGTTCACTTACACCACAGGGTTGATTGATTTGCCAGTATTTTTTCTACTCTGGCGTGCGTTCAACGAATGGAATTGGCCAAACATGCAAACAGAACATGATCTTCCAGTTTACCATTAATCTCCAGATATTCGCGTGCGTATCCTTCGCGTTGAAATCCACACTTTTCAAGCAAATGCATTGAACGCGAATTTGTCGGAAGGCTGGCAGCCTCCACCCGGTTGAGTTTCAAATCAATAAATGCATGGGATAAAATCGCAGGAACAGCATTCCCCATGTGTCCTCTACCGGCAAAGTGCACGCCCATCCAGTAACCAAGCGTTGCCGAACGTGAAACACCATGGGTAACCTTGGTGAGGCTCAATCCGCCCAGTAACTCATTGGATTTACCGTTAAAAAGAAAATAGGTATAACCGGTTCCGGATTGCCGTTGTTGCGCATAGGTACGAAGCCGCCGTTGATATCCCATTAGAGTAAGATCATCTCTTGGCCACCGCGGTTCCCAGATTTTCAGGAATGCACTGCTGTCCGAGCGTAATTTCACCCATTTTCCGAAATCGCTTCGTTGCGGATGTTTGAGTAACAGGTTGCTTTGTGGGACCTGAATTTCCCTGGGTCGAAATCGCGAAAGAAGCCTCAAACGCATTGTCTACTCAGCGGCTTGCTGCCGCCCCATTCCAAGGGATTGGCGGATATCATCAAGGCGAGGCAATTCCTTGACAGGCCCGACCGCTGTGAGCGTTGGCATGGATTCATGAAATATACGTCCGGCAAGATCCTTTATCCTTTCGACAGAAAGGGCATCAAGCCGTTCCATAAGTTCGGAGTTTGGAATTGGCCTGCCAAACAACAGAATTTGCCGGGCAATCTGGCCAGCCCTTGATGCCGGGCTTTCCATTGCCATCAACAATCCGGAACGGATTTGTGCGCGTGCACGGTCCAGTTCTTCCTGAACAATGTCATCGCTGGATCTTTGCAACTCTCCCACGATAACATCCATGAGTTCTTTTAAATCTTCAGGCCCGGTCGCTGCATGGACACCGAACACACCTGTATCTGAGAAACCCCAGTGAAATGAGGACACGGAATAACAAAGGCCATGTTTTTCCCGGACTTCCTGGAACAAACGCGATGACATCCCCCCACCAAGGATCATGGCCAGTAATTGTGAGGCATAGAAATCACGAACATGATAGGCTCGGCCTTCAAATCCGAGAATGACCTGAACTTCCTGGAAATCATCTTCCAGCATTTCCTCGCCGCCGAGATAATTTGCGTCCGGTGCCTGTGCAGGCTGATCACCTCTTAATGTACCAAAACTCTGTTCTGCCTGTTTAACAAGTTCATCATGATCTACCGCACCCGCCGCAGAAAGCACCATGTTAGGGCCTGTGTAGTGTACATCGAGATAATCGCGAATTTCAGATGAAGTAAAACTCTTTAGGGTGTCCGGAGTTCCCAGAATCGGGCGCCCAATGGGCTGACTACCAAATGCCGAACTTTGAAAATGATCAAATACAAGATCATCCGGTGAATCCATCGCCGCGCCGATCTCCTGAAGAATGACATGCTTTTCCCTGGCCAGTTCACGTTCATCAAAAATTGAATTGGCCAAAATGTCATGAAGAATGTCTGCAGCATGGGAGACTTCTGTCTCCAGAACCCTTGCGTAATAGGCGGTCGTTTCAACGCTGGTTGCAGCATTCAACTCACCACCTACGTTTTCGATTTCTTCAGCGATCTGCAGGGCAGTTCGGGATTTTGTTCCTTTGAAAGCCATGTGCTCAAGGAGATGCGCAATACCGTGCTGATTCTGGTTTTCGTTTCTGGAACCGGCTTTCACCCACACTCCGAGCGCCGCACTATGCAAGTGAGGCATGGACTCGGTTACAACGGTCAAGCCGTTGCCTAACTTTGATACATTTAAACTCATCAGGCGACCATAATGCCATGTGAAGCGGATGTCACGAACACATTTATGACATGATTGCAGCTCTGGATCGGGATTCAATATACGCTTCCACATTCGCTATATTGTTCGGAAGTATTTCGAAGCGTTCCTTCCGTTCCATCAGGTCACCCATACGCATTGGCAGTTCCGGGCGGACACCGGTTGCTTTTTCTACTGCTGCTGGAAATTTTGCTGGATGGGCGGTGCCCAGTGTTATCATTGCGACTTCTTCACCAAGGTGTTTCTCAGCAACGTGTAATCCGACGGCGGTATGTGGATCGCACAGATACCCGGTCGTTTCGAGAACTGTAAGAATTTGCCGTCTGGTCTCTTCTTCGTCGCATGAACCTGCTACGAAATTTGCAAGAATTGAATCCATCGTTGCCTCAGGAATCTCAAAACGCCCGGACTGTTTCAAACTTTCCATTTGATTACGGATAGTGGATGCGTCGCGTGCTCCGGCGTCAAATAAGAGTCGTTCGAAATTCGACGATACCTGGATGTCCATAGAAGGTGAAATGGTCGGTGTGGTTTTCGCAGTTTCATAACTTGAGGTCGCAAGGGTCCTTGCCAAAATGTCGTTCTGGTTCGTCGCGATAATCAGGTTTTCGACCGGAAGTCCCATGCACTTCGCGACATAACCAGCGAAAATGTCACCGAAATTACCAGTCGGCACCGTGAAGGAAACCTTGCGGTCCGGTGCTCCAAGATTGGCGGCGGTCGTAAAGTAATAAACAATCTGGGACATGATGCGTCCCCAGTTGATGGAATTGACGCCGGACAGCTGCAGTCGTTGCCTGAAATTGTGGTGATTGAACATGTCCTTGACCAGCGCCTGACAGCTGTCAAAATCTCCCTCAATTGCCAAACAGTGCACATTTGCATCCGGAACCGTTGTCATCTGCCGTTGCTGCACCGGGGACACTTTTCCATGTGGAAACAGGATAAAAATGTCGGTATTTTCCCGGCCTCTGAATGCCTCGATTGCTGCACTGCCGGTATCGCCGGAAGTAGCCCCTACGATTGTGGCCCGTTGACTCCGCTCCGCAAGCACGTAATCCATCATCCGCGCGAGAAGTTGCATTGCAACATCCTTAAAAGCGAGAGTAGGGCCATGAAACAACTCCATAACCCAGTGATTTGAGCCAATCTGTACCAGGGGTGCGACAGCTGCATGATGGAATGTCGAATAAGCCTCATCCACCATTCGGTCAAAATCGGATTCCGGAATCTCTCCGGCAACAAACGGCCGTAGAATATCTTTCGCGTTTGATGCATAGGACCGGTTCGCCATGGCACGGATTTCCTCGTGGGAAATCGTTGGCCATGCTTCAGGAAGATATAGGCCACCGTCCAACGCGAGGCCTTCCAGTAAGACGTCGCGGAAACTTAGTTCCGGTGCTTGTCCGCGGGTGCTGATATATTTCATAAAAAGACCACAAGGTTTCAGCAAATTTGCTGATTGAACATTTGATTGCCGTCTTTTAGCCCTCTATAACATCGTGTGGCAATAACAAAGGGCGGCATAAGCTGCCACAATACGACTCTGGGTAGGGGTAAAGATAAAAATGAATAATAATCGTATCGTTGGCGCGTTCGCGTTAATATCTTCCATGGTGTTGTTGGCGGCATGCAATTCTTCCGGCACAAAAAGCAGCACCAAGGAGACGCTCGAATCCGGTCAGCAGGAGTTGATTGCAGACAAACCAAAGGATGAGTCCAATAACCTGCGGGCTTTTTGCCCCAAAACAGTCATCCGCTCGGGAACCGAAATCTACAGAACTTTTACCGATGGTGTGAAAAAGGATGATCCCGGCGCTCTGAATTCGCTGGAGTTTCAGTCTACGATCACTAATACAATTCGTGAGTGTAATTATTCCCCTCTTAATCTCAACATGCGGGTGGGTGTCAGGGGCAGAGTGATAAACGGCCCTACCGGAGCAACCGGAACTATAAATATTCCTGTCAGGATTGCTGTTGCCAGCGTTTCAAAAGAGGTCTTGTATTCCCAGCTACATCAGATTCCGGTAACAATTCCAGAGGGTGGAAGCCACGCTTCCTTTAGTTTTGTTGATGGAAATATCAATCTTCCGGTTCCGGACAAACCCAACTTGATCGTGTTCGTCGGTTTTGACGAAGGACCGCTGGAGAACCCAACACCAACCCAATAGGCGAATGATGTCCAGTTTTGCCGAAATTCTTGACCGCGCATTCAAGCGGCACGGAAAGCCGGAAATGCAGGCGCATCTTGAAGCTTCTGTTCCGAAATCATCCGCCGAGCTTTCCGCTATTCCGGATAACCGCTGGTTGTCACAGGCAACCAGATGCGTATTTCAAGCCGGTTTTAACTGGAAGGTAATCGAGGCAAAATGGGACGGTTTTGAAACGGCTTTCGAAGGCTTCGACATTGGCCGATGGGTGCTGGCCAACGACGACGATATAGCGCGCCTTGTTGGGGACAAACGCATTGTTCGCAATCCCCAGAAGATTAGAACAGTTCCTGAAAATGCACGGTTCATTGCAGAAATCTCAAATATACATAACGGGTTTGGCACCTGGATTTCGCAATGCTCTCCAACTGAGAGAAATCTTCTGCTTGAAGAATTGAACAAACGTGGCAGCAGGCTCGGGGCCATGACCGGTCAATATTTTCTTCGGTTTTTGGGTGCAGATTGCTACATACTCTCCCGTGATGTGACAGCGGCACTCGTTCATCAGGGAATTATCGACAAACAACCAACTTCAAAAAAAGCCATGGCCGCCGTTCAGGAGGCATTTAATGGCTGGATGGATGATTCTGGCTACACCCTGACACAGATTTCAAGGGTATTGGCCAGATCGATTGACGGGTAGGTTTGCTTGTAAGGCATCAATTCTTCCGGAAACTGGAAAAATCCCTACAAAATGACGTCGCCCAACTCCTTTGAATGGGTAGTCAACGGTTCGTATCCATCTTTAGTAATGATGAAACTGTCTCCGACCTGGGCCCGGAAAGTGTCAATGGAAACCGAGCCATCAACGGCCAAGACCATCCCCGGTTTTAGGACTGTTTTATCACCTGTCACCAGTTGCGGTGTTTCCAGGAAACTGAATCCCGTCGCACGGCCGCACCGGAATGGATACTCAAAGCCCGCGCTCTGAATCACTTCAGTGTATGCCGCATGAACACTTTCTGCGGTTACACCAGGTTTCAACGCAGATAGCGCAGCCTGTTGGCTTGCCAGAACCACTTCATATACATCAGCCTGTTTTTGATCACCAATTTCACCGATCCAGAATGTTCGGTCGAAGCCCAATTTGAACCGATGAAAATTGGTCATCCCGCAAAAACACAAGAAAACCGGTTCGCCACGTTTCATGATGCGGGTTGATGCCCGGTGGTGGGTTTTGGTGATCGCATCACCTGAAGCCATGATTTGCAGGAAATGGGTATTGGGTGACATGTCGCGGTCGCTGTAATGTACCGCAAGTAATTCGGCCGCCTTGCGTGTCCCTGCCTGTGAAGTTGCAATAGCCACCTCAAATTCCGGAACTCCATCCGCTATTGCGGCGCGTCCTGCATTCATCATGGCATTGGCAACCTGACCGGCATGACGCGCGATCTGCAGTTCTTCCGCAGACTTGATCATCCTCATTGCGGCAAGAATGGGAGACGCACTTCCCAATTTATCCTTCTCAACCAGTTGATCCAAATAAGCCCGAACCAATGGCGGCATTTGATCAGGTTCGATCGCGACCTGTGAAGCCCCTTTTAGAGCCGCAGGAAGTTCTTCACGCCACTCTTCACCCATTCCGTCATTCCAGGGAGCTATTCTGTCCACGTGGGCAGCAGATTGTGCGGCATTAAAATCAATGGTTGGAGTTACCAAAAGCGTCTCACCATCCCGGTGAACAAGCAACAGGGTGGGCCGCCCAAACTCCATATGCAGATAATCGTAATACCCGGTCAGATAGTAGACATTATCCTCATCGGTGATAATTGCCAGATCAAGTTCTGCTTCCCTCAAACGTTCCTTGAAGGATTTCAGCCGGGTTTCAAAAATGCTCATTCTTGTGCGACGTCCCGTGCAGGAAGCCTGTCACGAACCAAACTCGTCCAAAGGTCTACGCCGACCGAAAGCAATTCATCATTGAAATCATAGTCACTTGAATGAAGTGGTTGTCCGTTGGGGCCATTTTCTCCATTTCCCAGAAGCACAAAACAACCGGGAACGGCCGCACTGAAATGGGCAAAATCTTCCGAAAAACTCATAGGTTCCCGGTTTGGAATCGTATCAATATTTGCAACTCTTGCCGCCCTAACCATTGCCTGCGCCGGCACATCACTGTTGATAGTTTCGATAAACTCGGTGTTGAAGTCGACCTTGATTTCAACACCATGTGCAATTGCAGCCCCTTCTGCCATCTGCCGCATGAGCCTCTCGATCTGGTTTCGATCCTCCGGCGAACGCGCACGCACATCTCCCTTCAATGTCGCATGACCCGGAAGCACATTTCGTTGCCCATCCGTCAAAAACTCGGTGACCGAGACAACGGCACCTGCACCCGGAGCTAGTTTGCGGGACACGATGGTCTGAAGTGTCCGTACCAATTCGGCTCCAATTGTAATTGCGTCACGCCCGGCTTGCGGCATGGAAGCATGTCCGCCCTGTCCAGTGATAGCAATTTCAAAAAGGCTTTCACTTGAGCAGATCAACCCGCTCCTGGTTGACATTTGCCCAACCGGAGCACCTGGAAGATTGTGTATTGCGTAAACCTCCTCGACCGGAAACTGTTCAAGCATACCCTCTTCGATCATCGCAAGGGCTCCAAGCCCGTGTTCTTCATTGGGTTGAAATATAAATACAACCGTTCCATCAAATTCCGGCGAAGTAGAAAGTGCTTTGGCTGCTCCGAGCAACATTGTCGTATGTCCATCATGACCGCATGCATGCATGACGCCGGGGTTTCTGGATGGGTAATCATGCTCGCTGGATTCCGTGATGGGTAACGCATCCATGTCTGCACGCAGGCCAATTGCCCGGTTACCAGTCCCGGATTTGAGAATGCCGATGACCCCCTTGCCCTCATGAACATCCAGTCCAAACTCCCGCAGGAGTTCCGCAACACGGGCTTTGGTACGGACTTCCTGAAATCCGAGTTCAGGATGCTGGTGAAATTCTCGCCTGAGGGCTGTCAGCTCTTTTGTATCGGTTGCCATTCACTTCGCCTTGTACCCATTGTTACGGGATTGTTATCGCAAGAATGGAAGAGAACATGGGATGTAACGCGCATCAAGTACAAACTGCAGGAAATCTGTACCGTGATCTACTGTGGTCTAAGCATGCACCTGTTTCATTGAAGCCCTTTTTACCCGCCAAATCCGAACACTGAATGCAAGGATGAAAAACGCGGTGAGGACCAGGATAATGGTGGGTGCCGGTGCGCTGTCCAGGTGGAAACTCAGATATGTGCCGCCCAGCATGCAGAGGAGATTTGCAACCACCGCAACCGTCAGCATTGACGAAAATTTCCTTGTAACGAGAAAGGCAATTGCCCCTGGTGCAATCAGCAGCCCGATTGCAAGGATCAGGCCGGCGGCCGAGAGTGTGGCGACGATCGTTAGGGACAGCGCAGTCAAAAGCCCGTAATGAATAATGTTCACCGAAAGTCCCGATGCCTGAGCTTGAGCGGGATCAAAGCTGTGTAAGAGAATGTCCCGCCATTTCAGGGCTATGATTGCAGAAACCAAAGCCGATATGATTCCGGCAGTCCACATTTCATCCGGTTCCACGCCAAGCATATTTCCGAACAGGATATGATCCAGGTGAGCGTTTGTATCTATCGATACGTACAGAACGATGCCGATCCCGAACATTCCGGAGAATACGACGCCCATAACTGTGTCCTGTTTAATCCTGCTGTTGTAGGAAAGGTAGCCGGTTGCAATCGAGCAGGTCATCCCGGCGGCGAACGCACCCAGGATGAGTGGTAAATTGAAAATGTAAGCAAGCACAATGCCTGGCAAGACCGCATGGCTCACCGCATCTCCCATCAAGGCCCAACCCTTGAGTACAAGGAAGCAGGACAGGAGTGCAGTAGGAACGGCTACCAGCATGCAGATATAAAATGCATTTTGCATGAACGCATACTCGAAAGGCTGCAGTAGCAGTTCCATTGTCATGTCGATGCCCCGGTTATCCGTGTAACAGCTTCGACATTTGCATGCTCAAGCAGCGCAGATCTGGCCTTCCGGCGGCTGGCTAAAAGTCCGTGTTTAGGCGCAACCACAAAAACAATCAGGAAGATGAGCGTCTGCAGGGTAACAATAATGCCGCCTGTCGCTCCATCAAGGAAATAGCTGGCATAGGCTCCCGTGAAGCTGGTCATGCTCCCGATCAATATGGATACAATGATCAATCGCGGAAAGCGGTCGCACAACAAATACGCGGTTGCACCAGGTGTAACCACCATTGCGATGACGAGGAATGCGCCAACCGTTTGCATTGCGGCAACAACGGAGGCTGACAGCAATGTAAAAAACACAACTTTCAGAACTGTTGGGTTGAGGCCAATGGATCGTGCATGATTTTCATCGAAAAATGTGACCATCAAGTCTTTCCACTTTGCTGCAAGCACCAGAAGTGAAACAACACTGATGATGACCAGTTGCAATGTGTCTTCAGGTGTGATCGCCAGGATATTGCCCATGGTGATGGTCTGAATATCGACGGAAATCGGGTTAATGGAAATCATGAACAGTCCGAGGCCAAAAAAGGATGTAAAGATCAATCCAATAATGACGTCGACTTTCAAGCCCGAACGTTCAGATAAAAACAACATGGCACCCGCGGCCAGTCCACCCGCTATAAATGCCCCCAGGGAGAATGGAAGCCCAAGAATATAAGCGCCTGCAACACCCGGGACCACTGAATGAGAGAGAGCATCACCGATTAAAGACCAACCTTTCAACATAAGATATGCGGAAAGAAATGCGCATACCCCGCCGACCAGCGCTGATACCCACATGGCATTGAACATGTAGTTGTAGGTGAATGGCTCCAGAAGAATTTCCACTATTCCTCTCCATCCCCAGATTTTTCACCGGATCGTTGGCCATATTGGACAAATGGCCGTTCATCATCGGTCAGGATGGTGACTTCACGTCGATCATCGTCATCGTGAAGGTCAGTGCCGCCCAGTGTGAACTGACGCAAGACGCCACCAAAGGCTTTCTCGAGATTTTCCCGTGTGAATACTGAGCCTGTAGGGCCGTGGGCGAGAACCGTCCCCTTTACAAGGATCGTACGATCACAGAATTCAGGAACCGAACCCAGATTATGCGTAGAGACAAGCATAACCCGGCCCTCTTTTCGCATTTCGCCTAGTAGCTTGATAATTTGCTCTTCCGTTTTGACATCAACACCGGTGAACGGCTCATCCAGCAAAATGACCTGGCCATCCTGGGCAAGGGCACGGGCAAGAAATACCCGCTTGCGTTGACCTCCTGAAAGTTCGCCTATCTGTCTCTTGCGATAGTCTTGCATGTTGACCCGCACCAACGCTTCTTCCACAGCCCAATGATCCGCTTTGCGGGGGTGTCGCAAAAATCCCATATGGCCATAGCGGCCCATCATCACCACATCTTCGACAAGTACAGGAAAGGTCCAGTCAACCTCTTCGGACTGAGGGACATAGGAAATCAGGTTTTCTGCAAGTGCCTGTTTTACTGTTTTGCCCAACAATTGGATTTGTCCTTGGGCTGTGGGTACAAATCCCATGATTGCTTTGAACAGGGTGGATTTACCCGCGCCATTAACGCCAACCAACGCGGTAACAGTACCAAGCGGGATTTCGAAGCTAGCATTCCAAAGTGCCGTGTGACCGTTTCGATAGGTAACCGTGACGTCGCTGGCTGTAATCCCGGAAACCGGATCAGGCGCTTTTTCTGCAATACTCAATACATGAATCCATTTTTTTTGGTTTTGGAACTGGCTGACCCTGCCAGGGTTCCAAAGTCATATTAACTCGAACTAGTTTGTGGCAGTCAGGCCTTTTGCAATAGTTTCCGATGTGACGCGCAACAAGTCGAGATAAGTGGGGACTGGACCATCCGCTTCGCTCAACGAGTCCACGTAAAGCTCACCGCCATACCGCACACCCGTATCGCGGGCAACCTGTTCTGCTGGCGCGGTGTTGACTGTACTTTCACAAAAAACAACCGGAATTTTGTTCGACCGGACACCGTCGATGACGGAACGAACCTGTTGAGGTGTTCCGACCTGGTCCGCATTCATTGGCCAAAGGTACAATTCTTTCATACCGAAATCACGCGCCAGATAGCTGAACGCGCCTTCACAGGTGGTCAGCCATCGCTCATTCTCGGGAATTTGCGCGATTTTCCTTCGCAATGGTTCAATGGTAGTCCGCAATTTGTCTTTGTAGGCAATTGCATTTGCTGAATAAACATCGGCATTTTCCGGGTCGTGTTTTGAAAAAGCCGCAACGATGTTGTCGATGTATATCAGCGCATTGTCGAGTCCCATCCATGCATGCGGATTTGGCTTGCCTTCATAGGAACCTGAAGTGATCGAAATCGGTTTAATGCCTTCTGTCAGCGTTGCAGCAGGTACATCTTTCATATTGGAGAGAAATTGCTCGAACCAAAGCTCAAGGTTCATGCCGTTCCACAAAATGAGATCTGCATCACTGGCGCGCACAATATCTTTCGGTGTTGGCTCATAACCGTGTATTTCAGCGCCGGGTTTTGTGATTGACACAACCTCTGCGGCATCACCTGCGACATTGGCGGCCATGTCTGCGAGCACCGTGAAAGTGGTGACTACTTTCATCTTGTCATTTGCGGGTACAGTGGCGCTAAATCCTATGACAATAACGAATGCCAACAGTGGGATTTTTAACAGGTTTTTCACTTGCGACTTTCTGAAAAGATAATTGTTTAGAATAATACTGATAATCATTCGCAAAAGTCAATGCAGTTGCGACGCATTCGCAATTAATTTCCGATTCAGAATTTTGCGGATTGTCAGGAAAATGGACCCTTCCGTTTTGCCCAGGGTTACGGCAATTTTCTGCAAGCTCTTGGTTGTGTTGAAAGAGAATTGTTTGTCGATAGAGCTTCAGTTCACATTGTGCTAAAGCTTTTTCCCATGAGCGAAACCGGCACGAAAAACCAGATGCAGCCGCAAAAACTAAACCTTCTGACGGATGCCCTGACAGAAGCGCAGACTACCGTCCGTGCCTACGACACAAAAGCACAGATTGTTGGTGTGGGCTATGCTTTCGCATTGGGTATCGTGGCCGGAACAAGTGACTGGTTTCCCAAGGCCAGTGTTAGCGATTTGCTTCCTATTCTGGTTTTCTGGTTTGTGATCATGACGCCACTCCTGCTGTTTGGTTATGTCCTTTATCCAAGTCGGAAAACAGCTCCCCATGTTGATGTGAAATCAGAGGGAAGCGTCAAGCACGTTCTTTATGTCGATACAGGTGAGCACAAATCACTGAAAGAGTTGAGAGACGCAGTGGATTCATGTGATCCGGCAAACGAGATCATGTTCGAACTCCTGAAAGTTTCAAAATTGCGGGAGTTGAAACGGCAACGTTTTGTTCGTGCTTTGATAACGGCGGCTTTTTCGTTCTTTTCGCTTTTTGCATTCCAGGTTCTCGAGGCATTGCGATAGACTGCACCTCCGCTACGTTTGGTAAGTACAGTCACACACAACACTCCTCGATTGACGTAAGGTTATGTGTTAGGTTTTAAAAATCTTGCTGTTCAACTACGGTTCATCTGCAGAAGATTAGTTTGAGATTACAGGGGCGCATAACCGGAGGCCGGTTCGCAAAACGATACCTGCAATATCAGGTAACCGGGTTTGGCTGGATCGGAATACTACTATGCGTATTGGAACGATATTTTCGGCGCTGTTTTTGATCGTCACATTTTCCGTGTTGGTTGGAGAAGCGCATGCACAGTCCAAAAATTTTAATCAACCACATGTTCGTGGCGTTCGCCTCGACCTTTGCAAGCATCAAGGTGGGAAGGGCTGCGGAAAACCTGCTGCCGATCTGTTTTGCAAGGAAATGAATTACAGCCGTTCAATCGGCCACAAGATCGACCGGAAAACCGGTGAACAGCTGGGAAGAACCCTGATTTTCGGGGATGGGGCACTTTGCACTGGATACACGTGCCGCGCTTTTGCTTCCATCCTTTGTTTGAGGGATGAGGTTGTCAAAACCCCGGTTCCCAAAAAACCGGAACCGGTTCCTGAGAAAGAAGCTGAAAAAAAGCCAGCTCCTAAAAAGCCGGAAAAACCCAAGAAGAAAAAATCAGAAACTGCCAAGCTTCCTCCTAAGAAACCTTCATTGCCGAAATCTGTAGCTGTTCCAACTCCCAGACCAAATCTTGAAACTGCAGATGTTGAAGCTATCGATCCAGAAGATAACTTCGTCTTAATTCCACTCAAGCTCAAGAAAATTCTACCTTCAGGTGCAGCCCTGTCACGGTGCGCTACAAATCGAACCAATTGTGAAATTGCAGTCACCTCAAATATAGGTATCAAGCCGAAAGATGCAGACAAGCGCATAAGATTCAAATGGAATATCAGCGAAGTTCCAGATGCAACAGTGGCACTTTGGCAGGTGGCTGCAAAACCGTTTCCTGCTTTTACTGGACAAGAGGAAAAAGCTCAATTTGATGGCTTGCTGAAATGGTCTGTTGTAGCCAATCCAAACAACAACCGTGGGGAAATTGAAATAGATTTCGGTGAGGTTGAGCTTGAAGCTGGCCTGCAAGTGCCGCCCGAATCCTTCTACGTGCGGATTATACCGTACAGCGGAATATTAAATGGCAAACCGGTTGGGCAGCCTTCAAATGTGATGCAGATTTATTATTCAGAAGAGGTACCCCCTCCGCCCGAAATCGACATGTCCCATATGCAAGAGCACCTCGAATCCCTCGTTGAAAAGCCATTGTTTTCAGTCCGGATCAGGTCTTTTACGCCGCCTATCTTTGACACAGGGAACAAGTGGGGCTGTGTGGTTGTTATTGAGCATCCAAAGGAATGGAATTTTCCTGACACTGGATTTGGTATTTCATATTCGCAGTTGAGGACCCATTACCCAATAGGAGCTGAAATCTGCCCAAAACCTTATCGCGGTGACAGTGGTAAAATCACTAGTTTCGATGATTTTCTTGAATTTGTTTTCGATTCTTGGGACTGGGTCGGAGATCGTTATGATGATCTCATCGACATTGCGGTCACGATTGCATTGAAAGGAACAGGTTTTGGTGTTCAATGTGAGTTGCTTGCCGAATTGGCAAATGAGGATGCGATTAGTGATGCATGCGAAACCGGTGCCCGCGTAGCTGTGGGTGCGGGCATGGTTGCACTGGGTTTGCCACCATCCATTCCAAGCTACAATGAACTGGTGGACAAAGGCGTTGATTATGCCGTCGATCTGGCGATTGAAGAGTTTGAGGCGAAAACGGGAGTGCCCTGTTTTGGTCCCTGTGAAGATGCTTTGCGCGCCGGTTTTGAGGCCGCCGCCGCTGAGGTCAAGCGGCAACCTGACCGAACTGCATGTGTCGACCCTAAAGAGGCTCATAGTCATGGCCGGGAACCTATGTGCCTTCCGCCGGATCTGATTGTTCGCCCGGCACCCGGGACACAATATGTTCCTCCGATCGCAGAAATAGAAATTACCCGCCGGACAGACGTGGAATTGCCTTGGGGCAGAAAGCACCCTGAGTGTTACGCATTCGCCAGACTGGAGTTCAACAATTTCTTCCCCGGCGGTGTTGTCTACGGCAAGACGTCACAACAGAGCATAGAGGTAAACCCGCAAGCAATATCGGGTGATTTGTTCAAGGCTCAGTATCGCGACTTGAAACTGGACATGCCGCAAGGTGAAAAGGTTACGATGACATTGATGTTTGATGAAGCGCTTAAGCATCAGTTTTACTGGACGAAAAAGCTTTGGCAAACGTCGCAAATCATTCAGCGTGACGAACTCGGACCCTTCGGACCGAACTGGTTTCAACTTTATCTTGAAAGTCAGATGGCTATGACTGCGGGCAGCAATTGTGCGGATCAGCCTGCGCAACTTCAAATGACCATGCCGCCCTGGCAAACATATTGAACCAGGAAACTTGGAAACGAGGTCTCAGGTATTATTTCATCCCGTCCCACATTGAAAATGCCTCGACAATACCCGGTAAATCGGACAAGCGGCTGATCACGGTTTCAGCGCCAGCCTCGATCAGCTGGTCCGCATGGCCAGGGAATGTATGACTGGCACCGGTAAATCCGACTACCCGCGTGCCCGCCGTACGTGCACCAGATATACCATGAATGGAATCCTCAATGACCAGTGCTTCAGCCGGTTTCACGGAAAACTCTTCCAAAGCTTTGTGAAAAATATCCGGCTTGGGTTTGTGGGCAGGCGGGTCGAGGTCTTTGGCTGAAAAGATGTACGGACGGAATTTGTCATATAGACCAACACGATCCAGCATGTGGCGCATTTTGATCTGTGGGCCGTTTGAACAGATACAGCGGGCCTGATCAAGGAGATCAAGGGCCACATCCGCATCATCGATCATCTTGGCTTCAAGGCCGCATTTTGCATCCACATTGGCAATAATTTTTTTCAGCGTTTCGTCCGGCAGTTCGTGGCCCAGTTCAGTCTCCATGTCTGCCAGTATTAGGGCGCTGTCCTTGCCGGCAAAACGGATTGCAAATTCCGCTGGCTCCATTTCGATGCCGAATTCTTTGTAAATCTCAAGTTCGGCTGCGGCTGCCACGATCTCCGAATCCATCAAGACGCCGTCACAATCAAAGATCACCAGTTGAATTTCAGACATCTGCTTCCTTTCTCGAATCGTAACTCATTATTTACCCTATTCAGTAACACTCTGGTCAACATAAACCCCGTTTGTATTGTGTAGGTAGGGTAACATGAGTGTTTTGAAACTGGCTGATCTTGGCCAGGCTTCCAACCGGAAGCCATCCTGGTTGAATTCCATTATCAAGGGCGATTGCGTTGCGGCGCTGGAAAAGCTTCCGGAAAATTCGGTTGACGTGATATTCGCAGACCCGCCATACAACCTGCAACTTGAGGGTGACCTACACCGTCCGGATCAATCCAAAGTAGACGCAGTCGATGATCACTGGGATCAGTTTGCAACATTTGAAGCCTATGATGCGTTTACCCGCGCCTGGTTGATGGCAGCCCGTCGCGTGTTGAAGCCGGAAGGAACAATCTGGGTCATCGGCTCCTACCACAACATCTTTCGGGTAGGCGTAGCGCTTCAGGATCTGGGATTCTGGGTCCTGAATGACATTGTCTGGCGCAAAACCAACCCGATGCCAAACTTTCGCGGTCGCCGTTTTACCAATGCGCATGAGACGATGATCTGGGCTTCTCCAAATCAAAATGCCAAGGGCTACACCTTCAATTACGATGCGATGAAAATGGCAAATGACGAAGTCCAGATGCGCTCCGACTGGCTGTTTCCAATCTGCAATGGCGGTGAACGTTTGAAAGATGAGGATGGCAACAAGGTTCATCCAACCCAAAAACCTGAGGCACTCCTTCACCGGGTCATCATGTCTTCTACAAAACCGGGGGATGTGATCCTGGACCCGTTCTTCGGATCTGGTACCACCGGAGCAGTTGCCAAACGACTTGGTCGCAACTTCGTAGGAATTGATCGCGAAGACAAATATATCAGAGCGGCCCTTGAGCGTATTGACGCCGTGGAAGTCGTGAAGTCACCCCAGCTTGTGGTCACGACTGGAAAACGGGCAGAACCGCGTGTCGCATTCGGAGCCTTGCTAGAGAGCGGCTTGCTTAAACCAGGTGCTGTTCTCAGCGATTCCAAAAAGCGCTGGAAAGCAAAAGTACGCATCGACGGTTCTCTCGAACATGAAGGTGAAACCGCTTCCATCCACCGGATGGGGGCAAAAGTGCAAGGACTTGATGCCTGCAATGGATGGACATTCTGGCATGTAATCGATGGCAAAACCTGGAAGCCCATCGACGAGTTGCGCAAGACATACCGCAGGGAAGTGATGCAGGCTGGAGCCTGAAAACTGTCAGTTACTGCAAGGTGTCGATATCATTTTGGGTCACTACATAGACACCGGTAAATTCTATGACGTCTCCGGGCGCAAGGCTGTCCCAGATTCCATTAGAGGCCGCATCCGTTGAGTCGCCCAACGGACCATTGTCTGCAAACAGAATTTCTCCTGCAGGCGTTGGCGCCGGTCCGGAACCGCCATGGGCATCCGAAAGAGAAATGTTTGAAATCGTCTGGTTTCCGGTATTTGTAACCCGATAGGTATATGTCACCGTAACGCCAACGGGGACATCGCTATCTGGTGAAGCGGTTTTTGTTACAATAATTGCCGGGCCACCGCTGATCGTTGTATTGGCAGACGAATTATTCGATGTGGCTGGCACTCCACCAACAGAATTGCCTGCTGAATTTGCCGTGTTGGCAACCGCATTAATAATTCCGGCGGAATTATCGACATCCAGCTGACTGAGCGTATAGGTCGCGGTAAAAATCTGGTTGGCACCAACCGCGATTGTTGCGGATGCAGGAGAGAAAGCGGAAAGGGTGCCGGTTCCCGCATTTCCGTTAAAAGTAGGTCCAGGATCGGTTATGGAAACATTGAACACCGGAACATTGCCTGTGTTGGTAACGGTGTAAGTGTAAACAATTGTATCGCCACCATCTGTGAGGGTGACGTTTCCGCCTGCTGCAACGGATGGTGTTCCTGCACTTTTGGACAGTGATATAGCCGGTATCTCGCGAATTACCGTCGCACTGTCAGAATTGGATTGAAGCCTTGTTGCAAATGCCTGGGCGCCAGTACCGACTCCAGCAGTGGCTATGTTGACCACATCGGCAGCTGTGGCGTCGCCGGCTGTCGTATTGTAATTCGCGGTACAAACATGTGTGCCGCCCACCCCTATGGCACTGCCAATTGCCGGACAATTGAACAGACCAACCCGATCATCATTTATTTGAATGTTTTGCCCTGCATTGATCGGCAACGGGCCATCATTGGTGACTGTATAGGTGTAGGTGATCGTTTCACCGGCGCCGACGTAACTGGTGACATCAGCCACCTTTACCAGGCTGATGTTCTGATTGACCGTGATCACAGAACCGGCCCAGACCCCAATTCCGCGGGCGGCAGCATTAAGATTTGTGACACCAAGTACATTTTCGATGGATTCATCGTACAATACATTTGCAGTGGATGTGCCTGCAGGCCAAACCGCCAGAATTGAACCATTATCATCAGCGGTTGAGTTGGGAGAACCGGTTGCCCCGATGTTGTAAATACATTGGGCTTGGTTAGCGGCTAATGCACCTGTCGCGCCCGATCCGGCTCCTGGACCCAGGATCACCGATCGGGTGGCGGGCGTTGGCGAAACGTAGGACAATGCTGGATTGCCGGCATTGCCGGTAACAGTCACAAAATCACAGCGATCCGTTGTGGAATTGTTATCAACAGAATCAATATCGCTGATGATGAAAGAAAGACTGTCTACGCCAAAAGGGGAGCCGCCGCTGGAAAAAGAAAGTGTAGCAGTGTTAGTCGCTTCACCGACGCTGCCGTTTCCTGCACCTGAATCGTATACGACTCCTACGGATGTCGCGGTCCCGAATATGTTTGTTTCATCGGGCCAACCTGCCAGGCCAGTTCCGCCAAATCGGGTAATTTGAGCAGTACCATCGAGTTGAAATCCAAACTGATCGGTCATGGTGAAATTGACCGGACCAAGACCGGCAGTAGGCCAATTGGGGTTTGTTCCCAAATTCATGGTGAAATCGCCAGCATTCGCAAATGTCGAAATGCCTGCACAGCCAAAGGCAAATGCAACCAGACCCGATCGGACCGCAGTCCAAATTCGGGATTTTCTCGGCCCATTCACGGTCCTGGCAATGTCTGTTCTGTTACCGTGCAAGATAAAATTTCCGCCTTCTTGCTCTCAAATGATAGTATCAAGAAAGAGCTCACTGCATCTACAGGTTGCAGGGTTGTGAAACGGTAGAAACGGCATTTTCAACAGAAAAAGCGGAATTCTAGCTAGATTTTATCCTTTAGGTTCAAAACTTTGAGCATTACGCTTGGTAAAGCCTCATTATTCAGGTTTTTGGGAGCACACCACCAACCTTCAAGTGCAGGGTGATTCGTGTTCGAAACAGTCCACACCTCAAGCTCCAGGTGAAAATGTGTGAAAGTGTGCCGAACCGTTCCCTCGAATTGCCAGTCAGCCTTCAGTGGGGCAGCCTCAAAGCCTGTGGCCCCGTCTTCCTGAGAGTTCCATTGGGTGGTTGGTACTTGTGCCATTCCGGCCAATAGACCTTTTTCTTCGCGCTTACACAGAAATACCTCACCCCTATCGTTTTGAATAATATAGGCAGCACCTTTGCGGGTTGGCTTTATAGATTTTTTCATTTTCACAGGATATTGTTCCGGGTTCCCCTGAGCCCGGGCGATGCAATCTCCACTGACAGGACAAAATGCACAGGTTGGCCGCCTGGGAGAGCAGACCGTGGCCCCCAAATCCATCATCGCTTGGGCAAATTCGCCCGGATTTTCAGGTTCCAACATTTCTTCCAGGTATTTCCGGACTTGCGACTTTGCAGCAGGAAATGGTGTGACAATCATCTTATGCCGGGAAATCACGCGTTCCACATTACCGTCAATCACAGCGACAGCTTCGCCAAATGCGATGGAAGCGATAGCGGACGCTGTGTAGTCTCCAATGCCCGGCAATTGTCTGAGTTCATCATAATTTTCTGGAAACCGGCCATTGTGGTTTTTCACAATGAGGTCCGCACACTTTTTGAGATTGCGTGCCCGGGAATAGTATCCAAGGCCTGCCCATGCCTTCAGCACATCATCCAATTCTGCTGCGGCAAGATCACGAATGCTCGGCCATTGTTCGACAAACCGAATATAATAGTCAATTACGGTCGCGACCTGAGTTTGTTGAAGCATCACTTCCGAAAGCCAGATCCGGTAAGGATCAGCCCGAACACCCAATCCGTGCTCGGCAGGCGGCACCCGCCAAGGCATTGATCTTGCATTAAGCGAATACCAGTCAAGTAATCTTTGGGCGAAGGCAGAGGGTGTTTTGGAAATTTCCGTTTCAGTGATATTCATAAACAGCAGGGACCTCGATTAAAGATGAAAATCAAGCCATGTCCAAAGACATTTCGCAAAACAGCACAGAAAAACGGCGCAAGGGTGCCGAGGCCCGTTCTGTTTCAGAAGTTTTGGGAACAATCATGGAGCCAATTCTTGCTCGCAAAACCGGGATGACTATTGGACTTGTCAATGCCTGGCAGGAGCTTGCAGGTGAGGAATTTGCGAAAGTAACACGACCGGAAAAAATAAATTGGCCGAGACGTTCCAATCAAGATGATCCTTTTGAGCCAGCAACCCTAGTTGTAGCTTGCGAATCTTCAGCGGCACTTTTTTTTCAGCACCAGCAAGATACAATTATTGATCGCGTAAATCTGTTCTTCGGATTCGAAGCGATCAAACGAATTCAGATCATCCAGAAACCGGTCGGTGAATTTGTGTCAGATCCTGGAACGGCAGAAATTAACCTACCGGTAGAAATTGACAAAAAGCTCACTGAAGATCTGAAAAAAATTGAGGACCCTGAATTGAGGCAAACTCTTGCAAGGCTCGGGCGTAACATTATTTCTTCAAAAAGAAGCTGATAACGCAGATTTTATTTGTACGATACCAGATGCCGCAGTTTTGACGGGATTGCGTGATTGGAATTGTAAACTGTTTGCAATATTGTGGTCTAAATCCCTGGCGACTATTTCTGGAGAGATTGATGATATTTACTAGACGCGAGACATTGCCGATTTTTGGAGCAGCCGGTATCACCGCAGCGGGTGCATTTGGCGGTTTAAACGGACTCCTTGGAAGCAGTACTGCACTGGCGGAAGATCTTTCTACACTGATGGACCCAGGTCCTTTTGGAGAACATATTATTGGCGATCCGGAAGCACCGGTCACAATAATTGAATACGCTTCGATGACATGTCCGCACTGCCGTGCATTCCACATCAACACCTTTCCGGCAATCAAGGAAAAATACATCGATACAGGTGTCGCAAAATTATACTTCCGCGAGTTTCCTTTTGACCCCGCAGCCGCCGCTGCGTTCATGCTTGCTGAGTGTGCGGGAGAAGAAAAATACTTCTCAATGATTGATATCCTATACGAAAAACAATCGACTTGGTCGCGTGGCAAGGTTGTTGAGGAGTTGTTTAAAATCGCAAAGCTTGCAGGCTTTACACAAGAAAGCTTCAGCGCATGCTTGAAAAATCAGGAACTTCTGGACAATGTACTATCAATTCAGAAGAAAGCGGCCGAGGACTACGGGGTTGATGCAACGCCAACATTCTTTATCAATGGCACTAAATATTCCGGTAGCATGTCTGCCGAAGATATGGGCAAGGCTATCGACGCCCTCGTCTGAGGATGTCGTGGCGCGGTCAATCGGCCTGCAAAATTCCAAGGAAAAATTAAGGGGACGAGCTTTGTCAGCCCGTCCCTTTTTATGGCTTGGAGGCGTTGAATGAAGTTCAATAAATTACGCCTTCTGGGTTTTAAGTCATTCGTAGAACCTACTGAATTCTTTATAGAAAATGGGCTTACGGGTGTTGTTGGCCCGAATGGCTGCGGCAAGTCCAACCTGGTGGAAGCCTTGCGCTGGGTAATGGGTGAAAACTCCTACAAGAACATGCGTGCATCGGGTATGGATGACGTCATATTTTCCGGTTCGGGAAACCGTCCGGCCAGAAACACAGCAGAGGTTTCCTTATTCCTGGACAATACCGATCGGACAGCCCCGGCGGCATTCAATGACACGGATGAGCTGCAGGTTTCGAGGCGAATCGAACGCGAATCAGGCTCCGTTTACCGAATCAATGGCAAGGATGTTCGGGCAAAAGACGTTCAATTGCTGTTCGCGGATGCTTCTACAGGCGCACGTTCTCCGTCTATGGTAGGGCAAGGTCGTATCGGTGAATTGATCTCTGCGAAACCCCAGGCTCGACGCGCATTGCTTGAAGAGGCGGCAGGTATTTCAGGCCTGCACTCAAGGCGCCACGAAGCCGAATTGCGGCTTCGGGCTGCGGAAAACAATCTGGAGCGGCTTGATGACGTGATAGGTCAGCTTGAAACCCAGCTAGACAGTTTAAAGCGACAGGCGCGCCAGGCAAACCGCTATCGAAATCTTTCCGGTGAAATTCGCAAGACTGAAGCGTTGGTGTTTCATCTGAGATGGATAGCGGCCAAGAAGAGTGAGTCTGAAGCGCAGAGTGCACTTTCTGCATTCAATCTGACCATGGGAGAAAAGGCGGAACATCAGGGACGTCTTGCAAAAGAAGCAGCAGTTGCGGCTCAAAAATTGCCTGCATTGCGGGATGCCCAAGCTGCGGCAGCTGCTGTCTTGCAGCGTCTTCAAATCGCGAAAGCCCAGTTGGAAGAAGAAGTGTCCCGTCTTGAATTCAGGCGTGCGGAACTTGAAAATCGAAAGTCCCAATTGCAAGGTGACCTTGAACGCGAGCAGCAAATTCTGTCGGAAAACAACCTGACGCTGGAGAACCTTGACAGGGAACAGGCGGAATTGGAGGAGCAAAGCCGTCAAGTTGGGGAAATTGAAGCCAGGTCCAAAGAAGATCTGAATGCAGCTTCACAAAATCTCGGGGAAAGCGAAAGTGCCCTGTCTGAACTGACGGTAAAACTGGCGGATGAAAACGCCAACCGTAGCCAGTTGAAACGAACTCTGGAAGAAGCAGAAGCCCGTAAGGTCCGGATCATTGACCAGATGAAGGCGGTGACAGTGGAGCTTGACGGAATCGTCGCTGAAATCTCTAAAGTCGAAGAACCGGATCTGAGGCAAGCGAAAGTGGCGCAGCTGGAGGCAGATTCAGTTGCCTATGAAACCGCGATGATTAGTGCTGAAGAAGCTACCAGCAATGCCCGGGAAGCCGAGCAGGTTTCCAGAACACCACTTGAAGCGGCTGAAGCGCAATTGCGTGAAATTGAAACGGAAGCGCGGACCTTGCGTCAAATATTGAACCGTGGCGGCCAGGATCTTTTTCCTGCAGTCCTCGAGCGTGTCACAATCGAGCCTGGTTATGAAACCGCCCTGGGTGCAGCACTTGGTGAAGATCTGGATATTTCCGCGGAGGAAACGGCTCCTGTGCACTGGGGTACATCCGGAGATGGCTCACAGGATCATCCACTACCGGAAGGCATAAAACCTCTTGCAAGCGTCATGAAAGCACCAATGGAGCTTTCCAGGCGTCTGTTGCAAATTGGGCTGGTGGAAAAGGAACGTGGTTCGGAACTGGCCGGAGAATTGAAACCTGGTCAGCGGCTTGTCAGTATAGAAGGTGATCTTTGGCGTTGGGACGGATTTGTAGCAAGCGCCGAAGCTCCGACCGCAGCGGCTCAGCGACTAGCGCAGAAAAACCGGTTGGTTGAACTTGAGGAAACATCAAATAGTTCACGGATGGCCGTTCAAGAAGCTCGGGATGCTTATGACCAGGCCAAGCATCATACAGCTGTATTGATAGAGGCAGAATTGACTGCCCGTGAGGCAATGCGCGGTAATCAGCGCGCGCTTTCGGATGCCCGAGAGGCCTTGTCTCAGGCCGAACGTTCAGTAAGTCAAATGTCTGCAAAACGGTCCGCGTTGGAAGAGGCAATCAGTCGGCTGGAGGCAGACAGGCAGGAGACTGAAAAACGTTTGGTAGATACAAATGCAAGCCTTCTTTCATTGGTGGATATCAGCGAGTCGGAAGCAGCACTCGAAGGTCTGAAAACCAAAGTCGCACAGGACAGGGCAAAGCTTGCGGAGACTAGAGCTGCATCACAGAGCCTATCCCGTGAAGCAGAGGCCAGGGGGCGGCGGTTGGAAGTAATTCAGGTTGAACGCCAAAACTGGCAAAACCGGTTGAAGAATGCGGCAAATCAAATCGAAACCCTCACAAAACGCAATGACGAATCCTCGCAAGAGCTATTGAAACTCGTTGATGCGCCGGATGAATTTGATGCCCGACGCCGGGATCTGATGAACCAGTTGGAAACTGCAGAAAGTGCGCGCGGCGAGGCAGCTAATACTCTTGCCCGGGCAGAGACTGCCGAGGCCGAAGCAGACCGTTCCGCTCGCAAGGCGGTTGATGAGTTGGCAGATGCAAGAGAGAAAGTTGGACGTGGCGAGGAACGCCTGAATGCTGCCAAGGAGCGCCGATCTGAAATTGAGAGCCGTATAAGGGAGGAACTGGAATGTCACCCTGCCGACGTGATGGCGATAGCTGAAATCAAAGACAATGATTCACTGCCCGAAATCGATAAGATTGAAGCAAAGCTGGAACGACAGAAAGCCGAGCGCGAACGCCTGGGTGCCGTCAATTTGAGGGCAGATGTAGAGCAGTCGGAAATCGAGGAAAAACGCAATGGGATTGTCACCGAACGCGATGATCTGATTGAGGCGATTGCCAAATTGCGATCAGGCATACAAAGCCTCAATAAAGAGGGCCGGGAGCGACTTCTTGAGGCATTTGAGGTGGTCAACAAAGAGTTCCAGCGTCTGTTTACACATCTGTTCGGTGGAGGCACGGCAGAACTGCAGCTGATTGAGTCAGATGATCCTCTTGAAGCGGGACTTGAAATTCTGGCAAGGCCGCCGGGCAAAAAGCCTCAAACCATGACGCTGCTATCGGGAGGGGAACAGGCCTTGACAGCCATGGCATTGATTTTTGCTGTGTTCCTGACCAATCCAGCACCGATCTGTGTGCTGGATGAGGTGGATGCACCGCTTGATGATCACAATGTCGAGCGGTTCTGTAACCTGATGGATGAAATGGCTGCATCTACCAAGACCAAATTTGTACTGATTACCCATAATCCGATTACCATGGCGCGAATGGATCGGATGTTTGGTGTCACCATGGCGGAGAGAGGGGTCAGCCAGCTTGTGTCAGTCAACCTGGAACAGGCCGAGAAGCTGCGCGAAACCGCCTAGCCGAATTCGACCAGTACTGCACCGCAAGCAATTAGACCGATCACCAGCAGTTTGATGGGGCTGACATGTTCCCTGAAAAAGATGACACCAATTCCAGTCGCAAAAATGATGGAAGTTTCCCTTAGAGCAGCAGCTTCACTGACCTTGCCGATACGGGTCGCAAGCATCAGCGTAGCAAATGAAACAAACGCAATCGATGCGCCGGTAAAACCCCTGATTACCAAGGGACGTACCGGTGGTTTTGTTTCCATTTTCTTCCAGCGTGCATAAGCTATGACCGGAAAGCCAAATCCGCCAAGAAAGAAAAACCAGGAAAGGAAGGTAAACGGATCAGCCGTAACCCGGATACCATAAGCATCGACCGTGGTGTAAAGGGCGACAGCGATACCGGCACCGATTGCCAGAAGGATTGAGGGTAACAATGCGGCTTTGAGCTGCTCACTCAAGCCTTTTTCTTGGAGATTAATTCCGGCAAGGGAAATAATTGCGCCGGAAAGCAGAAGCATTCCAGCCCACTGACCCCATTCCAAATTTTCAGAAAATACAGAAATTGCCAGTAATGCCGTAATTAATGGCCCGGTTCCTCGTGCAATCGGATACACGAGCGTGAAGGCTCCCTTGGAAAAAGCTGCTGACTGCATCCATTCATAGGCAACATGCATGACAAATGATGCAAACAATACCGGTATCAGAAAACCTTCAGGCAATGGAAAGACAAACAATGCAAACGGTGCCGCCATCACGGAATAGGCAACATTGATGGCTCCGCGGTTGAGATAGGGATCAAGGCCCTGTTTGTTGAGAGCCGCGAAAACAGCGTGGGCAAAGGCCGAGAAAAGAGCAAGGATCAGCGCCAGCCTTTCGCCGGATTCGGTCCCGGCCAACGCCACAAAATACTCACCCATCAAAAAATCCTGAATTAACTGCAGACTTGTTTGTCAAATGGCCTTTCACCTGTCAAAGGTGAATTGTCGAAGAGGGATTAACACATGGATATCAGGGCAATTATTTTTGACAAGGATGGTACGTTGATCGATTTTCCAGCGACGTTCAATCCGGCCACTGATCGGGTCCTGGCGCAATTATGTGGGGAAGACCGCGAGCTGCTGCGGGCAGCGGCAGATGTTTGGGACTTTGACCTGGTGACAAAAACAGTCGACCCCAAGTCAGTCATCGTTTCAGCCTCCAGTTTTGAGATTGCCGAAGCACTTTCAACGGTTATTCCGGTTCATGATATTGGAGAATTCGGCGTAAAACTGGATGAGATGTTTGGGGCTGTATGCGTCGAAACCGTTACCCCTCTTCCAGATACCGAGGCAACTTTACACACATTGAAAGCGAACCGACTGATGCTGGGCATTGGAACCAATGATGCAGAGGCAAATGCAGTTGCACAAATGCAGACACTTGGATTTCTGACGCTATTTGACAAAATTTTCGGGGCGGATTCAGGTCATGGGCCAAAACCGGGGCCTGGGATGATTGAGGCTTTTACAGAAATGTGCGGCCTTGAACCGCAGCAGGTCTTGATGGTGGGGGACAGTTTACATGATCTTGAATCAGGCAAATCTGCAGGAGTTCGGACGTGCGGTGTCGAAACAGGACCGGCAGATCGCATAACCCTAGAGAAGCATGCTGACATGGTATTGCAATCAATCGCAGATTTGCCCGGTCATGTTGGGCTTTTAATGTAGGCTTTTTACAGTCGAGATTTCACTTAAGCAGGACAGCACACTGACATAGGAGTAAAAGAAGTTTTGCGCTTGTTCGGGTATCTCATCAAAGTTCAATATTCCGGTTATGCCTTTGTTTTCACCGCAAAGGACAAAAACATGATCGTGTTTTGAATCTTCAGCAGCGGATTTAAGCACCGCCGCCCGGTGATCTGGTAACTCAAAAAGTGCACCGGGGATTTCAAACAGAAAGTCGCAATCCGTGCGTTCAGCGGTTCGCTGAAGGATTTGAACCACATCAAGGGACTGGTCCATTTCCATGACGGCTTCAAATACGGGAATTATGGAATTTTTTGATTCCCGGTTTCTGGCAAATAATGTGGGTGGGGGTGACTTTTCAGCTCGATCTATTTGTGTTTGCATTTCTTCTCTCCCTGTTTTCCGTTAGAAAACTCTTGCTCCTTGGCCATTCTGGGGCGAAATAGGGGCAATAAATGTAAATTTTCGAGGAAGTCATGGTTGCAGTTCTGGAAGAGCGTACGTCACGGGCAGCTATCTGGTGCCAGCGTTTTTCCGTTTTTCTTATCCCGTATTTCACAATTGTAATTCTGCTTTACCGATTCAAGAAAATTGAAACGATTCAGATGTTTGCGTTAGGCGGCATTGGTTTGATCCTCAGCGTGGTTTCCATCGTGCTTGCAATTCGAGCTGCGGTCGAATTGTGGACGCGGGGATATCGCGGGGGATCAAAAGTCATTCGCGGATCGATAATCTCGCTTCTGATTCTGACACCATTTGTTTATTTCGTCTTCCTGGCGCTGCAATTTCCGTTGGCAAACGACATATCAACTGATTCATTTGATCCGCCCGCATATGTATCTGCAGCTGAATTCAGGATGTTGCGTGAAAAAGAGGGTATGAACCCCGTTATACAATATACAGAGGAGTACGCACGCCAAATAGTGTTGGCCTACCCGAAACTGCAGCCGCGACGGTATCCGGCCAGCCCGGAGAGGGTGTTGGAAGCAGTTCGTTCCATTATTCAGGAAAATGAATGGCCGGTAACCGGCACTTTTGCCGTTCCGGTGCAACCAGCAGATGTTACGACCAACGGCACGGAAAACAACCAGGCCGAAGAAGCCCTGGAAGACAACGAAAGTGTCCAACAGGATATGTATATTGAATTTCTTGAACGCACCCTGGTGTTCGGATTTGAAAACGATGTTGTCGTGCGGATTGTCAGCGAAGATCAAAATACCCTTGTCGATGTTCGTGCCTCCTCTCGCTGGGGTAGACATGATTTCGGTTACAACGCGAAACTTATTGAAAGTTTTCTCATGCAGCTGGATGCTGCATTGTTGGGCATTGCGGGAGAAGGATAACAAATCAGACTGGCGTGTATTCTCCCACTAGAGATGGAGGCCCTTCGCAGCTGATGCGGCCCTGCAAAACCAAATCCTCAATATGCGCGAAAACTGACAATCCGGCAGCTCCGTGAAGTCTTGAATCTGTATCCTTATAGATGATCCTGACGATATCGGAAATTGTACGATCTCCCGCGCGAATACGAGACAACACTGCCGCCTCTCGCATTTTGCGGTGTGCCCGCAAGGCACGCACAAATTCAGGCGCCCGTGCAAGCCGACCCCCATGCCCAGGATAATATGTTGTTTCAGCTCTTTCCGTCATTTTGCCTAGTGAGGCCATGTAATCTGCCATCGAACCATCTGGCGGTGCAACAATTGACGTTGCCCAAGCCATTACGTGATCTCCTGAAAACAGTGTGTCAGACTCGCAAAGCGCGAAACATGCGTGATTCTTGGTATGCCCAGGAGTGAGGATTGTTTCCAGCTTCCACCCTCTTCCTTCAATGATTTCCCCGTCAAAAAGACTATGATCCGGATTGAAATCACGGTCTGCGGCGGCATCAAGGGAATTTACCTCTCCCAGATGAAGGTCTCTGGAATCCTTGTGAATCCCTTCTGCGAATATCGGGGCGCCCGTTTTTTCCTTCAGTGGATTGGCAAGCGGTGAGTGATCCATATGTGTATGGGTAACTACAATATGACTAACAGTGCGTCCCTTGAGGCTATCAATGAGTAACTCGTAATGACTTTCGATAGCTGGACCCGGATCAATCACCGCCACACTTTCTTCGCCAAGGATATAAGTGTTGGTGCCGCGATAGGTGAAAGCACTTTCGTTGGGTGCCGTAATGCGCTGGATACCGGGCGCAAGATCAACGACCTCACCATGGGCCGGTTCGAACTTTATCTTGAATGAAGGGGAAGCCATGAATATCGATTTTGCTTTTTTGAACGCTTGCTCACCGCAGTCTTAACCAATATACCTTTCTGTAACAAACAGAATATCCGGGAGCAAAAAATGTCGACTACAACCACCGGTAATGCACTTGCCATTCGTTCACTCAGCGATTCATCAGTGAAAACCATAATGTATCCACTTCTGGTGGTGCTCGGTGTGGCACTGATTGCTGTTTCGGCTAAAATCAAAGTTCCGCTTTGGCCAAATCCCACTCCCGTTACACTGCAAACTCTTGCAATATTTGCACTTGCTTCGGCTTATGGAAGCCGCCTCGCGGTTGCAACAGTCATGTCTTACATGATTGTTGGCGCAATGGGATTGCCGGTATTTACTGGTACTCCGGAAAAGGGGATTGGCCTTCTTTATATGGCGGGTCCAACCGGAGGTTATCTAGCAGGCTTCGTACTGATGGCATATATCACTGGCCTTGCTGCGGATTACGGCTGGAGTCGTTCACCATTCAAAATGGCGGGGGCAATGATGGTCGGCGAAATCATAATGCTGACAATCGGCGCACTTTGGATGGGATATCTGTTTGGCGCTGACAAGATTATTGCTTGGGGTGTTGGTCCGTTCATTGTAACTGATCTGATCAAACTGGCGCTCGCAGCCTGCCTTGTTCCAGCGATCTGGAGTTTGTTGAAGAAATAGCACAAGAATGAATTGTTGTTTTAAAGCCCGGCCTTGCGCCGGGTTTTTTAATTGGCAGAAAATATTCTTTGCTGAAGTATGGCTGGGGTTGCAGTCTTGCGCGAACCGGTCTCTCTACCAATTTTCGCTGTTTACAGGGAAAATACAGGGAATTTGCTTGATTTAACGTCCCCAGGTCCATAGATCTACCAGCTATGCCCCTGAT
>JBPCWL010000148.1:0-8409 GCA_051009575.1 Rhizobiaceae bacterium
CAATGGAACACCAAGCCCGATCAAGGTCAGGAAACCGAAGCCCGCTCCGGAGGTGACAGTGAAAAATATGACAGAAATCGCTGGATGCATCACAGCTTCTCCAAGGTCTTGTCAAGCCAGCCCAGGAAACCTGTGGCATCCAGTTTTTTTGTTCTTGACGCTTTTGGTTTTGATGTCGGAACGGTCTTCGGGCGTGGCGGCAAATATTTGTTCACCGGCTTGGTTCCCTGTTCCGGCATCAAATCAATTCCGCCGCGCTCTGCTACCAACTGGGAGACTTCCGATTCCGGATCACCTAGATCACCAAAATGCCGCGCCTGTGCCGGACAGGTTCTAACACAGGCAGGAATTTGATCTTCTTCGGGAAGATTGTCGTTGTAAATCCGGTCTACGCAAAGGGTGCATTTCTTCATCACCTTTTCCACCGGGTCCATCTCGCGCGCTCCATACGGACAGGACCAGGCACACAAACCGCAGCCAATACACATTTTTTCATCAACCAGCACGATACCATCTTCGCCGCGCTTGTAACTTGCACCGGTCGGGCAAACGGTAACACAAGGCGCGTCTTCGCAATGTAGGCAGGATTTCGGAAAATGGACGATCTGCGCCGGAGCATCCTCCGGCGTTACCTCAAAGGTATGAATTCTGTTAAGCCATGAACCTACCGGATCTGCTCCATAAGCATCAAGATCAGACAGGGGCGCGCCGTAACCGCCGGTATTCCACTCCTTGCAGTTGACAACGCAAGCGTGGCAACCAACGCACGTATCAAGATCGATGACCAGCCCAAGTTTTTTGCCGGTTACATCCGAGGGGAGCGAAGTCATTCCCGTTTGTCCTTTCACGATATTGAGGAACTAATAGATGCTATCCAAATTCATGTGTGGTGCCAACCACGAGATGTTCTGGTTCCAGGCTGAAACCTGATTGATGATACAGTATGAATTGGATATGTTCACAACAGGAGTAATTAAAGTACGGGGAGACTTGATCGCGTGTTCACAACAAATCATTTTGCTGAGCTTTCGTCTACCATTCCGCCGGAAATCATGAAGACATACGTCATCATCATGATTTTGTTTGTGGTGGGAGGTACAATTTTCGATGTGATCCACAAGCAGAGCGCCAAATATTTTTTCCAGGCCAGCCAGAAATCCGAAGACAACGCTTTAAGAGGATTGTCAGGCGGCGACAAAATGGGACTGGCTGTAAAAACTGCGGCGTCAGAAGTGCTCACCTCCTCAGAGTTTTGCAATCCCAAACGCAGAATTGCCCACCTTCTCGGCATGTATGGTTTTGTAATCTATCTGATTGCAACCGTTATAATGGTTTTCTCTTACACATCGCCCGGCGCTGTTACGCCTGCGATCTGGCCCGCACTTTGGTGCATTGGCGCACTTATGGTCTGTGTGGGCGGATACTGGTTCTGGTTTTTCATCCGGGTCGATGTATCAGCTGAAGGGCACTCACCGTTCCGACTCGTAAAAGCAGACCTTTTCATCCTGTCGCTCGTGTTAAGTGCAACGTTTGGACTTATCTGGGCATTGTTGCAATCTTCAGGAGGCGGAGTTTTATCCGGTATATTCCTGGCTCTTTACCTGATCGCAACTACCGTATTGTTCGGTGGCGTTCCCTGGTCAAAATTTTCCCATATGTTCTTCAAACCGGCGGCAGCTTTCCAGAAAAAAGTGGCTGTTGAAAACGGTTCATTGGACAACCTTCCGAGGCCGGCAGATAGAACCAACCCGGAAGACCGCGACAGACATTCAATGGAACTCTTGAAGGATGCGCCGCTTGACATGGGACTGGGCATAAAGCGCGAAGAACCCCGCCACTATTGAACATATAACCGAACACACACCAATTTACGAAGGAAACCAAAATGCCAACCTTTGTCTACATGACACGATGCGACGGCTGCGGCCATTGTGTTGACATTTGTCCGTCGGATATCATGCATATCGATCCAACTTATCGACGCGCATACAATATCGAACCGGATATGTGCTGGGAGTGTTATTCTTGCGTTAAAGCTTGCCCTCAACATGCAATTGACGTTCGCGGTTATGCTGACTTTGCGCCCCTTGGACATAGTGTCCGGGTTCGTCGCGAGGAAGAAAAAGGCACGATATCCTGGAAAATTAAGTTCCGTGACGGAACCGAAAAGAATTTTCTGTCACCAATCACCACAAAACCCTGGGGCGAATATATCCCCCAGCTGAAGGAAGTGTCTGGTCCCAGTGAAGAAATGCGGGAAAGTCAGCATTTGTACAGTGAGCCAAAATACATCCGGATGGATGAAGGCGAAGTACACACCTTGGAATCAAACAAACTTAAAATGAAGCTGGGAGTGTACTATTGATGGCCCGCAAAACTGTAGTTGAAGACAATATCGACGTTTTGGTCGTAGGCGGTGGCCTTGGCGGAAGCGGAGCCGCATGGGAAGCGCGGTTTTGGGGACAAAACAAAAAAATCGTCGTTGCAGAAAAGGCAAACATTGATCGTTCAGGTGCCGTTGCGCAGGGGCTATATGCAATAAACTGCTACATGGGCACCCGTTGGGGTGAGAATAACCCGGAAGACCATGTACGCTATGCGCGTATCGACCTTATGGGTCTGGTTCGCGAAGATCTGCTGTTCGATATGGCGCGCCATGTGGACTCAACAGTTCACCAGTTTGAGGAATGGGGTCTGCCCATCATGCGGAACCCGAAAACCGGCACCTATCTCCGTGAAGGACGCTGGCAGATCATGATCCATGGTGAATCCTATAAACCCATCGTGGCTGAAGCTGCCAAAAAATCTGCGGACAAAGTTTACAACCGCATTTGCGTGACACACCTGCTGACGGATGATTCCAAGGATAACCGGATTGCTGGTGCAGTCGGATTTAATGTGCGTACGGGTGACTATCACGTCTTCAAATCCAAGACGGTGATCGTTGCTGCAGGTGGCGCATCAAATATCTTTAAACCACGATCAGTTGGCGAGGGTGCCGGACGTGTCTGGTATGCACCGTGGTCTTCTGGTTCAGCATATGGTTTGATGATCAATGCTGGTGCCAAGATGACCCAGATGGAAAACCGTATTGTTCTGGCTCGTTTCAAAGATGGATACGGCCCTGTGGGTGCATACTTCCTACACCTGAAAACCTATACCCAAAACGGATTGGGTGAAGAGTATGAATCCAAATGGTTCCCTGCCCTCCAGAAAATGGTCGGTAAGGAATATCTTGATCCCGAACTGTCTCACCGGACGCACCGGCCAATCCCGACCTGTTTGCGCAACCATGCGATTATCAGCGAAGTAAACGCTGGTCGCGGACCGATACACATGGTTACAATGCACGCTTTTCAGGATCCTCACCTGGAAGAAGTAGGTTGGGAAAACTTCCTCGGAATGACTGTTGGACAGGCTGTTCTTTGGGCAGCAACTGATGTTGACCCCAAAAATGAAAATCCGGAACTAACTACTTCCGAGCCATATGTAATGGGGTCTCATGCGACGGGCGCCGGTGGTTGGGCTAGTGGTCCTGAAGACGTGTCTCCGCCTGAATATTTCTGGGGTTATAACCGGATGATGACGATTGAAGGTCTGTTCGGTGCTGGAGACGCTGTTGGAGGCACACCGCACGCCTTCTCGTCAGGGTCATTTACCGAAGGCAGACTCGCCGCAAAAGCTGCCTGTAAATACATTGATGACGGAAAAGCCGAGGGCATTACGATCAATGAAAAGCAGGTCAACGATCGGGAAGCCGAGATCTTCCAACCGATGGAACGATATAAGATCTATCGTAACGAAATTGTGGCTGGAACTGTAAGCCCCAGCTACATCAATCCAAAGCAGGGCCTCGACCGTCTTCAAAAGCTGATGGATGAGTACTGCGGCGGCGTGACAGTAAGCTACATGACCAACGAAAAGCTTCTACATATCGGTTTAAAAAAACTGAAAATCATGGAAGAAGATCTTGAGTGCATCGCTGCCAAGGACCTTCACGAGTTGCTGCGGGCATGGGAACTCAAGCACCGTCACCGTACTGCGGAATGTGTGACCCAGCATACGCTGTTCCGTAAGGAGACTCGCTGGCCTGGTTACTATTACCGTGGTGATGCCATGAAGCTTGATGACAAAAACTGGCATGTGCTCACCGTATCGCGCCGCGACCCGAATACCGGCGAGTACACCATGGAAAAGGCGCCCTGCTATCACCTGGTAGGCGAAGAAGAAGAAAAAGCTACTAAAAAGACTCCGGCAAAAAAGAAAACAACAAAATCAGCTAGCAGAGCTGCAAAATAAGCTACAGCACGGAAGGTTCCGTAGCGCAGATTATGCCGCAGCCGGTTTAAAAATTGGCTGCGGCATCAATTTTTCGGATAACTGGAACTAAAAAGCGAATTGACGACGAAAGGTTCAAAAATGAACATCGTGAAACTAAGCGATGAAGAAATTCTGGCAGCAGCCGATCCTATGTGGCTCGACATGATCAGGAATTCCAACGATGGCAATTATTCAGACTTCGTGAAAAATTTTTCACCCTCGCTGTTGCTGGGATTGAATGAAGTTGAAGTAGGCAGACAATTCGCCACCAGTGAATTAACGCGAACTCTGTCCGATGAAATTGACCACCTTGGAATAATCCGCCGGGGCGAACATGTAACGGTACTTTATCGGCAACGCAGCTTCAAACGCGATGGTGAGTGGTTGGGACGACTGGTGCTTGGATATGATGATAACGAGATCAAGATCTTCGGAGCCTCCATATTTTAATCACCTTAGTATGTCGCAGGAACAAAAAATGAGCGATGCAATCGAAAACGAGAAATTGGTTGAACTCACATATCAAGTGACGGATGCGAAATCCGGCCAAGTGCTCAGTACAGTGGATTTTCCCATAAGTTATGTTCACGGCCACAATGATGTGCTGGCTTCTCAGGTACTTGAGGAACTGGAGGGTAAGATCAAAGGTGATATCATCAAAGTGCCAATTGACTGCAATGAGATATTCGGCCCCAGGGATGAGAACCTGGTCTTTACGGATCGAATCGAAAATGTCCCGGAAGAGTACCGTGAGATTGGTACCACCATCACTATGGAAAATGAAAAGGGCGAAACCCGAAACTTTATCGTTACCCGGTTGGACGATAATACCCTGACTGTGGATGCCAATAATCCATTGTGCGGTCGGGAAGTTGTATTTACGCTGGAAATCCTGTCTGTCCGCGACGCCACCAATGAAGAAATCGAAGCCGGCGGTCGGGATCTGGATCACCCCCAACTGGACGAAACAATGTTGTCAGGTGTGAAAGCACAAAAGCTTCATTGAACCTGCCAAACGGCAGACAATCAATGCGCAGCCTGCTCTGGCAAAACAGTGGATTGGATTACGGGGTTTTAGGCGTTTCGTATTCGGCTTCTTTTTGGAACGGTTCCCACTCCGTTTCATATCCAATGTAACCGGTTTTCGTCGGCTTCATTTGACGTGTTTTGAAAAAACGTGCCTGGCCTTCTGGTACTTCAGTAACGGGCTTTTTGTCGCTCATGGGTTATCTCGCATCTTGTAGTCAATATTAAAACCCGTGACTGCCAGGAACTTCAAAATCTGAAGGCAATTCTAATTGGGTATTTCAAGCTGAATAATACACGTTTGAACTGTGCTTGCAAAGACTTACCGACGCATCCAGGGAACGTAATTGGTTCTAATTCCGCTCATAACTGGTTCTAATGAGGTCGGGGGTTAACAGGCAAACTTTCTGCCAATACAATTGTGTCTCAAGTTGGAGTGTGAATATGCCAAAACTCGTACCTCCCCACGGTTCAGAAGTTGTACTGCCGCTGTTGGTCGGCAAAGAAAATCAGGCAAGCGAGCTTGACCGGGCAAGGTCTTTGAAAAAAATCCCCCTGACCAGCCGTGAGGTTTCCGACCTCTTCATGTTTGCCATGGGAGCCTACACACCACTTGACGGATTTATGGGTGAATCTGACTGGCGCGGTGTTTGCACAGACATGAAACTGACGAGCGGTGTATTCTGGCCCATTCCCATTACTCTTTCTGCGAGCCAGGAACTGGCTGATACTATCGACACCGGTGAAGAAGTCTCCCTGTGCGATGGAGAAAGCGGTGAAATTCTCGCGATCATGACCGTGAATGAAAAGTATTCAATCGACAAGGAGTTGGAATGTTCAAGCGTCTACCGCACTACTGATGAGGCCCATCCTGGCGTGCTGAAGGTCCTGCAACAAGGAGAAGTGAACTTCGGCGGTCCGGTATCCGTTTTGTCTGAAGGAGAGTATCCTGAAAAATATCCTGATCTCTATCTGCGCCCGGAACAATCCCGCGCCCTGTTTGAGAAAAATGGCTGGTCCCGTGTGGCGGCGTTCCAAACCCGGAACCCCATGCACCGCAGCCACGAGCATCTTGTAAAAATCGCGGTCGAAGTAACGGATGGTGTTTTCATTCATCAGGTCTTGGGGGCACTCAAACCTGGAGACATTCCAGCGGAAGTCCGGACAAAGGCTATTCAGGCCATGATCGACAACTATTTCAAGCCAGGAACTGTAGTCCAGGCAGGTTATCCTATTGAAATGCGTTATGCCGGACCGCGGGAAGCACTTCTGCATGCGCTCATCCGCCAGAACTTCGGATGCTCCCACCTTATTGTGGGTCGTGATCATGCAGGCGTTGGTGATTATTACGGGCCGTTTGATGCGCATAACATTTTTGATGAGATCGCTGATGATGCATTGATAACCAAGCCGCTGAAAATCGACATCACATTCTTCTGTCGCAAATGCTACGGAATGGCGACTGGAAAGACCTGTCCTCATGGCTCTGAGCATCATATTCACGTCTCCGGTACCGAACAACGCGAGATGCTATCTTCGGGTGCAGACATTCCGCCGGAATTTGCCAGACCCGAAGTGATCAAGGTTCTCCGGGAATATTACGCCTCATTGAAGTAAGCCATGATCATCGCGCAGATTTCAGACACGCACATCTCACTGGATGCGCCCGATGCGGAACAGCGGATCGAGGATTTCGAAGCGGTGGTCCGCGACATCAATAGCCTTAACCCGCTCCCAGACCTGGTCATCCATACCGGCGACATCGTTCACAATGGCCGCGTTGATGAATATGCCCGCTCAACCGAAATCCTCTCAAAAGCCAATGTCCCGGTTTACGGAATGGTCGGCAACAAAGATGACCGCCGGAACATGCGCGAAGCGTTTTCCCGATTACAGTCCGTCTCGCCGGATTCCGCCTTTATTGAATACACAGTCGATGGCTTTCCGGTAAAACTCCTAATGCTCGACACGCTGCATGAAGGAAGCAACAAGGGATATTTTTGTGAAGAGCGGTTGCAAAACCTCAATGCAATGATTAATCAGGAGCCCGACCGTCCGATAGCAGTATTTACCCATCACCCCCCATGTGAGATTACGGTTGGACCGAATCTCATCCACTTCGAGGCCGGTGACGCAATGCCATATCTTCAAAAAGCGTTGCTTTCTTCAGGACAGGTAATTTCAGTATTCAGCGGTCATGTTCACCGCTCCACTACAGGGGTTGTCGAGGATATTCCGGTAAATGTGGCAACGGCAGTGGCAACTCCTCTACGTCGCGGCGAGTATCCGGATCACATGGAAAACCGTCCGGTCTATTGTCTCCACCGATATGATGAAACCGTGGGGTTCGTTACAGAAACACGGATTGCGGGTGACTAACTTTCAAGGGACCCTATCCAGGCGTGCCGCTTCCCGGATTTTCAACCTGTCCAATCCTTGCCATAACTTACGTTTTCCTGGTTTTCAGACTTGCCGGAATTTTGTGCCGGGAATGCTGGTTCGGACGGGCCGGATTGATCTTGCGCCTTTTCAATGCGTACACGAAGATCAAACCAGGCCGCCTGCCCTGTGATGGGATCCGAATTTGACCAGCGCAAACCATCATCCTTTTCCGGAAGCAATTCCTTGATCAGGTGGTTCAGAAGGAAACCCTTCTTTGCTTCCGGCGCATCCGCGTCCAGCTTCCATGCACCCGGACGTTTGCCGATCGCATTCCAAGTCCAGATTGTTTTCTGGTTTACTGCTTCCATTCTGACAACTGGGACTTTGATCGAACCGTGATGGGAGGTAACCACTGCCCAGTCGCCGTCCTTGAGGCCGGCCTCGTCGCAGATTTCTCCAGGCACATAAAGCGGATTGCTTCCGTGAATTTGCCGCAACCAGGCATTCTGCGACCCCCATGAATGGTACATCGCAGCAGGCCGCTGGGTAAGTGCATGATACGGAAAAGATTTTTCGCCGACTTCCTGTCCTTCAAATGGCGGATACCAGGAGGGAAACGGCTCAAAACAGTCCTTGATGCGTTGGCGATGGGTTTCCGGAGGTTGGGGGTCAGCCTTTCCT
>JBPCWL010000149.1:0-6410 GCA_051009575.1 Rhizobiaceae bacterium
CCTTCAGCTTTATATAAATTCTATGTTTGATCACATTTGCCAAACGATCTTCGCGTAGCCTTTTCGCATGAATAAGAACTTCAGAAACTGCAAAAAGCCCCAAGGTCAGCGCCAGGAACTGAACGCCATCCCAGAGGGCTTCGTGACCAAAGGTATAACGGCGAACACCAACCATTATATCTTCACCGACCGTGGCAATCAGCAGACCCAATGTCATGGCCATAAGCGCTTTTAGTAATGAATCTCCAGCAAGGGCGGACACTGCGGTCAACCCGAATATATAGAGCATCAAATATTCAGGGGCAGAAAATTGGAGAGCAAGTTCCGCAAGTGGCGGAGCCAACAGCATCAAACCGACAACTGCAATTGTCCCGGCGATATAGGAACCGATCGCTGCAATACACAACGCAGGTCCGGCGCGTCCTTGTTTAGCCATTTCATGCCCGTCAAGGCAGGCAACAACAGCAGAAGTATCACCCGGAACCCGCAAAAGAATTGACGCGGTTGAGCCACCGTACATGACGCCGGTGTAAGTCGCGGCCAGCATAATTACGCCACCAACCGGATCCAGGGCAAAAATGATGGGCAACATCATGGAGAGTGCGCCGGCAGACCCAACCCCCGGCAGTACGCCGACAACTGTTCCCAGGAAACAGCCGACAAATGCATAGCCTATGAGCGATGGTTGCAGCGCAAGGCCAAATCCATCCATTAAAAGTGACCAGGTGCTTTCCATTCTCGCCTTCTAATTCTCAATTGCAGATCGAATTTGTTCGATTAGGGGGATCCAGTCATGCAGGCGAACCCATTCCCCACGTGGAAGTTCTCCCAAGAGGCCATAGTAGAAAAGACAAAACATCAAGATTGTAATGACAAGACCGTAGACAGAGGCACGTAGCCAGGTGCGTTCTCTCAGGTAGCGCATTGTAATCGTGACATAAAGAAAAGTGGCTGTAAGATAGCCCAGCTTTTCAAATAGCAGCACGTAAACCAGTGCCATCCATAAGGGAATGAGGTCGACAATCTCGGAAGTAAGTCGTTCTGGAAAACTATTCAACCGAACGACTTCAATACCTTTCTGAAAGAAAAATATCGCGCAAAGAATCAGGCCGAAAACAGCAATCAATCTTGGGAATGTTGTCGGACCGACAATGACTTCACTGACGGTTTGCGGTATCTGGAATGTCCCCAATCCATACAGGATGAGGAGAATCGCAAACAAGGTGACCAGCAGGCGGTCATCGACAACGAATATGCCGACAAACTTTTTGACTATTCCCATCTTGCTTTTCAAAACAACCTCGAAATATTCAGTTCGAGGTTGCCGACCTTGGTGCTGTTACTTCTTTTTAATGAGACCCAGCTCAGTATCCAGCTTCAAATAGTTTGCATATTCATTTTTCAGCATCTGATCGAGCTCTGCACCGACGATCCAGGTTGAGGTCAGATTGTTTTTGGAAATATAGTCCTTGAAACCCTTACCGTTACGTACTTTTGTCATCAAGTCCGTGTAGTATTTCACTGCATCATCGGACACATCTTTGGACGTCCACCATCCCCGATACTGGCGAAGGTATTTGAAATTGAAACCAGATTCCTTAAATGTTTTGACTTCTGGATAGTTGCCAAGTTTCTGGGAAGCGGCGATGAGTTTTAGCTTACCTGCTTTGACATACTGGTTTACCTGTGCGGGATTGTGCATTCCAAACGCAATATGGCCACCCAGCAATTCGAGCATTCCCTGCTTTTCAAATGCTGCATAGGGCATCTTTACCCCAGCTTCCCTCGCCCACAATTCACCGACTAACGACGCGACATTACCAAATGCACCACCACCGTGAATGACTTTTCCCGGTCGGGCTTTAATATCATCGATTATGTCCTTCATTGATTTGTAAGGTGAATTTGCCGGAACCGCCAAAGTCAGAGGTGTAATGACCATGATTGCAACCGGTTTGAATAGCCTTAAATCAACGTCAGATTGAGATAGAATTGGATTGTTTATTTGTGAAGGCGTCAGGACCTGAAGCACATGAGGATCACCTTTATTGGTAATGCCCACATATTTCCTTGCCTTGCCGCCACGAGCGCCGCGCACTGATCGTAGCTTCACTCCCTTCTTTAGCAAATCTTGTGCTTTGATCTCATTAAAAACTGCCGAAGCAAATGCATAGGTCGATGATGATGTCTTTACATGGGCGATTAATTCGACCTCTTTGCTGGGTTCCCATTGAGACCAAACACTTGTTGTTGTCAAAGCAAATACTAAACACACGACCGATGTGAAAGTCGCAATTTTTAAACCATCCAACTTAACCATTAATTCCTCCCATTCCAGGCTCTTATTGGTTTTCAATAATTTGAACTCAGATAGTCCTATGAGCTATCTAAATTCAGAGCATTTTAAGATGAAATTCCAAATTTTTTTTATTTGAGCAACTTCAGCCATCCATCTTATTTTTAGAGAATAATTGGCATTCTGTGCTTTCGTCAATGCAATTTCATTAAATGAACCGTTCTTTCATACAATAACTCAGAGCAATTGTTTTTTTCCAATTGGAATTAAACCCGGAATTGATTGAAATCCGGTTTTCTTCCTTCAACCCACGCCGAAGTTCCCTCCAGTCGTTCCGGTGCATCTGAAAACAAGTCGATAATCTCACGGGCGTGAAAAAGGGCTGGGTAGAGCATATCGCTCTTCATGTTCATCGAAGTCTTCAGGAATCTCAATGATGTCGGACTCATCTCAAGAACTTCGTCACACCAGTTTTCAACTTCATCGTATAGTTTTTCATGGGAGACAACCTCATTTATCAGTCCCATATCCAGTGCCTGTTGAGCTGAATACTCCCTGGAAAGATAAATCATTTCTCGAGCCTTGCGTTCACCAACGAAGAAACTCAAGAGTGTCGATCCCCAGAACATGGGGGCTCCTGCGCGCTTGGAGCCATGCTGACCGAATACGGCCCGATCAGAGGAAATGGACAAGTCGCAAAGCATTTGCAGCTGGTTTCCGCTTCCAATAGCCCGTCCATTCACGGCGGCGATAATCGGTTTTCCGCAGTTTCGCATTGAAGTGGCGCAATCCAGAAGCTTCATGAAATGAACTCTGTGTGTCCCAGGCCGCTTAGTGAGGTGTTGTTTGACCTGCCCTCCTTCATTGAAGTGTGTGTCTCCTGCACCAGTTAACACCACGACACCTATTTTTGTGTCCGTATCAGCCGTTCTAAAGGCGTGGGCCAGCTCAACGAATGTGTCACCTGTCGTGGCATTGTCGATTTCCGGTCTGTTCAGTGTGATCCAAGCGACATGAGGTTTTCGAACTTCGTACAAGATATCCTGGTAATTCATGAACATGTTTCTCCTGTATTAGAGTTAAATTGCGTAGTTTAAGTGAAGGTTTCTCATAAAAATAATTTGCTTCGATGCCTACAAGTTGATCTTCAAGCATCGAAATTATCAATAATGAGGAATGTCGGGGACTGGTTGTGCAAGACAGAATTCCATGAAATCAATCTCTCGCTAAGTATTGTCACTTGATGAGTTCGGAGAGCCAAGTGCAGGACACGGAGACTAGATCGCCTGTTGGCTTGTGTCGTGGGGTTTTCGGATATCCCTTAGAATTGCATAGGCGATCGAAGCAATCGACATTATCATTAGCACCAGGCTGATTGGATCCGTAAAGAAGCTGAGGAAACCGCTGTCGGAGACAATGAGTGCACGCCGCAGTGATATTTCGACGATATCGCCGAGCACAAGACCAATTACAACCGGCAGTAGCGGGATTCTTAATTTGCGCAGGATATAGCCCATTATGCCGATCACCAACATAACGATGATATCGCCAAGACTTCCGCCATTGCTGTAAGCGCCCAGGAAAGCAACACCGAAAATCATGGGCGCAAGAATAGAGGGGGGGATCTGAACTACTTTCAGCCAGACACGCACACCGTACAAACCGAGATAGAGCATGACAATGTTCGCCAGCAGCAGTGACGTAAAGATACCATAAACGATGTCCGGATTTTTCTGAAACAGTAAGGGTCCAGGGGCAACATTGTGCAACATCAGTGCGCCCATGAGGATCGCGGTACTACCGGATCCGGGTATACCCAGAGTAAGCATGGGAACAAGGGCTCCACCGACCGTCGCGTTGTTCGCGGTTTCTGACGCACAGACTCCTTCGTCAATACCTTTGCCGAATTTCTCAGGTGTCTTGGACCACCGTCTTGCTTCATTATAAGCAATAATACTTCCAATTGCCGCCCCGGCTCCAGGGACGACACCGACAATTGTTCCCAGGACACTCGAACTCAATAGACACTTCCAAAGTTTCCGGAATTGGGTGAACGGCATGCGCTCAGTAGAAAATTGCGCGCTATCCACCAGCCGGTTTTTTATACCGGATTCAACAATTACGAAGACTTCCGATATTGCAAAAAGCCCGAGCATGGCCGGAACAAATCCTATACCTTCCCAAAGCGTGGGTTGACCAAAAGTGTAGCGGAAGGCACCGGTCATCGGATCGGCCCCAATGGTCGACAAGAACAATCCTATGAATGCGGCGATTAATCCTTTGATCCAGTTTCCACTGACCAGGCTGGCGATTATTGCGAGCCCAAACACTCCGAGAGCAAAATATTGGACTGGCCCAAAGGCAATCGCAAATTTAGCCAGCGGGATCGAAAACAAAATCAGCATAACCGTACTGAACAGACCGCCGCAAACCGAAGACATTATCGATAGGCTCAGGGCCCGGCCGGTTTTACCCTGCTGGGTCATGGGATACCCGTCCTGGCCAGTAACAGCCGCGGATGGTGTTCCCGGTGTATTAATTGTAATCGCCGTAATCGAGCCCCCATACTCGGCGGCAAGATAGATCGAAACGAGCAATATTACACTGACAACAGGAGACAGCGCATAGGTGAAAGGTATCATCAGTGCCAGACCCGTGGGGCCGCTGAGACCGGGCATTGCACCGACGACGATTCCAAGGGCAACACCTAAGACAATGGCTAGAAGAACTTGCCATTGCGCCAGTTGACTAAGACCAATTAACCAGTTTTCAAACATTGCCGTGCCCGGGAGTGACTTACCAAATTTTATCAGCTTCTCAACGTTGGAAAAAGTTCCATGGGAAGCGGAACCCGAAGAACCAAAATGAAAAAGATGTAGACAAAGATCAGAAAACCACAGGCGACGATCAAACTCGTGGTCAATCGAACGCCGGTGATCAAGAGGAGTAAAACGAGGCAAATCCATGCGGACGGAAGTGCACCAATATGTTCGAAAAGGAAAACCTGTAAGAACATCACCGCAGCAACAACGGGAATTTTGTACCAGAGCCCCCAATCCAATTCCGATGATACGGGTTTAATCAGATTTTTCGCTAGCAAAAAGATTGCGCAAAGAGAAATGCCTACGATAAGAACTCTTGGAAAAAAGGCGGGACTCAGCGTACGGACCATCGCGGTTTCGGGTTTGAAGGAGTCGGAAATAATCCATGCCGCCACGCAAAAGGCAAGGAGAATCAGGGCGACGATGATTTCGCCGCCCCGCATGGTGAGGTTCGTTGATTGGGAACCAGGCTCCGCCATACTTGATACTCCCGATAAGTACCTAGTTGCTAGCGAAGTGCTTTCTCACATCCTTAACCTGCTTTTTAAAGTAAGCATCAAAATTTTTGGTGCCACCCATATAGCCATCAAGGGCGCCTTTGGCCTTCATGAATTTTTGAAATTCAGCGTCTGATCTGAGTTCGTTAAACTTATCATGAATTGTCTTGATAACGGACGCAGGTGTTCCCTTTTTGACAAGTACACCTCGCCAAATTGCGGCTTCCACATCAAAACCCTGTTCCTTGAATGTTGGCCAGTCTGGATGTGCCTGGATACGTTCTTTGTGAGCAATACCGAGTACTCTGATGTTGCCGGCTTCAACTTCTTCGCGCGCTTCGCCTGGATTTAATGTTGCAACTTCAACATGCTTACCAAGCAACAGACCCCGCATATTCGAGGCACCGCGCTCTGGAACATATTTTATATCGGTCTGCTTTAAACCAGCTGATGCGAGCAAGAGGTCTACGGTATAGGGATCCATACCGACGGAATGCGCCCCTGTCCAACGAACAGTCCCTGGATTCTTTTTGATGTGCGCTACCAGGTCGCCAAATGACTTCCATGGTGAATCAGCTCTAACAGCGATACCTTGAGGATCGACCTGCATGCGTATGACGCCGACCCAGTCATCTTCGGTGAATGGCACCTTACCGCGGGATAGAACAATCGCGGTTGTTGTCGTGTCCATAAATATGTTGTAGCCGTCTGCAGCCCTTTTTTGCACATAAGCCTGTGCCACCGCACCTGAACCACCTTTCTTGTAGAGGGCGGCCATGGGTTGACCAAAGATTT
>JBPCWL010000150.1:0-6026 GCA_051009575.1 Rhizobiaceae bacterium
CCAGACAAGCAAAGCCTGTTGTTCCGCCTTATGCGTGACCACATGACAGAGCTGCTCCAGGCACGTAAAGATTTGGAAAGAATTGATAATCCTTCAGACGAATTGCATCAGTTCGTGGGGTTTCACATTCGGTTCCATCTGGAACGGCCGGACGAAGTATTCATTGCCTATATGGAACTTCGAAATCTGACGCCCGAGAATTTTTCAGAGATTGAGAAACTTCGAAAGACGTATGAAGATTCCCTTGAAAGCATATTGCGCGACGGTCAAAAGGCCGGAATTTTCCGTGTCCGGGATACCAAGATTGCGACACTTGCGGTGATCGCAATGCTAAATGGTGTAATGACCTGGTATCGCGCCGGCGGCCGTTTGTCCCTGGATGAAGTAGAGACCATTTACTGGAACATGGTACGCAAAGCGGTGTCTGCGTGATGTCTGCCAATGGGAAAATGGCAGGACATCGAGGTTTGTGTCTAGTGTGCAGGACGGATGAAGCTGCCATTTCGCAAGTCATGGAATGCTTGCTCTAACTCTTCCCGCGTGTTCATCACGATTGGGCCATGCCAGGCCACAGGTTCGTTTATCGGCGCGCCTGAGATCAGAAGAAATCGCACACCATCGGGCCCGGCCTGAACTGTAATCTCGTCCCCGGTGCCAAAGCGCACAAGCGTTCGGTCGCCTGACATGTCGCGAATATTGACTTCTTGACCTGCCACTTCCTTTTCAAGCAATACACCGCTTGGCTGTGATGCGTCAGCAAAGGCGGCCTGACCTTCAAACACATACGCGAAGGCACGACGGTAGGTGTCTATGTGAAAGGTCTTTTTGACGCCGGCCGGAACAGAAATATCCAGATACTGCGGGTCCGCCGCTATCCCGTCGACAGGTCCAGAGCGTCCCCAGAATTTACCAACGATTATCCGGACAGAGGTTCCATCATCATCTGTAACCTCTGGAATATCAGTGCTTTGTACGTCCTGATACCTGGGCGATGTCATTTTTTTGTCGGACGGCAGGTTGCCCCAAAGTTGGAATCCATGCATCTGGCCGGTAGGGCTGCCTTTGGGCATTTCCTGATGCAGAATTCCGGAACCCGCAGTCATCCACTGAACATCACCAGCCCCCAGTTTGCCGTTGTTGCCAAGAGAGTCGCTGTGTTCGACGGTGCCGGACAAAACATAGGTTATCGTTTCAATTCCCCGATGCGGGTGCCAGGGAAAGCCAGCCTGATAATCTACTGGCCGTTCATTGCGAAAGTCATCAAACAGAAGAAAAGGATCCAGTTCCTCTGGCTCTGTAAATCCGAACGCCCGATGTAATTTTACACCTGCACCTTCAAGAGTCGGAACGGCCATGCGGGTTTCAATGGTGGGTCTGAGCGACATGAAAACCTCCAAAATGATTATTCATATGTAAAAGGTGCCGCTCTTTGGTCAATCACAGGAAAAGAACCGTCAATGTGCGAAAATAATTAGGTCCAACTCTGGGCCAATTACCTTTCTCTTATCCATTAACAACGGTATGGAGGATCGGATCAGACAGGAGCACTCAATGCAGGACGAAATACTGGCCGTTGTCGAAGCATCTGCGCCCCGACGTTGGATTGGGGTTGGGATGCTTACGGTCGTCGGGACGCTTGTCATTTATGTAGCTCTGGTTTCACCTCCAGCACTTGGCTGGCAACTGTTTCTGATTGTGACGGGGGCCGGTTCATTATGGTTGGCGCGCGGGCTGTGGATCGCGACCTTGGATCGTTTGGAGCTGACAAAAGAAGTGCTTCGAACAAGTGCCGGAGACGTAATTGCAGTAGTCGAAGAGATTGAAGCACTGGACCGAGGCGTTTTCGCGTTCAAACCCTCCAATGGTTTCCTTATCCGGACAAAAAAACCGGATGCCCGATCATGGGCACCGGGTCTGTGGTGGCGTATTGGCCGACGTATAGGGGTGGGCGGCGTTACCGCGGCCTCACAGACCAAGTTCATGTCCGAAGTTCTTACTGCCATGATGGCAGAACGCGACGAGGCTAACAGCCGTCAGAATTGATGTTGTCGTAAACCCGGGGATGCGTGAATACAAAATTTTCCATCAGAAGCTCGTTACTTCCCCACAGAAACCTGTATGGGCGCCGATAAGTGTTGTTGGTTTCGACAAGGATCATTTTGCCGTTGTCTGGCATCACTGGCAGTCTGTCCTTGATTTGACTTATGCTGGCATCCGTCAGTTTGACCGCGTCATCCCCCCGAACGCATGACCACAGAACGTAATGAGCGTCGTCTGGTTCATCGAACCGGACAAAAGTTACCCTCATACTCATGTCCGAACGTTGAGCGACCATTGCCTGCGCTATGTCATAGAGCGTGTCGATATACGCATTGTTCACGGTGCTACGTTCCCGCGAGATGATGTCCGCCAAGGCATAGGTTGCCTTCAGGTTTCGCGCGCTCTGACGGTAACCATCGAAAAAGTTGTACGAAGCCCAAATCGACCAGAAAAGAAGTGGCAGAACAATTAGGGCTTCTACGGTCATTATTCCGTCTTCGTTTTTCGCAACGCGCTTGAAAAACGAGGACACCCACCGTGGCCAAGGGCGTTTAGGTCGGTTCATGGACAAATACCGTTGTTGCATGCAGTTCGTATTGGCCGTCGGGATCCTTTTCTGCCAATTGGCCCAACTCAGAAAAAGTCCAAAGAGGGTTTATCTCTACGCAGGCTCGAATGATCATCAACTCGTTCGATGCGCCCGGGCTAAAGGTTTGAGAAGGTCGAATCTCCTCAGGTGTGTCTACGCAATATGGATCGGCGTTGAGCGAGTTGCCGACGTACGGATCAATCCGAGTCATTTCCAGCGCGAGGTTTTCGTCACAATCCGGTATGAACGAAGCTTTTTCGCAGACAATCGATTTGAGCAAATCATGCGTCCATCCTTGCTCTGTATTTGTTGTATACTTTTCAAGGTGGTTTAGTCGAACATCTCTGATCGTCTCGTCCAAAGCGCGCTCGAGGTTTGCGTGATTGAAGGCTAGAATGCCAATTTCAACACCTGAATACGTCAACCACATGAAGGCGGGAAAGATCAGCATGAGCTCAATGGTAGGATTGCCGCCTTCGCCCCGGCGAAAACGTCTTGCCCGCTCAAATAGTTTCTTAATCATTGTGTCAGCCTCAGATTGCGGATCGAAGACCCGATAGAGGCAAAAACATCTACAATTTCCTCACCTGTCGCCTCGTAATATGCGCCATCGTCGCTTTGACATGCTTTAAGAATTGCCTTGCCGCCGTCTGGGGCTTCAAAGGCGACTGAAAAGATTACGATGTTCTTTTCTTTGGCTTCCTCGCAAAGAGCCAGAATGCGTGGATCTTTCTGATATCCTTTTGTCCTGGTGACAGAGTTGTCATACCAACTGTCCCCGACACTCGTTCCCAATGCTTCGCGGAACAGATCACGAAGAAATCTGCGGGTGCTTGCTTCAAAAACTTCGGGCCATGTCAAGTTAACCGAGACCGCCGGATTCCCCGAGCTGTCAACGACAGTACGCTCTTCGGTTGTTTCATAGTCGTAACTGTAACATCTTCCGTTGTCGAAGTAGGTGCAGCGCGTGACCCTAAAACTTTCATTTCCGTACGGGCTGTCTTGCCACTTTTCACGGACCCAGTACCATCTTTGTTCCGAATCCCACTCGTTTATGTCCACATTATGCCAGTAGTACTGCTCTCGGTTCCCATCATAGGTCGAGTAGATCTCTTTGCTGCCATTCCACCAAAGTATGGAAGGTCCACTCCGGTATGGCGAGTTGACCTTGTAGTCGGAGGTGCTGTTACCATCCGTCATCAAAACAACGACTTTCATGGACTTGCCCGCTGAATATCCGTGCGGTCTGGTTGCGAATTCTGCGGGAACATGAGTACCGGCCAGGTTGGCAATAACGGGCCGGAAACTTTCATCAAGCAGGGTGAGACCCCACTTCAAGCCATAGTCGATGGACGTGTTTCCCTGGGCTTCAAAACTCTCGATATGCGCTTTCAGAACATCAGGATCCTTTTGAAGAACTGACATTTCCCTGTTCGTCCGCCGATCGCAAACCTCTTTATAGACAATGTCATTGTCGGGTCGCTGATCATATGTTTTGTCATACGTAAAATGCATGGTTCGAGGCCTGACTGGCCCGAAATCATAAGTCATCGTGGCAAAATCAGCTTCTGAGAAGTTAATGCAATTTGCGTGCGGGTTTTCACCATAAGTGCTCAACTGATCCATCAGAAAATCGGGCAGGGCAACTTGGGTCGCGTATGGAATAATCGAGATTGACAGTTTGCCGTCTTCTGTCTTGTCGGCCATCTCTTTCACAAAGTTTTTCGCAGCAACCTTGAGGTTATCAATTCGATTGTAACTGTTCATGGAGCCGGAAACGTCGAGAACGAGCGAAATTTCCACATCATCGATGCTTTCTTCGGCGACGCTTGTTGCAACCGTCCTGATTGCTTCGACGCCAGACCATCTCATGAAATGTGTTTCGACATTCATCTCTGCGGTGGCTTCGACCTTACGGTATCCTTCGATCGTTGCCGAAGTTGACCCGCAAACGTCCGGTGTTACCTTGATACTGTCTGAAAGAAGGTAGTGTTCCAGACCGTCCTTGCGGAGAAAATCTTCAACGACGTCTTTTGGGCATAGGTCCTGATCAAGGTCGGCAGCCGCAAGCACGGCACGATCCAGCGCGTACTGCAATTTGGCCCGTTCCCTATCGTAGCGCATGACATCCACCGCGAACCCAGAGGCCATAAAGATCATCATAATTAGAAAAAGGGTCAGGATCGTCAGCGACCCGCCTTCGGCCACAAGAAACTCTTTCTTGCTGTTCCAGACGTCTTTCGAGCGGAGAATACCGCTCCAATCCACTTTCCCCAAATCCTTGCGCATAACGAATTCCTCTTTTGGTCCGAGCAGCCGGAGCCAGATCTTCGTAGCGCCCAAAAATAGCCCCAGAACGTGGCAGGAATGGGGCTAAAGAGTCGTTGAATTGCCTCGATTTAGTTGAATTTTGCCTATTTTTATAAAACAAAAGGCCGTTTGTTTCTGAAAAAATATCAATCTAGGGTAATAGCTACTTGGTTGGCGACTCAGGTGCCACTAAGGGTAATAAGCGAATATTTACTTAATAAGAACGGGGATCGAGTGTCGCAAAAATCACGAAATGCGGCGGAATTCCGGCGAAAAGTTACTTAATTGCGCTGGGAATATTAAGACCCGGTGCGATTGTGCAGTACAATGAAATTAGACAGACCGTATCTCGCGTGTAGGTGTTTGAGAAATTTAAGGCATAAGCATACCGGCCTTCGCGGGTCGGAAGCGATTATGATTGAGTGGTGGATTAGACCTTTTGAGGCCATGGATTTTATCCACTGTTTGCCGACTTCACCTATGCTGGAGTAGTTTGCGCAACGGAACACCCGAGAAGCCTAATGTTGGCGTCAGTTTTGCTGTCGCGAATAGTCGTCAACAATAAAATAGGCGGCTTGAACGCCGCCAGTTAACAATTCCATTATGTTTAGTTTCTCTGCCGTTCGGAATGCAGTTCGAGGCAGTGTCAGCACTTGTCCATGTTGATATTATCGTAGACCCGTGGATGCGTGAAGACATAGTTGTCCATGATGATCATATCGCTACCCCAGAGAAACTTGAACGGGCGCTCATGGACGTGAGCTGTTTCTAAAAGGATCATCTTTCCGTTATCGGGCATTATTGGCAATAAATCTCTGGATTGGCCAAGATCGGCGTCTGTTAAAGCACTGGCAACATTCCCAAGTGCGCACGACCACAGGACATAGTGCGCGTCATCGAGCTCGTCGAAACGGATAAAGGAAATCCGCATGTTCATGAACGAGCTGCGCCCGACCATGACATTCATTGTTTGGTAGAGATTGTTTATATAGGTACTTGTTATCTCGGATCTTTCCCTTGAGATTATATCGGCAAGAGCGTTGACCCTGTAGTCGCCGGTGCTGATACCGTCTGTGAACATTACGAC
>JBPCWL010000151.1:0-10625 GCA_051009575.1 Rhizobiaceae bacterium
CTGGCGCGCAGCGCTTGGTTAGTGTGGAAATTGAGGAAATAATCGAAACCACTTCATCAATAAGTCTGCGTTGGGAAGCTGACGCAGACTCAGTGCGTTCTCTGCGATTGGTTGAAAAAACACAAGAAAGCAGCGATGTCACCTCCTTTGCATTCGAGGCTCGGGATGGGGGACCACTCGCTGGATTTGAGCCAGGTCAACATCTTCCCATAGAATTGTCCGTTCCCGGCCAGGAAGAACCCGTTCGCAGGACCTATTCGCTGTCAAGTTCACCGCGTGATGACAAGTACAGGATATCCGTGAAGCGCGAGCCGGAAGGATTAGTCTCACGGCACTTACACGATAATGTTGAACCTGGGGACATTATTGAAAGCCGGAGACCGTCAGGTGATTTCATGATGACTTGCAATATTTGCCCGCTTGTCTTGGTTAGTGCTGGAGTGGGAGTGACGCCCATGGTGAGTATTTTACGGGCAATCACAATGGAAAAGTCGACCCGCCCAGTTTGGTTCATCCACGGCGCGAAGAATAGCCAATACCACTCATTGGCAGTAGAGGTGGAGCAAATCGCCAGCAAACATAAGAATGTCGTTACTCATATTGCCTATAGCCAACCAGGAGCAGGTGATGATCTTGGAATGGATTATCACAGCAAGGGGCGCATCTCGGGTCGCATTATTGAGGACCTGGTTCAATCCGTGGAGGCTCACTATTTCCTGTGTGGGCCAACTGGATTCATGGCTGAAATTCAAGAAAGTCTTGAACAATCCGGTGTCTGTGCCGAGCGAATCCACTTTGAGACTTTTGGCCCAGCAATCCAAAAGCGGTAAGAAGTTCTAACTGGAAGAACCTGATCCCCTGTTGATTGACATTGAAGATATTGTGCATGCGCTTTCAATGTTGTGCCGCTTTGAGGAGTCGAAGAATGCAGCAATGGACTGCCTTGAACGCTCACCTAAAGACGTGCGATGCTATGAAAGCTTGGTGCGGGCATTGGGAGAAGTAGGTACACGGGAACAGGCCACGAATGCAGCAAAAACACTTTTGCTGTTAAGTCCTGGTTACACTGTTTCTGAATATGTCAGGCGTGTTCAAAACAATCGAAGCGACACCAAAGCGATACTCCGGTTGGCAGACGGACTTAGGAAAGCCGGAATACCTGAATAGCGATTGCGGATAACGAGTTTGGATCAGCAATGTCCTTGCCCGCCATCTAAGAGCATTCCAATCTACGACGAAAAGTTTAAGTCGTCTCAGGGTTTAAAGCAGTCGTTGGCCGAATTTGTGGCCGTCTGAACTGGTTGTATGACTGCAATGCGGACAAAGTGGACCCTTGGCTCATATCCCTCAAAAAACGCACCACTAGCCGAGCGGACCTTCAGATTCCAATTTGGCACCAAAACTGGTAAACTCATAATTTAGGAAACGGGAGGAGTAAATTATGCCACATTACATGTTTCAAGGTCGATACAGCACCGACGCTATCAAGGCGATGGTTGAAAATCCGCAAGATCGCGAAGCCGCAGGTCGTGCACTTGTTGAATCTATGGGCGGGAATCTACACACAATGTTTTTCTGTTTCGGAAGTGAGGACATTGTTGCGATTATAGAAGCACCCGACGACGAGACGGCTGCGGGATGTTCAATGGCCTTAGGTGCCTCAGGTGCTTTTTCAGGGGGCGCAACCACTAAGCTCCTAACTTCTGGCGAAGCACAAGAGGCAATGAAAAAAGCCGGTGTCGGACTAAAAGGTTATAAACCGCCAGCGAGTTAATTGCCTCGTTTTGACAATCTTCCGCTTTTTAGCAAAAAGCTGCCTTTAGCGTTTGTTGGGGAACCCGTAATCACGGGCTCATTGCAACTATTGAGCGAATTCCAAGCCGCAGGTTGGGTTTAAACGGCGGCTAAGCGGACTAGTAAGACATTCGAAAAATAATCCTGAATATCTGTTTCTGGCATTAAGCAATCTTCCCTCCAATGTTTGTATTAGCTCAACCCAGCAACCGCCCCTTCAATGGATATATGGGGTCGGCGGATAGCGAGCAGGTGGTGTGCTTCCTCTGTTTTTCCAAGACGTAAGAGTGCGCCGGTCAGGGCATATTCGATCAGATCGCGCTGAGCCCGGCTGCCGCCAATCCGTTCGTGTTCTGCCATGACGGAAACGAATCCGTTGACTGCCTCCTGCCACTGTTGTTTCGCATAAGCCCCGAAAGCTTCTGACAGGGAGCGGACAGTTTCAAGCGCCGGGCCTCTCGCATCCTTAATTATCTTCTCGAGCCCTTCGCCCTCTCCCGCCATCGCATGGGCAAGCGCCGCATGTACATCAGCAAATGCAATGCCCGGCGTGGGAAAACGTTCGCTGGCATAAGCACTCAGCCGCCGCCAATGCGCTTTTGGCACCTCAACTCCTTTCAATTCTGCCCGGGTCAGAAGTGCAACACAATCAGTCAAGATGTTAATTGGCGGGCCGGCAGAATGATCAGGCGATATGTCATGGTCAATTACCCGCCACATAGTTTCAGTATCTCCAGTTTCCAACGCCCAAAGGCCTACATGCCAAGAGACATGGCAATGCATCTGGGCATTTCGGTCTAGGTTCGTCTGGTAGCTGGTGAGCATGCCAAGACCTTCCTGTGTTTCACCGCGCTCGTAGTGAAGATGCGCCATCACATGAACGCTATGAGCCGGTGTCGGATCAAGTTCCAGCGACCGCTCTATGTTTTTACGAGCCGGTTCCAACTGACCTACCTCCATCTGAGCAAAGGCATGCTGGCACAGAAACCACCAGTCATCCCCGTAGTAGGGTTGAAGAAATGTCGTATAGGCCAATTGCTCGGCTTCCCGTCCCGGGAGGCCAGAAAAACCAATCAAACCGAATACACTGGTGCAGGTCTGGGCCAGCAAGACATCTCTGGGGAACTCAGCCACATGTGCACGGATCTTGGGATAAGCTTCAGCAGCTTTACCTTGCAGCAAAGGAGTTAGGGCGTCTATTGCCGAAGCCTCGCGATTACTGACACTATCCACCAATTCCCTTGCACAGGAGAGAGGTTCCGCTACTTCCTTGGCTTTGCCCAACCCCTGTTTAGCACGAGCCAAGGCCAGATGTGCCAAGGCAAAATCTTTGTCGTAGGAAATGGCTTCTTTCAGCGCCGCTTCAACACCAGCATCGCCACCGATCAACAGATCCACGCCCTTTACATAACAATCCCGCGCTGCATTAGACTGGGTACTCAAAGGGTTATCATACCGGTCCTTCAACATTACCATCATAAATCTACTTCAAAATTTATTACTTGATCGCTGGCAGAATAAAACACATTCACTAACTCGGACGGAATTCCATTGTCTGGCTATCCAGTATAACTTAACAAGGAATTTCTGGCTATAACGCCTACCGCTATTGGTACAAAACTGACTTGCAAGGATGAAATTTAGATGCCAGCTACGGGCTCGAAGCGGTAGTTCATAGCAAATTCGTTCAATGTTCGCTAAGGGCCGTTTCGTGGCTTTGAGATTTGTTAGTTCATTACCGGCGGATAAGTCCGTTTACTGATGATTTTTATCGATTTAGGTAAAAGACACTCGAACAAGAGGCCGGGCTACTTCCGGCTCCTGAACGTGACACTATTTCCCGATCAAGGAATCCGCAAATTTCATCTCATTGATCAGCTGCAATGCCTCTTCACGGGTGTTTCGGATATTTGGTCGAAATCCCTGACTTTCCGCTCGAAGTCGAATATCGGTCTCAGTTTCAGAACCGGGTGCATATCGCACCGATCCCAACGAAAACTTCTTGTTTAACGACTTCCCACGAGCCGCATACTGAACCCAGGCAGGTGACTGAATACGCGTGCCTTCATAATTGATCAAGAAGTACCATTTTTGACTATGCTCACTTAACCTGTCTTCCATAAAATCATAAACGTCATTCACATCGCGAGATTGTTCGAAAGACATATTCGAAAAGTCCACAAACATTATTTGATCATCAACCCAAAACTCAACCCGCCATTTTAAATCAGATCTGCTGAAATTCGGCTTGTGTTCGATCTTTGATTTCCTTTTTGAGGTAAACGAACGAATACGCTCAATCGCACTTTCGCGGTCATAGAACAGGTTTGGATCGAATGCTTCTGTGTTTGCATCACGTTCAATTTGTTTTCGTGTAGTTTCAGAAGCGTCAAATCGCACACTCCCCATTGAGTGGGCTTTATTCAGTTCCTTTCCGCGACGTGAAAATGCGAACCAGGCAGACTGGTCGATTATGGCATTGCAATAGTTGACCAGAAAGAACCATTGGTTTTCTCCAGTCTCTGCGATCCGTTCTTCTATATGATCATAAAAGGTGTTTACATCCATCGACGTTGCCAGATTGAGATCAGCAAAACTGACTTCCATTATCTGAGCGTCATCGTGAAAGACCACCCTGTCCCGAATTTCTGATAGGGAAGTTGTTGTCGGCTCCGACACGACCGTGCCTCCTCAGTTAACAAGTGCTAGAAAAATGCCAGTCATCCTCAATGGATAAACTGGCCGGGTTGCTGACAGCACCGGAGTAGCATGAGCTGCCGGTGAGAGGTCCGTTGTTCAATATTTGGCGCAGTATAGGAAATATGATTGTGAGCGAAATTAAACTTAGGGAGTAATATTTTTGTCTTAGTTTTGTCTCTTTGGAAGAACCGTGATTCAGTTTTTTAAACGCAAACGCTGTGCACAAATCCGCGTCAGTTGTACTTGCAGAAGTTCCGTTTCTTTCCCGATTTGTGCCGCTTTGCCGCTTGGATCGCAAACCGGTCTTCTGAGCCCAAACAATGGAACAACTTGCAGATAGGTTCACTTCCGGCCCACAGCGGACATTCGGGTGATTGAAAAAATCAATTGGGAATTTCTCAAAAGCGGGCCTTCTTAAAGGTATCAATTGTCCATTCCATGACAAATCTCGAATGTCTTCTATGGGTTCGAAGCCGCCGTTCAGGCGAAAAACCGCCACCAGATTACGCCAAACCGAAAGTAGGTTATTCTTCACCTGCATGGAAGCACGCGTCGTAGATTTCCGGTGGCAAATTCTCGTTACTGGCGCACTGATCATAGCCTGCGAGTTCATCCAGCGACAGATATTGGGCATAGGGGGATATCAGGTAACGGCCGAGGCCGTTTTTGAAATAACCGAAAGTATCAAGCATGCCTTTGACACCAGGATCCGAGTCCTCAATGGCCTTGCGGAGGTTGTCCTCCATTATGTGATTTTCAGGCAACTGGTCAGCGGGACCATCGAAGTAGTTATTGACGATCGTGTTGGCGCCATGCACGCCAATCAACACCCGGCGGTCAAGGTAATGATGATTGTAAAGCACAAAACCCGTCCGTTCGCCGACCAGCATACTTCCAGTGGTGTTTTCGATTTCGACGAATTGATCAAGTACATCAACTGTCTCATCCAGGACATATGCAAATAACTTATGCTTCTCATTGTAAAACAGGAAGAAGCGGATTCCGGATTCATCTGCTGCTAGTCCGAGATACTTTTCACCACTTGTGATGATTTTATCGGGTGGTTTAACTGCGGAAACGTCGTTTAGTTCAAATTCAACGGACTTGCTCCGGTAGGTCACCCGGTAAAGAAACGATGAGAGTTTATCGACTTTGACACCATCCTCGGCAGTCATTGGCCGATACATCATTTCACCCGCTTTACTGGTCTGGTTGGCCTGTCTGAAGGCGGCAAAATGGATGATTCCCTTATCACGGTCCTGTGCGGCTAGGCGCAGGTTGCCTGCGTAAACCACACCATCGGCTGGAAAGGTGAAGTAGTAGTAGTTTTCGGTGGGGTATACAAAAACCCTCTCGGGCAGCTTTGAAAAAACGAATTGAAATGCGTCCTGAACGTTTTTGATCTGGAGCCTTTTTCCGGACATCTGATTTTCGATCATGCTTTGGTTGGTAGTGAGTTTGGGCTCGCCGCCCTCCGTGTTCGCAGCAGTGCGCGATGTCAGAAGCACAATCAGAACCGCGGCGATCAGAATTACGGTAGTCGCTGCCAAACGGGTTGGAAAAAAACCACGCTCTGAATCAATCGTGTTTGGCATGGTCATATTCAAGCTCCTTGTGTGCATTAATTCAACATGCTGCGGCCCACCGGTTGAAGCCGGTGAGCCACGTTGGTTTGGCTAGTACAGCTTGATCCTGTTGTTCTTTAAACGAAGAACCGGGGAATGGTTCTGACGCAGGATGACTGAGCCTTGTGGTCTATGGACGTTTGATCCTTTTGGAAGGTGAACGACCGAACCTTTCGGCTTGTGTACGACAGAGCCTTTGGGTTTGTGAATCACTGAACCAACTGGCTTGTGTACGATCGATCCCTTTGGCCTGTGAACCACTGAGCCAACTGGTTTGTGTACGATCGAACCCTTCGGTCTGTGTACTACGGAGCCGATTGGCCTATGGACGATCGATCCCTTTGGCCTGTGCACGACGGAACCGACTGGCCTGTGTACTACGGAGCCGATTGGGCGGTGAACAACGGAGCCGATTGGGCGGTGAACAACTGAACCTTCGGGACGATGTATAACTGACCCAACAGGTAGATGGGTTGGCGTACATTCATCGAGGGGAAGTACAGCTGATGCGCCATCACGGTCGTCATCCGGATTGGTATTCCATTGGGTTCCGCCTGGAGCCCATTCGATTTCCGCAATGTTTCGCAGCCTGCATCTATCGTAAGTGATTGGCAACCAGACATTTACCTTTAGCTCAACATATTGGCCAGGATTCATAAGGACTCCAGGTCTCCAGCAAGTCAGGTCTGAAGGGCTGGTTGTCCAGCATGACCAGGGCGGTACCGGCCCGACACCAAAGAACATGCCAGCAGGTGCGCCGGGAACAGTGTCATTGACAAGAATATCGCCAAAATAGGCGTCTGGTCCTGTGTTGCGCACGCGGACTGAGAACTGACATGACCAGCCGCCAAACATTGGCAAACAGCTTTTTGGCGATGCAGTTTTAGTGAGACGCAGGTTGGTTTCAAAAGGCCTTTCAGGTGGCGGAAACACCGGTGGCCAATCCGGCGGAGCCGAGTCCCCCGGAGGGAAGTATCCCGGTGGGTACTGATATTCAGCCTTTTGTAAACAGGGTTGGAAGGCTTCAACATCTCCCATATGGCCTGCCTTATAAGAATCTTCGAACTGGCTATCGTAATCCACGAAATAGGAAGCCACGGGCGGCACATTTTCGGGACGGATCAATGCAATGGAATTGCCCTGAAGACCATGCACGTCTGCGGGAGTTTCAGGTAAACCGGAGTTGGAAACCAATCTTCCGCCGGTTGTCCATAATGTGCCACTACATTTTCCAGCCTTGTCGGCACTTGTCGAAATTCCGCCGTTGGAAGCATCATGATCCGATGGCATGCCAATGGCATAGTAATCAGGATCGGGCTCCCAGGCGTTTTCGACTGTGCTTGAAGGCACAAAACGCAGGACACTGGCCCGGTTGGGCTCAGCAAACTCTGAGAAATTGAAACTTGCTTTTTGCGGCCCTCTTTGTGCCAGGTAAATGCGTCCAGAGCCATCGAACAGCATGTCGGTAACAGGTCCGGTGCTGATCAAGCCAGTAATATTGAATTCCAGTTTGGCATCTCCGGCAAAGCTGCCGTCTGCCAACAGACCAACGGACCACACCTGCGGTTCATTTTCCGTGGAATAATACAATCTGCCGTTATTGACAGCTAGACCCCAGACACGCCTTTCTGACTGGGTATAAGCCCATGTGCTAGGATCGCTGGTATCAAAAGCGGGATCAGTGATGTCAAGCAAACTGCCATCGTCACCTACAGATGCAAGACCGGCATTGACCCGACCGTTTACACCATGATCGAAAACGCCAGTTATCGTGCCGTTCTCGGAAACCTGATAGATCATTCCGCTATCAAGATCTGTCGCATAAAAGTTACGGCTTTTGGGATCAAAAACAACATCACCAACACCGGCTCCAGAGTTTCCGGGAAGCCTGGCGAACTCGCTTATTTCACCGGTTTCGCCGTCGATTCGCCAGATCGAACCAGCTGTACCACCGGGGCCAAACTGGCCATCCATAAAGGTGGCTCCGGGTTCCCCGAACTCCAGGCGTTCTTCTCCGCTTGCTTCGACAATGTTGAGGCCGAAAAGTGAAGTCGCGCCAAGATAGATATTCGGTGCTGTGCCGTTGGTTCCATCGTCAAGGGCGATCGCGAATACCTGGCCAACCTGTCGGGCAGTGAACTGCCAGTAGACAGGCAGCGTAACGACTGCACCTGTAGGCGACGCCGGTCTCGCGGCCAGTGACATGACCTGAGCTGATGGGCCATCAAGATTGATGATCGGCGTCGGGTCGGTTGGAGATAACGGGGCCGTTCCTGAAAATCCGGTTATAACCGCATCTCCAGATGTGAGAACCGGCCCCTTTTGTGCATGAGCGTTGCCTGCCAACATTCCTGTCGCTAAAGCAACACCGCAAATGAGTTTGAATTTTTCCTTACTCATTTTTTGGTCTCCTTCTAGATGGTGGGCGGAGAGGGGGATTCCTCACCGCCTAGGAAACCAAATTTATTCGAAGCACCGCATCGCATCCGTGCAATGCATCACACAACATCACATTCCAGTGATTTGGTGCGCTCAGTTCTGCGGGCACCAATAAACCGTTAAAGCAATGTCAATACTTTTTTCTGTCAAACACCACCATGGATTAAGCTCGATGGCTTCACCCTGAGCACAAAATTGTAATGAATAATGAGTTAACCGAGGCGAGGAATTTTCGCGCTAATTTTTACCTAGTTTTTAGAGGCATTATGTAAAAATTCAAATCGTTCAGAACAGGGACGTCCAATTTTGGTCAGAGTATTCAAAAAATTTCAATCTTGCCTTAAGGGAAATATCGCGGTGTCGGTAGGAATATTAGCGCTGCCGTTGATTATGTCTGCTGGTGTAGCCGTTGATTACACCATGGTTTACAACAAAAGATCCAGCCTTCAACAAGCCATAGACGCTGCTGCACTGGCAACATCTAAAGAACAGGCAGGTTCAAACTTGTCGGATGCGGATGTCGACGAAGTTGCTGAGACCTATGTTTATTCAAATTTGGGGATTACTGCAGCTTCGGAAATTGCAAAAAACCTCACAATTGAAACAAAAATATCTGATGATCAAACCCAGGTGACTATAAATGCATCGCTGATTTGGTCGCCGATGCTTATTCAACATTTAACTAACAACGTACTGCCTTTGAAGGTGACTACAACTGCAGCACGTGCGGGTGAAGAAAATGTTTGCGTAATCGCTCTGAATAACACAAAAAGCGATACACTCTCAGTTACTAGGGCTTCATCTATAACTGCGAACAATTGCGCAATTTATTCAAATTCTGCCCACTCGCGCAGTATCAGTACAGACATGAAGTCGCAAATCAACGGATCGTCTGTCTATTCAAGTGGTGGATACAGTGGTCCAGAAGCTAGCTATAAAACAAAACCAGTTGTGGATGCCCCAGCTATTCCAGATCCATTAATTGACCGTGCTGAACCTGTTTCAGGTACATGCGTGAAGAAGAACTACTTCGTTACCAGTGGGAACATAACCCTCCAACCAGGGACATATTGTGGTGGAATAGACATAGGTGGCAAAGCTAATGTTACGTTCATGTCGGGAATATATATAATAAAGGATGGCCCATTCTATTTGTGTTCGAATGCCACAATGACTGGACAAAATGTTGGGTTCTTTTTCGAGGGAAATAAATCGTTCTTTGAGTTTTGCGCGAGCACTCAGGTTAACTTGTCTGCACCAAAAACAGGGCCAATGGCCGGCATACTCTTTTTCGAACAACGCTCTGCAACCACAGGACGATTGTTTGCAATTAGCAGTAAAGATGCAGAGAAATTTGAAGGAACCGTATATCTTCCGAAGGGAAAACTACTTGTCGAGAAGGGTAGCCGTCTAGGGCAGGCTTCAAATTGGACGGCAATCATTGCCAACGAGGTTGTGGTTGATTCTGGTCCTATGTTGGAAATCAACTCAAATTACGGTGCGTCGGATATTCCAGTTCCTGAGGGCATCGAAGGAAAAGACGGTCAGATCCGATTGGTCAAGTGAATTAGTACAAACTGCTGTTCAGTCGGTGAACAACAATGAACGGCGAGTAACATGCATTTTTAATAATTGATGGTGAATTTTGAGTCTCCGCTCCCGGCCTTTGGCAGCCATACACTCTTCTATCCGTTTTACTTTTATAATTCACCTAAGCAGACATCGGCTGAGATTAAGTGGTAAAGGTCTGCAAAGGGTTCGAAACGGACATTGTACCAACTCGGGGAATGCCCGATTTTCCCCGTTTCCCCGCATTTGGTCACAATTTCTGGTGAGCGGAGACCCCTTGCAGATGGGCGACTGGATAAGAAAATACTTTAAGAAAACTGTTTAGAAGCCTCTAAAACATATTGAAAAGGGCTTTGGAAATTAGTGGAGCTAAGCGGAATCGAACCGCTGACCTCTTGCATGCCATGGAGCAAATCCATTTGTAAGGCCAGTGATGTAAGTTTTACCAAAATTGGCGAAATTTGCGCATATTCAAAGTGTGTCGAAATGGTGGTCATC
>JBPCWL010000152.1:0-9252 GCA_051009575.1 Rhizobiaceae bacterium
GCTTCAATTGCTGCAATTGTAATTGCAGCTGCGGCCATTTCTCCGGAAGCCGCAATCATTGTCGGACTGGCAATAACAATTCCTGCTTCGATCATCGGACACCAGGCCAATCTGGCCCAGGAGACCAATGATGGCAGTATGGAGTGGTACCCCCTTTCAAGGCTGCTTTTTAATCTGGCTCTTATCTTGTCCATTGCAATTGTCGCCGTTGGCTATGTCATGGACTACAGTTCCTATGCAAAACTGCCGGAATTGTCTGAGGGAATAAAGGAATTTTTGGCACAGAATCCGCCACCAACTCCCTTGACTGACGAAGAGCTTGCAATGGTTACAGAGTCTGTTTTCAGGCTTTTGCCATTTATGTTCTCCGGAATTTGGCTGATCGTTCATATCGTCAACTTGCAGTTCGCTGCCATTATTTGCAGAAGTTCGGGCATCCTGCCGCGCCCAAAAGATGATATTCCGACTACCGCGGGCATGCCCCGGATAGGATTGGCGGTTCTTGCCGGGAGTCTGGCAGCCGTTACTGTGCTTGATGGATCACTGCAGTCAATCGCATCTGTTTTTGCCGGAACGTTCCTGATGGCGTTTGCCATGGTTGGGCTAGCCGCGACACACAACAATGCACGCAGGAATCCGGCCAGTTTCGTTTTCCTGATTATCACCTACGTAATTATAATTTTCTTTTTTGCGCCCCTGTTTCTGTTTGCGATCGGCGGCGTAATGAGAACCATCTCCAACTCACAGAATTCACCACCTTCCGGTGGCCGAAACAAAACCTGAAAGGATTTTAAACATGGAAGTCATTTTGCTTGAGCGCATCGCCAAACTTGGTCAGATGGGCGATACCGTAACTGTGAAATCCGGCTATGCCCGGAATTTTTTACTACCCCAAGGCAAGGCACTGCGCGCAAACGAATCGAACAAGTCCCGCTTTGAGGCCCAACGCGCTGATTTGGAGGCACGCAATGCAGAACGCATGACTGAAGCCGAAAAAGTCAATGGAACCCTCAATGGTAAAACTTATACAATCATTCGTTCAGCAGGCCAGACAGGCCAACTTTACGGATCAGTTTCAACCCGTGATATTGCAACCATTCTTGAAGAAAATGGCTTCAAGGTAACCCGGAACCACGTCAGCTTACCCAATCCAATCAAAGTTATCGGGCTGCATGAATTGCAGATTATTCTTCATCCTGAAGTAGAATCGACAATCACTGTAAACGTTGCAAGATCTGAGGATGAGGCAGAGCGGCAAGCCGCTGGTGAAGACCTGACCACACGCGATGAACAGTTTGAGCATGATGCGGTTGATTTTGAAGCTGACGATATTGATCTGGCTGAAGTATTTGAAAACCCCGAAGAAGTGGAAATCGGCGAAGAAACTACCGAGGAAACTGAAGCTGGTACAGAGACAGAGGTATCGGAAGTTACCGAAGAAACTGAAGAAACTGAAGAAAAGTAAACTTGAGTGCTTCAAGTTCATTTTGAAAGCGCGGATTTTTCTGCGCTTTTTTTTGGCGGTGTGGACGTGGTTTGCCCCAATTTTGGCGTGCGAATCGGTTATTCTTGTCAATTGGGAAATAGAGTTTTCGTGCCTTTAAATTTTTATGCCTGTGAACAACGGGGGAATCGTGAACTGCCGATGTCAACACCTTTACCGGCATTCATCGGGAAGCCAATAAAGGTGCGGGACAAAATTCAGAGATAGTAGGTAACCGATGCCGGAAGCAGTACCGAGAATTGGACAAGCAGATGCGACTTACCGGTCTGCACCGCACAACATTGAAGTCGAGCAGGCACTTCTGGGTGCAATTCTTGTTAACAACGATGCTTTTTACCGTGTTTCGGATTTTCTGAAACCTGAGCATTTTTTCGAGCCATTGCATGCGGAAATCTACAAGGTGGCGTCCGACATGATAAGGGCTACCAAGACTGCCAACCCGGTCACCATCAAAACATTCTTACCTGCTGATGCAAAAGTTGGCGACATGACAATGTCCCAATATCTGGCTCGCCTCGCGGCAGAAGCGACCACAATCATCAATGCCGAAGATTATGGCCGGTCAATTTATGAACTCGCAACGCGGCGCTCCTTGATCAATATCGGCGAAGACATGGTGAATATTGCTTATGATGCTCCGGTAGAAGCATCACCTTCGATGCAGATCGAGGATGCAGAACGGCGCCTGTTTGAATTGGCTGAAAAAGGCGGAAGCAATTCGGGGTTCAATACATTTGGCAATGCAATGAATATTGCTCTCGACATGGCCGCAGCTGCCTATCAGCGCGATGGAGGTTTGTCCGGTATTGCAACTGGAATTCATGCTCTGGACAGTCGAATGGGCGGACTACAACCATCTGATCTCATCATTCTTGCCGGACGACCGGGCATGGGCAAGACATCCCTAGCCACAAATATCGCTTACAACATTGCAGGCAAATATGACGGGGATTTCGAGGCCGACGGTTCTCCGTCGGCGCTTGAGGGTGGTGTCGTCGGCTTCTTCTCTTTGGAGATGTCCGCTGAACAATTGGCTACCCGGATTATATCAGAGCAGGCTGAAGTTTCCTCTTCCAAAATTAGACGTGGAGAAATAACCGAAGCTGATTTTGATAAGCTGACGACTTATGTGAACCACATGTCGAAAGTCCCACTCTACATTGATGAATCCGGCGGCATATCGATTGCCCAACTTGCAGCAAGGGCACGCAGGTTGAAACGGCAGAAGGGTCTCGATGTTTTGGTGGTAGACTATATTCAGCTGATGCAGGGGTCTGCGCGAAATTCTGCAAACCGGGTGCAGGAAGTTACCGAAATAACAACCGGACTAAAAGCGCTCGCAAAAGAACTCAATGTGCCAATAATTGCCCTGTCGCAGCTTTCCCGCCAGGTTGAAAGCCGTGACGATAAACGTCCTCAGCTTTCCGATTTGCGGGAATCGGGTTCCATCGAACAGGATGCGGATGTGGTTCTGTTTGTTTACCGGGAAGAGTACTACCTGCAAAATGGTGAACCGGAGCCGGGATCCGAAAAGTACATAGACTGGGAAACCAAGCTGAATAATGCACGTGGTCGCGCTGAAGTAATCGTTGCCAAACAAAGGCATGGTCCAACCGGTACTGCAAAACTCGGCTTTCAGGCAGAATACACTCGCTTTTCCGATATTGCAGAAGACAACCATATTCCAGATCGCATGGACTAGAGGCAAAGATCCGAGACTTGCATCCGCCAGTCTTCCGTGTTTGAAGCTTGTTCTTTCGAATTGCTGAACCGAAATGTCTACTGCACCGCGCTTAACGATCAACCTGGCTTCACTTGCATCAAACTGGAAGTATCTCAACGATAAATCCGGTACCGCAGAAACTTCTGCTGTCTTGAAGGCTGACGCCTATGGACTTGGGATCGGCCAAGTGGCTCCGGCTCTTTTTGAAGCTGGATGTCGGACATTTTTTGTGGCGATGGTCGAAGAAGGAATACGCGTCCGCACGGCTGCACCTGAATGCCGGATTTTTGTTCTCAACGGAATTTTCCGGGACAATATTGATCATGCAATGGCACATAATCTTTTGCCGGTTCTTTCGACCATTGAGCAAATCGCCTTGTGGACATCTGAAGGGCAAAACCAACCTTGCGCAATTCATGTTGATACCGGAATGCACCGGCTCGGTTTATCTGTAAATGATGCCGAGAAACTTGCGGCCAACAATTTGATCGGCCCCACCATGGGCGCAAAAACCATTATGTCCCACTTTGCCTGTGCCGATGATCCTGAACATGAGCACAATCGACTACAATTGGAAAAATTTTGGAATATCGCAAGATTATTCAGTAACTTAGAGAAGTCTCTGGCCAACAGTGCGGCGATCTTATCAAATCCTCAAAGCCTCTATGACCTTACCCGTCCAGGTATCGCAATTTATGGCGGGGAGGCTGTCAATCACGTTTCAAACCCGATGCAACCGGTCGTTACTGCTGAGGCCCGCATCCTCCAAATCAGTACGGTCAAGAAGGGGAACAAGGTCGGTTACGGCGCTGAGGCCGTTCTTGATCGCGAAACCAAAATCGCCACTGTGTCTGGAGGCTATGCAGATGGATTTCACCGGGCATCTTCCGGTGCTGGTGTTCCATTGCGCGAGGCACGGCCAACAGGTGGTCATGGTTGGTTGGACGGACATCTGATTCCGGTTCTCGGCCGGGTATCGATGGATCTAACTGCATTCGATGTAACTGATGTACCGGAACAAGTATTGGAGGAAGCAGGTTACGTTGAGCTGTTCGGGCACAATATTCTTTTGGACGATGTGGCGGGTGCCTGTGGTACAATTGCCTATGAATTGCTAACTGCAATGGGCAACAGATATCGCAGGGAATACATCAAGAGCTAATGGCCAAATCAAAATCTCAATTTGTCTGCCAATCTTGCGGTAGCAGCTTTCCCCGATGGTCCGGAAGATGTGACGGCTGCGGTGAATGGAATTCTTTGGTCGAGGAAAATTCGTCTTCCGGAATTGGTGCTAATCCTGGAAAACAACTTCGAAAGGGAACACCGGTTCAACTTGTTTCACTTGCCGGCGAAACTGACGAAGCGCCGAGAATTCCATCCGGGATTGCGGAACTCGATCGTGTAACCGGCGGTGGATTTGTGAGAGGCTCAGCACTATTGGTTGGGGGCGACCCCGGAATCGGCAAATCAACGTTGCTGATGCAGGCTTCGGCAGCATTGGCAAAACAGGGCCAAAATGTTGTATACGTTTCAGGAGAAGAAGCTGTCGCACAAATCCGAATGCGGGCCCAACGCCTGGATGCGATCGAGGCAAATGTGGGTCTTGCGGCGGAAACCAGTGTCGAAAATATCCTGGCCACTCTTGATGGTGACCAACCCCCTGCTCTTTTGATCCTTGATTCCATCCAGACCTTGTGGACTGAACTCGCAGAATCTGCACCTGGCACCGTCACACAAGTTAGAACGGCAGCACAGGCGATGATCCGATATGCAAAGAAACACGGAACCTGTGTCGTATTGGTCGGGCATGTCACCAAAGATGGGCAGATCGCTGGGCCAAGGGTTGTGGAACACATGGTCGATGCAGTTTTGTACTTCGAGGGTGATGGTGGCCATCATTTCAGGATACTCAGGACAGTAAAAAACCGGTTTGGACCGACAGATGAAATCGGTGTGTTCGAGATGTCTGACAAGGGGCTCCGAGAAGTCTCAAATCCTTCAGAACTTTTTTTGGGCGAACGCAACGAGACATCACCCGGTGCTGCAGTTTTTGCCGGGATGGAAGGTACGCGGCCAGTTCTCGTGGAAATCCAGGCACTGGTCGCACCGTCAACGCTTGGCACTCCACGGCGGGCAGTTGTCGGGTGGGACTCCTCACGTCTGTCTATGGTGCTTGCAGTGCTTGAAGCACATTGTGGCGTCAGACTGGGAGGTCATGATGTTTATCTCAATGTCGCTGGGGGATACAGAATTGTAGAACCGGCAGCAGATTTGGCAGTGGCAGCGGCTCTTGTTTCTTCTCTTTGTGGTGTGGCACTTCCTGCGGATTCGGTTTACTTCGGTGAGATCAGTCTTTCAGGCAGCACGCGACCGGTCTCCCATGCTAGTCAGCGTCTGAAGGAAGCAGGCAAGTTGGGCTTTAAAAAAGCGTCAGCACCTTTGGCAAGCGACGATGAGAAACAAGACAGGACGTTGGCAATAAACAATGTTACAGAGCTTACGCAATTGGCAGCTCAAATTGCTGCCATGAAAGAAACATCTTGATAGGTAAAGAAAAACTGGAAAAATGGCTTGTTTGCGGTTAAATCAGCAACAAAGGACATGGCAGATCAAAAGGCGCACAGGATGCCAATAGAATTACTCGACATCATACTTATTGCGTTGATGCTGATTTCAGGGTTCCTTGCGATGGTACGTGGATTTTCACGTGAAGTCCTCTCCATCAGTTCCTGGATCATCGCCGGACTTGTTGCATTCACTTTTTATCAACGTTTCACGCCGCTTGCTGCGGAGTACACAGTTTCGTTCACCAGTAATGAACTCGTTCCGCAAATTGTTTCCGGGGCAGTCATATTCCTCATCGCATTGATTATCGTCAGCCTGATAACCATGAAAATCGCAGACTTCATCGTTGACAGTCGTGTAGGAGCACTTGATCGCACCCTGGGTTTTGTGTTCGGCGCATTTCGTGGCGCGCTGCTCGTCATGGTTCTTTTAATGTTCTATCTGAATTTCTTCCCTGATAATCAGCCTGACTGGGTAGCAAATGCCAAATCCAAACCCATGCTGGAATCAATGGGCGAAAGCCTTGTAAACGCATTGCCGGATGACCCGGCAGGATTTGTATTCGACAAACTCGGCATTGAAAGTGATCCCGAAACCGAAGGTCAGGATACCTGACACTGAGCCTGCAGGAGGCCAAAATGTCTTTTCTGGATGATGATAAACTCCGTGAAGAATGCGGGGTGTTCGGTATATTCAATAGTGAAGATGCTGCGGCCTTGACAACACTGGGGCTTCATTCCCTGCAACACCGTGGACAGGAAGGTGCTGGAATTGTTTCCTTCGACGGTACCCAGTTTTTTGCTGAACGCCACGTCGGATTGATTGGTGACACATTCACCAAGCAAAGCGTCCTTAATCGTTTGAGAGGGTACCGTGCTATCGGACACACCCGCTATTCAACAACCGGGGGCGATGAGATGCGGAACATTCAGCCCTTTTTTGCTGAATTCTCCGGCGGCGGCTTTGCTGTGGCACATAATGGAAACATAACGAATGCGATGACGTTGCGTTCCGAATTGCAGAGGGCTGGTGCGATCTTCCAGTCAACATCGGATACGGAAACTATACTGCATCTGATTGCGATGGGGCAGGAGCCAATGTTCGTGGACCGATTGCAAGCTGCGTTGAAGAGACTGGAAGGGGCATTCTCATTTGTCGGCCTCACCAATAAAAAGCTCATCGGTTGTCGGGACCCTCATGGTGTTCGCCCGCTTGTCCTTGGTGATTTGGACGGCGCCTACATCCTTGCATCAGAAACATGTGCACTTGATATTATCGGTGCCCGATACGTGCGGGATATTGAACCTGGTGAACTTGTGATTATTACTGAACGTGGCCTGCGAAGTTTGCGGCCATTTGAAGAAGTGAAAAAGCGTTTTTGCATTTTCGAATATGTATATTTCGCCAGACCTGACTCAATGGTCGAAGGGCAAAATGTCTATGACATTCGCAAACAGATCGGCGTAGAACTCGCCAAAGAAAAACCGGCAGAAGCGGATTTGGTTGTGCCGGTTCCAGATTCCGGCGTTCCGGCGGCGATCGGCTATGCCCAGGGAACCGGGTTACCCTTCGAACTTGGCATCATCCGGAATCACTATGTCGGCCGTACCTTTATCCAGCCATCAGACTCGATACGGCATATGGGCGTGAAACTGAAGCACAACGCAAATCGTAAACTCCTTGAGGGTAAACGGGTTGTACTGGTCGATGATTCCATTGTGCGCGGAACAACATCGCAAAAAATTGTCCAGATGGTTCGTGATGCAGGTGCTGCGTCTGTACATATGCGTATTGCCAGTCCCCCAACCACGGCTTCTTGTTTTTACGGGGTTGATACGCCTGAAACTCACAAACTGCTTGCTTCAAGAATGGACATTAACGCCATGCAGGAATTCATACGCGTAGATTCTCTGGAATTTATTTCGCTTGACGGACTGTAGCGGGCTACCGGTGAAGCGGCGCGCGACAATGACAGTCCGCAATTTTGCGATGCCTGTTTTTCCGGTGAATACCCTATCCGCCTTACAGACCATGAAGACCGGGATAACATCTCGCATTTGGCACTGCTTTCCGAAGCAAAGGCGTAAAACTTGGGCAAATCTGAAGACAGGCTGGCACTGGTTACCGGAGCTTCCAGAGGAATTGGCTATCATAGTGCATTGACACTTGCCCGGGCCGGATTGCATGTGATCGCAGTCGCAAGAACCGTCGGCGGTCTTGAAGAACTGGATGATGAAATCCGGGAAGCCGGGGGTAGCGCAACACTCGTTCCAATGGATTTGCTGGATTTTGAAGCGATTGACCGTTTGGGTGCATCTATTCACGAGCGATGGGGAAAGCTGGATGTGCTGGTGTCAAACGCAGCCATGTTGGGTGGACTGTCCCCCTTGGAGCACATTGAACCCAAAACATTCGAGAAAGTAATAAACTTGAATGTCACAGCAAATTGGCGGCTATTGTGCTCAATGTCTCCCCTACTGAGGGCAGCACCTGCTGCACGTGCGATTTTCATGACGGCCTATTCGGCCCATCCCCGCAAACCTTTTTGGGGGGCCTATGCGACATCGCAAGCTGCTTTGCATGCGCTGGTCGAAACCTGGGCAGCAGAGTGTGAGAAAACACCGCTCCGAATCAACATGTTGAATCCCGGGCCGATGCGCACGGCACTGCGCGCGCAGGCTTTTCCAGGGGAGACCCCAGATACCCTACCGCATCCATCAAAAATCAGTGACAGCATTTTACTTCTTTCCAATCCTGATACACTGGAAAACGGAAAACTTTTTGACGTAGCCCAAGGGCAGTTTACTGGTTAAGTATCTACATGTTTCACGGGACAATAATGAAAAGGTGAACCATGCCGCTGACTACTACTTGCATCGGAGCTTATCCCAAACCTGACTACGTTCCGATTAAGGATTGGTTCCAGGTTGAGCATGATGACAAAGACTACAATGCGAAAGTTCTCTCCGGGTGGGGAAAAAGCCAATCTGATGAAGCCAGAGACCTTCTCGACAAGGCGACAAACGAGGTTGTGGCAGATCAAATTGCCTGCGGAATTGATATTCCGACGGATGGTGAGGTCCGGCGGGATAATTATGTCCACTACCAATGCCGCCATTTTGACGGATTCGATTTTCAAAACCTGACCGAAAGGGTTTTGCGCAACGGCGCTTATACAGCCAAACTCCCCACAATTCGTAGTCCTGTGCGATATACCGGCAAAAGTGTCCTGGTGCGCGATTGGCAGATTGCAGAAAAGGCAGCTGGAAGGAATGTAAAAATTACCCTTCCCGGCCCGATGACCATATCTGACACCACCGCGGATGCGCACTACAATGATCCAAAAAAGCAAGCAGAGGATCTTGCTGAGGCACTCAATTCAGAAGTATTAGCCCTTGCTGAGGCTGGTTGCCGCTATATTCAGATTGATGAACCCATATTTGCCCGCAAACCGGTAGAG
>JBPCWL010000153.1:0-12111 GCA_051009575.1 Rhizobiaceae bacterium
GTTATTATCTTGGATCAAACGTCTCTTACAACCTGAAAAAGCTCGTTGATCAGGGCTATATTAATCACCAGAAGTCACGGGTCGACCGTCGCTCAGTTCGTGTAAGTCTTACGAAAGCAGGTATGGAAGTTGCTGAAGTTGTCGATCAGCTTTACGAACGCCACACTGGTTCAATTGAGCAGGTCGGTGGAATCAGCGGGGAAGAATTCTCAAGAATGAACCGTTCCCTGAAGCGTTTGGAACGCTTTTGGACCGACCAAATTCTGTACCGTCTCTAAATCTCACGAGATATTGAACAAAGCCCGCAATTTTTGCGGGCTTTTTTGATTCCTGCCCCTAATTCACCACAAATCTTGGTTTTAACCCTTTATGAAATGCAATGTGTCTCGGTTTGCCGTTCACAGGACGTAAATGAAATACGGAATATCGTATAGTTACCAGAAATTTAACCTTGTTTCGGCATCTAAGAATTAATATCTTGGCGTTGCTGGGATTTGTTGTTGAGAATTAAACGATTCTCATCGCCATAGGCTGAATAAAATGAAACGCAGAAATTTTATCTCCGGATTGGCTGCATTGGGTGCGAGCGCTTCACCGGCGTTGGCAGAAAACCCAATCGCGTCGATCATCCGCTCTTCAAAGCGTGATATCTGGAACGACCAGTTTGATGCCCGTCGTGGAGATGCAAAGCTCTCATCCACAAATATTCCTGTTTTTTCGCCACAAACCCCTATTTTCATTGAGCGCGCAATTGCCGAATATCGTCAATTGGCTCTGAATGGCAGTTGGCCGGTCGTTCCGGCAAATAAAAAATTGCGCCTAGGGGATCAGTCAAGAAACGTTGAACTTTTGCGTGATCGGTTGATTGCTTCTCGGGATTTGGACCCGACAACCGGCAGATCGAATGTGTTTGATACCTGGGTTGATGGTGCTGTGCGGCGATTCCAGGCCCGGCATGGTCTTCCTCCTGATGGTGTGATGGGCAAATACAGTTTTGCCGCCATGAATGTTCCAACAAGTATCCGCCTTGGTCAGCTCGAAACCAATCTGGTGCGACTTCGCTCGATGTCAGGATACCTGGGTGACCGATATGTGATGGTCAATATTCCCGCCGCGCAAATTGAAGCTGTACGCAACGGCAAGGTTGAGTCGCGTCATACTGCTATTGTTGGGAAAACGGATCGCCAGTCACCGATTATTGCGTCAAAGATTTATGAATTGAACCTCAATCCTTACTGGACTTCGCCGGTTTCCATCGTCAAGAAGGATTTGATTCCGTTGATGCAGAAGGATCCAACTTACCTGACGCGCAATAACATCCGGATCTTTGATTGGGATACGCAGCAGGAAATTCCTCCAGGGTCCATCAACTGGAATTCTGACGAAGCTGTAAACTACATGTTTCGCCAGGATCCGGGCAAGATCAATGCCATGGGATCAGTAAAAATCAACTTCCCGAACCCACATGCCGTCTATATGCATGACACACCGCAGCAAAGTCTGTTTTCAAAGTTGCTGCGTTTTGAATCTTCAGGCTGTGTTCGCGTGCAGAATGTTCGTGACCTGATCACATGGCTGGCAGACGAAACTCCTGAATGGGGTCGCCGGCAATTAGAACGTGCGATTGAATCCGGTGATCGGGTGGACGTGAAACTGGCCGCTCCGGTTCCGGTTTACTGGAATTACATTACTGCCTGGTCAACCCGGAATGGTGTGGTTCAATTCCGTGATGATATCTACAGCCGGGACGGCGCGCAGGAACTTGCTTCCGCAAACTGGAACTAAGAATTCTTTTAAGTTAAATTTTGAATAACTGGGGGTGCGCGGTTTTGTCCATTGCGCTCCTGCTCCATTGTTTGGCATTTACCACTTTCGTATTAATCACCAAAGTCTGGGATGGTTTTGGCCATAGGGCGGTTGATACCCACTGAAACCACGAAACAGGAACACTTCAATGTCCGCAAACCTAGATAAGTTTTTCAATTCACCTTTGAGTGAAATTGATCCGGAAATCCATGATGCAATCCAAAAAGAATTAGGGCGTCAGCGTCATGAAATAGAATTGATTGCATCTGAAAACGTGGTTTCCCGTGCCGTATTGGAGGCACAGGGTTCGATCATGACTAACAAATACGCTGAAGGCTATCCCGGAAAACGCTATTATGGCGGATGCGAGTTTGTCGACATCGCAGAAAACCTTGCAATTGAACGGGCAAAGGAACTTTTCGGCTGTAACTTTGTAAATGTTCAACCAAATTCCGGCAGCCAGATGAACCAGGCTGTGTTTCTGGCATTGTTGCACCCCGGTGACACGTTCATGGGTTTGGATCTGAACTCTGGCGGGCACCTAACCCACGGTTCTCCGGTAAACATGTCCGGCAAGTGGTTCAATGTGGTTTCTTACGGTGTGAGCGAGGAAAATCACCAACTCGATATCAGCGAAATAGAGCGCATTGCGCAGGCAGAAAAGCCGAAGCTTATTATTGCAGGTGGTACAGCGTATTCCAGGGAATGGGATTGGGCTGCCTTCCGCCGGATCGCTGACAGTATCGATGCTTACCTGTTGGTGGACATGTCACACATTGCTGGATTGGTCGCTGCAGGTGTGCACGATTCCCCCATCCCGCATGCGCATGTGGTAACCACCACCACCCACAAGTCGCTTCGCGGTCCGCGTGGTGGCATGATCCTGTCAAATGACGAAGCGATTGCGAAAAAAATGAATTCCGCCGTTTTCCCCGGTCTGCAAGGTGGGCCACTGATGCACGTCATCGCGGCGAAAGCAGTTGCTTTTGGTGAGGCATTGCAACCGGACTTCAAGGACTATGCCCAACGGGTCAAGGACAATGCCCGTGCACTCGCAGCAAGCTTGATGGACAACGGTCTTGATATTATTTCTGGCGGCACGGATAACCATTCCATGCTGTTCGATCTGCGTCCCAAGCAGGCTACTGGTAAGCGGGCGGAGGCTGCTCTTGGCAGGGCAAATATCACCTGTAACAAGAACGGCATCCCGTTTGACCCTGAAAAACCGTTTGTCACGTCTGGCATTCGTCTCGGCTCACCTGCCGGAACGACACGTGGATTTGGGGAAGAGGAGTTCCGGGAAATCGGTAACTTCATCACCGAGGTGCTTGATGGACTTATGGTTGCCAATGATGATGATGCAAATCAAGCGGTTGAAGCGGCCGTTCAGGCAAAAGTAGTGGAAATGACCAGTCGATTCCCGATGTATTCGTCTATGTAATCTGGCGGATACAAATCAACAATGCTAAGAGCCTTTCATCATTCGATGGAAGGCTTTTTTCTTGCGTTGCCCGTATTGCACAAACAATGACACCCAGGTGAAGGATTCGCGTCCTTCTGAAGATGGAAGCTCGATCAGACGGCGGCGAATTTGTTCCGGTTGTGGCGGCCGCTTCACCACCTTTGAACGGGTGCAACTTCGTGAGCTCACAGTCCTTAAAAAATCCGGAAAAAAGGTGCAATTCGACCGGGACAAGCTTGCAAGATCTATCGATACTGCCACGCGGAAACGCGATATTGAGCCTGACCGTCTCGAACAGATGATCTCCGGCATAGTAAGGCAACTCGAAAGCCAGGGAGAAGGCGATATTAAATCCGATGAAATTGGAAAGCTTGTAATGGAAGGCCTCAAGCAGATCGACGAGGTGGCATATGTCCGTTTTGCCTCAGTCTACCAGGATTTTCAGGAAGCGAAGGATTTTGAAGGTTTCCTGAGCAAAATGGAAGAAGAGGGAGATGATTGATGGGCTGGAAACGAATGGTTATGGAACTCGGTATGGGAACCGACATTCGCGGTTCTGACTATACCAAGGCAGCAATGCGGGCGGTCCATAACGCACTTCGCCAGAATTCGCTGGTTGTTGCCGATGCTTTCGGCAAACCCAGGGAGGAAATGCGGGTCGACATTCACATTGGTGTCCAGAATCCCGAGGCGGTCGACACTGAGCAGGTCGCATCGGTCCTTCCTTATGGGAGTGGCTCGGTTAAGGTTGTCAAAGGGGGTATGGATACTCCAAAAGACGATGGAACTTCTGGCGCTATCATGGCGAACGCAGCATTATTGGTCTATCTTGATCTGCCGGACGATAAAAACTGGACAGCCTGATGAGTAATCTGAAGCGCATTATACTTGAAATGGGTACCGGTAACGATCTTTACGGAGAGGATTACACTAAAGCTGCCAAACGGGCGGTGCAGGATGCGATCCATCATTCTTCACTTACCTTGTTTCGCAGCCTGAAAATCGATCCGGAGATCATGCAAATCGAATTGAATATTACGGCGCAAGATCCAGAAAAGGTCGATCTGGCAGCGGTGTCGGAAGAATTGCCGTATGGAAATATCATTGCAAACGCGACACATGGAGGCTTGAACATCCATGACGAAGTTACAGATCGCACAAGCGTAATTGTGAATGCCGGTATCATTGTGCGCCTGCCATTGACGTGACCGGTAAAATACTCTGATTATTCCCTTAATTTCAGACGATTGCCGGATCATACCTCGAAATTCAATCTTTGATCTGACTTTAACAAACCGTGATTTTCCTGCATATGAATGGCATGACTTCAACCGTAAGCAATAACCGTACAGACAGACGTTATCTAGATGCAGCATTGCGCCTTGCTCGCAAGCATCAGGGATTAACGGGAACGAACCCTTCGGTCGCCTGTGTTATTGTAAATGACTTGGGGCATGGGCCGGTAGTTGTAGGTTCTGCGGTAACCGCACGGGGAGGGAGGCCACACGCCGAACCGCCAGCACTGGCAGAGGCGGGAGCTTATGCAAATGGTGCCACAGCATACGTCACGCTTGAACCATGCGCGCACCATGGCAGGACACCCCCTTGTGCACAAACGTTAATCGATGCCGGGGTGAAGCATGTTGTGACAGCGATTCCAGATCCGGATAACCGTGTGAACGGGAAGGGGCACGAGATGCTACGGATGTCCGGAGTTGAAGTTTTGGAACTGGATGGTGGTGAATTTGCCACGCGTGTTATCCAGGGTTACTTGAAAGCACGATCAGGGAACTTGCCATTTGTGACGCTCAAGCTCGCAATGGACGAAAATGGGATAATAGGTTGCGGGGAGAAGGGTAACCTGAAAATTTCCGGCCGTGTGTCAAAACTGCAGACACATCTTGCCCGGGCGCGGCATGATGCCATTCTGGTCGGTAGCGGAACTGCTCTTGCGGATAATCCCTCGTTAAATTGTAGATTGCCCGGAATGAGGGATTGCTCTCCTGTCCGTGTGATTTTGGATGCGCGGTATGAACTTTCTGAAAAACATATGGTTATTAATACAGGCAATGAGACCCGTACCTGGATCGTGGGACCGTCGGAACCTCCCGAAGTATGGAATGAGATTTCCAGAAAACACGGCATTAGACACATCCCCTGTGAAATGGAAAACGGGAAAGTAGCGCTTCCCGAATTGCTTGAAGATTTGGCCGCTCTGGGTATTCAATCCGTTATGGTTGAGGGAGGGGCGGAGTTAGCGGATAGTTTCTTGAAAGAAGACATGGTGGATGAAATCATTGTCCATGTCGGCGGCAATTCTCAAAAACCCCGAGATGATGCCTACGCAATTCGGGCATCGTTTACCCCCGGCGATCCTCCCTCAGGATTTGAAGTTGTACAAAAAATGATTTTTGGTGAGGATGAATCCCTAAGGATGAGAAAACGGAACGACTGATGTTTACAGGAATCATTACAGACGTTGGGCATGTGGGTGAAGTGACACAACTCGATAAGGGCAGGCGTTTTGAAATAACAACCGGCTATGATACCTCTACAATAGAATTAGGCACTTCAATTGCCCATAACGGGGTTTGTCTGACCGTTGTGGAAATCGGAGTGAATCATTTCGAGGTAGAGGCATGGGAAGAAGCACTCAGGCTGTCCACTCTGGGCGAACTTTCAAAAGGCGACGCGGTAAATCTTGAGCGGTCGCTAAAAATGGGAGACGAACTCGGCGGGCACATGGTATCCGGTCACGTTGATGGAATGGCAACCGTAAAGGAGGTCCGGAACGAAGGCGATGCGACACGCTTTATCCTGGAGGCTCCAGAACGTTTGGCAAAATTCATTGCCCAAAAGGGATCGATAGCATTGGATGGAACATCATTGACGATCAACGAGGTTCGGGGGAATACTTTTGATGTTTTGCTGATTCGCCACACACTCGAAGTGACAACATGGGGCAACCGCAATGCCGGAGACAGGCTTAATCTCGAAGTTGACCAGATGGCCAGGTATGCCGCAAGGCTTGCAGAATTTCCGAATTAATCTGGTGTTGAATTGCAATTGCCGTATTTTGCCAAACATTAACCAAATTGATGCTTTAGTCGCGTCACCAGATTTAGGCAGTTATCAAAGGCTGGAATAATTCGAATGTTCAGAAGATTCCTATTCTTGGCATTTGCACTGGTTTTGTCCGCCTGTGTGTCAGGTGAAAATGATGAGGGTGTATTGCAGTCAGCCGTGCTTGCAAAACCCGTTCAGGTTGAAACTCCCGCACAAACAAATACCAATGAGGATGGGGAGACAGCGTCAGAATTTGCCTTTGAACAACAAGCTATTGTACCGACATTTGTACCCAATCCGAAGGAAACTTACCTCATAAATGGACTTGCAAGCAGTGTGAACTCGATCGGGTACGGATTCACAAATCTGTCAAGGAAAATACCGGGTTCCACTCTTCATAATTATGCTTCCTTTATTGAGAGCTCCACACTGATCCGTTCGGAGGTCACTCGGGAACTCAAAAATGCCCATCGGAAAAACCCGAATGTAGAAATCAATCTGATCGGGATCAGCTTTGGAGCCAATATCGTGACATTAATTGCCGCTGATCTGGATCGGGCAAAAATTCCGGTAAATTATCTTGCCACAATGGAGGGACCGGCCATGGTTCCCATACGTGACAATGTTCGTGTTGCCGATAATTTCAGTTGTACTAATCTGGATTGTTTCCGTACCAAGTCACGCCTGTCCTGGGGAAACAAGACGACTCGGTTTGCGGCTTTCAAGATCAAGAGTTCGCACATACCATTGGCAAACCATCCCGATGTTCACCGTCGCATTCTTTCTCAGATAAATACTGCACCGGCGACAGGTTTGGGCCTTCAATAACTTCGTTCTTGCTATCTTGCTGAAGGCGTGATTTGTCTCTCTCGACAGACAGGAGTTTGTGATGTCCAAGAGCCTTCATTTGTTGGTGGTGGATGCACCGTATTATGCAGAAATTTCCAAATGCCTGCTGGAAGGCGTGACCGCTGTTCTTCAGGAGGCGGATGCAACTTTTGACTATGTTGCTGTGCCGGGTGTGCTGGAGATTCCTGCAGCAGTTGCAATGGCGGTTGATTCCCCAAAAAGATACGATGGTTACGTTGTTCTAGGTTGTGTAATTCGTGGTGAAACCACACACTATGACATTGTTGCAAATGAATCCGCCCGCGCATTGATGGATTTATCAGTGAATCGTAGCCTAGCTCTGGGCAACGGAATACAGACAGTCGAGAATGAAGATCAGGCATGGGCCAGAGCAAAAGTTTCCGAAAAGAACAAGGGCGGGGGTGCAGCCCACGCAGCTCTTTCAATGATTGCCCTGAAACAAGAAATGGGCTGATGCATGTCTTCCAAAGTACAGACCAAGGCCGTTAATAAAAGGGGCGCCGCAAGGCTTGCGGCAGTCCAGGCACTGTATCAGATGGATATTACCGGGAGCCGGATTTCTGATGTTGTTGAAGAATACGAGCACCTTCGCATCGGAAAAGAAGTTGATGGCGATGAATACCTGGACGCAGATTTGAGTTGGTTTCGCAGCCTTGTTTCAGGTGTGGTGAGTGAGCAAAATCTCCTGGACCCCTTAATACACAAAACCCTGCCTGATGATTGGCCTCTGGCGAGAATTGACACATTGCTTCGTTCGGTATTGAGGTGCGGTGCATTTGAGTTGAAAAACCGCAGGGATGTACCGGTTCGTGTAGTAATCTCGGAATATCTCGAAATTGCAAAATCATTTTTTGAAATTGAAGAGCCTAAACTCGTTAATGCAGTGCTGGACAAGATTGCAAGGCAGTTCCGTGAGAACGAATTTGATCATGGCGAAACCGAGTGAATTTGAGATCATTGAGGGTTATTTTGCATCGTTGGCAGGCGAGGGAAGCTATGGCCTCAAGGATGACGCAGCTGAGCTGGTTCCGAAAACTGGTTATTCCCTGGTAATTACCCAGGATGCGATTGCAGAAAACATCCATTTTTTCTCCAAAGATGCAGCCGATCTGATCGCCAGGAAAGCTATAAGGGTCAACCTCTCGGATTTGGCAGCAAAAGGTGCAATACCGCAATCTGTTTCTGTGGCCCTGGGGTTGGGTAACGACTGGAGCGAAGAATGGATTAGCCTGTTTGCCAAGGGGTTGTCTGTCGATTGCAAGGAGTTTGGTGTCACCATCAACGGAGGCGATACCTTCAGGACAGGTGGCGGGTTTGTCATATCCGTCACGGCAATAGGTGAAGTGCCTACCGGTGAATATGTTTCAAGATTGGGAGCTCAGTCGACGGACTTGTTGTACGTCAGCGGAACAATTGGGGATGCGGCTTTGGGCCTTCTGGTCAGGCAGGAAATTATTGAAGGAATTTCCAACGAGGAAAGTACGTATTTGACCAATAGGTATTTGCTTCCACAACCACGAACAGAATTAACGGGGATTATCCGGAAGTTCGCCTCGGCTTCTATGGATGTTTCCGACGGGTTCGTGGGAGATCTTGGAAAAATGTGTTCTGTTTCCGGAGTTTCAGCCGAGGTGAAGTTTCAAAAAATACCATTTTCCGAGGCAGCAAGGTCAGTATTCGAATGTGAATCAAGATATATACAATCGGCGCTAACCGGCGGAGATGACTACGAAATATTATTTACAATCTCGCAATCTGACCAGGAAGAACTGGAACAGGCGATTTCCGGTTTGGGTTTGTCGGTTACCTGCGTTGGTTCAATTGGTGAAGGCGAAGGTGTGACAGTGTTTGACAGGGATGGTTCGGTAATCGAGTTTCAAACCAGTCATTACGATCATTCGGACATGAAGAATTGACCATCACAACCCCACCACTTTCCGATGCTGAGGAAAACGCCACTGCCAGAAAAAATGTCTGGTTGTATTTGCTTTGTCAGGCATTGGGCGGCGCATCGGCACCGCTGAATATTGCTCTTGGCGGATTAGTTGGAGCGCACCTTCTGGGCGAAGACAAATCCCTCGCAACTGCGCCAATCACTGCCTACAATATCGGTGTGGCCATGGGAGCCTTGCTCGCCAACACGATCATGCGCCGGATAGGGCGCAAGCGTGGTTTCATGATTGGAACACTGATTGGGTTTTCCGGTATGATTTTCAGCGGCTTGTCGATTGCTGCTGAAAGCTTCTGGCTGTTTTGTTCCGCGCTATTGGTGAACGGACTATCGGGTGGTTTCGTGCAGCAATACCGTTTTGCAGCCGCAGATCGCGGGACTGCCGATTTCAAGCCAAAGGCAATATCCATAATCATGGCTGGAGGGATTGCTGCAGCGGTAATTGGTCCGCAACTGGTCATCTACGCTAGCGATTTGGCAGCTCCGGTACCGTTCGCAGGCGCATTTTATGCTGCAACAATCCTTTTTGTGCTGAGTTTTCTGGCCTTGAATTTGCTTAATCCGTCAAATCTTGCGGCGAGAACCGAAAAAGAAACGCCGGCGGATGTAAGGCCGCTAAGAAAAATTGTCAGCCAACCAAGATTTGTTATTGCTGCTCTGTGCGGCACTGCCACGTATGCCCTGATGTCGTTTGTCATGACTGGCGCACCCCTTGCCATGGTTCACCATGGACATTCCATTGAACATGCAACGTTGGGAATTCAGTGGCATGTCATGGCAATGTTCGGCCCAAGCTTGTTTACCGGCAGCCTGATCGCCCGCTATGGCAAGGAAACCATTGTGTTTGTAGGATTGGTGATTCTGGTAGGTTGTGGAGTAGTTGCTCTTTCCGGCCTGGAGTTGATGCACTTCTGGGGGTCGTTGATTCTGTTGGGGCTGGGTTGGAATTTCGGATTTATCGGCGCAACATCAATGATCACGGATACTTACCGACCTGAAGAGCGGAACAAGGCGCAGGGTGCCAATGATTTTCTTGTTTTTGGATCAGTCGCATTGGCTTCTCTGCTGTCCGGTCAAACACTCAATGCATATGGTTGGGACTTCCTCAACTGGGTAATTTTCCCGGTTGTAGTCATTTGCCTCGTCGGATTGATGTGGCTACGTAAAAAGGATCAGCAATTAGTCGCATAAAGTGGCATTTTTGGTGCGTTCTTGTAACAAAATCTTGACCTTTGAGACTTTGTGGCTAGTGTGCGCGGCGGTTGGCCGGTTTTCTGAAATTCCGGCTTTTTAATTTGGGTTTTTGGTGCGGACAATCGGGCGAGTCTTCCAGGTGCGCACCTCCATCAATATAGGGAAACAGGAAAATGGATCCTATTGTTCTGGCTATTCTTGCCGGACTGTTGTCCATCGCATATGGCGTGTGGGCTTCGATGTCCGTGATGAATGCAGATGCGGGTAACGCTCGCATGCAGGAAATCGCTGGCTTTGTGCAGGAAGGTGCACAAGCTTATCTTTCAAGGCAGTATATGACCATCGCCATTGTCGGTGTTGTCGTGTTCTTTATCGTCGGCCTTCTGCTTGGCTGGCTTGTCGCCGTTGGCTTTCTGATCGGCGCTGTCCTTTCAGGTGTCGCTGGTTTTATCGGAATGCTTGTATCGGTTCGTGCAAACGTCCGCACGGCTCAGGCATCAAGCCAAAGCTTGGGTGCTGGTTTGGATATTGCCTTCAAGGCAGGGGCAATTACAGGACTTCTGGTGGCTGGTCTGGCACTGCTCGGTGTAGCTGTTTACTACTGGTACCTTCTTAACGTTGCCGGGTTTTCAAACACCGACAGGGTTGTGATCGACTCACTCGTGGCACTTGGTTTCGGTGCATCCCTGATTTCAATTTTTGCACGTCTTGGTGGCGGTATCTTCACCAAGGGTGCTGATGTGGGCGGCGACCTTGTTGGTAAGGTGGAAGCTGGAATTCCAGAAGACGACCCTCGCAACCCGGCAACTATTGCGGACAATGTTGGCGACAATGTCGGCGACTGCGCAGGTATGGCTGCTGATTTGTTTGAAACTTATGCGGTGACCGTGGTGGCTACCATGGTTCTTGCATCTATTTTCTTTGTCGGCGAGCAGGCTGCAACCTTGATGATGTTTCCGCTTCTGATCGGTGCCTGCTGCGTGGTGACTTCCATCATTGGTACGTTTTTCGTTAAACTTGGCTCAAACAACTCGATTATGGGCGCCCTTTACAAGGGTTTCATCGTGACAGCAGTTCTTTCTGCAATTGCGTTGGTCGGAATTGTCTGGCTGTGGTTGGGTATGGATACCAGATTCACAGTTGGTGACCAGACCTTTACGGGCCGTCACTTATTGTATTGCGGTCTGGTCGGATTGATCATCACAGGACTGATTATCTGGGTGACAGAATACTATACAGGCGTTGATTACCGCCCAGTGCGCTCAATCTCGCAAGCCTCAGTAACCGGTCATGGCACAAATGTTATCCAGGGCCTTGCTATCTCACTCGAAGCAACAGCCATTCCAGCAGTGATCATCATCACCGGGATCATCGTGACATTCTCGCTTGCTGGTCTTTTTGGTATCGCGATTGCCGTATCATCCATGCTGGCGCTTGCCGGTTTTGTGGTGGCGCTTGATGCGTTCGGGCCTGTAACCGACAATGCCGGTGGAATTGCCGAAATGGCCGAATTACCTGCGGAAGTCCGTTCAACAACTGATGCCCTGGATGCGGTTGGCAACACGACGAAAGCAGTTACCAAGGGTTACGCAATCGGTTCTGCCGGTCTTGGAGCGCTGGTTCTGTTCGCCGCTTATACTGAAGACTTGAAGTTCTTCGCTGCAAAAGCGGAAGCAGGCTCCTTCTTTGAAGGCGTTTCTGTCGATTTTTCCCTGACAAATCCGTACGTGGTTGTCGGCTTGCTGTTTGGTGGCCTTCTGCC
>JBPCWL010000154.1:0-32397 GCA_051009575.1 Rhizobiaceae bacterium
GTTCCGAAGTACCAGTTCCCAAAATGTTACACCTTGCTGACGAGGAAAACCCGATCGGTCGAATGTTTTTTGTCATGGAGTTTCTTGATGGTCGAATTCTTTGGGATCCGGCATTAAGCGAGATACCGGATGAGTATATCGGACAAAGGGCAAAAATTTACGATGCAATGAACAAAGCTCTCGCCGCACTGCATTCGGTAAATCCAGATACGATAGGCCTCGCGGATTTCGGTGTACCGGGCAATTATTTTGCCAGGCAATTGTCGCGATGGAGTAAGCAATATGAGGCTAGTGAACTCGCTCGGAATGACGAGATGCACAACCTAATCAAATGGCTTGAAGACAACATGCCTGAAGACGATGGACAGGTTTCTCTGGTTCATGGTGACTACAGGCTGGATAACATGGTATTTGCGAGAAACTCCGCCAACATATTGGGTATCCTGGATTGGGAATTGTCTACTTTGGGTCACCCGCTTGCGGACCTCGCATACCAGTGTATGCAATGGAGATTACCAAATGCGGGAAGTTTCCGCGGGCTGGCTGGTGTTGACCGGAAAGCTCGTGGATTACCGACTGAAAAGGAGTACGTCAGCGCATATTGCAAACGCCGGAACATCGAAGAAATTGAAAACTGGTTTTTCTATGTGGCATTTTCGTTTTTCAGATTGGGGGCAATTCTGCAAGGTGTCTACAAAAGATCAGTCGACGGAAACGCGTCAAATCCTGAAAGAGCTAAACTTTATGGCGCTGCCGTTCCTGTATTGAGTCAAATGGCGATGACCATGATCAAGGAAGAAAAGAATAATTGAAACAATTTCATTCTTTGACACGTACTTGTAAATAACCACTGGGGTACTTTGATCATGCCGCGGCTAATTTCCGCAATATTTGGCGGTTTTCTTGCGTTTTTACTCCTTGCAGATGGGGTTCGGGCGCAAATCGTGACGCCGGAAACCGAAACAGCAACTCAGGACGTCATCCGCGACCAGATATATGCGTTTCGGTCAGCAGATCACGAGCGTGCTTTTTCACATGCTTCTCCGGAAATAAAGCAAATTTTTAAAACAACCGAACGTTTCATTGGAATGGTCAAAGGTAGTTATCAGCCGCTGTACAATCCGGATCAATTTATTTTCGGCAGGAACTTCGATCTGGATGGTACCATTCATCAAGAAGTAATCGCAACAGACCAGAGCGGCAGACAGTGGCAAGCGGTCTACACACTGAAGCAGCAGGAAGATGGTAGCTGGAAAATTACCGGCGTGAAGATGGAACCGTACCGCGGAGCAGCAACCTGAGATATGAATTCAGCCTGCGGACTTCCTGTTCGCAATCGCTCTGGCAACAAAAGCGCCGACACAAAAAGCACCATCAATCACAAGCAAATAAACCGGGAAAATCACCAGAACAATGCCGTCCTGTGCATCCGGATTGTCATTGAAGAAAAATACTGTCCAGAAAATGTATGCGTAGGCGAGCGTAGTTAGTATGGAGGCCATCAGCAGCACAATTTGCGACCCACTGCTGGCAGCAAGGGTTCTATGGCAAGCATAAAGCAGTCCATAGGGCGCAAAAATAAAAGCGAAAACGATTAAAGATCCGCCAAGGAGCAATATCCCTCCAGGTTCTGAAAATATACCCCAATCCATAATTGAGATGGAGCAAACCAGGGAAAAAACCAGGCCAACAATAATGCTCCAGCGTACAATCGGCACCAATGTTCCGTCTTTTTCCATACCCGCTTCAAGCCTTTCGCGACTCATGAAGCAAGACTGTCTTGAAAAGGATGGCTTTACAAGCCTTTGAAACCGGACCTTGTTGTCGTACCCTTTCCGAACAAGGTAAGGACTGAACACTCTTGGTCGACAATATTCAAAGCTATCGTGGTAGACAGCATGAATTCCGCACCCTTGCCGGAATGCTCGCTCTGGTGATCGCAGGTTATTTGCTGTTTGTCTGGCCCCAAACAGAAAATTATGAAATTTCCGATTCCCGCTGCAATGATTTGAATTCATTGTGGAAGGAAGCATACAGTAAGGAATTCCGCTTTTCAGACAACTGGCCATCGGGGAAATTCAAGTGCCTGTCACCCACATCCGGCATGGCGCAGGCGTTGCATTTCTTGGCAACAACGAACTTTGTTCAGCCTGAAGGACAGAAATTCGACTTTTATCAATGGGTCAGGAAGCTTAATCCTGTTTTCGAAAAGGGATTGATGTTGAATTCCGCTGGATTGAGCGACATCACAGAAAAAAGAATTGCGCTCAGCACCATAATTCTTGAAAAAAATAATCCGGTGGAAATCGCAAACGTAATCATTCACGAAGTGCGGCATCTTGAAGAGGGATTTAACAGCCATGTACCCTGCACCCGGGATTGGGCACTCACATGCGATCAACGCCTGAATGATGATCCTTTTGAAGGTGGAGCCTACAATTTCAACATGGTTTTCCTGCATCACGTCAGGCAGTTTTCTGATGCGGATGACACCTCAAAACGCCGGGCCCGAAAGCTCATGCAACCGATCTTTGAAAAGCGGTTTAACCTGATCAGTCCGAAAGACCGGGAAAAGTACGGGCTGGATTAAAAGTTACCTAGCAAGTTCCCGCAAATGCTCTGTCAGGACAAAATTGCTCGACAAGGCCTGAACTCCGGTATCCTTCTCGATTTCCTCAAGTATCCCGTGTGTTTTCAGATTTGTGCAGGAAAGAAATACACCATCCACGTCGGTTCGACCCACAAGTTCAACTGCTGCATTTTTGACTGAAGGGCCATCGATCCAGGCAACCTTGGCTTCTTCTCCTTCGCTGAAAGTACCAAACACCGGGCTTTCAATACCGTGTGAGGCAACTACATTGCGCAAATGAGCAGAAACGCTTTCGATGTAGGGGGAAAGAAACGCAAGCTTCGTTATGCCCCGGCTCTCGCAGACCGCGACAAGGGCGGTAAGAGGATTGGTGACATGGGGGGTCTTGCAGCCCTGCTTGACGAGTTCGGCAACCTTTTCTTCGCCAATCACAGATGTGCCGGACGTGCAACAATAGGCTACAGCATCAAACCTTGATGAGCGGGGAAACAGTTCCGCAGACCGGGTAATATGGTCAGCCATGGCCGCAAGCGTCTCCTCAGTGACTTCTTCACCGCTTGGCACACGACTTACCAGCACATCGTAGCTGGACGGAGGCAGCCATTGATGGACTTCAGGTTCGATCGTTTCATCTGACTGAAGCACGATTAGGCCGATTGTAGGCTTTCGCTGTTCATCAGGGACCAGGGAATAGGTAAAATCACTCATGGTTCACACGCTCCTGATTTCCGCGCCGGAAGGGTTTGAAAGATACTCCGCTCCATTTTTAGTTACAACAATGTTTTCCTCGTGAACCAACATGTTACCTCTGGAGGTTTCAACTCCTGGCTCAAGTGTCAGAACCATGCCTTCCTCCAGAACAGTTTTATCTGCCGGAATAAGCGAGGGCCACTCCGTCAACTGGATGCCCAGCCCGTGGCCAAGACGTCCATTATCATTGCGCCCCTCCCCGCCGGCTAGAACTTTGTCCATTACATAAAAAAGATCACAGGCCCTTGCACCTGGTTTTGCTGCTTCAAAGCCTGCCGCTGTCGCTTCTATCAGTTTTCGGTGCGCGTCCACGACCGAATTACTCGCATGACCAATTGCAAAATTACGATCATAATCACAAAAGTAACCACCATGCACGAGGCCAGTATCCAGCATCAGCACATTTCCGTTCTGCAGGGGCGTACTGGTGGCTGGCGAAATCACATCCGCATATCCATCAGATCCGGCTCCGCCAGCCAGATATGGCACCCAATCCGCACCCTCTTCCAGGCAGGTGATCTGAAACTTCCGGAATACAGTTTCCAAAGGCACCCCGGGTTGAGCGAACTCATGCACGCGGTCAAATGCACGACCAGCAATTTCACAAGCAGATCTGATCCTTGTAATTTCGTTTGGAGACTTCAGCATTCGTAAAGCCCGCAAGATTCCCCGGTCTCCAGTTATTACAGGAACACCCTGCATGGACTTTAACCGGTTGAAATCTTCCAATGGCATGCGCAGGTGAGTTTCGTGCCCGTCCGGAATTCCTACTTTTCCTGAGCCGACAATTTCCTTCAGCGTATCTGCAAGGAGACTAACGCCATCATCCTGTAAATCCGGTGCAGACCATGTACGGATATCTTCAACCCAGGTTGACCGCATCAAGGTTTCACCAATTCCTGGAATGACCGCAACCGGGTCTCCGGAGCGCGGAACAACTAGGAACCATGGCCGGGTTGGACTCTCCCAGAAGCGGGTAAGAAACCCTGTAAAATAAAAGACATCCGGATGTGTGGTTACCAGCAAGGCATCCAGTTCGGCGCCATCCATCAACATCTGGGCCTTTTTTACGCGGGCTTGAAATTCAGTGACCGCGAAGGTCATCCCTCAACACCTTCGCTGATGATACACAGAGCAATTGAATTCTTATCCAGTCTCATTTCAGAAAGGCCAGCACCTGCAACAATTCCGGCCAGCCCCGCTACACCGGAAGGCGTTGATTCAATTCCGAGATTTTCAAGGCTTTCAGTTGTTTCACCGGCAAGATCATCACTGATTGTCAGGAAGTAGTCTGCGTCTTTTGCCAGGCCTTTGAGCGCAATCAATGAAGGCTCTTTGCAATCAAGCCTGCCCATGTTCGACACCGGTCCGTCTGCAAATACCGATTTCCCCGCCTCAATACTCGCTTTCAAGGCAGGCGCTGCTTCCGGTTCCACAACAACAATTATCGGATCGGCACCCCAGGCGTGCCTGAAATAAGCAGCCATTGCGCCAGCCAGTCCCCCAACTCCTGCCTGCAAAAATATATGCGTTGGCATTTCCGGCATCTGATCAACCACCTCTTCAGCAGCAACGAGATAACCTTCCATCAGTCTGTGGGGAAGTTCCGTATATCCCTCCCACGAGCTGTCTGAAAGAAGCGTAAATCCTTCATGTTTAGCTGCAGTTTGAGCCGCTATCATGCTGGCTTCGTAGTCAGATCCTTCAACACGCACCTCCGCTCCCTTGGTGCGAAGACGGTCCGCAAAACCATCAGGTACGGTTTCGGCCAGGTATATGACTGAACCAGCACCAAATATTCTGGCACCAGCCGCCACTGATAGACCATGGTTTCCAGCGCTTGCCGTCACAAAAGTACGTCCAGTAAGAGCCTTGGAAAAGTCTTCATGACCGGATTGTGCAGCCTCATGCGCAATGACATATGCTGCCCCAAGCGCTTTAAAGCTTCCGAGTCCCATACGGTTTGTTTCATCTTTCAAAAACACATTCGAAACTCCCGCCTCCATTGCAAGCGCAGGTGCTTCGACCAGTGGTGTTTTCTCGTATGCCGGACAAGATTTCAGAAGTCCTTTCGGTGCATCGGCATCGATGCTTGGAAACGGGACATCATCAGACACTTCGATCAGCCTGTCTGATTGATAGAACGGGTTTTTCAAGATTGCCAAAACAGTGTCTCCCGGCGTTGTTGCAATTTCACGCTTATCAATAATGATGCCTTGCATCAATCCACGAAATTATCAGGGATCAAGGGGTTCCCGCTTTCCAATTTTTATCAGCTTGCCTGCTTGACTACGGCTTTGGCATCTGAAATGGAGAGGTTATCTACCGGCATATCAACATTTTAATATTTGCCGGATACATGTTTTCCTATTTCCGAACAGTAAATCGGGTTGACCACCAGGATTTCCAACATGGAAACTCCGTGACTAGTGTGGTCCCGGATTCTTTATTCGCCTCTTCGGAAGACCTGATCGCAAAAAAGGAATCAGATCTTGAGTTTTCACAAGCTAGGTATCGAGAAGTCCATCCTGCGGACGCTCGAATCCATAGGCCTTACAACACCAACGCCAATCCAGCAGCAGGCCATACCGCCAATTCTTGGCGGAAAGGATGTGGTAGGTCTGGCACAAACCGGAACCGGCAAGACAGCGGCGTTTCTTTTGCCATTGCTGCAAAGGCAAAACCGCCCGGATCATCAGGGCAAGTTCAGACCAATTCGCGTGCTGGTACTATCTCCAACACGAGAGCTGGCAGCCCAGATTTATGAAAAAGCAAGACAATACGGAAAATCATTGAACCTTCGCTCGACATGTACGGTTGGAGGTATCCCCATTGGCCGGCAGCAAAAATCACTCTCAAAAGGAACAGATATCCTGATAGCCACTCCAGGTCGCCTGCTTGATCTGGCAAAACAAGGGACAATCAAATTTGACCGGGTTGAAGCTCTGGTCCTAGATGAAGCTGATCATATGCTTGATATAGGGTTTTTGCCTGATATCAGGCGAATCATTGCCCAACTGCCTGATGATAGACAGACCCTTCTGTTTTCCGCCACAATGCCTAAACCGATAAGTGAACTTGCAGCACAATATCTGCGGAATCCGGTCCACATTTCCGTTGCAAGGGAATCATCTGTCGCCGACAAAATCGATCAGTCCGTGAAACATGTCACGACCAGAGAAAAACCTGCAGAACTTGTAAGGCTTCTTGAATCCTATCCTGACGAACGTGTTGTGGTTTTTTCCCGTACAAAACATGGTGCGGACAAGATTGCCACCAGGTTAAAAGCAGCTGACATGTCAGCCGCGGCAATACACGGTAATAAATCTCAGGGGCAGCGAGAACGCACTCTGAAGGCATTCACAAATGGTCAGTGTCGTATCCTGATTGCAACTGATATTGCTGCACGCGGTATCGATATCAAGAACATCGGCATCGTCGTCAATTATGAACTGCCGGAAGTGCCTGAAGTATATGTTCACCGGATAGGAAGGACCGCCCGTGCGGGTTCCTCGGGAATCGCCGTTTCTTTTTGCGCGGGTCACGAAACCAAAATGCTGCGGGGAATTGAAAAACTGATCAAACAGGCCATTCCCGCTGAAGGTACCCCTGAAGAGAGCGAAAGCCCTAAACCTGCCAGACCCGCTCGCAGGCGCCCGAGGCGTCGTTATGACAAGAAACGCCCATCTGGCGAAGCGAGAGGGCGCGGATCCCCCAACAGGAAAAAACGTCGTAAGGCCAAAACCAAGTAGTATTCTGGTCGCTAAGCCACCATTGACTGATTTCATAGTTTGTTAACCAGCTCTTGGCAGGATTAATGCACTTTAGCGGAGAAACAAACAATGTCTGAAGAACGTAGAAAAGAAGAAGACAGGCGGGTATCCACCAGACGTAAAGGCAAACTCCTTGAGTCAGAAGCCCATATCATTGTTGAACGACGCAATGGAGAAGACCGGCGTGACGACCAAGAACGGCGCTCTTGATATCAATTTTAAAGAGTCAATATTCCAGGCGCCTCACAACGCCTTGATATCCCCTTTTTTCCATCCGTCTTTGGCTTCATTTAGATAGTCAGAATATCTTGCGTTTGATATTGCTGAGCGTGCACCGGCCGTTATCTGCTGGTAGTAGTGCAAATTGTTCCATGTCAGCAACATGCCTCCAAGTGCTTCATTACATTTTACCAAATGATGCAGATACGCGCGGGAATAATCGCGTGCTGCAGGACAGTCAGAAGTTTCGTCCAGGGGCCGCGGATCTTCCGCATGCCGTGCATTTTTCAAGTTAATTTTGCCGTATCGAGTAAACGCCTGCCCATGTCGACCGGCTCTAGTCGGCATTACGCAGTCAAACATGTCAACACCACGACCTATCCCCTCCACCAAGTCATCTGGGGTGCCAACACCCATCAGGTATCGCGGTTTGTTTTCAGGAAGGGCGGCACAGGTATAGTCCAAAACTTTGAGCATCACTTCCTGTGGTTCACCAACTGCCAGACCACCAATAGAATACCCCTTCAGATCCATGTCTGAAAGTTCCATTGCCGATCTCAGCCTCAAGCGTTCATTGTCGCCTCCCTGAACTATTCCAAACATGGCTCGTTCCGGCTGATTACCAAAAGCTTTCGCAGAGCGTTCAGCCCAACGAAGAGACAGCTCCATTGCCCTCTCCATCTCCTCAACCGGCGCAGGCAAAGCAAGACATTCGTCCAATTGCATCTGGATATCCGAGCCCAGCAATCCTTGAATTTCGATTGAACGCTCCGGGGTAAGTTCGTATTTGGTGCCATCTACATGTGATTGAAACGTCACCCCCTCTTCAGTCATCTTGCGCAATGATGCCAGAGACATGACTTGAAACCCGCCGGAATCCGTCAAAATCGGGCCCCGCCACCCGGAAAACTCATGAAGCCCACCGAGCTTGGCAACCCGTTCCGCACCCGGTCTCAGCATCAGGTGATAGGTGTTGCCAAGGATGATATCAGCGCCCAGATCCCGCACCTGATCCATGTACATGGCTTTAACCGTACCCGCTGTCCCGACTGGCATGAAAGCAGGCGTACGTACTTCGCCACGCGATGTGGATATCACCCCATGGCGAGCTTTGTTGTCGGTATCCAGAACCTGAAAGGAAAACGGTACAGTCATGATTGGCGATATAACAGGCTGGAGTCGCCATAGGAATAGAAACGGTAGCCATTTTCAATTGCATACCGGTAGACGGCCTGCATTTTCTCCAACCCGCAAAATGCGGAAACCAGCATGAACAGGGTCGACTTAGGCAGGTGAAAATTCGTCATCAACAGGTCCACTGCTTTGAACCTATAGCCAGGGGTAATGAAAATGTCCGTATTCCCCTCCCATGGCTTGATATTGCCTTCCTCATCTGCAGCACTCTCAATTAGCCGCAATGAGGTCGTGCCAACACATACAAGCCTTCCTCCTGTCTTTTTGGCAGAATTGATTGCGTCAGCTGTATCATGATCCACAATTCCCCATTCCGAATGCATCTTGTGCTCACCGGTTTCTTCAACTTTCACCGGTAAAAAAGTACCGGGCCCCACGTGAAGGGTCACGAATTTCAGAAATATTCCTTTTTCTTCAATAACTTGCATCAACTCCGGCGTGAAGTGCAATCCGGCAGTCGGTGCAGCAACTGCTCCTTCCTCACAGGCATAAGTCGTTTGATAATCTGACATGTCCTGATCATCAGCCGCCCGTTTGCCCGAAATATAGGGAGGTAGCGGCATGGCCCCCACCTGCATCAAGGCTTCATCAAAGACAGCTCCCGACAAATCAAACCTGAATTCGATATCGCCAGCTTCGCTTTTGTCTACAACGGTACAATCCAGCGTGCCGCTCAAACACGTGTTACCTGAATTCCCGAACTGTATCCGGTCACCTTTTTTAAGCTTCTTGGCACCCTTGGCAAAACCCAACCAACGGTCCCCTGAAATACGTAAATGAAGGGTAACAGATATCCGGGCATTCGATCCGTCTTCCCTGCAACGGACACCTTCAAGTTGCGTTGGAATGACTTTTGTGTCGTTAAAAACCAACACATCTCCGGTTTGCAATAATTCCGGCAATTGGCTTACTGAACAGTCTTTCAGGCATTTCTCGACCACAAGCATCTTTGCGGAGTCACGCGGATTTGCCGGGCGCAACGCTATGTTTGCCTCGGGCAGGTCAAAATCAAACAGGTCTACACGCATGAAAAAACCCTCATCCGGAAATCGCTTCAGGACAAGGGCCTTGACTATTCAAGTATGCCACCGATTACAAGTCAGCAGCGACTTTCATGCTGATAATATGGTCGGGATCATGAACAGGCTCACCCCGCTTGATCGCATCCACACTTTCCATGCCTTCGATAACCTGACCCCATACGGTATATTGACGGTCAAGAAACCCTGCCTCATCAAAACAGATGAAAAACTGGGAGTTTGCTGAATCGGGATTTTGAGCACGTGCCATCGAGCAAGTTCCACGGCCGTGATGCACATCATTGAATTCCTGCGCCAAATCCGGTTTGTCTGAACCGCCAGTGCCGCGTCCTTGCGGACAGCCGCATTGTGCCATGAAGCCGTCAATCACACGATGAAAAACGATATCATCGTAAAACCCTTCACGCGCCAGTTCCTTGACACGGGCAACATGATTGGGCGCAACATCAGGATTGCATTCAATTACAACCTGACCCTTTGAGGTTTCCATGACTATTGTGTTTTCTGGATCTTTGTAATCCGCCATTTCTCGATTTCCTTGTTTAAAATTAATTTTGATCTGCGGTGCGCAATTTGATGATCTTATCAGGATCTGAGACCTGACCGTTCAGTGCGGGATCTCCTTTTTTGATGGCATCCACATGCTCCATTCCGGATTTGACCTTTCCAAATACCGTATATTTTCCATCTAGAAAATCACCCCGGGCAAACATGATAAAAAACTGCGAATTGGCAGAATTGGGGCTTTGTGAACGCGCCATGCCCAACACTCCGCGCTCAAATGGTTCCGTGGAAAATTCGGCGGACAAATCTGGAAGATCGGACCCTCCCCGACCTGTTCCCGTTGGATCGCCGGTCTGCGCCATAAATCCGTCTATAACCCTGTGAAAAACAATGTTGTCATAAAAACCCTGGTTCGCGAGCGTTTTGATCCGCTCAACATGTTTTGGTGCAACATCAGGTAAAAGTTCAATTTCTACCCTACCGTCTTTGAGTTCGAGATAGATTGTGTTGGAACCCTCTGCTTTTGGAGGTTCCTTGGTTTGCTGGTTACAGGCGGCAATGCTGAAAGCAAGCAATGCCAACACAAATAATTTAATGCCGAACTTCATTTCTGCCCCTTTGTCTGGAGAATTTTGGATTTATTTGGCAACCTTGGCGATCAAGGCGTCATATACTGCGGATGGCACAAAAGGCGAGACATCGCCACCCATTTTTGCAATTTGCCGCACCAATGTGGCAGTAATTGCGCGGACCATGGGGCTGGCCGGCAGAAAAACAGTCGTAAGGCCTGGTGCCATTGCTCCATTCATTCCGGCCATTTGCATCTCGTAATCAAGATCTGTACCGTCGCGCAAGCCTCTGATCAGGATGGATGCGCCAGCTTCGCGTGCAGCATCCACAACAAGATTGTCAAAAGATTCAACGGCAACTTCAAACCCATTCTCAGACGCAACCGTATTGATCATATCTGCCCGTTCTTCAAACGAAAACATGGGAACTTTCCCAGGGTGAATTCCAACACCGATCACCAGTTTATCCGCCAGCTTCGCCGCCTGCATCAGGACGTCGAGATGGCCATTGGTTAGAGGATCAAAAGACCCGGCATAATAGGCAATATTTGTCATGATCCCCTTTTGTCACGGCTATGCGGAACTGGCAAGCCGATGGCCAGAATTCGCAGTGTGCTAAAATGCACAGATTCTTGTTTGTTCCCACTCTATAAACATCCTCAGAAATCGGCCTCATGGGCATTTTGCCCCGTTAAATCTGAAAGGAATGACATTATGCTGTTTTTGATTTTCACTCTGGGAATGGCAGCTACTTTGTCGATCATCGCTTTGCACATGTCCGAAACGGAAAACCTAACCCGGAAAATTCGCCAGATGAAACGGACGGAAGTCGAAAGATTTGCCGCACTTTAGGCGTTTGCCGTAGCAAATTCGATGATATGTCCGGCTACTTCCTGACCTGCTTCCAGCAGCAACGAATGTTTGTATCGGGGTAACACTACCAACTTTGAATTGGGTAGGGCGTCGGTAATCTTCATATTTAATCTGGGTGGACACCCTCCATCATTTTCCCCTGTCAGAACCAGCGATGGCTGGGGTACTTCATGCAACCAGGAGGACATCTCGAAAGTTGCATAAATCCTGAAGACATTGAGAAATACAGCCGGATCGGTAGCGATTACCTGTTTCAGGCGCCTTTCTACAATATCTGAATGCGTTTCCAGAAATTCGTCGGTAAACCAGCGTCCGGTAAGCGTTGAAAGAATGTCCGGAATGCCATCCTGTTCCATGGCTTTAACCACGCCAAGAACCTTCTTTTTGTCATCTTCTGTGCGAAAAGCGGCTGTCGATAGAAGTCCAAGGGATAGAACATGTTCCGGAAATTTTCTGGCGTAAGCCGGTCCGATCATGCCACCTAGCGAATGTCCCGCAAAATGAGCGCGGTCTATTCCCACACGTTCTCTGACCCGTTCAAGATCACAAACAAGCTCATCGAGCCCGAATTCGGATCCCGGTAAAGGCGAAGCGCCGTGCCCTCTCAAATCATAACTGACAACGGTGAAGTGACGCTTCAACAATGGTATCGCATATCGCCAGGTATCGCGAGCAGCTCCAATTCCATGGATCAAAAACAGAGCTGGCCCTTCCCCTTCAATCGAGTATTCGCAATCAATCGGGATTGGCATCAGGCTGTTATCGCGTTGGAATGTTTGGTGAAGTGCGGCATGACCTCTTCCGCAAAACACTGTATACAATCGAGCGTTTCGTTTGGGTCGGACCCAAAATTCACATTTAATATGACCCGGTCGATACCTAACTCCTCGTAAGGTGCCAGCTTCTCGATCATTTCATTCGGTGTACAGATCAGCAGGCTTTCCGCCAGTTCCTCGATTGTTTGTTTCCTTGGCAATGGCCGGACCATTCCGGCATCCACAATGCCGGGGCCAGTAAACACATTGTCAAACCGGCCATAGTAGGAATGAGCCGCCTCAATCTTCTTCTGCCGCTCACCTTCAGTGTTGCAAAGGTAAGCAACACGCGAAAGCGTCAGGGTTAAATGTTGACCGACGGAACCCAACTCCTCCTTGGCGCGGTTGAACCCGCCTACCTGATCAACCAGTAATTGATGGTTTCCCGAAAGTGGCGTCGTCTGAATATGAAATCCGCGTTTCGTACAATGGTAAATGCCTTCAGGGTTCATAACCGCCATCATCATCGGAGGCCCACCCTGCCGAACCGGTCTTGGCATAATCGTAAGCGGTTCAAAACTGTAATATTTGCTATCCCATGAAACTTCCTCTTCAGACAGGAGAGCTTTCAGGATATCGAGCGATTCATTGAACCGGTCTTGTGTTTCCTCCATTGCAACTCCAAGACGTTCCATTTCGTACTTGAACGCACCACGCCCGACACCCAACATCAATCTGCCCTCACAAAAAATGTCGGCCACAACCACTTCGCCGGCAAAGGTTCGCATATCGTGCAATGGCAACACCACGACCGATGTCATGATATTGATACGTTGGGTGTGAGCAGCAATTTTCGTTGCAAAGATCAATGGGGCCGGCATCATAAGGCAATTCATCAAATGATGTTCCGTTATCGAAACAGCATCAAAATTTAGCCGGTCAGCAAGTATCGCCTGGTTGAGCATATCCTGATAAACACGATCGCCACCATAATCTTTGTCAGGATAATCCGAAGACAGTTGTATGCTGAATTCCAAGTCGTCCTCCCTGTTCCTGAAACTGTAACCGTTTGAAGGCCGGATTCAATCCAAAATATGGCATTTTTGCATCTGTAGTCGGTGGGAAAGAAAATCCATTTTCAAACCCAGCGACGAACCTCGGTACAATATTTCTCGTAAGACTCTCCGAATTTTTCACGGAGCGCTTCTTCTTCTGGTTTGATTTGAAATTTTATAATGTACCAGACAAATAGGACCAGAATTGCAACGAAACTCCAGTTTCCAATCCAGATTCCAAATGCAGACACAAATATCACCATTCCAATATACATGGGATTTCGCGTACGGCGATAAATTCCCCCGGTCACCAATTGTTCTGATTTGGAAGGATCAAGTGGCGAAATCGTAGTCTTCGCCTGGGAAAACAATCTGATCGCAAGAACATCAATTAATAACCCGCACACTACCAAAATAATTGCTAGAGCGTTTTGTCCTTCAAACTGAAAATTCAAAATGGGAAACAGGAAACTGCATAACCATATCAACCCTGCACAAATAAGTGCCTGTAGCGGCGGAGGTACGAGCAGTTTCATTCCTCAAGCATTTCCTTCACGGTAGTCGCCAGCTGTTTCAGGGAAAATGGCTTGGGAAGGAACCCGAACTTTTCCCTTTCTTCCTCGGGAAGGTTTTTCGAGAAGGCTTCCTCAGCATATCCGGAAACAAATATGAACTTGAGATCAGGATGGGTTTTTCGCAGTTCGCGCAAAAGTGTCGGACCATCCATCTCGGGCATAACGACATCGGAAACTACGAGATCGATTTCGTCTCCGAAATCCTCCATGACTTCCAGTGCTTCCACGCCACTGGACGCCTCATGCACCTCGTAACCCCGCGAAATCAGTGCGCGGGAACCGAAAGCACGAACGGCGTCCTCATCTTCCACAAGCAAAATTGTAGCATTGCCCGTCAGATCTTTCTTGGGTTCTTCTTTCGCCCCCTCCTCCTGCGAGCCCGCTTCCTGATTTTCCTCTTCGACTACAATATGCCGCGGGAGAAACACATGGAATGTGGTGCCCACATCAACTTCACTTTCAGGATAGATGAACCCACCGGTCTGTTTGACGATGCCATAAACGGTCGAAAGCCCTAAACCCGTACCCTTGCCAACTTCCTTGGTAGAAAAGAAGGGTTCGAACACCTGTTCCATGATTTCACGAGACATGCCGGAACCGTTATCCTCCACCTCGATCAACACATATTCACCGGCCTCCAGCTCCTGGAAGGAGAATTTTGATGCACAGTCTTCCTCAGACAGGTTGCGGGTTCGTATCTTAAGATTTCCTTCGTTATTCATTGCGTCACGCGCGTTGACGACGAGATTGACAATGACCTGCTCCAATTGGGAAATATCGGCCTTGATGGGCCACAAGTCACGCCCGTGCTTGATATCAAGATCAATACGATCTCCAACAAGGCGATCCAGCAACATGCGCAAGTCGGAAAGAACGTCTGACAAATGAAGGACTTGCGGACGCAGGGTCTGACGCCGGGAAAAAGCCAGCAATTGTCTCACCAGGCTAGCTGCCCGGTTCGCATTTTGCTTGATGTTCATAATGTCCTGAAACGACGGGTCGGACGGCTTGTGATTGCCAAGTAACAGATCGGAAAAGCCTATAATTGCGGTCAGGACATTATTGAAATCATGGGCAATTCCACCAGCAAGCTGCCCCACCGCCTGCATTTTTTGACCCTTGGCAAACTGGTTTTCCAGTGCTCGTTGTTCAGTAACCTCCATCGCATAGACAATGACACGTTCCTGATGTGCCTCGTCTTCAGTTTCAACATCGAGATCTTGATCTGACACCTGATTAAAGAAAAACCTGACAAACCTTTCTTCCTCACCGTCGATGGATAGATCGAGCGGATCGATCTTGCCAACACCTTCAAGAGCTTTCTCGAAAGCTGCGCTTACGCGGCCAGTTTCGTCATCAGACACCATGCTTTGATAATCAAGCTGTTCAGACGCGCCCTTACTCGCGATGACTGAAGCAAACATGCTTTGGAATGGAGCATTGGTTCGCACAATCTTCCCATCGGCATTGATACCTGCAATGGCAATCGGTGTATTATTGAAGAAACGGGTGAAACGAATTTCCGCATCTCTTAGCGCATCGCTATCTCCCATTTCTGCCGAGCGGTTTAATACCAGCGTTCTGAGCGAACCAGGTGCAGCGTCGCTAGAGTACGGATTTCGGCTGTACAGGCGAACAGGGAGCAATTTACCGTCAGATCGGGTCATATCCAGGTCCACGACACTGGTTTTGCTGGCTGACTGGGTCGCCTCCAGTGTGTTGAACAAAGTGAGATTCTCACCGGTAATCAACTGACTAATACCCAGCGTTCCCGCCTCAAACCGGACAAGATCAAGGCCCAGCCAATCCGCCAATGTTGCGTTCACATACATTAACGAGCCGTCATTTTCAGTGGACATGAACCCTGCTGGTGCATGGTCCAGATAATGAATAGCATCCTGCAGTGTCTGGAAGGCATTTTCCTGTTCAATCCGGTCGGTTGTCACGTCCGAAATCTGCCACACAGCGAGCTGCTTCCTGTGGGTTGGAGAGTTCATGGCACGAACCCTCAAACGGAACCAGCGAGCACCTTCCTGTCCCGTTTTTATTCCTGAAGAAAGACGGATTTCTTCAATCGCCGACTTGCCGGATTTAACGGCATTCGACATTTTATACATCGTTTCTGACGCTTCCGGATACCTTGCAAAAGTAGATTCCACATTCGCGATGTCCGCCGGATTTTCCGCTCCCAGTAAATCGGCGTATGCCTGATTTGCATAGACAACGCGATTTTCTGCGTCTGTCACAACAACTCCTGCATCCATTTCACTAATCAGGGATTTTGTAAAATCATCTGCATTTCGATGCGAGCTGAGTTGCACCATCCCAAGTGCCAGGGAAAACAGAAAAAATATACCGACACTGGCAAATACACCCAAAATAGCCAGAAATGTCGGCTCACCGAGCGTGTGGGTACCGAATACACCAAGCACTGCGACGCCCAGAAACAGAAAGAAGCCCAAAAGAATAAAACGACCGATGCCCGCCGAATTCTCGACCGTATTCACCATCGGCTCACGCACATCCTGTATGAGTTGCCTGTCGTTTCTCATAAAAAATCCCGGTTTCCGCGAATCGTCACGTGCCAGCTAACAGTAGCTTATTCTTCTTCGCAACCTGCCAACATTATTGATCACGTTTAACAACTGAATCAGATCAAAAGGGGCAAAAGTCTGCAATTAATCCAAACGCTTGGCATTTAGCCAGATTTTTTGCTATATATCTGGGCCTTGAGGGAACTTGGCGGACTATCAAAGTACTTCAGCATTTTGTTGAGATGATCGATTCCGGTTTCTTGAAGCAATGACTAATGGGCAGAACCGGCTGGGTTCAAAGGAGTTTGAGTAATGGAATGGTTGCAAAACTTGTTAAACGCAGACGACAATCTTGCGATACAATTGGTGTTGATCACTTTGCTTTTGATGATTGGTCTTATCCTGATCGTCTGGATTTTTAGGCGAATTGCAGGTTCACCATCCCGGCGCGCGGCACGAAACAGAATTCCAAGACTTTCAATTACTGATTCTTCCGCTGTTGATGACAAGCGATATCTCGTTCTCGTCCGCAGGGACAACGTAGAACACCTGGTGTTGATCGGTGGCCCGACCGATGTGGTCGTTGAAAGCAATATTGTCCGTGTTCAACCCGCTACCAGAAGCGAGAAGCCAGCACATACGGCAGCAAAACAAGTGCCTGAGGATACCAAAAGGGAAACGCTCGCTCCCACTGCAGGATTGCCTGAGGCGGAACCGCAGCAACCGGCCTCTGTACCAGCGGCGGTCCCTATCGCAGCAACAGCAGTTGCCGCAACCACAATACTGGATGAACCTGCTGAACCAGAACCGGTTTCAAGTTTTGAAGAACCTGTTGCCGAAGTTGCTACTGAATATGTAGAAACTCCGGAAATCCAAACCATTGAAGAACAAGTTGCTATACAAACAGAACCGGTGATTGATGATCAACAAATGCCGGAGGAATTCGAAACGGTTCAGGAAGTACCTGCTCCGGAACCGGATGCTAAACCTGAACAGTTTTCTGAGCAGTTAGCGGAAGCAACACAGGAGCCAGTCATGGATGTCCATGCTGAACCGGAAGCACCTGCTGAAACCATTCTTGAAGATGAAATTTCAAAACAACTCGATGATGCATTATCATCAGAAACGTTTTCAGTAGAACTAGAGCCTGAACCAACGGCTAATCCCGAACCGGTTGAACCAGTTAAATCGGAGCCAGACGATGATATGCAGCGCCTCCTTGATGAACTCGCCGGCGAAACCAAGGAACCTGCATGACAAAGTAACCGGATGCGGCACTTGCATCCTGCCGCCTCAGCATGGCAGGAATTGCAATGATTACGATTCTGGATTGATTCAATGGCAACTTCCGGCTCAAAAAAAGTAATTTATGCTGCCATGATCGGCAACGGATTGATTGCAGTCGCCAAATTTGTTGGTGCCGCAATTACCGGTTCTTCAGCCATGTTGTCTGAAGGCATCCACTCGCTTGTCGATACTGGAAACCAGAGTTTGCTCCTTTACGGTATCGCGAGGTCAAAGCGGCCAGCCGACGAAAAGCATCCCTTTGGTTATGCCTCGGAAATCTATTTCTGGGCATTCATCGTAGCGATTTTGATTTTTTCAATTGGTGCCGGGATATCCATTTATCACGGCGTGGAGAAGGTGCTGCACCCCCATCCAGTGGAAGATCCGCACATCAACTATATTATCCTCGCCCTTGCTATGGTTTTTGAAGGCATTGCCTGGTGGATTGCATTTAAAGAATTCAGCACCTCTCGGGGTAAAAGAAGCCTGTTTGAAGCAGTGCAGGAATCAAAGGACCCAACCGTTTTCACGGTGTTGTTCGAAGATACTGCGGCGATGCTGGGATTGATCGTCGCCATGATTGGTATCTGGCTTTCTATAACGTTGGATATGCCGGTTTTGGACGGTGTAGCCTCCATCGTCATTGGTATCATTTTGGCTGGAACAGCATTGCTGCTGGCACTTGAAACCAAAGGTCTGCTGATTGGTGAAGCGGCGGCTCCCGAAATTGTCGCGGATATCAGAAATATTGTTTCGGAACAAAAAACCATTGTTGCGCTGAACGAAATACGCACCTTGCACCGGGGGCCCAATGACGTTTTGCTCGCTTTGTCTGTCGATTACAGGGATACCATCCTTGCTGGCGAAGTCGAGCGCACCAACACGAAAATCGAACTGGCAATCAAACAGAAGTTTCCCGTTGTAAAGCGATTGTTTATTGAAGTTCAGAGTGCGAAAGATCATAGCGAAGAAGTGAAGCGGGCTCAGGAAGCACGTGCATCGGAAGAGTAGCTGTTATTCAACGTTTTGGCATTGCTTGGCGAATAAGAAGCAGACGATAGTGCCTTTGTTTCAAGATATTGGGAGAATACGAAAATGAGGAGATTTCTGATCATTGTTATCGCAGCAAGCGCGCTGTGTTTTCCGGCAATTTCCAATGCACAAGCCTTTTCGCTTTCATTTACCTGGGGAAACCTCAAGCTCTGCAATTCTGGCCGTCCCAACCGGGTACCCAACCCCAATTTCAAATTGTCGGGCGTCCCCGATGGCACCGAGAAAATCAAATTCAAAATGATCGATCGCAATGTTCCAAGCTACCGGCACGGCGGCGGCACAGTAAAATATACCGGCCAGAATTCCATTTCGCCTGGCGTTTTCAAGTATAAGAGCCCCTGTCCTCCAGGCGGGTCGCATACCTATGAATGGACCGCAATAGCAGTTGGAAAAGGCGGCAAAAAATTGGGAACGGCAAAAGCTTCCAGAAAATACCCCTGATTACAAAAATCATTGAATGTGAGCTACACGGAAGCCGGTTGTTGTTGCGTTGCGCAATGAATGCCGCCCCCCAGTTCACCAAGCAGGTCCGCGTTCAACATGACTACTTCCCGGCCAGGAAAAGCATCAGAAAGTGTTGTGCGAGCTTTAAGATCAGCCTGGGGATCACCAAATTGCGCAGCAATCACCGCGTCATTGCATACATAATAGTTTACGTAAGAAGCTACAAAATCCGGAGAGCTTATCCTTGGATATTCCGGCTCTGGAAGAGTTGTAATTTCCAGCATCCTGCCTGATGCGTCAGTAGAATTTGCAAGTATATCGTGGGTTTCAAAAGCAGCTCTGGACCAAATATCCCCGCCGTAAACCCTGTCAGGCAGTTGGATGATAATCTTGCCTGGTGCAGTAAACCTTGCAAGCGCATCAATATGATAGTCGGTTACATCTTGACCAATTATTCCCGGGGCCCAAACGACCTTTTTCATACCAAACGCATGGCAAAGCTTTTGGCCAATCTCATCTTTATTTGCAGTATTGCGGTTAGAGTTTACCCAGCTGCTTTCATGCGCGATCAGTGTTCCTTCACCATCACACTCTACGCCACCACCCTCACCGACCAGGCCTCGGTCCAAAACTTTCAGGCCCAATTCTGAAGCAACCCGTTCGGCAATCTGGCCATCATTTCGATGAGTTTGCTTGTTTCCCCAACCGTTAAAATTCAGTTGGCTGACGGCCATATCTCCAGAACCGTTTTTAACAAAAACCGGACCAGAGTCTCTGCACCATAAATCATCTGTGGGTATGTTCCATATCTCAACACCTACTCCCAATTTTTTTCGGGCTTTACCGATATGCATGTTATCCATCAACATTACGACCGGTTCAAATTCAGATATTGTGTTGGCAATATCCGCAATGGTGTCTTGAATCTTGGTGAGAAAATAGACGTCGCCATACACCTGAAGGTTCGCTGGCCACTGCATAAACGTACGTACATGGGGTCCGGATTCTTCCGGTAATCGAAACCCGGTTACTGCCGCATTCGTATCACTGTCTGCAGTCATTGCGGAACTTCCCGAAAAAGGCATTACTGCCAAACTTGCAAGCAAAACCCGGCGTTTCAATTCTTTTTGTCTACAAGCTCACGGGCATAAATTGCCAACAGCAATAACGATATGGGAAAGCTGAGGCCAACCAGATCAGCGACGACATCACCACCCAACCCCGAAACAAGCAATGCAATTGCCACTGGAAACAGATACCGCACAAGGAAATGAACCAGTTTCCCTAATACACCGACGACCGGCATGATGGCTGACAAAGCTACAGCTGAAAATGCCAGACTTCCATATTTGATGACTGTGAGTGGCCATCTCAGCAGATAGGGTTCGTCGCCTTTCATTACGCTGTAGGCAAGCGCATTTTCAAAAAAATCTGCCGAAACAGCAATCAAAATCGCGGTCAGGATCAAACGTATCAGTGACCGGTTGGTTCGCGATTGAAAACTCGCAGCAAAAACGGCCAAACCACCTCCGTAAAACAACGGAAACAGGGTATCTAGGAACAAAACAACTTTAGCCGAAATCAGCGGAACTTCGGCATCTTGTAACCCTCCTATTGTTTGGATTGCAGCTTTTCCACCTTCCAGGTTCAAAGCTGCACCCACGAACAGAATGCTGACGAAGGTGGCAATGACCAACAGTACTGCAGCATGTAACAAAAAAGGATTGCGTCTTGAATTGATCACTAAAGGTGGTCGCGCACGCGCAACTGGCGGATGATGTGATATCAGGCCACCATTATTGGCTGAATACGATTCAGCAATCGCGACACCAGCCGCAACTTTCTTGATCTTCTTTTTCTTGGCCATGTCCTACTCCAGACAAATGCATGGCCGCATCTGATCTATTTGTTAAATCAGAACGGGATTTCGTCGTCAATGCCACCATCTGATGGCCCACTGAACCCGCCTCCCTGACCACCCGACGGTCCCGACTGACCAAAATCACCACCAGATCCGCCTCCACCTGGGCTATCACCCCGGCCATCAAGCATGGTCAGGCTCGAATTAAACCCTTGAAGTACCACTTCTGTTGAGTAACGATCCTTGCCTTCATTATCCTGCCATTTTCGGGTCTGGAGCTGGCCTTCAAGATACACTTTGGAGCCCTTTTTCACATATTGCTCGATAACCTTGCAAAGCCCCTCATTAAACACCACAACACGGTGCCATTCGGTTTTTTCCCGGCGCTCGCCCGTATTACGGTCCCGCCAACTCTCTGATGTCGCAATGCTCATATTGGCAATTGGCCGTCCATCCTGAGTGCGTCGAATTTCCGGGTCTGCTCCCAGATTACCCACCAATATTACCTTGTTGACACTGCCTGCCATCTTCCTCTCCAATCAAACACGGACGGAACTGGTCCGCCTTCCACAATTCTTTCCTGCACAATGCACCATCGCGCTTGCAAACTCGACTGCCCGCTTTATCTTTCCACACATCATAATACGGTTGGCAAATCCGTTTGTTCTTATTATGTTCCTATTCTGACATAATGCAAGCATGATTCCCGATCAAGACCACCCTGTGGAATGGTTGAATGGCTGATTTGAAACAAATATCTGTACGCGGCGCGCGCGAACACAATCTGAAGAACGTCGACATTGACTTGCCGCGTGACAGGTTAATCGTGATCACGGGGCTCTCAGGTTCAGGAAAATCCTCTCTTGCCTTCGATACCATCTATGCTGAGGGCCAACGCCGCTATGTAGAAAGCCTGTCAGCCTACGCCCGTCAATTTCTGGAAATGATGCAAAAACCGGATGTAGACCAAATTGATGGTCTTTCACCGGCTATCTCCATCGAGCAAAAGACAACATCGAAAAACCCGCGTTCAACTGTAGGTACGGTGACCGAAATTTACGACTACATGCGGCTCCTGTTCGCACGCGTCGGGATCCCTTATTCGCCCGAAACCGGTTTGCCGATTGAAAGTCAAACCGTTTCCCAGATGGTTGATAGGGTTATGGCACTTGAAGAAGGCCAGCGGCTTTATATCATGGCCCCTATCGTACAAGGCCGCAAAGGCGAGTATCGCAAGGAAATCGCTGAACTCACGAAACAGGGGTTTCAGCGCGTCAAGGTTGACGGCACCATCTATGAAATGGCGGATGTGCCTGTACTCGACAAGAAATACAAACACGATATCGACGTTGTGGTAGACCGGATTGTCGTACGCAACGATATCGCCACCCGGCTGGCAGACTCACTTGAAACAGCCCTCAAACTTTCAGAAGGACTGGCGATTGCCGAACTGGCAGACAAGCCCCTTCCGCCAGAAGAAACTGCTGCTGGAGGCTCCAAAAACAAATCTCTCAATGCAACCCATGAAACGCTAGTCTTTTCGGAAAAATTCGCCTGCCCGGTATCGGGCTTCACCATATCCGAAATCGAGCCCCGCCTGTTCTCTTTTAACAATCCGTTCGGCGCCTGTCCTACCTGTGATGGTCTCGGCACCCAAAAGGGAATGGACCCCGATATGGTCGTGCCGGACAACACACTTACCTTGCGAGGCGGCGCCATTCTACCCTGGTCAAAGTCTTCAACGCCCTCGCCCTATTATGCCCAGACTCTGGAAGCGCTTGGCAGACATTATGGTTTCAAGCTGTCCGATCCCTGGAAAGACCTTTCCGATGAAGCAAGACAGGCGGTTTTGCAAGGAACTGGTAAAACCGAAATCGACTTCGTTTATGATGACGGGCTTCGCACCTATAAGACCAAAAAGACGTTTGAAGGCGTAATTCCCAATCTCGAACGACGCTGGCGCGAAACCGACTCATCCTGGATGCGCGAGGAAATCGAAAAATTCATGTCTTCTTCCCCGTGCGAAACCTGCAATGGCGACCGCTTGAAACAGGAAGCACTTTGCGTCAAGCTTGACGGAAGACACATCTCCGATGTTACCGGGCTCTCCATCAAGGGCGCTGCGGAGTGGTTTGAAAAATTGCCCGGAACCATGGATGACAAGCAGAACGAGATCGCTTCCCGAATTCTAAAGGAAATCCGTGAGCGGTTGAAGTTTCTCAATGATGTGGGGCTGGATTATCTGACGCTTTCGCGCAATTCCGGCACACTTTCCGGCGGTGAGAGCCAGCGCATCAGGTTGGCTTCGCAGATCGGCTCAGGCCTCACCGGCGTTCTCTACGTACTTGATGAACCATCCATCGGCCTGCACCAGCGGGACAATGCACGCCTGCTCGAGACGCTGCGCCATCTGCGTGATCTCGGCAATACCGTAATTGTCGTCGAGCATGACGAAGACGCGATCCTTTCCGCCGACCATCTGGTGGATATCGGGCCGGCTGCTGGCATACACGGTGGTGAGATTGTCGCTTCCGGTACACCAAAAGATGTGATGGCGCACCCCAAATCGATTACCGGGCAATATCTCACCGGTGCTATGGCGATTGACCTTCCTGCTGAGCGACGAAAGCCGAAAAAAGGCAAGCGCGTCCGCATCAAGGGAGCGGCCGGAAACAACCTGCAAAACGTGACGGCCGATTTCCCGCTCGGCGTATTCACCTGTGTCACCGGCGTATCCGGAGGCGGCAAATCCACCCTGTTGATTGAAACCCTCTACAAGGCCGCGGCAAGACGTATAGGCAAGGCACGTGCAGCACCTGCGCCACATGAGGCAATCGAAGGTCTTGAGCATCTCGACAAGGTCATCGATATCGACCAGTCACCAATTGGTCGAACCCCACGCTCAAACCCCGCTACCTATACCGGTGCTTTCACTCCGATCCGCGAATGGTTTGCCAGCCTGCCAGAATCCAAAACCCGCGGCTATGCCCCGGGACGGTTTTCCTTCAACGTCAAGGGCGGGCGTTGCGAAGCCTGTCAGGGCGATGGCGTCATCAAGATCGAAATGCATTTTCTGCCGGATGTCTATGTCACGTGTGACGTCTGCAAGGGCAAACGCTACAATCGCGAAACGCTGGAAGTGCTGTTCAAGGGCAAGTCGATTGCCGATGTGCTGGACATGACAGTGGAAGAAGGTGCGGAGTTTTTTGCAGCTGTTCCTTCTGTCCGCGACAAGATGGAAACGCTGAAACGCGTCGGCCTCGGCTACATAAAAGTCGGTCAGCAGGCAACCACGCTTTCAGGTGGCGAAGCGCAGCGAGTCAAGCTTGCCAAGGAGCTGTCAAAACGGGCAACCGGCCGTACGCTTTACATTCTTGATGAACCGACCACCGGGCTTCACTTCCATGACGTTGCGAAATTGCTCGAAGTGCTTCATGAACTCGTAGACAACGGCAATACCGTGGTGGTGATCGAACACAATCTGGAAGTCATCAAGACTGCAGATCACATTCTTGACCTTGGGCCTGAGGGTGGTGATGGTGGCGGCGAGCTTGTGGCCTACGGAACACCGGAAGAAGTCTGCGAAACCGACCGCAGTTATACCGGACAATTTCTGAAAGAATTGCTCAAACGCAGACCCCAGGGTGGAAAGAGCGAAGCTGCGGAGTGAGCAATAGATCCGTCAAAACCATTCTGTTTGATCTCGGCGGCGTACTGATAGATTTTCAGGGGCTTTCGGATATCGGAAACTATATTCCGGAAACCTTGAACGCGGATCAAATTCGGGCCAAGTGGGTTTCTTCTCCTTCCCTTGTGGCCTTCGAACATGGCCAAATCACAATGGCGGAGTTTACACCGCGCTTTGTTGAAGAATGGAATCTGTCACTCCCGCCAGAAGAATTTGGCGACCTGTTCTCCGGCTGGATCAAAGGACCCCTCCCCGGTATGGAAACACTCCTGAAGGACCTGCGCCCGCATTTCACCCTCGCCTGTTTAAGCAATACCAATGCGGAACACTGGGACGGTATGATTTCCCGCTGCGGACTTGGAGAACTGCTTGATGCGCAATTTGCCTCCCACCTCATAGGTAAAATGAAGCCGCAAAAAGAATGTTTCGAGTACGTATGTGACGCAATGGCGCTCAACCCGGAACAAATCCTGTTTTTTGATGATGGAATGGAAAACGTCGACGGCGCCCGTGAAGCAGGCCTGCATGCGTTTCAGGCTAAAGGGCCGATTGAGGTGAGGAACATTCTGGGAGAACAGAGAGTATTTTAGGGTGCGGATGTCTACTTGTGACGCAAAGCTGGCGTTCAATTCTACAGAATCAATGTCAGCTATGCGGACAAAGCGACCACGTTAAAAAGTGAGCGATGTTCCGGTTGCGCCCCGATGTTTTGGTCCGCTTTTTGCCCAAAACGGACATCATTAGATCACTTTCAGTAGCAATTAGGTTCATACCACGGGATTTCTCTACTCAACACAACATGGTATGTAACTAGATGCGTTATGTATTTGGCACTTACGTATTGGATAATGATCGCCACGAACTCATTGATGGCGGTAAAGTAGTCAAGTTGCGACCCAAGGTCTTCCGCGTGCTCAGCTACCTGATTACACATAGTGATCGGATGGTTCCGAAAGCGGAACTGCTTGATGAAATTTGGCCGCGTTTTGTCAGTGAAGAGGTTCTGAACTCTACCATAATGGTGGCCCGCCGTGCCATTGGCGATGATGGGAAAAATCAGAAGAAGATCAAAACCTTGCATGGTCTTGGGTTTCGATTTGTTGAGAGTGTTCAGGAGTGTATTGACACTGAAGAAGCTGAAAGCCCGCTGGTATCGGCTGAGCAGCTCCCCAATAACAACACGCAAAACATTCTGGAAACCAGTCTGACGATTGACGCTGGCACCTTCGATTACAAAGATGAGATTCAACCAACGGTGACAGAACACAAAACGGTTACTGTATTGGCATGTGCGATCCGTAATAGTGAGGACCTCGCTTACTTGCTGGGACCTGAAGCAATGCATGATTTCATGGAGTCCCTGTTTGCACACACGCAAACAATTATGGAGCGCCATGGAGGAAATGTAGTGCAATGGCATGGTGACGGGTTTCTGGCCTTGTTCGGAGCCCCGGTCGCACATGAAGACGATGCGAGGCGTTCAGCTTTGTCGGCACTGGAATTGTGTACGGTGTTAAATGAATTTTGCAATGATCATGCAGGCACCGAGATTAGAAGTGACCATTTGGTATCGATTGGATTACATACCGGTCCGGTTATTGTCGGCGGTATCGAAAAAACGCAGGATGCTAAAATTTACACAGCGCGCGGTAAAACAACCGATATCGCAATGATGCTCCAATCTCAGGCAGAAGCAGGATCCGTACTTGTAAGCGAAGACACCCACAAGCTACTGGAAGGTGAGGTTGAAGCTGAGTTGCATACGAAGGAAGGTGACCAACCAGCATCATACCGGCTTTTGGCAATCTCGCAACGTCATGCGGGAGTTCCAAGGCGGCCGAAAAACCAGTTCGACAATTTTGTGGGACGGCAGGAAGAGCTGGCGATACTTGAAGAGCGGTTATCCCGTGCCGCCACGGGAAACGGTCAGGTAGTGAGTATTTCTGGAACTGCAGGGATTGGAAAATCACGACTGGTCAGTGAGTTTTGCAGCGGTAAAATGGGTGCTTCAACCCGCGTTTTGCGTGGCCAATGTCTCGCCTATGGCAGCAGCACACCATACATGCCGATCGTTGATCTCGTGTGCGAGCTACTTAAAATCACCAACATAGAAGACACCGCTCTCGTGAAAACATCCGTTGAACAATACATTAAAGAAAACGAGATAAATACGGAGTTGACACCGTTGTTACATAATCTTCTTGGTGTGGCGGTTGACCAGGAGCTATTTAGAGGATTCAGTCCGCATGCGCGGAGAATGCAGACGTTCGAATTGTTGTACGATATGTTCTTGAGACAATCGCGCCGACAAACGCTGGTCATGGTTGTGGAGGATATGCATTGGATTGATGCAACATCTGAAACCTGGATCGACAAATTCTTTTCTCTCATCAATGAAGTTGGAATTTTGATAATTCTGACGTACCGCCCTTCTTACAAAGCTGAATGGTTGGGCAGAGCAGCAGCGACGCAATTAAGTCTTCCACCTCTTAAAGACGGCGATAGCAAGAGGCTCATAAGGTCAATACGGGATGAAATTTCTGAAGATTTTGCTGATATTTTGATCAATCGTGCTGGGGGCAATCCGTTCTTTCTGGAGGAGCTAACGAGTTCGGTAGGGGCGGAGAAGCCTGAGACGATTCCGAACACGGTTCAAGCGGTTTTGGCAGCTCGTATCGATAGGCTCGAGCCGCACCAGAAACAACTTTTGCAAACTTGCTCTGTTGTTGGAACACCGGTCTTCTTCGACGTTATTTCGCATTTATTTGGATTGGGGGCTGAAGAACTAGAGCGAGCGCTCATCGACCTTGAAGAGGCCGGGTTCCTTTTTGAAATGAGGGAGACGTTTCCGCGTAGCTATCGGTTCAAACACGCCCTAACTCAAGACGCAACGTATCTTGGTTTGCCCCAAAAATTCAGAAAAAGTATGCATGCTAATATCGCGATGATTTTGGAAGAACATTTTGGCCGACTGGTCGAAAGCAATCCCGAAGTATTGGCGCGTCACTACAGTAATGCCGGGAATGTTGAATCCGCTATACGATATTGGCAACGTGCGGCACGTCAGGCTTATGAAAGATCATCGAACATTGAAGCGGTGGAATATGCGAAGGAAGGGTTGGCACTTCTTGCCCATGAGGGTGACGGCACAGAAAACCTCGAGAAAGAGTTGTCGCTGCAACTCTCACTAGCTCCAGCAATGATGGCAGTAAAAGGTTACGGCACTCCTGAAGCGGAACCTGTTTACCTTCGCGCAAAAGCCCTTTGCAAAAAAATCGGTGATGAAAAGCAATTGTTCAGAACACAAATAGGGCTTTGGAATTATCATTGGGTAAGGGGGGAATTTACAACAACCCGCAAAGTAGCCCGGACACTGGTTCAGCTTGCCGAGAAATCTAATGATCCACTTCGTAAACAGCGCGCCTATAGTGCGATGGGTGAATTTTTGTTTCACGCCGGACAGTTGGAAAAGGCACGTGAAAACCTGGAGCTGGGTATCGCCAACTACAAACAGGCAGATCAGCCTTCATTTGCGTCCAAAATACCGGAAGTAGTTTGCCTTTGTTATGCATCATGGGCACATTGGCATACAGGGGATGCAGACAAATCCTTGGACTACTCAATGCAGGCAGAGGATCTGGCCCGAGAAATTTCACACCCTCTGAGCCTGACATTGTGTCTCAGCCTAATTTCAGAATTTCATCAATTTAGGGTCGAAATTCAGAAGTGTATGGACGCTGCAGATGAAGCAATTATCCTTAGCCAAACGCACGGTTTACCATTTTGGGAGGGTACCAGCATGGTTAATCTCGGTTGGGCACAAGCGATGGCTGGGAATCTTGATGCGGGGCAGATTTATGTCGAAAAGGGATTGGAGGTATTCTCTGCTACAGGGGCCAGGGTTCAATTGCCGACTTGGTACGGAATGCTTGCGGAGATCCTCTTTCATCAGGGACGATATGAAGAGGGAAAACGAATGGCTCAAGATGGACTTGAATGGGTTAACCGTACCGGTGAGAATCACTATTGTTCTGAATTGTATCGAGTAATGGGGGAATTATTGCTGACTGAGAAAAATGGCAAGCAAACCAAGGAAGCTCGCAATGCTTTTAAACAGGCAATCAGCATTGCAAAAAAACAGGGCGCAAAAATGCGGGAAATCAGGGCGAGAACCAGCCTCGCACGACATTTGAGTGAATTTGGGCATGCCGAAGAAGCCTTCGAAATCATGAACGATCACAACCAATGGCTTCGTACAGCTGCAGATGTCGATGATGTTCGGCGAGCCCGTGCTTTGATGGATGAGCTAAGCTGATCTTCGGGAACTCCTGAAAACACAGATTTTATAAAAATATCATGAAATTGATATGAGACTTTCAGGCATTTCTGCCGGCGGCGGTCTATGCCTTTCAGTTAGCAAAAGGGGCTTTTGTTGACGACCGTGAAAGCGTTTCAAGAAAGGCAATAAAACTCATGCCAGATTTACGCACCCTCCTTTTAGCTTTGGTCTTAGCTACGCTTGTTTCAGCAGGTTTTGGTCTGCCCAATACGGCTCATGCGGAACCTAGAATCGATCGCCATGATCTCAGCTTTCACAGCCGTTCCGGTGCGATTGAAGTGATTGCGGCTGATGGAGCAGAAAGATGGAACGAGTTAAAATCGTCATCGCTGGAAATCAGTGGACTTATTTATTTGGAGTTGAAAGGCATTCGTGGATACGACATTAGGGATATCAGTGTTCATCTTGGCCACTGTGCAGGTTGGGAAATGTGTCGGACCAGTGCATTTCCCGTCATTGCAAATACTGGTTTTTACTCCCCAACACTCGGAGTAGTTAACACCCTAACAACCGATACAGTTGATCCAAGTGAATTCCCGGGAGCCGCGGCTAATGCGTTATCTCCAAATGGCCAGTCGGATAAAATCAAAGGCAAGTGCAATGATTTTTTGACTTCTCCGGACAGCTTACATGAAGAGTTTGAAACAGAAGCAGGCCTTGACGTTACCATTCTTGTACATTTGTTTGCAACAAGCGTCTGGACTTCTCCTTCTGTCGTATATCTTCCACAGCATTCGACCTTAAGAGCCGACGTGATTTGCAAACAGATTGCTGACCCTCCAGAGCCCATCGTTACCGATGACCTTGGATATGATCCTGGAGGATTTTCACTGACTGACCTTAGAGTGTTTCTGGCGACGAATTCCAATGCAACGAGCCAGCCAAATGCTGCAACGGTCTGCAAGAAGGGAAAGCTGACGGTTCGGGCAAATACAAATCAGGAAGGTTTTGCATCAATTCGGCTTTACAAGAAAATTGGTCCAAATCCGATTACTTCCGAGATCAAACAAATTTGGGCAAAGCGACAAGCCGATGGCACTTTTGTTGGCCGACATGAGGAATGGTTGGAAGTTGATTCAACTTCAAATGTACAAGCCTATGCGGAAGAGGTAAGAAACCCGAACTCAGATGATCCATTCTATCAACAAACACAATGGGAGAGTTTGCAGCTCACGTGTTCAGGTGCGGGGGGTGGTGGTTTGGCGCAGCCAACGGAGCCATCAAATTTCGCAGTCTCGTCCACCGATCTCAAATACAATATGATCGACAATGGCAAATGTCCTCGCAAAATCTGGGAAACCATTACTTTCAGAACAAACGGTCCCGGCAGAATCTCATATGAATTAAAGCACTCTGGCGGTCTCGTATTACACCGTGGTGAAGCCCAGGCACAGCTTTACGATGGCCAGTTTAAGGCCGTGGTCCAGCGAACGTTTCAGATGCAAGAAACCGACATGGAGCTAAATGTCATACCGGAGGGGTTTGAGAGCGCCCAATCTGGCTGGAAACGCCTCAATGTAAAATGTGAAATCGAAAACAGTGGGGCAAGCGCTTCCGGAGAACTTTCTTCGGGCGCTACCGAGCCCCCGGACATTCCCCCTTCACAAAAAATCACAGGTGACTTCCAGTTTCTGGACAACAGCGGAGAAACGCAATGTCCCCGCAAGGTTCGTGGCGTCATCAACTTCCAACTCAAAAAGCAGGAGAACGTCCATTATTCACTCGATTGCAATTCGGGAAGCCACCCGTCGGGTATAATCCAGCCGACCGCCGGCAATAATGGAAACTTCATTGCACCTGCTTTGGTCAGCGTCGACCTGAAACCAGGAAAGAATGGAAAATCAAAACTGGTTTGTGCCTTAAAAGCCCGCGAAAACGGAATAATGACTCTTAAGAAGGTCAAAGGCCGTGACTTTGACTGCGTCAAGCGCAATCCGGATGCTGGTGACACTGTGGACGGACTTTCATCAGGCTCAAACAACCAGTCCTCCGGCTCATCTTCACCTCAACCAGAAGAACCAAAACCTCAAGTTGCAGTGTGCAAGGGTGGAAACCTGCGCGGTGGTAAATGTTATTGCCCGCAAAATACCAAGCGCAAGAAGATCAGCCGGTTTGAACATGTCTGCAAACCGGACAAGATTGTTGAGCCGGTTCGCACCAATCCGGATAAATCGAAAGAAACAAAACTGATTTGCAAGGACGGCAAGGTACGCAACGGCAAATGTGCGTGTGGCTCAAAGAATACACTGAAGAAACTCGGCAAGCGCAAATTCCAATGTGTAGCAAAACCGGTCCGCACAAACCCGGATAAACCGAAGAAAGCAAAACTGGTTTGCAAGGACGGCAAGGTTCGGAATGGCAAGTGTGCGTGCGGTTCAAAGAAAACACTTATGAAACTTGGCAAACTCAAATTCCAGTGTATCGCGAAACCGGTAGGCGCAAATTCGGATAAGCCCAAGAAAGCCAAGATGGTTTGCAGCGGCGGAAAGATTCGCAGCGGTAAATGCTCCTGTGGTTCAAAGAAGACACTGAAGAAACTTGGAAAGAGCAAGTTCCAATGTGTTGCAAAACCCGCACGGGTAAACCCGGGAAAGCCGAAGAAAGCCAAGCTGACTTGCAAGGGCGGAAAAATCAAGAATGGACGTTGCAAGTGCAAGAAGGGCCGAAAACTCATCAGAGGCATTTGCGCGAAGATTGCCGGATAGTTGAAAACAGGATTTTTTAAAGGGAAATCAAATGGGAATACGGAAAGAGAAGTATTTCATTGAAGGGGCAAACCAACCAAGGAGTACTAACAATGTTCAAACCAAAAATTGTAATCTGCACTCTTGCTTCTGCGATGATGGTGGTCTCAGTGACATCCCTCGCGCAGGATAAGTTGACGGACAAACCTGCTACCGCGCAGACCATAAAGGGGCTCGGCCTTTCGAAGTCTCAAGCTGCTAATATCTCAATCGGAATTGAGGGTAGAACCGCTGTCCGCAGTCAACTCAAAAGATCGGGAGTGCTGGCGGCGGACGTGGAAAAACAAAAATATGTTTGTAATGCGTCGGCCTGTTTCTGTTACGGCGACAACGATTGCAACAACATGTTCACGTCTAATGTTTGTTCTTCCGGATCTGGCTCCTGTACTGGTGAACCACCTATATGTACGTGTTCGCCAGACTGAGAAATGGGAAACTCGCCGTTTGAGCAATGATATGGCCCAAGGTCCGCTTTGGGTCAAAAGCGACCGCGCCATCCGGCGAACATCATTCTGGCGACAACATTGCCACCAATGGCGGCAATGGGCTC
>JBPCWL010000155.1:0-3178 GCA_051009575.1 Rhizobiaceae bacterium
GGCCAAACATCCCTCAACCAGGTCATAATCAATGTTAACGGGCAATGAATCCGCTATGGTTTCAAGGGAATCACACCAATCGTTTTGTTGGGAGTGATCTTCCAGAATAAAATCTAATGGATTGCTCTTCATTTAAGATAACTATCGGAACGACTTACATTCCTATGTTTCGAATTTACACCTTGATGATAAAAACCAGAAAACCATGGGGTACATCAGATCCCGTAACTGACACGATTAGCTAGGTCATGATAAAAATCCCGTCCCACCCGGACTTCCCCTGAACGGAAACAACTTCAAATTTCTACCCAATTCCATTGGACAATTCCGTTTTAATTGACAGGCCCTACTACCGACATAGAATTTCAGTTACTTAAACGCTTGGCTTCGAGCACCGATTAGAATTGCCTGCAAATAAATGGTTCTTCCAAAAAACAGTTTGATTTAACGCCGCAACAAGCCATGAGACATGGTATCTGCCAGGAATTCAGAAAGAGTTTCTCGTTCTTCCGGAGCTAAAAATTCTCCAACAGAGTATGACTGACCACCTTCGCTGATGAGGATACGGTTCTCAACATATCTATCCGTTTCTAGAGACAGTCTGGCCCAGTAGGGATTGAATTGAACTTCAAACTCAGGGCCCTTGATACCAACACGTTGAATTCGCATACGTTCTGGGGAAACTTCGACTATTTCACGGAATTTCCCAGCTCGTTCATTGCTCCATAGCGCCAATATCATCCCCAAGAATGTTACTCCCGCAGGTACAATCAGATACCAAACCATGGCACTGCTGACGAAGAATATTGGAATGGCCAGGCCTGCAGCGATAACGGTTAGGAGGACCATTTTTCCACGATCGGGTAGCGACCTATTCGGCCAAAGGATAAATCTCTGGACATCAGGTTGAGCTTGTGAAGTTACTTCAATGCGATTGTGGTGCTCAGATTTCATCCCTTAAATTCCGGAAGTTTATCATACGCATGGAATGGCGGTGGTGACGACAGCGTCCACTCCAGCGTTGTGGCACCTTCCCCCCAAGGACTGTTGCCAGCTTTCACCTTGTATCGGAACGCATGATAGATACCGTAAAAGAACAGGAGTGTCCCGGCAGCGGATAGATACGAACCGAACGAAGAAACCAGGTTCCAGCCTGCGAAGGCATCTGGGTAGTCGGCATAACGCCGTGGCATACCCGCTAGGCCTAAGAAATGTTGTGGGAAGAATATAACATTCACGCCGATGAAACTCAGCCAGAAATGTATCTGCCCGATTTTCTCAGAATACATGTAACCAGAGATTTTTGGGAACCAGTAGTACCACCCCGCGAACAAAGTAAAGAGGGCCCCAATTGACATCGTGTAGTGGAAGTGGGCGACAACATAGTAGGTATCGTGAAGTGCTCTATCAATCCCAGCATTTGCCAGCACAACGCCAGTGACGCCACCAACCGTGAATAAGAAAATGAAACCCATGGCAAATAACATGGGTGTCTTAAAGCGTATTGAACCTCCCCACATCGTCGCGATCCAGGAGAATATTTTGATACCGGTAGGTACAGCGATGACCAAAGTGGCGCCAAGGAAATAAGCTTGTGCCTTCACGCTAATGCCGGCCGTATACATATGGTGGGCCCAGACAACAAATCCCAGGACACCAATAGCAACCATGGCATAGGCCATACCAATATAGCCGAAGACGGGCTTTTTCGAGAATGTCGAGATGATCTGACTAACAAGACCAAAGCCGGGGATAATAATGATGTAAACCTCGGGATGGCCGAAAAACCAAAACAGATGCTGGAACAGGACGGGATCTCCACCACCCGATGCTTCGAAAAATGTCGTGCTAAAATTGCGATCGGTCAGCAACATCGTGATAGCACCGGCGAGTACGGGCAGCGATAAAAGCAGCAAGAAAGCCGTCACAAGGATGGACCAGACAAAAAGCGGCATCTTATGCAACGTCATGCCTGGCGTACGCATATTGAAAATCGTCGTAATGAAATTTATTGAACTCAAAATTGACGAGGCACCAGCGACGTGCAGTGAGAGAATCGCAAAATCGACAGCCGGACCAGGATGTCCACTTGTTGAAAGTGGCGCATAGGCTGTCCATCCAATTCCTGCTCCATTTCCCGAGGGTGGTCCCGGAACAAAAAGAGAAATCACCAAAAGACTAAGTGCAGCGGGCAACAACCAGAACGAGATGTTGTTAAGCCGAGGAAACGCCATATCCGGCGCCCCAATCATCAGAGGAACAAACCAGTTACCAAATCCCCCAAATAGAGAGGGCATGATCATGAAAAAGACCATGATCAAACCATGCCCGGTCGTGAATACGTTGAACGTATGGGCATTGTTAAATATCTGCATGCCGGGTTCTTGCAGCTCGATGCGGATGCCCATCGACATGAACCCGCCGACCAAACCACCGACCATCGCAAAAATCAGATACAGCGTTCCGATGTCTTTGTGATTAGTCGACAATACCCATCGCCGCCATCCCGTTGGATGATGATGTTCCTCGGCATGTGCTAATTGATCCATAGCAACCCTCAATAATTCTGTTCGCATCTGTCATTTTTAGGGTCGTAGCCTGACCGAAGTTCGGAGCTCCAATTTGATCTAGATCAAATTGGAGGTTGATTTTTTGCGATGGATTGTCACAGCACAATAGGTACAGAGGCTTCGCGAATTGTGCTCTTTATTGACTCAAAGATTGGGAACAGGAGGTAAAATAAGAGTAGATCCAAAATTAACTGGCAGGAATTTCGGGTTGATTTCTCTCTAGATTCACAGTGCGCAATGCCAATGTCTGATTGAATTCAGAATTCCTTGCGAACCCCGATAAATATCAGGATCCAAATGAGACTTCTGATTGCCATTGCAACAAAGGTGCGAATTTCATACGCCCCACCGAATACGACACTGATCCCAAATGCGCAAAATACCAGAATTGTCAGCCCGGCTATCACAATCGACAGAGGTTTGATCCAGGGGCGCCACAAAGACAGTCCCACAGCTCCAGCCATATAGGCAAAACCGGCCAAGAAGTTGAACCAGAGAACAAACGGTACATAGTCACCCGCGACATTGCGTACTGGCCCCTCGAAAAATAAGATAGAAGTCCCGGAGATCACCGAAATGAGACCAAACAATCCAACGAGAATTGCAAC
>JBPCWL010000156.1:0-22819 GCA_051009575.1 Rhizobiaceae bacterium
GCATATGGCTACCAGCCCATCCATGCCTTACGGTAATGCAACTGACCGGGAGTGGGCCAGAGTTCTGAGAAACTACCAGGCAGCGCAGGACACCATCAAACGCTGTATTCAGGAAACCAGCATGGACCCTCAGGAGCTGGATGGGACCTATATAGAGCTGATTCAGATGCAGTGTGATACGGAAAATGCTAAAAGAGAGCTGGTTGAAGCAAATCTCAGGCTGGTTGTTTCCATAGCCAAAAAGTACACAAACCGTGGGCTTCAGTTTCTGGATCTGATTCAGGAAGGTAATATTGGCCTGATGAAAGCGGTCGACAAGTTCGAATACCGCCGGGGTTACAAGTTTTCGACCTATGCAACATGGTGGATCCGGCAAGCCATTACCCGTTCGATTGCCGATCAGGCGCGCACCATCCGGATTCCGGTTCACATGATAGAAACGATCAACAAAATCGTGCGTACATCACGGCAAATGCTGCATGAGATCGGGCGCGAACCAACACCGGAAGAACTTTCCGAAAAGCTGGCCATGCCGCTGGAGAAGGTCCGCAAGGTTCTGAAGATTGCGAAAGAGCCAATTTCCCTTGAAACGCCGATCGGTGATGAGGAAGACAGTCATCTGGGAGATTTCATTGAGGACAAGAATGCGGTTCTGCCTATCGATGCGGCAATTCAGGCGAACCTGCGCGAGACTACAACCCGTGTATTGGCCTCACTAACCCCTCGTGAAGAACGGGTGTTGCGCATGCGCTTTGGGATCGGGATGAATACAGACCACACGCTTGAAGAAGTTGGTCAGCAGTTCTCCGTTACCCGTGAACGTATCCGGCAGATCGAGGCAAAAGCCCTGCGCAAGTTGAAGCATCCAAGCAGAAGCCGGAAACTCCGAAGCTTCCTGGATAGTTAGGTCATTGCCAAAGGTCATCTGACATGACTGAAACGCTAACGGTTCGTGAAAGCACGAAGGCCGATATTCCTGCTATTGAAGATCTGTATCCGCGAGCATTTCCGGATGAAGACTTGCTGCCGATTGTCAGACCGTTGCTGGTTAGCGAATATCTCTCACTCTCCCTTGCAGGAATCATGAAAGGTTCCGTGGTAGGCCATATTGCCTTTACTTCCTGTTCGGTGAAAGACCACCCGGAAAAGCTTGCCATGCTTGCACCACTTGCTGTGGACCCTGAATGTCAGCGTCAGGGCGTGGGCAAGGCATTAATCGCGGCAGGGCTAAAACGCCTTGAGAAAAGTGGGATATGCAAAGTTCTCGTACTTGGCGATCCTGCCTATTACAGCAGGTCCGGATTTTTGCCCGAACGGAAGATTATTGCCCCCTATGATTTGACACAAGAATATCAAGATGCGTGGCAATCACTGGATATTGGCAGGGGAGATACCGGGTTGCGCGGATTGCTTCAAGTGCCAAAACTCTGGCAACAGGAATCGCTCTGGACACCGTGAACTTAAACCGGGGAAGACTGCCGTTTGATGCGGCCTATTTTTGTGCTACCAATCGGGAAAGAAAAAACAGATGGACCGGGCCGATGTCTTTCCTGAAAAAACTCTTTGGCAGTGGTGGTACGAACGGTACGACACCTAAAGCGCTGGCTGAATTTTCCTATGAAGGATACCAGATCCTGACCATGCCAATGAAGGAGGGTGACCAGTTCCGTGTCTGCGCACTCATCCGCAAAGAATTCGATGGAGAGTTCAAAGAACACAGGCTAATCCGCGCCGACATTTGTTCCACGGCTGATGAAGCATCCGACATTGCGACCCGCAAAGCACAGCAGATGATTGATGAGCAGGGCGACCGAATATTCGGGTAGCTGGAATATATGCCGCAAACGCAGATATCCATTTCTACTTCCGGCCAGGGACTTTACGAGTTCACACCTCAGGTTGATCGTTTTGTCTGTGATAGAAATATCAACACTGGCCAGTGCACAATTTTTGTCCGCCATACATCATGTTCGCTGATCATTCAGGAAAATGCTGATCCGGGAGTGCAGACAGATTTAAAAGCCTTCTTTGCGAAGCTTGTTCCGCCTGCCTCCGATCCATCCATGGACTATCTTGTTCACCGGCAGGAAGGGCCGGATGACATGCCCGCCCATATTAAGGCTGCACTCACCCAAACCTCGATTTCGGTTCCGGTAAATTCAGGCAGGCTCATGCTCGGGACCTGGCAGGGTATCTATCTCTTCGAGCATCGTGATGCGCCGCACGAACGCAAGATTGTGTTGCATGTGTGTGAATGAATATGGGTGGTTGGTCAGGCGCGGTCGGTAAACTCAAGGAATGCACTGTAAATTTCGCGGGCTTCTGCGGGCGTCATGTCCGGTTCAACCAGTTTGAAGCCGGTAAAGGCGGCATATTCGATCCGGGCGAGTGCGGTTGCTTGATCCGCGTTGTACTTGCCAGAATTCTGATACAGTTTCGCTAACCAGCTTACCCGCTCCCGATCAACATCCGTCACAACTTCCGAAACTGCGTCATTAACGAGCGCAAGTTGGCGAATGCCCGCTTCCAGGTTGAGATCCAGTCGCACAGCAAGTGTGTTTAAAAGGTCAAGCCGGCTGGTATTGGTTTGTGATGCGGAAATGACTTGCGAAGTGAACTGATCATGCCATTCCCATGCCAGCGCGGTAAGATAATTCTCTATGCTTTCGAAATGAAAATAGAATGAGCCACGGGTTTTATCTGCCTTGCCGCAAAGATGGTCAATGGTCAGGGCAGGCGGCCCGACCTCTCTCAATTCAGACAGGCCAAGATCTATCCATGTGCTGCGACTAAAACGTTGCGATGCCATGATCTAGTTTTATACTATATAGTATAGTATGTAAAGAAATTCAATGGGCGTTTCTACAATTTCCCCCGATGTAGATCTGCGGAAAATGCGACAAAAAAAAGGAGAGTTGCAAAAAGTATCTGCAAAACAATGTAAACATACTATGTAGTATGTTATGTATCGAAGAATTTATACCTGAACGTCAATTGCATTCCGCTTGTTTTCCAAAAATGAAACGGAATCATCTATGCTGAGTTCAAACCAAATTGGAAGATGATCAGAAATCTGGTTTCTTTTCCAGTAAGTCTGAAATTGTTTTCTCAGGGCTTCAGCGTCATTACGGAGGTCTTTCGTGCCACCGTATACCGCTATAATCTCCTCCTTGTATACGGCTTCTTCTCCATCCCGGTAGACATGGCCGAACGGGTCGAACACACCACCACATTCTTTTCCATCCGGCCCCTTTCCTATGCGAAAATAGTTGTCACGGCGGATGAACATCCGATCAAATACTTCTGATCCTGAAACATTAGTGTCGATCCCGATCAAAGATTCAATCTCCCTGAACCCCGCATCATCGAAAAACTGTATCGCCGGATCATCTTTCGTCCGATAGAAATTGAAATCCCCGGCAATGATCAGGCGGGAGGTCCAAGCTTCGCTGTGTTTTCCCTTGCGTTTTTCATCAAGGGCTTTCAGGAGCAGCCTGACCTCCTCCCTTCGAAGGTTCAGATCGTCGTGCTCATCGCCTGGATGAAGATGCAAGCTCAACATGGCAAAGTTTTTCCAGCCAGAGCGAAAGCCCGTGAGATAGGGGGAGCGTTTCAGCTGCTTGAGGTCAGAATCGGCAGTTATTTCGTCCCAAAGCACTAATTCACCAGCAATACCTGACAGTTTGACGCGTTTTGAATTGAATATATAGGCGCTGCGTTCTGAATTGCCGTCAGTGCCGCTGGTGATGTCACTAACGAGATAATCCCATTCCGACCCGAGCAGGCGCATGACAATGGAAAGGTCCTTCAGAGTGGATTTTACCTCCTGGACGACGACCAGATCGAAATGTGAGACAATTTCCGCAATGTAAAAATAGGCTTCCGGTAACCTCTGTTTGGTGTGACCAAACTCCTTGATGTTCCAGCTTGCAATGAGAAGGTTCCTGTCACTTTTTCTTGGGAGAATTTCTTCATACAGCGCAGATTTCAAGCGGATAATGCCGTCGATTGTCCGGATTTTAGTTTCATCCGAAAGGGTCGGGAAAATCTGAAGATAATCCTTTTCCTCAAAGTCAGATTCTGGGCGTAAATCATTATAAAAGGGCATCGGACATTCTCCGTTTCAATTAACAGCGGTGCCCCAAGCTTAATGGTACCATGAAAAAGAAAGGAAGAATACTTGGTTATACTTTGATCTGGGCGAGAACTAATCCTTGATGCCGCCTGCAAACATGGGGCCACCACGCCAGCGCGGGAAGCCGTAGCCCAGAATAAATACCATATCGATATCTGCGGCTGTGCGGGCTATGCCTTCTTCCAGTATCTTGGTGCCTTCGGAAACCATAGCCTGAAGGATGTTGCGTTGAATCTCCGCCATGGTGAAAGCTCGCGGTATTACTCCGTTGGCTTCGCGTTCTTCGATAATTATTTTTTCAACCTCCGGGTCAGGGATGCCCTTGCGACTTCCATTTGGGTACTGGTACCAACCGGAACCGGTTTTTTGGCCGAAATGACCCAATTCACAAATACGGTCCGCAATTTTAACATAACGTTCCTTTGGGTCGCGGGTCGGTGCCAGACGCTTACGATTGGCCCAGCCGATATCAAGACCGGCAAGGTCCTGCATTTCGAAAGGGCCCATTGCCATGCCGAAATTACGCATTGCAAGGTCAATTTCCTGGGGCGAAGCACCATCTTCAATCATGTAATCACATTGCTTGCGATAACTGGCCAGAATCCGGTTGCCAATGAAGCCATCACATACACCTGACAGAACCGGAACTTTCTTCAGGCGTCTTGCAAGCGCGACACCGCTAGCCAATACCTCGTCTGAAACCGTATCCGTCTTGATGACTTCTACCAGTTTCATAATATGGGCTGGTGAAAAGAAGTGAAGCCCGATTACGCGTTCCGGTATTGAGGCGGATGCAGCTATTTCGTTGATGTCGAGATAGGAAGTGTTGGTCGCCAGAATTGCGTCTTTCCGGCAGGTCTTTTCAAGTTCTGAAAAGACTGTCTTCTTGGCTGACATATCTTCGAACACGGCTTCAATCACCAAATCCGCCTTGGCAACATCTGAATAATCAGTGCCTGTGCTGAACGAACGCATGATTTCAACAAAACGCGCCGGGTCCAGTATTCCCCTTTTCCTGGTTCCCTCCAGAATGTTCTGGACACGTTCGTGGCCTGCGCCGGCAGCTTCGTTGTCCCGCTCGATCATGATCACCTGCAACCCGGACAGTAACATGGCAGCAGCGATTGCCGCGCCCATGGTTCCCCCTCCTATGACACCGCAAGTTTCAATTACAAGAGGGTTGATACCTTCGATTTCAGGGATTTTTGAGGTCTGGCGTTCGGCAAAAAACACATGGCGCAACGCTGCCGATTGATCACTTTCCTTGAGGGCCAAGAAGCGCTCACGTTCTTTCTTGAATGCCTGATCTTTAGATAGAATTACGCCATCCTTGATAGCAAGGGCTGCTTCAACGGGTGATTGTTGTCCCCGGGCTTTCACCTTAATCGCGGAAATCACTTCTTCCCATTTGGCATCGTCAAATTCATCAGGATCGAAGTTCAACTGGATTTCATCTGATTTCGGTTTTTCAATCTGTCGCAATGCGAATTCTTCCGCAGTTTCAATCAGTTCACCCTCAGGGACCAACATATCAACCAGCCCAAGAGTTGCTGCTTTTTCCGCAGAAATGGGTTTGCCAGTGGTTACCATCTCAAGTGCGGCGGGAATTCCCACAATTCGTGGCAACCGCACTGTTCCTCCCGCACCGGGAATCAACCCGAGATTCACTTCTGGCAATCCAAATCTGGCAGAAGGTATCGCCAACCGGTAATTGCACCCGAGAGCTACTTCGCAACCACCACCAAGTGCTGTGCCATGAATAGCCGCAATCCAGGGTTTTCGAGAGGCTTCGATGTGTGAAATCACATCCGGTAAATGCGGGGCTTTCGGTCGCATTCCAAATTCACGAATATCAGCGCCTGCGATAAAGGTACGACCGTCACAGATCAGAATGACCGCGCGTATCTCATCATTTGAGTTAAGGTCGCCACAGGCCCGCAGCAGGCCATCCCGCACTTCATGTGAAAGGGCGTTGACCGGCGGATTGCTGATCCGCACGATCGCTATCGGAGCTTTATGCTCAACTGTAACAACCATATTGTCAGCCGCCGGTTGTACTCATGTGTCTTGTAACTGAGGGCGCGGAATTGCGACCAATAATGAAATCATGGCCCTTCGGCTTGCGCGCGATTGCTTCATCGATGGCTGCCGCTACCAACTCATTTCCTTCAGATTCGCGAAGAGGCGTCCGCAAATCTGCCGCATCATCCTGGCCAAGGCACATATACAATGTGCCTGTGCAGGTTAGCCGGACGCGATTACAGCTCTCACAAAAATTATGGGTCATCGGTGTAATGAAACCGAGCCGTCCACCGGTTTCATTTACACTGACATAGCGGGCAGGGCCGCCAGTCTTGTAGGGAATTTCAGTGAGTGAATATTTTTCTTCAAGACGCTCACGAACCAGGGAAAGCGGGAGATACTGTTCGGTTCTGTCTTCCTCAATCTCTCCAAGCGGCATGGTTTCGATCAAGGTGAAATCAAAGCCTTCGCCATGTGCCCATTGCATCATAGTTTCGATTTCGTGTTCGTTGACTTCCTTCAGGGCAACGGCATTGATCTTGATTTGCAAGCCAGCTTTTTTTGCGGCTTCAAGGCCGCCAATAACCTGAGGTAACCTTCCCCAGCGTGTAATTTCGGCAAACTTTTGTTCATTCAGGGTATCAAGAGAAACATTAATCCGTTTCACTCCCGCATCAACCAGCTCTTCAGAGAACCTTGCAAGCTGAGATCCATTGGTGGTGAGTGTCAATTCATCCAGCCCGCCGCCGTCAAGCATTTTACCGAGATTGTGAATCAACTGCATCACTCCCCGGCGAACAAGCGGCTCGCCGCCCGTCAGGCGCAGCTTTCGTACACCTTTATCAACAAACACTGCGCAGAGCCTTTCAAGCTCTTCCAAAGTCAGTAGTTCCTTTTTTGGTAGGAACGTCATGTCTTCCGCCATGCAGTAAACACAGCGGAAATCGCAGCGGTCGGTAACTGAAACGCGAAGGTACTCGACCATGCGTCCGAAGGGGTCAATCATTGAAGCATCAACTGTCATAAGTCCTACTTACCAATCTTTCTGTCTTTGTGACAATCATCAAATTTCATTTGCGCCGGAAAATTTCGTATTTTTGGTTTGCGTATTCCGTGAAATTCAGAGTAAAAATTTCACCACAGTTCAGGAGGAACACCATGACCGACGCACCTGCAAGAACAGGCAGAAGATCAGGCGGCCGCAGCGCAAGAGTTGCATTGCGTTCCGAGAAACTTGCTGAGGAATTGCGGCCAATTTATGCAGGTCTTGTTGGTGGACGTTACAAACCATTGAGTGATGTATCCGTTGAACGCATTCATCAAGCTGCCCTCGATGCGCTTGAGACGATCGGGCTTAGTGAAGCACCGGATACGGGGATAGAAATTCTTACCGCCGCCGGCGCCATTCTCGGTGATGACGGACGGATCAGATTTCCAAGATCGCTGGTTGAAGACATGTTGGCTGTGGCGGCTCGGGACATTACCCTTTGCGGGCGTGATCCGAAAAATGACCTGCTGCTTTCCGGCAGCCGTGTCCACTATGGAACTGCGGGTGCTGCGGTACACATCGTTGACACTGAAAACAATGATTATCGCGAATCGACGTTGCAGGATTTGTATAATTCTGCCCGTCTCGTCGATAAGCTCGACAATGTGCATTTTTTCCAGCGGACAATGGTTGCTCGCGATATTCCCGACAACTACGAGATGGATCTCAATACTGTTTACGCCAGTTGTTCAGGCACGCGCAAACATGTGGGAACCAGCATATTTGAGCCGGAGTATGTGCCGGGGATTTTTGAAATGCTCCACATGATTGCGGGAGGTGAAGACAAATGGCGAGAGCGTCCATTTATCTCCAATTCCAATTGCTTTGTAGTGCCGCCGATGAAGTTTGCCACTGAAAGTTGCCGCGTGATGGAAGAGTGTATCGCCGGGGGTATGCCGGTCCTGCTTTTGTCTGCTGGACAAGCGGGAGCAACTGCACCCGCGCCGCTTGCAACGGCAATCGTGCAGGCTGTCGCTGAGTGCCTTGCCGGTCTGGTTTATGTCAATGCCATCAAACCTGGGCACCCTGCCATTTTCGGGACCTGGCCTTTTGTTTCCGATCTTCGCACTGGCGCCATGTCAGGGGGGTCTGGTGAGCAGGCGCTCCTTTCTGCAGCGTGCGCTCAAATGCACAAGTACTACGACATTCCAGGAGGTGCCGCTGCCGGGATTGCTGATGCCAAGATGCCGGATATGCAGGCAGGTTGGGAGCAGGCAATCTCCAACGTGATGGTGGGACTTGCGGGCCTAAACATGGTCTACGAAAGTGTCGGTATGCATGCGTCACTACTCGGGTTCAGTCTGGAATCCCTTATTCTGGGAGATGACCTGCTGGGCCAGGTCCAGCGTTGCATCAAGGGAATTGAAGTGACCGAAGACAGCGTTTCTCTGGAAGCCATGAAATCCGTTTGCATTGGTGGGCCGGGCCATTATCTGGGTCACGATCAAACCCTTGCAATCATGCAGACGGAGTATGTTTATCCCGAAATTGCGGATCGGACATCTCCAAAGGAGTGGGTTGAAATCGGCAAACCGAACCTGATTGAAAAAGCCATTGAACGGAAGCGCGCCATACTTGATGCTCCGAAAGAAGTGTTGATTGATCCGGCAGTAGATGCCGAGATCAGGAAGAAGTTTAACATTCATCTATGACCATTCAAGGTTTCCACGCGCATGTCTATTTTGATGCTTCCACGCATAAACAGGCGCGGGCGTTATGCGAAAAGGCAAAAAACCTTTTTCCTCTGGACATGGGAAGGGTACACGAGAAACCGGTTGGGCCTCACCCGATGTGGAGTTGTCAGATTGCGTTCAAACCGGATGTATTTGGTGAAATCATTCCCTGGCTTGCGCTCAACCGCGATGGTTTGACAGTATTCATTCACCCTGAAACCGGTGATGTAGTCAAGGATCATACCGAACATGCAATCTGGATGGGTGAGATGTTGGACTTGGACCTATCGGCTTTAACGTGAAAAACGCGGCTTGCACTTCCGAGCATTTGCAATATTTCAGACAATGATCTGTCAAATTGGTCATCTTGAACCTATATCTATCTACACTGGTGCTTGAAAAGGTATAATTATAACAATGGGGTAGTAGTTCGGAATGAGTAGAATTTCTTTTTTTCAGGACGTGTTGGCTTCTGTTTTTGAGCAGCGGCATATTTTCCGTTCTGAAAAAGACAGGCGAAACATTATTGATCTTTGCGATGCGCTCATGTCTGAACGCGGAGAGGTGTCCGGTACGATAATTGCCTCCGCGGTGCTTGCTAAATACGAGATGCTGGACATGGAGCAGAAGAAGGCATTTTTTACATGTCTGGCGAGTGATTATGACCTTGAACCTGATCTCGTCATCGATGCGGCCCGCGAATATGCCGCCAACCGGTCTCCTGAAGCTCTGGAAAACCTGACCCATACTTCAGAACCGCGCAGGCAGGAACTGATGAGACGACTCAATCAGGTTTCCGGCGCCACGGAAAAACTCGTTCACATGCGCGAAGATCTGCTTCCACTTTTAAAAGAGCAACCCGATTATTCGATTGTAGACTCGGATTTCGAGCATCTGTTTTCATCCTGGTTTAACCGTGGGTTTTTGGTCCTCAAACCTATTGATTGGCGAACTCCGGCCAATATTCTGGAAAAAATCATCGAGTATGAGGCGGTTCATGCAATCAACGACTGGGATGATCTAAGACGGCGGTTGCAACCTAAAGACCGGCGATGTTTTGCCTTTTTCCATCCTGTGATGCCTGAGGAACCGCTGATTTTCGTGGAAGTTGCCCTTACCAAGGGCATGCCTGAATCTATTGAGACGCTTCTTGCTGAAACCAGGGATGTTTTACCATCGGAGAAGGTTGATACCGCGGTTTTTTATTCAATTTCAAACTGCCAAAAAGGGCTGAAGGGCGTCTCATTTGGCAACTTTCTGATCAAGCAGGTTGTCAGCGATCTTGCTCAGGACTTGCCGGGGTTGAAGAATTTTGTCACGCTTTCGCCTGTGCCTGGTTTTGCGAAATGGCTGCTGAAAGAACAGCGCACTCCGGAGGAATCTGATCTTGCCAGCATCGTCGTGACTCTGGAGGAAGAAGACCCTGAAAAACGTGGTGCCATTCTCGAGTCGCATGAAAAGCAGCTGATAAAGCTCATGGCTGAGTATTTGCTGAATGGCAAGGGGGCAGGGGGGATGCCTCTTGACCCGGTCTCCCGGTTTCATCTTGGCAATGGAGCCTCGCTTGCACGGATAAACTGGATGGCTGACAATTCCTCCAATGGCATCCGTCAATCAGCCGGCATGATGGTCAATTACCGCTACGACCTAGGCACCGTGGAGAACAATCACGAAGCCTATGTGAATGAAAATCAGGTACAGACAACGCGGGAAATAAGAACCTTGGCCAAATCCTGATCTGTTACCAATGTGGTACATTTAAAGCGGCCATGTCTTGCGATTTTGCATCCGATTTTGCCACTGTTTCACATTCGTGAACTCTGGAGAGATTTCCTGATCAACAAAGTTGCAGATCATTAATGCGGCTGTGGCTGTGATATCAGCAACCGTATAAGTTTCGCCAGCAATGAACTGTCGACCGTCAGCCAACTCCCTGTCAAACCAGGACAGGTTTTTGACAAACTGTCCGCGCTGACTTTTGGCATATCTTTTTGACTGCTCAACCTTGTCTGCGAAGATGGGAATTTCATGCAGTCCCACCTCTCCTAAAGGACCCATAATGTGCCGCTCCATGCGGCGGTTCCACATCTCAGTCATGGCGCGGTCTTGCGGCGTGGTTCCGAACAGGCTTGGTTCCGGGTGCATTTCCTCAATAAAACGGCATATTGCAACGCTTTCGCACAAGTATGTGCCATCATCGAGTTCAAGAACGGGTATTTCGCCTAGCGAGTTTCTTTCGAGGTGCTCAGCCTTTCTGGTTTCCCCTTCCATGATATTCACTTCAATTGCAGGGATTTCGATACCTTTTTCCGCAAGAAATGCATTTACCCGGAATCCATTGGGAGACATCGAATTATAGAGTTTCATTGGGATCTCCTGATTTAATTAGTAAACTTATTGGTTCAGTATATTGGATAACTCAAACAGTCAACCTTTTGGTTTACTAAATGCTGAGAATTACATTTTCAGGTAATGGTTAGCGTCGATTTACAAGGACAATTCCCAGGCCAACCAATATTAGCGCGACAATAATGACCCAAGTGAAAGCTTCTCCGAGGATAATCCAGCCAAATAATGCGCCAAAAACTGGGCCGAGGAAGCTGAAGCTTGCCATGTCTGATGCCGGATAAATCGATAGCACCCAAAACCAGGTCATGAACCCGACACACACGACAATTAGAACCTGGGCCGCAAATATCATCCAGTGAGTAGTAGTGGGTTCAAAAAATGTCTCACCCAGAATGAAGGCGAAGGGTATGAGAATGATCGATGATACCGTCAATTGGTAGAGGAGCTGCAGGTCAGGCGTGATCGTTGAGAATTTCGTAGTGCGGGCGATTAATGCGATCGATGCCCAGCCGGAGGCCGCAAGTAATGCCATCAAATCTCCCCAAAGGGCGAATTCTCCAGCCTGCGTGTTTTTGTTGGAAAGAGCAATTATTACGCCAATACCAGCCAGCAGCAGTCCTACGATGCGAACCGGTGTCAGCTTTTCACCCGGGATCAAGAAGTGGGCTCCCAGGGCAACCCAGAAGGGCATGGTATAAAAGAAGACAGATGCGCGGGCGACTGTTGTATATTGAACTGCCTGAAAAAGCAGGGCAAATTCCGCCGCAAATGCTGTTCCGGTCGCTATGCCGGGTAACAGGATCGCGCGCGAAACATTGATCGGTGTACGCCGCCACAAACAGTAGGCAAAAATGACAGGAGCTGCCGCAGCAGAACGTAAAGCGGCCTGTAACACCGGCGCCATTCCGTCGTTCACGATTTTGACCGCAACCTGATTAAGTCCCAGGACCGCCATAAACAAGATGAGGATGACTGCGCCAAGCAGGTCAATACGGGACTTGCGTTCCAACGCTCTCTCCTTTTAATTCCATTCCTGATTAAGTGAGAGATTGCAATCCTGCAATCGAATGTTTAACGTTACAAAAATTCTTGATATTAAAAATAATTGTAACGCATTTGAGGGGATCCATGTCGACTGTCTTGATTGAAAAATCCGGTGGCCTGACTATTCTTACGCTGAATCGCCCAGATCAACTGAATGCTTTTAATGATGAACAGCATTTTGCATTGCGCAAAGCGCTTGAAGAAGCAAGAAATGAGGACGCCTGCCGTGCAATCCTGTTAACGGGTTCAGGCCGTGGCTTCTGTGCAGGTCAGGACCTTGGGGACCGTAATCCAGACAAAATGGTTGGACCGCCGGATCTGGGGCACACACTTGAAACATTCTATAATCCGCTCATCCGCCTGATCCGGGAAATTCCGAAACCGGTAATATGTGCAGTAAACGGTGTGGCAGCGGGGGCCGGTGCCAATATTGCCTTTGCTTGCGACGTGGTTTTCGCTGCAAAATCGGCTAAATTCATCGAGGCATTTTCCAAAATCGGCCTAGTCCCGGATTCTGCCGGAACATGGACATTGCCACGCCTCGTTGGGGAAGCAAGAGCAAAGGCCATGATACTTACTGCTGAGCCCGTTTTGGCTGAAGAGGCAGAGCGTATCGGTTTGATCTACAGGTGTGTTGGAGATGATCAATTGATGACAGAGGCAACGGCGCTTGGGCACAAATTCGCTGATGGTCCAACGTTTGGATTTGGCCTGACCAAGCAAGCAATGCATGCATCTCCCCATAACACGCTTGATCAGCAACTGGATCTTGAGCGGGATTTGCAGCGCAAAGCCGGGCGCAGTAATGATTATGCCGAAGGTGTGCGTGCTTTCATGCACAAGCGGGCTCCGAAGTTTGAGGGCAAATAATGACGCCGGATGAACTTGCAAAGGCCTGCGCAGAGGCGATGTGGGCAAATGATGATGCCTCCAGGGGGCTGGGTTTCGAAATTACACGAATTGTGCGTGGTGAAGCGGATTTGACCATGGTGGTGCGCGACGACATGCTGAACGGGCAGAAAATATGTCATGGCGGTTTCATTTTCACACTGGCTGACAGTGCTTTTGCCTTCGCCTGCAACGGCTATAACCAATTTGCAGTGGCGCAATCATGCAAGATCGATTTTTTGGCGCCTGCGTTTGTTGGTGACCTACTGACAGCCAAGGCAAAAGAACGATACCGTGAGGGCCGTTCCGGCATTTATGATGTATGTGTTATCAATCAAGACGGCACCGTCATTGCGGAAATGCGCGGTAATTCCCGTACAGTTAAAGGATGCCACCTGCCTGAAGTGGAGGAGAAAAACGATTGAAAGACCTGACCCCAGATAAATCCGATCTAGATCCGATCGAGATAGCATCGCGCGATGAAATTTCTTCACTACAGATTAAGCGCCTTCAAAAAACTCTTGGTCATGCATACAAGAACGTCCCGCACTACAAGCAGGCATTTGACGAAGCCGGTGTTCATCCCGATGATTGCAAATCATTGTCTGATCTCGCAAAGTTTCCATTCACCGTCAAACAGGATTTACGGGACAATTATCCCTTCGGAATGTTTGCAGTTCCTCAGGTTCAACTGGCCCGGGTTCACGCTTCATCCGGAACGACAGGAAAGCCAACTGTGGTTGGCTACACGACAAATGACATTGATATGTGGGCAGAAGTTGTCGCACGTTCTATGCGTGCATCCGGCACACGTCCTGGTGATATTGTTCATATTGCCTATGGCTATGGCTTGTTTACCGGTGGCCTCGGAGCCCATTATGGTGCTGAAAAACTAGGATGTACCGTTGTACCGGTTTCCGGAGGTATGACACCCCGACAGGTGACGTTGATACAGGATTTCAAACCAACAACCATTATGGTGACACCATCCTACATGCTGGCCATTCTTGATGAATTCAAGGCACAGGGTTTAGATCCTAGGGGGAGTTCGCTGGAAGTTGGAATATTCGGAGCAGAACCGTGGACTAATGCTATGCGGGAAGATGTGCAGCAATCCTTCGACATGCATGCGGTTGATATTTATGGCCTTTCCGAAGTTATCGGTCCGGGGGTGGCAAACGAGTGTGTCGAGACCAAGGATGGTCTTCACATCTGGGAGGATCATTTCTACCCGGAAATTATCAATCCGGAAACCGGAGAACCGGTGGCGGACGGGGAACAGGGAGAACTGGTATTCACGTCCCTTACCAAAGAAGCCTTTCCGATCATCCGTTACCGGACACGGGACCTCACAAGGCTTTTGCCCGGAACTGCCCGTTCAATGCGGCGGATGGAGAAGGTAACCGGCCGATCCGACGACATGATCATCCTGCGTGGTGTCAACGTGTTTCCAACCCAGATTGAAGAGCAAATACTCAAGGTAGACGGGTTATCGCCGCATTATCAGCTTGAGCTGACCAAAGCCGGCCCCATGGATGCGATGACAATTCATGTTGAAGCCACACCGGAAGCGGCCTCTGAAGATGCGCGCGCTTCATCTGCAAACGCTCTTGCCAAACACATCAAGGGTGTCGTCGGTATTTCCTGCAAGATTGAGGTTAAAGAACCCGGTGGTATCGAGAGGTCCATGGGAAAGGCGGTAAGGGTTGTCGACAAACGATAATTCAATCCTTTAGGCCAGTTACCGCGGTCAAGTGACAAACTTAATCTCAGAGAACTGTTTTCTCATGGCAGAAACGTCTTTTGCCAGTGATTCAGGGTCGTTCGTTGACAGTGCTCTTGCAATTAACCCGGCCAGGTCCTTGGTGTGATCCGAAGTCAGTCCCCAGCGAACCAGTTCCGGCGTACCAATGCGCAAGCCGTTCATATCGCCATCGACTTCCGCAATCGGCAATCCAATTCCGCAAGCTAAAAATCCGGATTTTCTCAGGGTTTTGGACGCGGCCTGACCGCCGCCGAATGCTGCAGCTTCCAGCGCAAACTGATGTGAAGAAGTGTAGGATCGATCGCTTGCAAATACCGGAAGCCCCAATTTGTCGAGTTCACCTGCCAGATGGTGCGAAACATCAATCATAGCTTTAGCATAGGCTTCGCCATGCGCTTTCCAGTCAAGCATGGTAATCGCAAGTGCTGCGGATTTTGCGGCATCAAAATTGGCAGTCATGCCAGGGAAAGCAATTTTATCCAGTTTCTCCGCCAGATCAGGTTCGTTTGTCACGATCAGGCCTCCAGCAGGCCCGGCCAAGCTCTTGTATGTGCTCATTGTCATGAGGTGAGCGCCTTCGTTGAGTGGGTTCGGCCAGGCATTTCCTGCAATAATCCCGCATTGATGTGCGGCATCGAATAAAACCTTCGCATCTTGCTCATCGGCAATTTCACGGATTTCCTTCACCGGATGCGGGAAGAGGTTCAAGCTACCGCCAATGGTGATGAGTTTTGGTTTGATTTTTCGTGACAAGGAGCGAAGTGCATCCAGGTCAACTGTAAATCCATCTGCATTTACGGGTGCTTCGTGGATTTCCAGCCCATATAATCCTGCACATCCGCCATCGTGATGGGTTACATGCCCCCCGATCGAAGCAGGCGGGGCGATGATTGTATCTCCCGGTTTGCAGGTCGCCATGAACGCATAAAGATTGGAAAGGGCACCGGAAGCGACGCGGATTTCCGCAAAATTTGCATGAAATACCTCAGCGCAGAGTTCAGCGCAGATTACCTCAATTTCTTCAATTGCCTCGAGACCCATTTCGTATTTGTCGCCCGGATATCCAAGAGAAGGACGAGAGCCGAGGCCACCTGCCAAAACAGCTTCTGCTTTTGGATTCATAACGTTGGTTGCCGGATTGAGGTTGAAACACTCCCGCTCGTGAATTTCCCTGTTTTGATCGATAAGTACATCGATACGTGCTGTTGTTGCAGAAATCTCCCGGGCTGCAGTTTTTGCCGCTAATGCCTGCACATGATTTTCGCAATCGTGCGGAACCCAGTTTCGTCTTGCCAATGCTGTCATAATGATCTCCCGGTACCTGTTTCAACAAAATGAACAAAAAACATTGGCCGCTGCAAACTAGTTTTGCTATTTATTACGCCTAGTTTTTCTAAAGTGGTTTTATGTCAGTCCTGCCGCCAAGACCGAAAATGCCATCCCTGAATGCGTTGCGTGCATTTGAGGCAGTTGCCAGGTTGAAAAGTATTTCTGCAGCGGCAAATGAATTGTTTGTCACACCTGCTGCCATCTCGCAGCATGTCAAAGCACTGGAGGCATGGGCTGGGGAAAAACTGATAAAACGAAATCCCCAGGGAATTGAATTGTCACCACTTGGCGCCAACGCGCTCAACGATTTTAAGCTTGCTTTTGATCAGTTGGGCACAGCAGTGCAAAAATTGCGTATAGCGGCTGCGCCTTTTGAAATACGCATTGCCGCGTTGCCAAGTGTGGCCCAGATTTGGTTATCTCCGCGATTGCCGGAAATCCGCAAGACAATGCCCGACGTATCCGTTTCAGTAAGCGCTCTTGAAAACCCACCCAATCTGATCCGTGAACCGTTTGATTTGGCCATTTTTTACGGCACAGAAGAATTGGTGGCGAATAATATCGTTATCAATCAGGATATCATCTACCCTGTCTGCTCACCCTTGATCGCAGAACGCCTTAAATCAGTCGACGACCTGAAAAATGAGATATTCCTGCATGATACAACATGGAAACAAGATTGGGACATCTGGTTGTCGAATGCTGTGCCAGGAAAGATATTTAGTAAAAGCGGCCCTGAATTTTCTCTTTATTCCCTCGCGCTAGAAGAGTGCAAAAACGGAGCCGGAGTATTGATCGGTCATGAAGACCTCGTGGCGGAACAAGTTAAGAACGGAGACTTGGTTGCTCCATTCGGTACGAGAGTGAATACCGGACGGAACCTGGAAATTTCGACCATAAAACCTCTGGAAGCAGGTTCCACATTGAAAACAGTGATTTCAAAGCTACTAAACACCAATGGTAATCCGGCATAACATTTCCAGATTGTCACCGGACCAGTGTTAAAATGCGTGATCGGTGACCATCAATTTTTCGGAGAGATGACAGGCAACGCATGAAACGCTATTATACAGATGGGCAAATAATTACAGCACCATCGTAGGGAGGGTGTTTTGTATCAGCATACAATTATTCGCAAGGGGATATTTATACCCTGTCTAATCGGCGTTTTGTCAGCGTGCTCTCAAACGACCGATTCCTCCGCGCTCAGGGCTGATCCTGAAAGTATTGCGGCTGCAGCTTCACAACCGGTTGTTCTTGATGGGATGCCAGCAGACTCGGTAAGAGCAGTCGATGTCATTAGACGTTCGAAATCAGGCGTCACCCGTACTGGAGAAATCTATCTGATGCGGGGTCTCGCCAATGTTTTCTCCCGTGGAATTGATGACATGGCCCGGCAGTTGAGGGACAGGGGATATGATGCTGCCAATTTTTCCTACACGGAGTGGCGGCCGATAGCAGAAGATATTGTGCGAAGGGCATCAAACAAGGAAGTATCTTATCCTCTTGTAATTATTGGGCATTCTCTGGGTGGCAATGAAAGCAGCAAGTTTGCGAGCTATTTGGCAGACAGGAAAGTTCCCGTTGCACTTGTGGTTGCATTTGATCCGGTTGAAACCGGACATGTGAGTAACGGAGTAGCCCGGGTGGTCAATTATTACCTTCCGAAATCTGCCGATAATCGAATACTGCCAAAAGATGGTTTTGCTGGTGAGCTAGATAACGTTGACGTAACGGCTGACCCTGCAATCACGCACACAAATGTGGACAAGGATCCGAAGTTTCAAGCTGCCACATTGACGAGCATTGCAAATCTGACCGGAAAACTCAGAACCCGGACGGTTAGAAAAGTCAGAACCGAACGGTAGATGTGATTTCAGGAGGCGATGGCTGATTTTTTGATTTGCATAAGCGGCCGGTTTTCAGGGAGCGGTGTGATGAACAATGATAGTCCGCTGGTTAGCACACAATGGCTGTCAAACAATCTGGATAACCCGAACCTCAGGATTATCGATGTGCGCTGGGGCCCCACCATTGAGGATGGCAAAGGGGGAGGTTTCGATGATTACGAAGGTTATCTGGAAGCTCACATACCCGGCGCTGTTTTTCTTCCCATCGTGACTGAACTTGTTGATCAGAATAATCCGATTCCAGACATGCTTGTCCATGCAGAACAGTTTGAAAAGATTATTGGGCGACTGGGAATTGATAATGAAACGCTAGTGGTTGTTTATGACAACATGGGAGTGCCGGTTGGGTCTGCCCGATTCTGGTGGGCGTTATCGTATTTTGGACACAACCGCGTGAAGGTCCTCGATGGTGGCCTCAAGCAGTGGCAACTTGAGAAACATCCGGTTTCAAAAGAAATTCCAGAAATATCGCAAACCACTTACACCGCTAATCCAAGACGCAGTTGGATTGCTCAACGGGAAGAAGTCAATGCAGCGATATCCGATGGAGAAACCTTAATCATTGATTGCCTGCCCGAGGAACAATATAGCGGGCATGACAACCCGTGGGGAACTCGGGCTGGTCATATTCCAGGTGCTGTCAATATTCCAGCCATAAGCAATCTAGATCCTGCACTAAGCTCGGCGACCTTGGCTGAACGAGCCAAACTGTTGGAACAACGGGGCAGTTTTATCTTCTCGGATGTGGCGACAATTACCGAGCTTTACAAAGGTGTAGGCCTGAGGCCTGAACGCGAAATTATTACCTATTGCGGGCGTGGATATGCAGCTTCATGTGGGATGCTCGCTCTCAAGGCAATAGGGCACGGGAATGTGCGGCTTTACGATGGATCCTGGGCTGATTGGAGCAGTGACCCTGAATTGCCGGTTGAAACAAGTTAAGAGAAGTGTGTCCCTGTTTGTTGAACATTACGGGCGGGTTTTGTGTAAGATATATTTTGATTTGCCAAACGGCGATTTCGACGACATCCCACATTTTACTTTTTCAGCCGGAATTTCTCGTGGCAGCCACTGCAGCTTTTCCCCAATTGCCGGAATTGTCGCTTGATATCATCGATGCCGGCAGAATTGCCTGCAATTCTTGCGAGTTGAGCTGCGTCAGCATCCATTTTTCCGGCAACTGCAACAAATTCATCCCAATTGGTCCAGATTGACGGCAAGGCTTCGCTCGGTTCTTCTATCGAGCCGTCTGGAAACAGATTTGCGATCCGGCTTGCATGTTCCTGAATAGCCAGTGCCGCCTGTTTCGCAATCTTTGGGTCATATTCTCCGCTGCGTATCATTTGGCCAATGGTCTTCATGCTTCTTCCTATATCGCTCATGATATCCATTCGCTCTTTTACAACTCCCTTTGCGCCGGTATGGGCAAATGCCAATCCGCTGATTAAGATCGCAACCAACGATACCTGTATTTTGAAGATCGTTTTTTGACTCATATCCGGTTCCGGTGTGGTTGTAGATGATTGCAGGGACTTATTGACCTTCCATCTACTGGAGGGTCAATGGTTGCCAGGCAGATAAATAATCCGGCATTTTCCCCGGGTAATTGAGGATTGAAAGTGCTCACTCGTCGCGTGTTTCTTGCCGGTTCCTTGGGTGCGCTGTTGCCCGCCGTAGCTGTGCAGCCGCTCAATGCCGCTCAAAATCCGTCCTTTAGAATTACACCGAAGCCGTCAAAAGCCTACTTGCTCGAGGACCAGGCTGCCGAAACAGCTGTCTGGGCATATGATGGATTGGTTCCAGGTCCGGCAATTCATGCCAAAAAGGGCGAGGAAATCAGTATTGAGGTCAAAAACCTACTCGAGCAGCCGACCACCGTTCATTGGCATGGAATCAGAATTGACAATGCAATGGATGGCGTTGCCGGCCTGACGCAAGCTCCGATTCAGCCAGGTGAAAGTTTTACTTACCGGTTTACACCACCGGATGCCGGAACTTACTGGTATCATCCACATAACAGGACATGGGAACAGCTGGCGCGTGGATTGTATGGAACTTTAATTGTCGAAGGGGATGCAGCGAAAGCGGATTTTGACCGAGACTACTCCATTGTCGCTGATGACTGGAGGCTGGAAAACCACGGATCAATACACGAGGCATCATTTAGGAGTATGCACGATTGGTCTCATGCAGGTCGATTGGGAAATATCCTGACGCTTAATGGCAAACCCTATGAGCGGTTGGATGTCATCCCCGGAGAAAGGGTTCGTCTCCGGTTCGTCAATACTTCCAATGCACGGGTAATGAAATTTGCTTTAGCCGATCACGAAACCATTCTTGTCGCCCTGGATGGCCAACCGGTCCAACCTGTGGGACTTGGCAATGAGGGTATAACCCTGGCGCCTGCTCAACGCGCGGATCTCATGGTCGACATCGAGGGACAAGTCGGAGATGAAATCGCGATACTGGAGACCAGCAGTGCCGAAAGCCTGGTGGCCGGCTATCTTGTTTGCCGATCTGGAACTGACAGCCGTAGCTCAGATCGTGGACCAGTAAAATTGGTATCCAACACGATTCCGGATCCTGATTTGTCGAAAGCGCGTGTCATTGAGCTTGTCATGTCAGGCGGTGCGATGCGTTTTCTGACTTCTGCTTCTTATAAAGGCAAGATACTGGATGGCCGCAGCTTGGCCAGGGAGCATCAGCAGGTATGGGCATTCAACGGCGTCGCGGGAATGTCAGATAAACCGCTCTTTTCTGTTGCGCAGGGCGAAACCGTAAAGATTAATATGGTCAACGATACTGCGTGGCCGCATGCAATTCATTTGCATGGTCACCATTTCCGAATTCTTTCGCGAAAACGCGGGACAATACAAAAAGAAGATTATGAAATCGGCACGTTCAGGGACACGGTATTGCTGGACCGTGATGAAATGGTTGAAATTTCACTTGTAGTGGATAATCCCGGAAAATGGATGGTGCACTGTCACATGCTTGAGCATCAGGCTGCTGGAATGGCTACCTGGTTCGAGGTGAGCCAGTAAGCATTACTCATTTGTCCTGACTAAGTTCGGCTAAGCATCAACCTGGCCGGGTTCAAATTAGCTCAAGCCTGCGGGCCAGATAATCAGGTGGTTCATTAGAAGCAACTACTCGACTTTCAATGAGCTATAATCCACCATCACGTGTTCAGTATATGCCGGGCGTTCCTGGAGGCGGCCGTAGTAAGCTGCCAGATTGGGCAGATCCCGACGGGTAAAGTCGAGGGTGAAATAGCGATAAAGAGTGTGTCCGAACATGACATCGGCAAAAGTGAAATGGTCTCCACCTAAAAATGGGCCGGTGCCAATTCGTTCATCCGCGATGGCCATGAATTCCCCAAGTTTGTTCACCTGAACGGCCAGGTTCTCTATATCTCGTTCGGCTTTTGGTGTGCGCACGAGTGTCCAGAAAACTTCATAAATCAGGACAGGACATACGGTGGATTTCGTCCATTCAGCCCAGATATCCAGCAGGGCTCGGGATTTTGCATCGGTCGGCCAGAAAGCCTCTGAACCGTATCGTGCGCCCAGGTAACGGAGAATTGCAGCACTTTCGAAGAGAACCAGTTCACCCTCCGTGAAAACCGGAATGAGACCATTGGGATTCATTGCACGGTATTCTTCGGTGTCGGTGCCTCCAAAAGCTCCTCCAACATCCAGCCTCTCGACTTCGATTCCCACTTCAATTGAAGCCCACATTGCGATTTGGACATTACTTGAAGTTGCACGTCCCCAAATTGTCGCCATTTTCCGTTCCTGCCTTTGTCAATTTGTATGGATAACATTGAACGCCCTTACATGCTTTATCTTGACCCGCCAACCCATCACTTGCATAGGTTCTTCATGTCAAAATCTATAGAACCAGTTCCGTTTCTTACATCGCTTTTTGATGCTGCGGTGGAAGCTGCACAGCCTGAAAAAACCATCTGTCAGTATTTGCCTGAAAAGCCAAAAGGGAAAGTGATTGTTGTTGGTGCCGGAAAAGCTTCAGCCCAGATGGGGCGTGCGTTTGAGCGGGCCTGGAATGAAAAGCATGACGAAGCGGTTTCAGGCGTCATTGTAACGCGATACGACTATGGATGTGAGTGTGAATTCCTGGAGGTAATTGAGGCAGCGCACCCGGTTCCCGATGCTGCCGGAGAGGCAGGGGCCAGACGGCTTCTTGATCTGGTTTCGGGACTTACCGAAGATGATCTGGTTGTTGCACTCATTTCTGGTGGAGGTTCGGCATTGCTGCCTTCTCCGCCCGATGGCCTTTCTCTTGATGATGAAATTGCCGTCAACCAGGCATTGCTTGCATCCGGCGCGCCAATTTCAGCAATGAATACAGTGCGTAAGCATGTGTCATGCATCAAGGGTGGACGGCTTGCTTCAGCTGCATATCCGGCAAAGGTTGTATCGCTTTTGGTGTCAGACATCCCAGGCGACCATCCGCAGTATATAGCATCCGGTCCCACTGTTGCCGATGACGGGAACCGGGATGATGCGCTTGCTATAATTGAACAGTATCAAATGAAAATGCCGGCTTCCGTGATCCGTCATATTAGGTCAGAGGCATCCGCTGCGCCTCTTCCTGGTGATGAACATTTTCTCCGCTCTGAGCATCATATTATTG
>JBPCWL010000157.1:0-5053 GCA_051009575.1 Rhizobiaceae bacterium
CTGAAGTTAGCGAACGAGTTGGATATTCCAATCTCTCAAACTTTATGCGCGCCTTTAAAAGATGGACGAATTCAACACCTAGTAAATTTCGCAACACTTCAATCATTTAGCTATAGGGTCGATGTGAACCTTGAGTGGCTTAGTTAGATTGACCAGGGTTCTTTTCCCCGATGCCAGCACTCGTTCTATGCGAGCACGATCCCAGCCAGGATTATCCCTGAGTGCCCAATGGATCCCCGATTTAAATAGACTGTCAACGCAAATCAACATTACATCTATGATGCTAGTATCCCGAGCGAATGGCAAAGCAGTAACCGACAATGAGCATCCGCATCATCAGCTCGGGATCAACGGAAGGCCGTCCGATGGAACTGTAATAGGGCTTGAGTTCACTTCGAAGACAATCAAAATACAGAAACCGGTCAATCCTGCGCAGAAGATGCGGATGCTCATTGTCGGTTACTGCTTTGCCATTCGCTCGGAGCGGCGTCTTTGCGAAGAGGTTCATCTCAATCTCGCGTATCGCCGGTTCTGCGGTCTTGGGCTGGATGGCAGAGTGCCGGATCATTCAACCTTTTCCCGCAACCGACACGGCCGTTTCCGCCAGAGCAATCTTTTGCGGCATTTGTTTGAAACGGTTGTCCGTCGTTGCATGGATGAGGGCCTGGTGGGCGGGTGAGGGTTTTGCGGTGGATGCGAGCCTCATTCAGGCCGATGCCAACAAACAGCGTTCTCTACCCGTGGATGAATGGAACCTGGAAGACCTGTCAGAAGATCTGGGACAGGCGGTGCCGGATTATCTTGCCACTCTGGATGACGCGGCCTTTGGTGCGGCAAGCAACAAAACACCCAAATTCATCTCGCCTTCTGACCCGGCTGCCCAATGGACGGGCGCTCTCAGAGGACCCGCCTTCTTCGCCTATGCTAATAATTATCTGATCGATACTGACAATGCCATCATCGTAGAGGTCGAAGCCAGCCGCGCCATTCGCCAGGCAGAAGTCGGTGCGGCCCGCACCATGATCGACCGAGCCAAGAAGCGGTTTAGTCTTAAGCCCCGACGACTTGCCGCTGATACTGCCTACGGCACCGCCGATATGCTGGCCTGGCTGGTCCAGGACAAAGGCTTTGCCCGCATATTCCGGTGTTCGATAAATCGAGACGCAATGACGGCACTTTCTCCAGGGCTGACTTCAAATGGGCTGAGAAGCGAAACATTTACGTCTGTCCCGCTGGTAAGAAGCTTCAATCTTCTGGTCGTCTAAACTATGATAACACCTACCGTTATCTGGCCAGCACTTACGATTGCAAATCCTGTCCGTTAAAAAAGAAATGCTGTCCTAACACACCTCAGCGAAAAATCCCGCGTCATATAAATGAAGATGCCCGCGAAGTGGCAAGGGTACTTTACGAGATACCAGCATTTGATCAATCCCGGAGAGACCGCAAGAAGGTTGAAATGCTGTTTGCCCACCTCAAACGAATTCTGAAACTCGGACGTCTGCGGCTCAGGAGACCAACTGGGGCGCGGGACGAATTCCTGCTTGCCGCAACTGCACAAAATTTAAGGAAGCTTGCCAAACTAAGACCGCAACAACCACTCGAATGGCCTCAAACCATGACCAAGTGACCGGAAAACGAACCAAAAGCAATCCGCATCAGACCCATGGTCGGATGCGGAAATAAAGTGTCTGCTTCTAACAGCAGCGGACATTAAAATGCACAATGAAATCCGACTAAATCAACAAAATCTGCCAGAAGCAGACATTCGCCAATTCCACTGTGTTTTCTCTGGAGGGAGTGGACGACAAGGTTCCTGATCGCAACCTCCCAATCCTTAGTACGAGAATCCCCTTACAAAAACTGGCCTTGCCGCTATCGGTGCGCTTGCTATATTAAGATTACTAAATCTATCGCATAATACCGACTTTTGCTCACTGTCGCACTTTTAAGATTTGCTGCAGCAATGAACTCAGTACGTGGCTGGGAAACTCTTTCTTTAGCTGTTTCGCGCGTAACACTGCTTTATCTATTTCCCCTATACGCAAGTGGCTATGTGCGAGAAGCTCCAATGCTGCAGGTTTATCTGCAGCAAACTGGATACTGCGTTCCAGCGTCTGGACAGCCCTAGCGTGGTCACCGGATTGAGCGTATGCCACGCCAAGCTGGAATTGGATCTTCCCGTTACCAGAATTATTCTGCAAGGCGGATTCCAGTGTTGCAACGGCGTTAGCCTGCTGACCCAACGCAGCCTGAATCCGAGCTAGTGTTTGCCAAGCCTGTGTCAATTGAGGATCCATGCTAACCGCCGTTTTCAACGCCTGTTGAGCAGCAGGAAACTGGCGAACGGTCATAGCCACCCCCGCTAATTGCATCTGCACTTCAGGGAAATCAGCGTTAGCCAACAGGGATTGTTGATACTCAACCATCGCTTTGGCAATCGTATTGCGATCCGGGGGAGCAATTTGTTGCGGAGGAATGCTCAAAAATATTCTCGCTGCCTCCAATCTCACCCTTCGAATCGGGTCAGAAAGAGAAGCAAAAGCCAGTTGTATTCGCACTGAAGCAGGAGCACTGCTGAGAATACTCAGAGCAGCAGACCTTACCAAATGTGACCCGTCTTTCAACAATGGCGCGACCTGGCTTATTGTTTCCGGAGAACGGGCCGCCTGCAGTGTTGACAAAGCTGTGGCACGGACGATTGCCGGTCTGGTCGTGTCCAGCGCCAGTTCGAGCAGTTTGCCCCTATTTGCCTTGTTGGGCTGGCTGCGCCCGGCCTGAATGACCTCGCCAAAGTGCTCTTCAGATTGTTTCAACCCACCGAGCCAGTCCCGAAGTTCCCCTACTGCCCAGTCAGCCTGTTTATCCTGATGACAAGAAGTGCAGGCATTTGGCGTTTGTAATTTTGCGGAAAGGTCTGGCCGTGGAATGCGAAAGCTGTGATCTCGGCGAGGATCAACTTGCATATACGTTTTGTCCGGCATATGGCAGCTGACGCACTGCGCTCCCTTGGAACCGGTCTCATGATGATGATGAGATGGATCGTCGTAGGCTACCTTTTTCAAGGTTGGAAACTTGGAATTGCCGGCTTCACTGTGACATTGAGTACAAACGGCGTTGCCCTCGGCTTTCAATCCACCACTATGCGGTTCGTGGCAATTACTGCATCGTACTCCACGAGCATACATCTTGCTTTGAAGAAACGACCCATAAACATAAACTTCGTCGTTGATTTGCCCGTCAGGAAAATACAGCCCTTCACTCAGTAGAGCGAGCCGGTGATGGTCTGGGAATCGGTTTGCCGGAGGAGGACTGTTTGCACCGAATGTGCCCCGTCGAGAATGGCATTGGGCACAGACTTCAATTTCCTGTTGCGGGTTTTCCCGCGAGAAGCTCTGCATAAACCCCTTGTCGTTTATGCCCTTCCAGTTGAGTGGATCAAAAATTCCCGGTTGTTGTGACCATTTCAGATGCGCCTCCGCCGGGCCGTGACATGCTTGGCAGGTTACGGTAGGCTCGCTCCATTGGCTGTCATAGGTCTGCTTTCGGGGATCATAATTCTTGCGAAAATTGGTCTGATGACACACGGCACACCGAGCATTCCAATTCTTGTAAGGCCCCGTCCAATGCAGACCGTCTCCCGCCGGCAGGCTTTGGTCAGGATAAAGATGGAACCACTGCTTGCGCACGGTATCCCAGGAAATATCAAGCGCTTGTAGCTTCCCCCCTGGCAATTCGACCAGGTATTGCTGCAGAGGTTCAACGCCGACGGTATATTTGATTTGATATTTCCGCGGTGCCTGGTCCCAGCTTACCTGCTCGATGAAATATTCGTCGTTTTCCCGGTAAAACCGGCTGGTCACCCCTTTATGTAGAAATGTTGTGTTGTCGAAATTACCAAGAACTGAAGTTACATCTGGAGATTTTAAAGCCCAGGAATGATGAGATTTTTTCCAACTCTCATGCTCTGATTTGTGACAGGAGATACAAGTGGAAGAGTTAACAAAGTCGGGACGATCCGGAGTCTTCTGGGCCAATGCTGAAGAAGCCCATAAAAAGACTGCACCTGCTGTTGTCGCAAGAAAAGCCCAATTAGCAATTACCGCACGGATATTCAATTGAGAGTTCTCTCTGTTTAAACCTGCAATGTGACTTTCAAAAGCGACATCGAGCCACGTTAAGATATATGTCGGCCAAGGCGTTATCGTGTCCGCAATCTGGTTGAGCGGTTATTCAAGCGTCCGCGCGGTACCTCTAATCAAGAACCGGACAGATTAGACCGTATGTTAATGGGGCAGTTGTAATTTATCAAAGATAATACGGGCTCCGTCGCCAGAGCCCGAATCAAATTTCCTGTCAAAGTGGCGCGGGCTCTACTGATTGCCCTGCGAACCTGCGGTCATTGCTTCCATGACCCGGTCCAGACTGAAACTTCCCGGCTTTTGGCGCGGCGGGAATTCCTTGAAGCTCTGCAGCCACTTCGCGACAAAGCCTGCTGCAGGGGCAAAAACAAACATATGCTCCAGATACCAGCGCTGGAAGCCCATTGCATGTTCACGTTCCGCGCGCTCGAAAGGATCCATGCGCAGGTTCACCAGCGAAGGTGCCCGCAGCACCTCGAAAGGTCTCGTCCAAACGTCAAGACCCAAAGCGCTCTGACGAAGGAAGCTGACTTTCCAATTCTGGTAGCGTAGCGCTGCCACCGAACCATCGTCTGTCCAATAGATGAAATCTTTGCGTGGCCACTCTGCCTCGCCCTTTAGCGCAGGAGCAAGGTCATAGCCATCCAGATGCACTTTGTATTCACGCCCGATGGCCTTAACGCCGCCCTTCAGAAGCTCCTGCTTGATGTTTGGTTTGCCAGCAGCCGCCAGTAAAGTCGGCAACATATCCTCATGTGCGCCAAAATCGTTGACGATGGTCCCGGGCTTAATCACACCAGGCCAGCGGATTGCGGTTGGCACTCGATAACCGCCCTCCCACGGCGTGTTCTTCTCACCCCTGAACATGGTCGTGCCACCATCAGGCCAGGTGAAAGTTTCCGCACCATTGT
>JBPCWL010000158.1:0-61887 GCA_051009575.1 Rhizobiaceae bacterium
TATCTATACCCGCATAACCAACCCGACAGTTGCTGTTCTGGAAGAGCGCGTGGCGTCCCTCGAAGGAGGAACTGCAGGACTTGCAATGGCATCCGGGCATGCAGCTCAACTTGGCGTGTTCCACACACTTTTGACGCCGGGAGATGAATTCGTAGCTGCAAACAAACTCTACGGTGGCTCTATCAACCAGTTCAATCATTCCTTCAAAAGCTTCGGCTGGAATGTGTCTTGGGCGGATCCTGACGATATCTCCAGTTTCAGAAAAGCGGTTACGGACAAGACAAAAGCGATATTTATCGAAAGCCTGGCAAATCCTGGTGGAATTGTCGTGGACATCGAGGCAATCGCAAAAATTGCGGAAGCGGCAGGCATTCCACTGATTGTCGATAATACGATGGCGACACCTTACCTGTGCCGTCCGATAAACCATGGTGCCAATATTGTCGTCCATTCCCTGACCAAATTTCTCGGAGGGCACGGAACTTCGATGGGGGGAGTGATCGTCGATGGGGGTAATTTCGACTGGAGCGCGAGTGACAAGTTCCCAATGCTGAGCAAAGAGCGGCCGGAATATGCAGGAATGAAATTGCATGAAACTTTTGGTAATTTTTCATTTGCCATTGCATGCCGCGTCCTTGCATTGAGAGACCTGGGTGCCGCACTTTCTCCGTTCAATGCTTTTCAGATATTGACGGGCATTGAAACCCTGCCTTTACGCATGGAGAAACATTGCAGAAATTCCGAAATGGTTGCTTCCTGGTTGAGTACCCATCCTGAAGTGGAGTGGGTTCAGTATGCGGGACTGGAAGGCGATGACTACTACGCATTGGCACAAAAATACATGCCAAAGGGCGCAGGTGCTGTGTTCACATTTGGTCTTAAGGGAGGTTATGATGCAGGTGTCAAACTGGTTTCATCGGTGGAGATGATTTCCCACCTTGCCAACATCGGGGATGTACGCAGCCTTATCATTCATCCAGCCTCGACGACACATCGCCAATTGACAGACGAACAAAAGGAAACAGCTGGCGCAGGACCGCAAGTTGTTCGATTGTCGATTGGAATTGAGGACGCGGAGGACATTATTGCCGATCTGGAACAGGCATTCTCCGCCTGAATTTTGTCAGCCGTTAGTGTTGATTTTAACCGGAATAGTCTCGTTGATCATCAATAACCTTGCCGTCATTTGGCAAGGTTTCGACAATCTCAACCTTACCTTTCAGTTTGGCAATGACAGTAAATTGCTCGGCAATCCTTTCCGGATCTAGATCATTTCCGATGGCTTGCAAAGTCATGGCGTCCTTACCGTTATCACGGCTCACGACGAGCCGGGCATTCTCCAGACCGGCAACTGACTTTATCAACTGTCCGATCTGTTTCGGATCGACAAACATGCCCTTGACCTTGGTCCGCTGGTCAGCACGTCCCATCCAGCCCTTGATCCGCATATTGGTTCGCCCGCATGGGGATGGTTCTTCGATTATCGCAGACATGTCGCCTGTGCCGAAACGTATCAACGGATAGGCTTTGTTGAAACTCGTTACCACGATCTCACCCACTTCGCCGGGTCGAACCGGGTCATCGGATCCCGGGCGTACAATTTCCAAAATCAGATTTTCATTGCAAATCATGCCTTCGCAAATTTCGCCTTCATGCTGGGTCTCGTGGGCAATAAATCCGATGTCAGCGGTCGCATAACCCTGCATCACAAGAATGCCACGCTCCTTGTATGCAGCACGCATCGAAGGAAACAATGCACCTCCAGAGACCATGCCAAGTTTGATGGATGATATGTCTTTTCCCATTTCCTCAGCTTTGTCGATGAGGGTTTGGAGATAGTCAGGCGTTCCCGCATAACAACGCGGCTTCAAAATCGCGATAGCCTCTACTTGGGCTTCCGTATTGCCGACACCTGCCGGGTAGGTCACGGCTCCCAGAGCCCGGGCACCTTCATCAAGGATTGCCCCGCCGGGTGTCATCGTAAATCCAATGGCACAATGAACATAATCTCCAGCCCGCAGCCCTGCAGCGTGAAAAGCCCGGGCAGCCTGCCAGGGATCAGGCCCCGGTGCCTGAGGTTCCCAAATGGGTCCGGGTGACATGAAAATACGCGACCCGTTAATCAGGCTTTCATCTGCAAACCCACCGAACGGTGGGTTCTCAACCTGTGCATCCATCAACTCCGGTTTGCGCATTACAGGAATTTTCGACAAAGCCTCACGATTTGCAATAGAAGAAATGTCGATTTCGGCGAAGCGGGATTTCCACCCCGGTATTCGGTTCATGATATCGGTAAGCTTTTCAGGAAACGCGTCAAACAAATCCGCTTCCCGCTCGGCAGTACTCCTGGTCTCCAGTGAATCAAAAAATTCTGTCATGACAATCACCTTTCCCGCCCGCCAGGAATGACGCGGGTATACCGAGCTGAAGAATTAATATTAGGCCAACCAGCGCTTGCGGCGGCGATAATGCTTTACATCCTTGAACGATTTACGTCCTTCGCCACCAACACCAAGATAGAATTCCTTCACGTCTTCGTTCTCACGTAGTTCCTTTGCTACGCCGTCCATCACGACGCGTCCAGATTCCAGTATGTATCCGTAAGTGGCATATTTAAGAGCAATATTGGTGTTTTGTTCGGCGAGGAGGAATGAAACACCTTCCTTCTGATTAAGGTCATGGACAATTTCGAAAATTTCTTCAACCAATTGCGGAGCGAGTCCCATTGAAGGTTCATCAAGAAGGATCATCGAAGGTTTAGACATCAATGCCCGACCGATCGCGCACATCTGTTGTTCACCCCCGGAGGTATATCCGGCCTGGGCTTTACGGCGTTCCTTTAGTCTCGGAAAATATTGATACACGAGATCAAGGTGATCCTTGATCGCACCGCCACCGTCTTTTCGGGTATAAGCTCCGGTCAGTAGGTTTTCCTCAATACTGAGATGACCGAAACAATGGCGGCCCTCCATGACCTGAATGCATCCGCGCCGGACCAGTTCGTTCGGTGTAAGCGATTGAACTTCATCGCCGTTGAATATGATATTACCTTTCGTCACTTCGCCGCGCTCGCCGTGAAGCAGATTGGAAACCGCACGAAGGGTCGTGGTCTTGCCAGCGCCATTGGCTCCAAGAATGGCAACAATGCCGCCCTTGGGAACGGTCAGTGAAACCCCTTTCAGCACCAAAATTACATGGTTATAAATAACCTCAATATTATTGACGGACAGAATGGTTTCGGCAGTCTGCGGTTCAAGGTTTTCAGCAACACTCATGACAGTAAAGGCCCGGAAAGTTTCTCGTTTGGTTTGCAACCCCGACATTGCCGGGATTGCATTTTTTCAGTTTTGGCTTATCCGCAAGTCTGCGTTTGCCAGCCTGCTTGCTCAGAAACATATTTGTTCGCTGCATCCTCAAGGAGCGGACGGACAACATCTGTCATCGGAGCAATCGGATCAGTGATCTTTTCCCAGGCAGAGCCGTTCCACTGTTGAAGGAAGACTGAGCCTGCACCTTCATGATCAGAGCAGGATCCCTTGATTGGCGCAGTGAATCCCTCAAGACCAAGTTCTTTCAATCTTGCTTCTGAAAGATCAAAAGTCTCAAGGCCACCGCGCATGTCTTCACCAGTGATTGATTTCTTGCCGGTGGCCGCCTGAGCTGCACGAATGGCCTCGGAAACGATCACTGCATTGAACAGGCCACGGTTATATAGAACCTTGCCTACATCATCCTTGCTTGCAACCTGGCTTTTACCAGCATCAACAACATGCTTGATGACATCTTGCAGAGCCGGAAAGTCAGAGCCGATACCGGAGAAATTGGCTCCTACATAACCTTTGCCAGTAGCCCCAACGGAATCGAGATCCGCATTGGCTGATGACCACCAGTTTCCGATGAATTTATCCATTGGGAAACGGATTTTTGCTGCTTCCTTAACGGCTGTCGGGTTCATGGCACCCCATCCCCACATGATCATCCAGTCTGGACGTTCTTTGCGGACATTGAGCCAGGTTGCAGACTGGTTCTGCATTTCCTTGACACCGACGGGAAAGCCAACCCATTCAAAACCAAGTTCCGGAGCAAGTTTTTCAAGCAACGGGATGGGCTCCTTGCCGTATCCGACATCAAGATAAATGAAGCCGATTTTCTGGCCCTTCAAGCCGCCGTTTGAATCGATGTATTTCAGGATTGAAGACAACTGGCTCCAGTAGGAAGTTGGGTAGGTAAACGTCCACGGGAACTTTTCACCGATCGCCGCTGCAGACAGACCATAGCCCATGGAAAGGACCGGGATCTTGTCGACTGGTGCTTTTGGCACGAGCTGCAAAGTAATGCCGGTTGAAAGCGGGTTATACACCAGTGCTCCTTTGCCCTTGGTTGCTTCGTAGCACTCAACCCCTTTGTCAGCCTTATATCCGGTTTCACACTCTTCAATGACAATTTTTGCCCCGCCGATACCGCCATCGCGCTCATTGAGCATTGTCAGGTAGTCTGCAAAGCCGTTGGCAAATGGAATTCCACCGCCAGCAAAAGGACCCGTACGATAGCTCAGTGACGGGACAAACAGGGTGTCTTCGGCACTTGCTGTTGATACATGCATGGATCCTGCAACAGCCAGTGCTGCGGCTCCAAGTACGATTTTCTTGAGCATATTGATTTCCTCCCAAACGCTCTTGCCAACGACTTTATGTCGTTCAGCAATGTTTCGAAACCTGTTTGAAGTTCAGGACAGGTTTCAAATCCTGGGCCAAGTCTAGTATGGAAATGGCCAAACACGCAATTTCTGTTTCACGATTGCCCAGAGGCGAGCAAGTCCATGTGGTTCCATGATCAGGAATGTAACAATCAGTACCCCAATTGTTACTTCAGCAATCAGGTCAGCCTGTGCGGATGTCATTATCCATGGCGTGACGAATGCGAACATGGGTGGCAGGATATTGTGAATGACGATCGGCAGTATGAAAATCACAGCAGCTCCCAGATAGCAGCCAAGCAAACTTCCAAGCCCACCCAGAATAATCATGAAAAGCACTTCAAACGAACGATTGTAATCAAAGATTTCCACCTCAGCAGCACCTTGCCAAAGGAACACCATCATGGCGCCGGCGACTCCACAGTAAAATGAGGAAACTGCAAATGCTGAAAGTTTGGCATACAAGGGGCGAACGCCCATCAATTCTGCTGCGATGTCCATGTCGCGGATCATCATCCATGAACGTCCGATACGCCCAGAAATGATATTGGAGGCAAACCAGGTCATGACCACAACAATTGAAAGGCAAACCAGGTAGCGCGTAACCGGTTCTGCTGAGGCGCCGGTAATGATCAGGCCGAATGCCTCACGTTGTGGCACTTCAATGGCACCTGAATCATTGTAGTTGTAAAGCCAGGGAATGCGGATGAAAGACCATTCCAGGAAGAATTGGGCGGCCAGCGTGGTGACAACCAGATAGAAGCCCTTGATTCTGAGTGACGGTAATCCAAACAGCACTCCGATACCTGCAGAAAATATGCCCGAAGCAATTATCAGCAGAATGATATTGATGTCAGGAAATGCCAGGGTCATCTTGTAGCAGGCATAAGCTCCGACACCCATGAAGGCACCGGTACCAAGAGATATCTGTCCGGTATATCCCGTCAGAATATTAAGACCGACTGCCGCAAGCGTGAGCACCAGAAACGGGATCATGATGGCACTAAGGAAAAACTGGTTCCCGAAAATCGGTATGAGGATGAACCCTATGGCAAGATAAATCCAAATGAAGACCCTGTCCTGAAAGATGGGAAACTTGGCAGAATCCGCCTCATAAGTCGTCTTGAACTGGCCCGCTTCACGATAAAACATTCATACGCCCCCTATATTCGCTCAATCAGTTTCTCACCAAACAGGCCTTCCGGTCTGTAAAGCAGGAAAATTAGAGCGATAATAAATGCAAACCAGCTTTCGGTGCCTCCTCCAAGAATGGGAGCGCCCCAATACAGATCGAAAACTTTTTCTCCCAAGCCAATGATCAAACCACCGATGATGGCGCCTGGTATCGATGTAAATCCGCCAAGAACAAGTACAGGAAGCGCTTTTAGGGCAATTACCTGCAAGGCAAAGGAGACATCCGATTTTGCCGCCCATAAAATTCCGGCGGTAAGTGCTACAACACCAGCAGCAAACCAGACAACTACCCAGATTTGCTCAAGGGAAATACCGACAGACAAGGCTGCCTGGTGGTCATCAGCAACCGCGCGAAGTGCACGTCCGATTCGGGTTTTGTTAAAAAACAGTGCCAGTCCGGCAATCAAAATGATCGCGATGACTGCCGCTGCAATATCGATGTGCTGAAAGATTACAATCCCGCCGCCTACTTCCCAGTCACTGGCTCCTGTCGGAAGCCCAAGTTCCTCGGTAATCATGGCTTTTGGCTCACCACCAAACAGCAATTGACCACCGGCAATCAGGATAAATGTGATGCCAATTGTTGACATGAAGAGGATTATGTCCGGTTGGTTCACCAATGGTTTCATGACCAGCCGTACCACCGTAAATGCGAGCAAGGCCATGACACCCAGCGTCAGAACAAGGGCCACGTACGCTGGCACTCCAAGAGCATGAAGGCCTACAAGCACGAGAGCGGCAAACACAACCATAATGCCTTGTGCAAAGTTGAACACGCCAGACGCCTTGAAAATCAGGACAAATCCAAGCGCGATCAATGAATACAGTGTTCCCGACACCAACCCTTCCCAGAGTGTCTGCAGAAGCAAGTCCGGCAGTGCGTACATTGTCTGGAAGGGCTCAATGAAAATCAATCTTAACAGTTCCATCAGTGCGCTACCCCCAGATACGCATCAATCACATCCGGATTGGCCTGAACCTCTTCAGGCAGGCCGTCGCCGATTTTCTTGCCATAGTCGAGCACCATGACGCGATCAGCCAAATCCATGACGACGCCCATGTCATGTTCAATCAGGGCAATTGTTGTGCCGTATTGCTGGTTAACTTCAATGATAAAACGGCTCATATCCTCTTTTTCTTCAAGGTTCATGCCGGCCATCGGTTCATCCAGTAACAAAAGGTCAGGCTCAGCTGCAAGCGCACGACCAAGCTCCACACGCTTCTGCAATCCGTAAGGCAACGTTCCCACAGGCGCCTTGCGGATGTGCTCAATCTCCAGAAAATCGATTACCTCTTCAACGATTTTTCGATGTTCAATTTCCTCGTTCAGCGCAGGTCCGTGGCGCCACATCTGCCAGAAGAAGTTCTTGTGCATCTTGAGTGTACGGCCCGCCATGATGTTGTCGAGTGTTGTCATGCCGTGAAACAGCGCCACATTCTGGAATGTTCGCGAGATACCGCTGGATGCTGCCTGGTAGGGTTTCATCTTCCGGCGTTTTTCACCACGAAACGTGATTGTACCTTCTTGCGGATGATAGAAGCCGTTGATCACGTTGAGCATTGAAGTTTTGCCGGCACCATTAGGCCCGATAATTGCCCGGACTTCGCCCTTGAGAATATCAAATGACACATCGGTGATTGCTTTGACGCCTCCAAATGCCAAGGAAATATTGTCGACATGCAACAGGACTTCGCCAGGATTGATACCGTCATCGGGGGCACCATGAAGGGCAGGATCATGGGCGTTCATTCGGCAGCCTCCTTCATGTGGCGGGCCGGGTACAGCGGAGCGTCCTGAATGGAAACCGTCGCTGAAATTTTTCCTTTTCGCCCATCTTCAAAAACAACTTCCGTCTCAATGAATTTTTCAACTGATCCATCGTAAAGCGCCTCGATCAATTCCCCATAACGGTCACCGATAAACGAACGCCTCACCTTCATCGTCCTGGTCATCTCACCATCATCGGGATCGAGTTCTTTGTGCAGAACAAGAAAGCGGTGAATCTGCGAACCGGCCATCATTTCTTCTTCTGACAGGTCTTCATTCACCTGCCGGACGTGTTCTCCCATCATTTTGATAACTTCAGGATGCTGGGTAAGTTCCTGATATGAGGCGTAGGACACATTATTGCGTTCTGCCCAGTTGCCCACTGATGTCAGGTCGATATTCAGGAAAACACAACACATTTCCCGGTCATCGCCGAAGGCCACGGCTTCCTTGATATTGGGGAAGAATTTGAGTTTGTTTTCGATATATTTAGGCGCAAACAGGCTTCCATCCTTGAGTTTGCCGACATCCTTTGCCCTATCAATGATGCGCAGATGACCATCGTTATCAATAAAACCTGCGTCACCAGTATGTACCCAACCATCTTTTGTTTTGGTGTCCTTGGTTGCCTCGTCGTTCTTGTAATAGCCGACAAAAACGCCCGGCGAACGATACATGACCTCACCGTTTTCCGCGATTTCGATTTCCACGTCGGGTGAGGGAGTACCGACCGTATCGGCACGGATCTGTCCGTCTGGCTGGGCAGAGATGTAAACTGCAGCTTCCGTTTGACCGTAAAGTTGTTTGAGGTTGAGGCCGAGCGAACGATAAAAACGGAAAATTTCCGGCCCGATTGCTTCACCCGCAGTATAGCCTACCTTCACCTTGGTCATACCCATCCGGTTTTTCAGCGGACCATAAACAAAGAATTCACCTAACGTATATTTTATGCGATCCCACAGGCCCACGTTTTCTCCGTTCAGGATGGATTCTCCCACTTTGCGGGCATGTTCCATGAAATATCCGAACATTTTCTGCTTGGCATTTCCCGCATCCTCCATTCGGACAGTAATCGCTGTTAGAAGAGTTTCGAAAACCCTCGGTGGTGCGAAGAAATAGGTCGGTGCAATTTCACGGCGATCTTCATCTGCCGTTTCCGGACTTTCAGGACAGCAGACACAATATCCTGCAATCATCGCCTGCGTATAGGAAAAGACGTGATCTCCGACCCAGGCCAGTGGCAGGTAAGCTATAATTTCCTCGGTCTCGGTCAGGTTGTCAAAGCGGTTCGCGTTATTTGAGGTTCGGACCAGGTTTTCATAAGACAACATCACCCCTTTGGGCCGACCTGTCGTACCTGACGTATAAAGCATGACTGAAAGGTCATCGCTCTTAAGTTTATCAATGCCAGCAAGCCAATCAGCATCACCGTTTTTGCCATGCTCTTCACGCCCCAGCGCCTGCACCGCGTCGATGGAATGAAGATTATCCAGCTCGTAATCGCGCAACCCTCTGGTTTCATCGTATATGAGGTGTTTGAGTTTCTTCAGTTCATCCTTGATCGACAATATCTTGTCGACCTGTTCCTGATCTTGGCAAACCGCAAAGGTTACTTCCGCGTGTTCCAGGACATAAACCATCTCTTCAGCCACGGAATCTGCATAAACAGGAACCGGAATTGCGCCAACAGCCTGTGCGGCACAAAATGTCCAGTAAAGGCGTGGCCGGTTCTGTCCGACGATGGCTACTTTGTCGCCGGGTTTGAGACCCAGTAATTGAAGACCCATCGAATAGGCACGAATTTCCTCGTAGGCTTGTGCCCAGGTCCAAGTTTGCCAGATTCCGTAATCCTTGTGTCGATAGGCAGGCCTATCGGCAAAGCGGTTGGCGTTGAGTTGAAGGTATTTCGGAAAAGTGGTGAGAGCACCACTATCTGATGCGTTGCCCGTTTGAGCCATCGTTGCCTATTTCTCCTCCCGTTTGCTGCCTCCGGTTCACCGGATTTTCAGCATATCTCAAGCGCTTGGCTGTGTGCATGAGTACCCCAATCGAGTAAGAACCACAAAATGAGACCAGCCTCGATAGGCAAAAATGCAAAATCATCAAACCAAATTTGCATGATAGGTAATTTGTAGGCAATAAAGCTGAATTTGCCAACAGCGGTAATTTGAATTTATTTGACGCGGATTGGACGGAAATGGCGCGGCAGGCAAATCCCTGAATTTAATCCGCATTATTCTGACGAGATCCAAACTGGGAAAACTGTATGAATAAGGAAATAGTGGTGATCGGAGGAGGACAGGCTGCTTTGTCCTTTGCGGTACGGTTTCGGCAGAAAGATGAGGAAAGCCGGATTACAATTCTTGGTGAAGAGCTTCATCTACCCTATCAGCGGCCACCACTTTCAAAAAAATATGCAACCGGTGATATGAAGCAGGAACAGTTGTTGTTGCGCCCTGCCGACTGGTTTGAAACGAACAGGGTGGATTGCAAAACCGGCGTACGAGTGAAGTTTGTTGACGCTGACAACAAAACCCTTCAGACCGAATCCGGAGAGGTGCTTGCTTGGGACAAGCTGGTGTTCGCCACCGGATCCCGCCCCCGGAGTCTACCGAAGGCAATTGGTGGAGGTTTACCCGGCGTGTATTTGCTTCGCAGTATCCAGGACGCTGACCAATTTGCTCACGAACTCGTCAAGGGGCGGAGTGTCACCATCATAGGCGGAGGATATATCGGCCTTGAGGCTGCCGCTGTCTGCGCTTCGAAAGGGCTGGAAGTTACGCTGGTTGAAGCTGCAGAACGCATTCTGCAAAGGGTGGCATGTGCCCAGACATCTGATTGGTTTCGGGAACTTCATGCCGGCAACGGAGTAAAAATTCGCGAAGGTGTTGGGCTTGAGCGAATAGAGGCCTCTAATGGCCGCGCATCATCAGTTGCCCTTGCTGACGGCAGCGTTACCGATACAGATTTTGTTCTTGTTGGTATTGGAATTACTCCAAATTCGGAACTTGCTGAAGAAGCCGGCCTGGATGTTGATGGCGGCATAGTGGTGAATGAATTTTGTCAGACTTCGCATCCCGGCATTTATGCCGCCGGAGATTGCGCATCTTTTCAATACAAAGGTGAATTGATTCGTTTGGAATCGGTGCAAAATGCAATTGACCAGGCAGAATGCGCCGCAGACAATGCTGCCGGTGAAAATCGCAAATACACGCCATATCCCTGGTTCTGGTCGGATCAGTATGACATCAAATTGCAAATTGCAGGTCTGAACCGGAACTATGATCACATCATTATCCGCTCCGGAGAACGTGAGGGGACGGTGTCGCACTTCTATTTTGCTGGCGACACGTTTCTGGCTGTTGATTCCATGAACGATCCACGGACATATATGGTTGCCAAAAAAATGCTGGAAGCAGGGCGGAATATTACGCCTGCGCAGGCTTCAGACACACAGTTGCAGCTCAAATCGCTATTGTGACCGTTGGAAATTCTACGAAGCGCGGCCGCTAAAATCAGAAACCGCAGGTTCCAATAGTGTACCGCGGCGATTTTCGATTTTATAGATTGCGAGTCCGCGGTCCGTAGTTCCATCCGAGCGAATGCGGAAAGCGCCAGTTGTTCCCTGAAAACCCCGTCGACTCTCAAAATTGGATGTCCTGAAAGCATTTGAATCGCCATTTAGCCGGACAAGTTCAGATGCAAGTGTTACCGCGTCATATGCCAAGGCTGCCTGAACACCGGGGCGGGCGCCATACTTCGTTGAATATCGATCAGCAAAGCTTTTAAAACGGGAAATATCGCGACCGGGATAAATGGCACCATTGAGATTTGCGTTGTTGAAATCGATTGATTCCCAGGCACCTGAACCCAGGATTTGTTTACCGGTCAGATCAACACCGTTTCTTCGTAATCCGCCGATTACCAAGCCGGGAATTGGCCCACCTTCCGGAACATAAATTGCGTTTGCGGTTTGCGCACTGACTGTGCCTTCAGCGAGAATCAGTTCAATTCCCTCTGGTGTACGGTCATACTCGTGGATGACCACATCGATGCGGCTTCTGCTTGCCATCTCTCGTAAAACTCGTCCGCGCAGGTTTCCTTCAGCATTACGGGGAAGGAAAGCTACAATCGATGTTTTGCCAATTGAAGATGCATAACTGATCATTCTGCTGGTATCAGATTGAGGGGTATAGGAAAAAAGATAAACACCCCGTCGGGCAACAGATGTATCGGTCGAAAACGCCAGTATTGAAACATTGGCCGGTAGCGTCACGCCGGACGCAGCGCTGACATTGGCCGCAAACAATGGTCCGAGTATCAGCGAAGAGCCTTCGGCCAGGGCTTCGCCGGCCTTTGCTTGAGCTTCCGCAGCCTGTCCCTTGGTATCCTTGACCACGACCTGGAGCCGGTTCTGGCCAAAATCTTGAACAGCCATCTCGGCGCCATTACGCAATTCTGTCGCTACTTTCGCAGCGCCACCCGGAATTGTTGTTGGCACCAGCAATGCAACCCGAACATTGCCGTTTCCCAGAACTTCTCCACCCGGGTTTGGGGTTAACACATTACCAATCGTCGTGTCTGATCGCCCGTCAGAAAATCCTGCCCCGGTATTTCTGCCGGTTGAATTGCAGGATGACAATGCGAACACCGCAGCACAGATTACTGCAATGCCCATGAAAAGGTTCCACCTTATTCCTGGAAATACCGTGAACATACCCCGTCCCATACTTATGTCGATTACGCTACCGCCGTTTGTTGACAGTCTAGCACCCACTGGTTCAAAACGAAATGGCTTTGTACAGCCTACTGGAAGATTACGCAACGTAAGATTTATGCCGTTATTTGATGAAAGCCTTTACCGGTTTGATGAGCCCCAGGCCTCATGGTGGGAAGCCTCAGCCGATACAGATCCGCTTGGAGCAGACCCGCTTGAAGAACAGGAATCATGCGAAGTCGCCATCATAGGGGGTGGATATACCGGCCTGTCAGCAGCCTACCATTTGGCAGGAGAATTCAATCTGGATGTCCGTGTTCTGGAAGCTGGCCACCTGGGCTGGGGTGCATCCGGGCGAAATGGTGGGTTTTGCTGTATTGGTGGCACCCAGCTTGAGATTGAGCAACAAGTCAGGAAATTTGGGGAAGAAGAAACCCGGAACTTTTATAGATGCCAAACTGAAGCCGTAGAGCTGGTTCGGAATATTGTTACCGAGGAAGGGCTCGAAGTGGATTTCCAGGGTGATTGCGAACTGGAAGTGGCAGAAAAGCCGTCACATTTTCAAAAATTGAAGCAAAAAAACGAAATTCACCGTGCCATACTTGGACTGGACAGCCGAATTATTTCAAAGGAAGAGTTTCGGGAGATCGGCTATGATGCACCACATCAACACGGCGCGTTAGCGATCAGGCCCGGATTTGGCCTGCATCCGCTGAAGTACTGCCGGGGATTGGCCAGAGCGGCATTGCGAAAAGGTGCAATTTTGCATCCTGGAAGTGAGGTCATTCGTTGGGACAAGCGAAATGGAAAACATGCCCTGACAACAGGCTCCGGAGGAACACTGATCGCCAAAAACGTAGTAGTCGCATGCAACGGCTTTATGCCCGATTCCCTTCACAAGCAATTTGCAGCCCGGGCACTGCCGCTGCAAAGTCAGATAATCGTTACACGGGAGTTGACGGTTGATGAATTGTCCGCACACGGTTGGGTAACCGAGAATCCGGCCGTGAATTCGCGCAATGTCTTCTTTTATTACCGCATGTTGCCGGGTAATCGTTTCATGATCGGAGGGCGTGGCGATTTTGTAGGCACTTCGGAAGGCGCGAAAGTTACCGCCCGCAATTTACGACAATCGATGGTCGAACTATGGCCGGAATGGCAGGCAGTGGAAGTTGAATTCGACTGGCGGGGTTTTGTCTGCTTTACCTCGAAACTGCGTCCTTCCATCGGCAGATTGCCTGATGATCCATCAATCTATTTCGGTTTTGGGTATCATGGAAATGGAGTGAACAATGCGACCTGGACCGGAAGGGAAATCGCGCGCTGGCTGGCCGGCACCAACGACCGGACGAATCCATTGCCGGTTCATTTGCCTGCAATAGTTCGGGGAATAACTCCGAAGTTTCCATTTCCGGGTTTGCGGAGATACTATGCAAAGGCAGGTGTGGGCATTCATCAATTCAAGGATATGATAGATCGCTAGCAAAGGGGTATCCTGATTTCTGAATTCGTCCTCAAAGGCCAAGTAATTTCATCTCCACAGTTGGAGCCCGGTCTTTATGTTGCCGCCACTCCTATCGGAAATTTGCGCGACATAACCATCAGGGTCTTGGATGCATTGGCGGGTTGCGATCTGATCGCATGTGAGGATACCCGAGTGACCGCTAAGTTGTTGCGGCATTACGGAATCAGGAAGAAAACAGTTTCCTATACGGACCATAATGCAAACGTTTCGGGTCCGAAACTAATTGAAGGTGTCAAAGAAGGAAAGTCAGTTGTACTGGTTTCTGATGCCGGTACGCCTTTGGTTTCAGATCCGGGACTACGTCTTGTTGCAGAAGCCAGAGAACATGGAATTCCTGTCATACCCTTGCCTGGAGCTTCCGCGACGCTCACTGCGCTTGTAGCGAGCGGGTTGACTTCGGAGACCTGGATTTTTGCTGGATTTTTGCCAAGCAAACAGGGCGCGCGGATTGCAAGATTGCGAAGTCTTGCGACCAACTCCTCAACTGTGATTTTCTTTGAAAGCCCAAATCGTCTCGAAAAAGCGCTGGCAGACATGGTGATGGTGTTTGGTGGTGACCGCATCGCGTGTGTTGCGCGAGAGTTGACGAAACTGCATGAAGATATCAGGTCCGCATCCCTGTCAGAACTTGCTGACGAATATGCCGGTCGAAGTATCAAAGGTGAAATTGTTATCCTGATTGAACCCGCTGACGATGCGACAAGTCTGGACACGGAAGCACTGCTGATCGAATTACTGCAATCCTTGTCGGTCAGCCAGGCAGCTGCTGAAGCAGCCCAACTTACCGGAGGTTCAAAGCGTGAACTTTACCAACAGGCGCTTGCATTGAAAGAAAAGCAGTGAAAGTTGAAAAAGCCAGAAGGCGAAAGGCGCACCGCAAAGGTCATTGGGCGGAATGGAAAGCGGCAGCAGCCCTTTTCTTCAAAGGTTACCGGATCGTAGCCATAAGATACAAAACTACCCTCGGTGAAATAGATCTGATTGCACGCAAGGGCGATCTCGCTGTCATGGTCGAGGTAAAGGCTCGGGCAACCATTCAACAAGCGGTAGATGCGATAAATGCCACAACCCGGCAGCGGATCAATGATGCAGCAGATCTCTGGCTTGCCCGGCAGAAGAATTCTGATCGCATTTCAATCCGTTTTGACATCATCGCGGTATGCCCTGGAAAGTGGCCTGCCCATTTCAAGGATGCGTTTTAGCATTGCAACGTCGGTGTTCCCCGCATAAGTCTTGAACTTGACGAAATGGAGAATTGTAGATGAAGCTCAAGGTTGGCATTCAGATGGATCATGTGTCTACCATCCAGATTTTGGGAGATTCAACTTTTGCGCTTGGAATGGAAGCGCAATCGCGGGGCCATTCCCTGTATCACTGGGAGCCGGACCGGTTGCAGCTCAGAAACGGAGAGGTTCGTGCCAAGATCGAGCAACTTGATCTCAGGGATGACAAGGGAGACCATTTCACGCTCGGCGAAGCCGTTGATACCAATCTGTCCGAACTTGATGTCGTTTTGCTACGCCAGGACCCGCCATTCGACATGTCCTACATTACCACGACCCACATTCTTGAAAGAATTCACCCTCAAACGCTGGTCGTGAACGACCCCGCTGCAGTTCGGAATGCGCCGGAGAAGATTTTGGTTACCGAATTTGCCGACTTGATGCCGGAAACATTGATTACTCGGGATTTCGATGCCATCGCCAGTTTCCGCAAAGAGATGGGGGATATTATCCTCAAACCCTTGTATGGCAATGGTGGAGCTGGCGTTTTCCTGCTTCCGGAATCCGATATGAACTTCACCTCATTGCTGGAAATGTTCGACCAGCAGTTTCGCGAGCCACTGATTGCGCAGCGATACCTCAAGGAGGTACGTGGCGGTGATAAGCGGATCGTACTGGTTGATGGAGAACCGGTCGGTGCGATCAACCGTGTGCCCGCTGAAAATGACGCCCGTTCAAACATGCATGTGGGGGGTCGCGCAGAACATAGTGAACTCACAAAACGTGAACAGGAAATCTGCGAACGTATTGCACCGACACTTAAAGACCAGGGATTTATCTTTGTCGGAATTGACGTCATCGGCGACTGCATGACCGAGATTAATGTAACTTCGCCAACAGGCATCCGTGAAGTGAAAAAATTCTCTGGAACAGACATAGCCGCCCTTGTCTGGGATGCTATCGAAAAACGGTTTTGATCCGTGGAGGACCGGCTGGAAATTCCATTTTTGGATTTTCAGGCCTCAGGGTTTTCAACGCGGTCAAAACAAGTGCTGGAGGCACGTGACCGTCACTGGTGTGCAAGAACTCCATTTGGTTTGGCCGTAATAAGACACCGGGAAGTAGGTTTGTTGTTGCGCGACAAACGTCTGCGCCAGGGAAGTTATGCCTGGCCGGCAATCAACGAACTTAATGGCAGTTTTGCAGATTTCTGGTGCCGGAGTGTGATTTCGACAGAAGGTAAAACACATCGCAAATTGCGCAATCTTGCGGTTCCTTGTCTTTCACCTGAATTTATTGAAAGCCTGAAACCGGATTTCGACAGAATTTCGATCGCCCTTGCGTCAAAACTCAGACAGGGAAACCGGTGTGAGTTTATGCATGATTTTTCTGTTCCGTTTGCCGGCAGGGCGATTTGCGCACTATTGGGACTTGAAGACGCCCATTGGGATTATCTCTCCAGCAATGCATCCGATCTCGGTCTTGCCATGGGGCTTGACTGCAAGTCTCATGAAGCAACTTTCAATTCCGCCTGCGACCGTTTGTTGGTGTTGGCATCGGAACTGATCGACCGTGCAAGACGTGGCGATGACAAAACGGCTTATGTTGCACGCCTTGTGAACCGCGCACGGGAAATGGGAGATGTCACCGAACAGGAGCTTCTCGATATGGTAGTCATTTCCATATTTGGTGGGATCGATACAACCCGATCCCAATTGGGCATTGCAGTTGCATTGTTAGCCACGCACCAGGACCAATGGAGGATGCTGCGCAGGAAACCGACGCTTGTTCCACAGGCAATCGAGGAATCCATCCGAGAAAGACCGACAACCACATGGGCGACACGGGAAGCGGTCGAGGATTTCAGATTTCAGGGATTGAAAATCAACAAAGGCGACACCTTGCACATGATGGTACATGCTTCCGCCCGTGATCCGGCAATCTGTTCAGATCCCGCATTTGATATTACTGCGAAACGAAAAATCCATTTCGGATTTGGTGGTGGCTCCCATCATTGTCTGGGTTCAAGTGTTGCCCGTGCAGATATTGCTTCAGCGCTTGCAGCGTTACTCAGGACATTCAGGAGTTTCAGCTTCGACGGAGAGCCAGAATGGTTGCCTGACAGCGGCAACACCGGGCCGGTCCGCCTGCCGCTTGAGTATCACCTGGTCTAGTTGGGAGCCAAGATATGTACATTCTATATGGAGGATACATGACCCGATCCGCGTTAGTTGAGCAGGTCATGGCTGAATGCGGAGTCGAATACGAAGTGCGACGCATAGATACAGCAAGAAAAGAACAATTGTCTCCGGAATTTCTTGAAATCAACCCTGCCGGATGGGTTCCCGCTTTGGTTACACCTGAAGGCAAAACCCTCTATGAAACACCTGCCATCAACCTGTATCTGGCAGAACAACATGGTACGCCCCGCTTGGCCCCGGCATTTGATGATCCTGATCGAGGACTGTTTCTCAGTGGGTTATTCTATATTGCAGGAATGGTTGAACCGGCATTGAAGCGTTATTGGTTCCCGGACCGTTACGCCGACGGCGAAAACGATGCCGAAGCTGTCAGACTCAAAGGTTATGAAGATGCGGTCGGATATTTTGCGGTGATAGAAAACCGTTTGCGCGACTGTGGACCATTTCACCTGGGCGAGCGGTTCAGTCTGGTTGATCTCATGACAGCTTACTGGTCGGAAAGTTTCACGGATCCTGGTGCAATTTCAAATCTTGCGGCTGTGTTGAAGTGTCATGAACTGGTCTACGACCGACCGAAATTACGGTCGCACAAGTATACACAAAGGAAATTCATCAACGAACTTTATCAACTGAGGGAAAAAGGCGAGGGAGTGCGCTAAATCACGGTTTTTTTGCAGCCTCGATAGCCTTCGCAATTGCCTCTTTTGCTTCATTGGCATCGCCGAAGCCCTCGATCTTTACCCACTTGCCTTCTTCAAGGTCTTTGTATCGACCAAAGAAATGTGAGATCTGCTCAACCAGCAGATTTGGCAGATCTTCAAGCGATCTGACATCTGCATACATTGCGGAAACGTGTGGAGAAGGCACTGCAATAAGCTTTTCATCTCCCCCTGCTTCATCGGTCATATGAAGAACCCCGATAGGACGGCAGTTAATAACCGACCCTGGGATCAACGGGCGTTTGTTTGCAATCAGCACATCTACCGGGTCGCCATCATCTGACAACGTATGCGGAATGAAGCCGTAATTCCCAGGATACCGCATGGATGTGTAAAGAATCCGGTCAACGACCATTGTTCCGGCATCCTTGTCCATTTCGTATTTCACGGGTTCGCCGCCATAGGGTACTTCGACAATAACGTTCACGTCTTTGGGCGGATTTTCACCGATCTTTATCGCATCGATGCGCATTGGATTTTCTTTCGTAATGAAGGCTTGCTTGTTGTTGGCCTTATAGCGGAGTGGCGACCATCTGCAAACCGCCTTGCGGCTGGGTTGTCAGTTTTTGAACTGGCCAGGGTTCAGGAGCGCCCGGTGCCATGTCAAACCGGAAGCGGGACATCAGGACACCCATTGCAATTACTGCCTCCTGAAGTGCAAAACTTGCACCGATACAAATCCGTGGTCCCGCACCAAATGGGAGGTATTGATATTTGTCGAGCTTCTCCCGGTTCTCCGGTAAAAAGCGGGACGGCATGAACGCATCTGGATTGCCCCAGTACTTACGGTGACGGTGAAGGGTCCACGGCATGATCATCGCCTGCGTGCCCTTGGTAATTGTCAAGTCCTTCCAGACTGTATCTTCCGCAGCTTCGCGACTGATATTCGGAGCGGGTGGGTATAGTCGCATTGCTTCCTCGAATGCTGCTCGCGTGACAGGCATTGCCTCCAGCCATTCAAGAGGGTTTTCGTGGTTCTCCACCACACGTTTTACCTCTTCTTCTACTTTTTGCCGTTCTTCCGGCGCCTTAGCCAAAAGGTAAAATGTCCAACCAAGGGCGCGCGCGGTTGTCTCATGTCCTGCACCGATGAAAGTGATGACGTTATCTTCAATTTCCTCCCGTGTAAGACCGCTCTCTCCTTCCGTATTGAGTAACAGCGTCATGAAATCATCTGGCACTTCTTCGCCAGACATGATCATGTTTGAACGTAATTCGACCGTCTGCCGGACGAGGTCACGGAAGTAACGAAGCGGCTTGCGACCGCGGAGACGGGTAAAGCGCGGTATCCATTCCGGAGCCGCTATAATGTCAAATGGGTCAACTCTCGCCGCGGTTTCAAAAAGGCGTTCGACCTGTTCTCCGAAATCTTCCGGATCGCCGGCGATTTGTCCGGAAAACAGGGTTTCGGCGAGAATGTCGAAAGTCATTTCCGTCATGTGATGAGCCATGTCGAACGGCTCGCTCAGGTTTTCATACCGCCGCGAAAACTCCCTTGAAGTATTCAGCATGGATTGCGCAAATCCGTGAATGTGTCGGGGGGTAAAAACCGGTGCCATCGCCTTCCGTGAGCGTTTCCAAACAGACCCCTCTGCCGTCAACAGCCCGTCCCTGAGGATCGGCCGAAGGATGAGTTGCCGCACGCGCGCCATTTTGAAGGATTTCGCTTTTTCCACCAGAATGTGGCGAATAAGGTCTGGATCATTTGCGACAAGCAAAGGCCCACCTATGCCAGAACGGATATATACGAAAGGTTCATTGTAGGACGGCTCACCCCACAATTCGATCGGATTGTTGTAAACAATGCGGAACATTTGCAAAAGGCTCGGCGGAGATGGCCGCGGCCCCGGGGCTGGTGGAATGAATGGCTCTGGAATGGTGTCCATGATAAGCTCCTGTCCTCCCAAGATAGTGCTTTGTCACTTTCAAATCCATACTTCCGAATTTGTGTAGCAAATATCTGCTACCCGGAGCCGGAAAATTGGCCCTGACCTTTGCTTCTAGCTACGTTTACAAGCCTTCCAACGGTAAACTTGAAATCGTCGCAAGTTAGTGAATTTCTGCCGCTCACCATAACCCGTAAACCGGAGTTATAATGGGCCATTGTTATAGCTTGGAAAACCGCGTTCCCAGTTTGGATTTTGGCGGGAAAAGGCCTATATCTATGGGACTAGTAAATGAACGATTCGTGTGGCATGGCACGGTCCAAGCAAAAGCGGCTGATTAATGACAGATAACCCTGAAATCCCAGAAGAAGACGGCATGGATCCTGCGGAGTACGGCGCTGATTCCATCAAGGTTCTGAAAGGGTTGGATGCAGTTCGCAAGCGGCCTGGAATGTATATAGGTGACACGGACGACGGATCTGGCCTTCACCATATGGTGTATGAAGTAGTCGACAATGGAATCGACGAAGTTCTGGCAGGTCACGCAGATCGTGTAACCGTGACACTCAACCCCGATGGTTCGGTTTCTGTAACAGACAATGGTCGGGGTATCCCGGTTGGAATCCATGAAGAAGAAGGTATTTCCGCAGCTGAGGTTATCATGACCCAACTGCATGCCGGCGGCAAATTTGACCAGAATTCATACAAGGTTTCCGGTGGCCTTCACGGTGTTGGAGTGTCGGTTGTAAATGCTCTTTCAGTTTCGTTGAAACTCAAGATCAAGCGTGACGGGAACATTCACGAAATGAGCTTTACGCACGGTGTGTCCGATGGACCATTGGCGGTCACTTCAGAGTGTGGTGATGAAACTGGTACGGAAGTCATATTCACGCCGTCAGCCGACACATTCACAATGGTCGACTTTGACTACAAAACACTTGAACATCGGTTGCGCGAACTGGCATTCCTGAATTCTGGCGCCCGTATCATTTTGACTGACAATCGGGGTGCCGAGGAGGTGTCCGAAGAACTTTATTACGAAGGTGGACTCGAGGAATTTGTCAAATATCTTGATCGTACCAAGAACGCGCTGATTGAGGAGCCGATCTATCTCATTTCCGAGAAAGATGGAATTACAGTCGAAGTGGCTCTTTGGTGGAATGATTCCTATCACGAGAATGTCTTGTGCTTTACCAACAACATACCACAACGCGATGGTGGAACCCATCTGGCTGGTTTTAGAGGTGCACTCACCCGTCAGATCAACGGATATGCGGAAAACTCCGGCATGTTGAAAAAGGAAAAGGTTTCACTCTCAGGTGATGACTGCCGGGAAGGATTGACCTGTGTATTGTCGGTAAAAGTACCCGACCCGAAATTTTCCTCCCAAACCAAGGATAAACTGGTTTCGTCAGAAGTTCGCCCGGTAGTGGAAAGCCTCGTGAATGAATCCCTCAATGGATGGCTGGAAGAAAATCCGGCGGAAGCAAAAACAGTTATTTCAAAAGTTGTCGAGGCTGCAGCCGCACGGGAAGCTGCTCGCAAAGCGCGTGAACTGACCCGACGCAAAGGCGCGCTTGATATTGCATCCTTGCCCGGTAAGCTTGCCGATTGTCAGGAGCGGGATCCGGCTAAATCGGAACTCTTTTTGGTTGAGGGGGATTCCGCAGGCGGATCAGCAAAGCAAGGTCGTAACCGGGCCAATCAGGCAGTATTGCCTTTGCGAGGCAAGATACTGAATGTGGAACGTGCCCGTTTTGACAAGATGCTTTCAAGCCAGGAGATTGGCACGCTGATTACTGCTTTGGGGACCGGAATTGGCAAGGATGAATTTAACCTGGAAAAATTACGTTACCACCGCATTATAATCATGACGGATGCTGATGTTGACGGTGCCCATATCCGGACTTTGCTACTTACATTTTTCTTTCGTCAGATGCCGGAGTTGATTGAGCGAGGCCACTTGTACATTGCCCAGCCACCCCTTTACAAAGTGACGCGTGGCAAATCCATGCAGTATTTGAAGGATGAGCATGCTCTTGAAGAATTCCTGATTGAGGGAGGCTTGGATGAAACCCGGTTGGAACTAGCAGACGGAGAAGTGCGTTCTGGTGCAGATTTGAGGGAAATCATTAAAACCGCATTGAAGGTCAAGGCGCTAATTAACGGGCTTCACAACCGCTACAACAAGGATGTCGTCGAGCAAACAGCGATTGCTGGTGCCCTCAATCCTGATCTTATGAACAATCGCGAACAATCAGAGCAGGCAGCGGCGTATGTTGCCATGCGGCTTGATGCAGTCTCCGAAGAAACAGAACGGGGCTGGCAGGGTTCCGTTGATGAAAGTGGCAGCCTCAATTTTGAACGCACTGTGCGTGGCGTCAAGGAAGTTGCGCAGATTGACATGGCGCTGATTGATTCAGCCGATGCATTACGACTTGATGGATTCGCGGCTCCGCTGCAGGAAGTCTATGGTCGTCCGCCGACATTTCATCGCAAGGAAAGTTCCTCACAGCTACCCGGACCTCGCGCATTGCTTGAGAATGTTTTTGAAGCAGGACGAAAGGGAATATCCCTTCAGCGGTACAAAGGGCTGGGAGAGATGAACCCCGATCAGCTTTGGGAGACAACGCTGGACCCGGATGATCGCTCATTGCTGCAGGTCCGGGTGAATGAAGCAGCGGATGCTGATGACCTTTTCACACGGTTGATGGGTGAAGAAGTAGAGCCGCGTCGTGACTTTATCCAATCAAATGCACTCAGTGTTGCCAACTTGGATATCTGATCCGTTAGCCGATCAGATAAAACACAGGTGATTTGAACTCCTTAGCGCACCCGCTATAGTTCTGTAAGTTAGCGAGTTACAGAACGGGAGGATTAGTGGGCTGCGTGGATGAGACAGACAATCCATCCGGAGGACCGGAATTTGAGCCAACCAAGCCGGCACCACCGAAAATTTGGCAATGGGTAGTGTTGGTCTTGATAGTCTGTGGACTCATTGGGGCTGCAATTTTTTCAAAATCGGCTACCGGAATCAATTTTGTCGATGGGTATCACTCCTTTCCCGGAATGGTTGAAGAATTGGGATGGTGGGGTCCTGTCGGTATTATGGCGCTAATGGTGGTGCATTGCTTTGTCCCATTTCCAGCAGAATTTGTAGCGCTTGCGGCAGGCAGCGCTTTTGGAACCTTTTACGGGACAGTATATACTTGGATTGGGGCCATGATCGGTGCCATGCTTTCCTTCGGCCTGACACGAATATTTGGGCAACCGTTCATTACCTGGGCCCTACCGGAACGGCAAAAACATCTGCTCGATAGATGGACGGAAGATCAGGGTGCCATCACTTTGCTGATCAGCAGGTTTATTCCCGTCATCGCATTCAATTTGATCAACTATGCGGCCGGATTGACCAAAATAGATTGGAAAACCTTTTTCTGGACCACCGGAGTCGGCATTCTGCCGCTTACAACACTGATGGTATACATGGGAGCTCAGATGCGGCATCTGTCCTGGGAATGGCTGTTCTCCCTGTCTGCCATCTGCATTGCAATTATGGCAGTGCTGCACTGGTACAGACGAAACCGGAAAAATATCGGCTAAACCTACTCACAAATTCTATAGGTACAAGTTTTATCGTGGCAGCCAAGGTCCAGATGAAAATGATTCGCATGCAACGGATTTGAGTTCGGACCAAGGACAGTTGTAAAGTGCTGGCAGGCCTTGTCTCTCACGGCTATCATGAACCTATTTTCGTTGGTTGTTTTTACGCGAGTTAAAGTTTCGCTGCCTTCGGTATTTTCAGTTGTTTTAATTGCAGGCCAGCCATCCGGCAACGCAATCTTTTTGCCGTCGGTCAGGACAAAACCGGTTATGTCCAGGGCATTTGCAAATCCGTGTTCCGAGATTTTGCCATTGGCCGCATTGTTACGGCGCCTGCATTGAAAAGCAGTTCCAGATATCATTGTTGCAATCCCTGCACCCAACAATTCTTCAGACTTCTGGTCTATTTCCGGTATCCATTGCGCAAGAGCGGTTGCCATCCGGCAGTTTAGCGTCGCGTTGCCTGAGAGTTTCACACCCGCTATTTCATACACTTCAAGCGGTGAACGCTCGCCGCACAGGCCATTTTCTATCGGTGATAAATGCTTTGCTGACACAATTCCGTTCAAGACTGCCGGGCAAGCAGACTGATAGACGCGGTTGTCGGTGTTTTGATCTGGAGTCTTTACTTCGCCGCTTACCGCAATTTCCGATGTGGCCGCGTTCGGGTTTTTCGTCGGAACAGGGATGGCCTCGCCCCAAACCGGCCCTGTCAGCATACCCACAGCAAAAAAAGTGAAAAATCTGACAAGAATTCTCATGATGCATGAGTGGCAGGTTGTGACCACGACATCAAGCCCCATTGCATTCCTGATGAAGGGTGATACATGCTGTGCAAATGAACAAACATGTAACCGATACACTCCAGCCTCAAGGGACTTATCCCGGCCGTAACAATATCCGCAACTTTTCCATCGTTGCGCATATTGACCACGGCAAATCCACGCTTGCAGATCGCCTCATTCAGGAAACAGGTGGGCTGGCCGAACGGGACATGCAGGAGCAGGTTCTCGACAATATGGAAATTGAGCGGGAGCGCGGGATTACCATCAAGGCCCAAACCGTACGCCTTCACTATAAGGCGAAGGATGGTCAGACCTACATCCTCAATCTGATCGATACACCCGGGCACGTCGACTTTGCCTATGAGGTTTCCAGATCCCTATCTGCATGTGAAGGCTCTTTGTTGATTGTCGATGCTTCACAGGGCGTTGAGGCGCAAACACTAGCCAACGTGTACCAGGCGATAGACAACGACCACGAAATCGTTTCAGTTCTTAACAAAATTGACCTGCCCGCGGCCGAACCCGAACGCATCAAGGAGCAGATTGAGGACGTGATAGGCCTCGATGCATCCGAAGCGATTGAGGTTTCTGCCAAAACAGGGCAGGGCATTGACCAGGTTCTGGAAGCCATAGTGCAAAAATTGCCCGCCCCCTCACAGGGTGAAATTGATGAACCCCTCAAAGCGCTTTTGGTGGACTCCTGGTATGACGCCTATCTCGGCGTGATTGTTCTCGTTCGGGTAATCGATGGCATGATCAGAAAAGGACAGTCCATCAAAATGATGGGAACAGATGCCAAATACCTAATTGACCGCGTCGGCATCATGACACCCAAGATGATACCTGTAGATCAACTGGGGCCAGGAGAAATCGGGTTTATAACAGCTTCAATAAAGGAAGTTGCAGATACGCGTGTTGGCGATACCATTACCGAAGAAAAACACTCCTGTGTCGAACCGCTTCCGGGGTTCAAACCGGCACAGCCGGTCGTTTTCTGCGGTCTGTTTCCGGTGGACGCCGCAGATTTTGAGGACCTTCGATCCGCAATGGGAAAACTTCGTCTGAATGATGCAAGCTTTTCTTTTGAAATGGAAACATCAGCGGCACTGGGGTTTGGTTTCCGGTGTGGGTTTCTGGGGCTCCTGCACCTTGAAATCATCCAGGAACGGCTTGAACGTGAATTTGACCTTGACCTGATCGCGACTGCACCAAGTGTTGTGTACGATCTCTATCTCAAGAATGGGGAAATACAGCATCTGCATAACCCGGCGGATATGCCTGATGTGGTATATATTGAGGAAATTCATGAACCGTGGATTCGTGCAACAATTCTTACTCCCGACGAATATTTGGGCGCAATCCTGAAACTCTGTCAGGAACGGCGCGGCATACAGATTGAACTGACTTATGTTGGCAAGCGCGCCATGCTTGCCTATGACCTTCCGCTTAACGAGGTGGTCTTTGATTTTTATGATCGCTTGAAGTCGATTTCACGCGGTTATGCAAGTTTCGATTATCAGATCACCGACCATCGCCCGGGAGATTTGGTAAAGATGCAGATTCTGGTCAATGAGGAACCGGTGGATGCGCTCTCCATGCTTGTTCACCGGTCCCAGGCTGAAAAGCGCGGACGCGTAATGTGTGAAAAACTGAAGGAATTGATTCCGCGCCATTTGTTCAAGATTCCGATTCAGGCAGCCATCGGTGGAAAAGTGATTGCAAGGGAAACGCTGTCAGCCATGCGCAAGGATGTGACGGCAAAATGTTACGGCGGCGATGCTACCCGAAAGCGCAAATTGCTGGATAAACAAAAAGCAGGAAAAAAGAAAATGCGTCAGTTTGGTCGTGTGGAAATACCGCAAGAGGCATTTATTCAGGCCCTCAAAATGGGCGATTCCTGAGCATTTGGCGATCCTGTGGAAAACTTCAAATAGGTATTCAACAGCCGTAGGATAGCCGGGGTGCGTTTGTGACAGGGCGATCCCGGCGATCCCTGATATATAAATTGGCACCCATTTTCAATCTGAATAAAATTTTAAGAAAGCACCTTGTTTTTTTTAATTACGCCATGAACAATGCGGCAAGCGACAAGTCCTTTTGTCGCTGTCGACGAATTTCGGTGTTTCTTATCGGAGGGAAAGGAAATGAAATTCGAATAGCGTCGGAGTCATCCGATGTTTTATCCATTTCATTTTCAGCCGTTATTGCGTCGATTCAAACTACTATTGGAGGGGGATTATGGGAAATAATCTTGACGCATTAACTACCGTGTTTACGGAGTTTTACTACTGGGTGACGGTAGTATTCATGTTTTTGATCCACCTGGGCTTCCTAATGTATGAGGTCGGTGCATCAAGACGCAGAAATCATCTGCACACACTAATGAAGAATTCGATGTTGATCCCTTTGGTCACTATCACATTCTTCTTCTTTGGCTGGTGGATTTATTGGGCGTTTCCAAACGGCCCTGGCTTCACCGGCGGATTGGTTGACGGTTCAGCAAATGCCGCCAACTCACCGACCATGGCAACCAACCTCGGAGATCGGATAACCGGTGTATTCTGGGCAGCCTTCCTGCTGTTTTCGTGGACGGCTGCTTCGATCGTTTCAGGTTCGGTTATCGAACGAATACGCTCCAGTGCATTCTGGATTCATGCAGTACTGATAGGTTCGGTATTCTGGATCATCGATGCTGCATGGGGTTGGCATTATGGTGGTTGGATGGTCCAATTGCTCGGCTATCACGATGCTTACGCATCTGGTGTTATTCACGCGATCGCCGGTGGTTATGCGCTTGGAGTCCTGTGCGTTCTCGGACCGCGTCTTGGCAAATTCGCTGAAGATGGCACGCCACGCGATATTCCACCACATAATCCGTGGATGGTGGTCCTTGGTCTGTTTGCAATCTATACCGGCTTCTGGGGTTTCTACGCTGCATGTAACGTTCCGGCTATTTCGCCAGCACTAATTGATGGTCAGATCACCGGGGAAACCTGGACGGCAACCAATATCTATCTGGCGCCGACAACTCTGGGTGCGATCACATTCAACTTCCTGATGTCACTTTCAGGCGGTATGTTGGCGGCCTATATGGTTTCCAGAGGCGATCCGTTCTGGACGTTCTCCGGTGGTCTTGCCGGTATCATCACCGCTTCTGCTGGTAATGATCTGTATCATCCGATTCAGGCCATGATCATTGGCGGTTTCGGAGCCTGGGCTGCATACAAATTGCACTTCTGGGTCGAGCGTCGTTTCAAGATCGATGATGCAGTCGGCGCTGTGGCGGTCCATGGATATGCCGGGTTCCTCGGTGTATGCATTGCTGGCTTCATGCTATGGGGTGCACCGTCATCTCCATACGAAGGCTATGCAACCATCAATCCGCTTGGCCAGTTCATCGGTGCGGTAATCATGTTCTTCGTACTTGGCTTCCTGCCTGCTTATATCGTCTCCAAGATCATGGCGTCGATGGATATGCTTCGGATGCCGGAGAGGATTGAGCTTGAAGGGCTTGATCATCATGATGAAGATGCATTCCAGGCTGCGGTGGCCGATGTGGTTGCTGCTGAAAAAGCCAGACTCTAGAACCTGAAACAAGGAGAAAGCAAATGTCTACAATTGGTTACGACAGCTGGGCGGTTGACCTGGCAGAAGTAGGTGCGATTTACCCGTTTCAGGGTAGTGAGACGCTGATGTGGATTGTTGGTTTGGCACTTTGGTTGCTGTGGCATATAATCCAGACCCGTGCCGAGAATGCCGAGTTGGCGGAACGCGAAAGTTCTTTCGACAAGGATTCTGCCAGTAAAAGTATAGAACGCTACTGAAATTCCCCCTCCGGAAAGTTCAGTTGCTAGAAAGGGCCGCCCGGGCGGCCCTTTCGTCGTTTGACAGTCGGCAAAAATTGAGCAGTGCCATATTCTTGATGATATCAATGAAATCATAAGTTGATATCAATGAAATCAATTCCTATAATAGGGTTATGGCAAGCATAACCATCCGCAATCTTGACGATAAGACCAAACAGACCTTACGCGAACAGGCGGCGCAAAACGGTCGCTCGATGGAAGAAGAAGTTCGGATATTACTTGGGCAGTTGCACGAAAAAGCAGGCGATACTCCAAAGGCGTTTGTGAGTCTGGCACAAGATGGGAAATCAGGAAGCCATTCCTGGACAACGGTTCCAGAACCATCAGTTAGCGATCTTGCAGATCTCGTTGACAAGAAAATCCTTCTCATAATCGGAGGCGGAATAGCCGCATACAAATGTCTCGAACTGGTTCGCAGATTGCGGGAGCGTGGGGCCAAAGTCCGGCCTGTGATGACAAGAGCAGCTCAGGAATTCGTGACACGGCTCTCGGTTGGCGCCATTGCCAATGACCGGGTGTTTTCTGATTTGTTTGATCGCGAAGATGAGCATGATATCGGACATATCCGATTATCGCGGGAAGCCGACATGATTGTTGTGGCCCCGGCCACTGCCGATCTGATGGCAAAAATGGCTACCGGACAGGCTGATGATCTGGCTTCAACGGTGCTGCTGGCGACAGACAAACCGGTGATAATTGCACCTGCAATGAACCCGCAAATGTGGTCACATCCCGCCACTCAACGCAATTTCGAAACTTTGCGGTCAGACGGCATTCGCTTTGTCGGACCCAATTCCGGAGAAATGGCAGAAAGCGGTGAAACCGGGACAGGTAGAATGGCGGAGCCCATGGAGATGTTGGCTGCGATCGCAAAATCTTTCAAAGTTTCGGATTCACCAGGGCCTTTGTCTGGAATGCGGGCAATTGTTACTTCCGGCCCGACACATGAACCGATTGATCCGGTACGTTACATTGCCAACCGCTCATCCGGTAAGCAGGGCCATGCGATTGCCGAAATGCTGGGCCGGGCGGGAGCTGAGGTAATCTTGATTTCAGGTCCGGTACATGTTCCCGACCCTCAAAGCGCTGAAACCATTCACGTACAAACCGCCAGAGAAATGCAACAGGCCGTGGAACAAGCTTTACCAGCCGCAATTGCGGTGATGGTCGCGGCTGTAGCCGACTGGCGCTCGTTGGATGAAGCAGATGAAAAGATGAAAAAGGAAAAAGGCAGGGGCCCGGATTCCTTAAAGTTGGTCGAAAATCCTGACATATTGAAGGGATTGGGGCATCATGAAAACCGGCCGGAATTACTAATCGGATTTGCCGCTGAAACCGAAAAAGTTGCCAAACATGCAAAGGCAAAATTAAAGCGGAAAAACGCGGACTGGATTGTGGCGAATGATGTTTCTCCGGAGACTGGCGTGATGGGTGGAGATCAGAATACGGTACGGCTTTTAACGAAATCAGGTGTTGAAGACTGGCCGAAAATGAGCAAGGAAGAAGTCGCTAAGCGACTGGTTGAAAAGATCATAGCGCATTTTGCTGTCGAAACACTTGAGGTTTGACAGTCAGCAGCAAAAAACAGATGGATTGGGACATGTCGGCATTGACACTGGGAATAGACCATTTGGGACTTACCGTGCCCGAGCTAGAAAAAACAACCGCCTTCTTCACAGAGTGTCTTGGGTGGAGGGAAGTTGGCGGGAAACCCGATTATCCCTCCAAGTTTATTTCTGACGGGAAATCTGTCCTGACGATTTGGCAAGCGCAAGTGGATGTTCCGGTGGATTTTGACCGGAAGAAAAATCTTGGCCTTCACCACTTGGCTTTCAAGATAGCATCAGAGGAAGAACTCAATACTGCCTTTGAAAAAATCCAGTCCTGGCCCGATGTTAATGTGGAGCGCGCACCGGAATTTTCAGGCAGCGGTCCCAAGGTTCACTTTTTCATCAATGAACCAGGCGGATTGCGCCTGGAGTTTGCGTACGATCCAAGATGATTCAACTAAGACTGGTCCGGTTGCCTCATTCGGAAGGGTTGGAGTTACCCGGCTATGAAAGCGTCGACGCTGCAGGCATGGATTTGCGGGCCGCGGTTCCGGAAGATGCCGCAATGGTTCTTGCACCAGGAGAAAGGAAACTGGTTCCAACCGGCCTGGTGATGGAAATACCGAAAGGGCATGAGGGACAAATTCGCCCTCGCTCCGGATTGGCATACAAGCACGGGATCACTTGTCTTAACACGCCCGGTACCATAGATGCGGATTACCGTGGCGAAGTCATGGTGCTTCTGATCAATCTTGGTGACGACAACTTCAATGTTGAGCGCGGAATGCGTATTGCGCAAATGGTAATTGCCCCGGTCAATCAGGTGGAAACAATTGAAGTTTCCCTTGCCGATGAGACAGAAAGAGGTTCCGGCGGGTTCGGGTCCACTGGTGTTTAGTGGAGCTTCTGACAGGTTCTTGATTTGCATCCATTTCCATAGGGTGCATTAAAGCCAGTCGAGAATCGGGAACTTGTTCATGTACAGACAATTGCTACTTGTCGCCATTTTCCTTATCGGAACTGTTTTGCCAATTGGAGCCGCCGAAGCTTGTGGGCCAGATTCCGACTGCGTAATTCAAGACCGGCATTATCGTATTCGACTGCCGGAAGGGCATAATGGTGCTGACAAGATAGGAGCAATTGTATTTGCCCACGGCTATCGCGGTTCAGCCAAAGGCATGATGAAAAACAAGGCGATGGCTGAACTCGCTGCGAAACTCGGTGTGGCACTCGTTGCCACCAAATCCTATGAAGATGACTGGCGTATTCCCGGCGTGCCTCGAAACACTGAAACCGACGGGATGTTAGAGTTACGCTATTTCGATGCGGTTGTTGAAGATATCACCCAAAGATTTCCGATAGACAGAAACCGCATGATGGCGACTGGTTTTTCCGCAGGTGGCATGATGGTTTGGAACCTTATCTGTCACCGGAGTCAACTATTTGCAGGATATGCACCGATGGCCGGAACTTTCTGGGAACCAGAACCTGAGACGTGTGATACGCCTCCAACAAATGTGGTCCACATTCACGGCGAAGCCGACAAGATTGTCCCGTTACTCGGCCGTCCAATTGTGGATACCCATCAAGGTCAAGTACCCCAAGTGCTGGAGATGTATTCTAATTTTGGTGAATATAAAAATACTGATACGGCCTCTTATGGTGAACTGCGTTGCGAAAGCTCCAGAAACGTTGAAGGTAATGTTCTTGATTTTTGCCTTCATGCCGGCGGGCACTCATTTAAGTCGGAATTCGTTCGCCATGCCTGGGAGATATTTGAAAATGCAGGCAAACTTTAGGCGGCAATACGTTTTTCAATCTCGCCGAGGCTCAACAATCCATCTGTGGTATTGACAAAGGACACGACGGAAGAGGCGTTGTGTGCAGCCATAAGAAGAGCATCCTGTGGCTTTGCCCCTGAACTCAATCCCCATGCCAGCGTTGATACAAATGCATCGCCTGCTCCCGCAGTTCCGGCAACTTCTACCGGAATAATCGGTTGGTGGAACAACTCATCACCGTCATATAAATAAGCACCATCACCGCCGTAGGTCACGAGGATATTGCTTGGGCCATGTGTATGAAACGCTGCGCAAAACTGTTTCAACCTGAGCATGCTTCCCTGTGAACGTAAAACGGGTTCTCCGGCTTTTGGTGTTTCCCACAGTAGATTTGCATTTAAGGCAGAAAGGCAGGGTACGAGTGCAGCTGCCTCCGCGCCATTGATTGACAGGAGATCCATATGTGGAGCCGCTGTAAGAACCGTATTTGTCCGGGTAGTAATCTGTCGAATACCGGGATTGCACGAAAGGAATAGTGTTTCTGCCTTTGCACGCTCAGCAATGAGAGGAAGCATGCTTGCAGATTCACCACTTAAGGGTGCCACGTGAACGAGATTGGCTTTCAACGGAAACACGGCATCCAGATCGCCAACCCCCAGCGTGGTATTTGCCCCACGTTGCGTAAAAATTGCGGCGTTCTTGTCGTGGCTGGCAATCATCACAGCTGAGCCGGTATCATGTTCAGCGTCGGTTAAAAGCCTCGCTGTCTCTAATCCATGTTCTTCACAATGGTCAATCACATGATCACGCGAGGAGTCCTTGCCGGTTTTTACAATGGGCGCCACTTCGCATCCCAGTCGGGCAAGACCGACGGCGGTATTCAGCCCGCCTCCTCCAATGTGAGTGGTAATTGAACTTGCCTCGATTTTTCTTCCCGGTTCCACGAGCAAAAACTGTTGGTGTGCATTGGATAGAGAAATCTGTTCGATTGAATCTGATTCAAGGACGGCAATGATATCAACCATTGCTGATCCGAAGGTAACGGTCTTCACGTCAATTATTCCTGATTGGGCAGTACGCGATCCGGTGGGCGATGTCGATCCGCCCAGGTCCGGATATTGATCAATACGCGCTCACCCATTTCCATCCGCCCTTCTTTCGTCGCTGATCCCATATGTGGCAGCAAGACAACTTTGCCCTTCTTGACCAGGGACATGAGTTCCGAATCAACAGCCGGCTCGTGCTCAAATACATCAAGTCCGGCACCGCCAAGCCTACCTTGGGTTATTGCAGCGGTCAGCGCTGCTTCATCAATAATTTCACCACGTGCTGTGTTTATGATGATTGCGCCCTTCTGCAGCATCGCCAGGCGGTCTTCACTAAGCAGGTGATAGGTAGCAGGAGTAGACGGGCAATTAACTGAAACAAAGTCCACACGTGGAAGCATCTGCTCAAGATTTTCCCAAAAGGTCGCTTCAAGTTCCTCTTCGGTCTGATCAGCGACAGGATTGCGATTGTGATAATGGATTGAAAGGCCGAACGCTTTGGCGCGCCTAGCAACAGCTGTTCCGATTCTCCCCATCCCGATTATTCCAAGACGCTTACCCCAAATCCGGTCACCCAACATCCATGTCGGAGACCAGCCTACCCAGCGTCCCTTGTTGATTGCCTGTGCACCTTCAACAAACCTTCTGGAAACTGCGATCAGTAACCCAATCGTCATGTCTGCGGTATCTTCGCTCAGTACGTTGGGTGTGTTGGTAACAGCTATTCCCTTTTCAGCAGCAGCGGCAACATCGATATTGTCTACTCCATTTCCGAAACTGGCGATCAGTTTTAGCTGACTGCCAGCCTTTTTTATCAAGGCTTCATCAATCCGGTCCGTAACTGTTGGAACAAGGACATCAGCTTTTTGTACGGCTTCCACCAATTGTTCTTCGGTATATGGCGTATCTTCAAGGTTTAATCGCGTGCTGAACAATTCACGCATCCGGGTTTCAATGGAATCCGGCAATTTGCGTGTGACAATAACGACAGGTTTTTTTCCGCTCATAGATACTTGTTCCAGTCCCTGTTATCGAATGTTTGTTGATCGCTCAAAAACCCACTATAATCAATATCAAAGCGGTGCGATTATGTTTTTCAGAACTGCACACTACACAAACAATCATTGCAAAAGCAAATGGGGCAAACATTGAGTTTTCGAGGTAAAATTTTCTTTTCAACATACAACATTGCAGCAAAGCAGGGTGTCCTGTTTTTCCTCCTGGCATTATTCATGGGACTTTCACTATCGTTTGGTGAAGCTGTTGCCCAGTCTGCAACTACCAACAAAACCGGATTGCCTGTTCCACGATTTGTCAGTTTGAAATCAGAACGCGTAAATATGCGCATCGGGCCCGGAAAACAGTTCAAGGTGGTCTGGCTGTACCTCAAAAAAGGCCTGCCAATAGAAATAATCCAGGAATATGACAATTGGCGCAAGGTACGGGATCCTGAAGGAAGCGAGGGCTGGATTTTACATTCGCTTTTGTCCGGAAAGCGCACCACAATTGTTAATCCGGGAGAAAAAGGCAAGGAATCCGGGATCGCAACTATGTACAAGGAAGCTTCCAGCGAAGGCGACATTATTGCAAAGGTCGAGCCGGGTGTTATTGCCAATTTGATGTCATGTCAGGAACAATGGTGTCGGGTTTCAGCCAATGGGACAGAGGGATTTCTGGAGAAGAAATATTTGTGGGGTGTCTATCCGGATGAACTGATCGAACAGTAACCGGAATTGTGCATCCGTCAGCTTAGTACTTTGTTTTCCCTGACACGGACCACAACATCGACACGGCTGATTTCCATTCCTTCTGGAGGCTGGGGTAAATTGTCGATGGTCACATAACCTTCAGGCATGTCCACCACCTCATTTGTATTCTCAATATAGAAATGGTGGTGATTCCCAGTATTGGTATCAAAGTACGTTTTGCTTGAATCGATTGAAATCGCCCGAAGTAGCCCATTGTCGGTGAATTGGTGAAGTGTATTGTATATCGTTGCTAGCGAAACATTCACCCCGGCCTGTTTAGCTTCTTCAAACAGGTCCTCAGCAGAAATGTGTCTTTCTCCCTTGGAAAACAGTAATTCCGCTAGGGCAACGCGTTGCCTGGTCGGGCGCAGATACGCCTTCCTCAACATCTCTTCCACGTATTTGATTTTCATTCGCGTGCTTTCATGGCAGACGGATTTTCGCCATCAATATAATTATATTGTCAACCACTCGCAATACCCAGTTGCATTCGACAAATCTGACGCATGAATGTGGAAATTATCACGAAATATTACAAATCTTTCTTTGGCAGTGAAGTAGGTGATATGCTACACGACTGAAGATATTTACGGGAAGTTTTAACGAAGGCGCGTTTATTGAATGAGTGAAAGACAGACCAGTTTTAGTTACGAGGAACTCTTGAAGTGCGGGCAAGGTGAACTCTTCGGGCAGGGCAATGCTCAATTGCCTGTTCCACCCATGTTGATGTTCAACCGGATTACCGAAGTTTCTGAAACCGGTGGTGAATACGACAAGGGATTTATACGTGCAGAGCTTGATATTAAGCCTGATCTCTGGTTCTTTCCGTGCCATTTTGTAAACAATGAAATCATGCCGGGATGTCTCGGTTTAGATGCGTTATGGCAGTTGACCGGTTTTTTCTTGGGTTGGCTCGGAGAATCGGGATATGGCATGGCGATCTCGACCGGAGAAGTGAGGTTCAAGGGCATGGTGACCCCAAAAACCAAACTCGTTGAATACGGTGTTGATTTCAAACGGGTTATGCGTGGGCGATTGGTGCTCGGTATTGCCGATGGATGGTTGAAGGCGGATGACGAAAAGATTTATTTTGCCAAAGACCTCAAAGTTGGACTGTCAAAGGAAAAGGCATCCTGACGGATAGCCGGTAGTCGGAAGGAAAGCGCCATGAAACGCGTTGTTGTAACCGGAATGGGGATTGTATCCTCGATCGGCAATAACACCCAGGAAGTTTTAGCCTCTCTGCGCGAAGCAAAATCCGGAATATCTACTTCAGAAGATTATCAGAAGTATGGTTTCCGTTGCCAGGTGCACGGTGAACCAGCAATGGATCCGTTCGAAGTACTGGATCGCCGGACTGCCCGCTTTATGGCCAAGGGTACGGCTTGGAATTACATCGCCATGGAACAGGCAATACAGGATGCCGGTCTTGAGGAGAACGATGTAATCAATCCGCGAACCGGGATTATCATGGGCTCCGGAGGGCCATCCACCAAAGTAATTTATGAAGCAGCAGATATTACGCGTGAAAAAGGACCAAAAAGAATTGGACCAACAGCGGTCCCCAAGGCCATGAGTTCCACGGCTTCGGCAGTCCTCGCTACGCAATTCCAGATTAAGGGTGTCAATTACTCTATCTCCTCAGCATGCGCGACCTCCAACCACTGTATTGGCAACGCCTATGAAACAATCCAGCTTGGAAAGCAGGATACCATTTTTGCCGGTGGGTCTGAGGACCTGGACTGGTCAATGTCAAACCTGTTCGATGCGATGGGAGCCATGTCGTCAAAATACAATGATGATCCGACACGTGCTTCGAGAGCTTTCGATGCCAACCGTGATGGATTTGTCATTGCGGGAGGGGCTGGCGTCCTGGTGCTTGAAGAACTTGAGCATGCGAAAGCACGCGGTGCGAAAATCTATGGCGAGGTGGTTGGATACGGCGCAACCTCGGATGGCTACGACATGGTTGCACCTTCTGGTGAAGGTGCCGTGCGCTGCATGAAAATGGCGCTGGGTACAGTCAATGACCCGATCGATTATATCAATCCGCACGCGACCTCGACACCGGTTGGTGACGAGAAGGAAATGCTAGGCGTACGCGAAGTGTTTGGCGATGATATTCCCCCGATCTCTGCAACGAAATCCCTGACCGGCCATTCGCTTGGCGCGACGGGAGTTCAGGAGGCGATCTATTGCCTGATGATGATGCAAAACGGCTTCATTTGCGAAAGCGCACATATCGAAGAAATTGATCCGGCTTTTGCTGACATGAATATTGTCACCAAACGTCGTGATGATGTTGAGTTGAACACTGTGATGTCCAATTCTTTCGGGTTTGGTGGTACGAACGCCACATTGATTTTTCAACGGTACACCAGCTAGGGGCACACAATGGCTGACTTGATGAAGGGCAAGCGTGGGCTTGTCATGGGCGTTGCTAACAACCACTCGATCGCGTGGGGTATTGCAAACAGATTGGCTCAGGAAGGCGCGGAACTTGCCTTTACCTATCAAGGTGATGCATTTGGCAAACGGGTCAAGCCGCTTGCAGAAAGCGTTAACGCAAAACTGTTGCTGCCTTGCGATGTGGAAGATATTTCTACAGTTGATGCCGTGTTTGAAACACTGAGGAAGGAATGGGGCAGCATAGATTTTCTTGTCCACGCAATTGCTTTTTCTGACAAGGACGAGTTGAAAGGGCTTTACGCTGATACAACCCGCGAAAACTTTTCCAGAACCATGGTGATTTCTTGCTTTTCCTTCACTGAGGTTGCCAAGCGCGCGTCTACCCTGATGGCAGATGGTGGTTCAATGCTGACCTTAACCTACGGCGGAGCAACCCGGGTCATGCCAAACTACAATGTTATGGGTGTAGCTAAAGCGGCTCTGGAAGCAAGTGTGCGTTATCTAGCCAGTGATTACGGCCCTCAGGGTATCCGGGTTAATGCAATTTCCGCAGGGCCGGTGAGAACCTTGGCGGGAGCAGGTGTTGCTGATGCACGTGCCATGTTCAATTACCAAAAACGCAATTCTCCTTTGCGCCGGACCGTTGATATTTCAGAGGTAGGGGGTTCGGGATTATATCTTCTTTCCGACCTTTCGTCTGGTGTTACCGGAGAGGTTCATTTCGTTGATTCAGGTTACTCGACCGTATCCATGCCACGCGTCGAAGAACTAAATGCCATGGATGAATAAGCAGGATTTACCTTGTAGCTTCAATGACCTTGAAACCGTCCTGTTCTGACAATTTCTCAAACCGTCTGAAATTTTTCTCCAGCGTTTGCTCGTAGGGGAGATTCCTGTTGGCGACCATCAGCAACTTGCCGCCTCTTGGTAACGTTGATGCAGCCACTTCGATAAACTGCTTGCCAAGTTGTGGATTTGCAGCTCGACCGGAATGAAAGGGTGGATTCATGACGACCCAATCATATGGTTTCTTGGAAAACTCAGAAGTGATATCGCACCAGTGGAATGAAATTTCCCGGCCAGGAACCTTACCAATATTCTGTTCTGCTAATTGTAGTGAAGAAAAATCCGCTTCAAAAAGATCAACAAGGTCAATCCTGTCAGACTTCTCAAGCAGTTCCCGGGAAAGAAATCCCCAGCCTGCGCCCAAATCTGCCACCTTTCCGGAAATGCGATTATCAAAGTGTTCGACCAGAAGTCTTGAACCCTTATCAGGCCCAGCCGATGAAAATCCACCCTCGGATAACAAATAGCCCTCCGATTTCTTGAGATTCTCGACCGAGGGAAGGTTGGTTTGTGTTGATTTGTCAGCCCAGAAAACAATTGCATGGTGCTTTGACATGCTATCGCCGATTTCAGTCTGCTGTGAGAACCATTTGCGCGTGGCTCCAATTCCATCAGTCTTGTTACCCCCAATAATCAAGCGACCTCCTGGAGGCATTTGGTTCCAGGCCCGGATGATCTGATGCTGGTTCCAAAGCCGATTTCTCCCCAGAAGTAAAATTGCGCCATTATTGACACCTTCAATTTCCCCAAGCGCCTGGGACACATTGTAGCCTTCTGATTTCAGTACAAGATATACCGGGCGAAACTGTTGTTCGCACACCAGTGCGTGTTTCCAATCGACATCGACATGGGGCAGCGGAGCGGCATTGTAAAATGGCCAGCTACCCTTACTTTCAGGCTTTGCAATTCCCCTGTTAAGGGCCAATGTCAAAGCATCGCGGCTATCTGGTTTCATGAGTTCACCAATATAAAAAAGGCCGGGATAACCCGGCCTTTATAAGTCACTAGGAGCGATGATCAATCATCGTCACCATCATCATCTTTTTTAGGCTCTTTCGGAATCTCCTGTCCGGAATCCTGATCAACAACCTTCATGGAAAGGCGAACCTTGCCGCGATCGTCAAATCCCATCAGTTTGACCCAGACTTTATCACCTTCATTGACCACGTCAGTTGTTTTGCCAACGCGCTCGTTTGCCAGTTGGGAAATATGTACCAGACCATCCTTTGCACCAAAGAAATTGACGAATGCTCCGAAATCGACCGTTTTAACGACGGTACCTTCATAGATTTCGCCAACTTCCGGATCATCGGTGATGGAGCGGATCCATTTGACAGCTGCTTCAATTTCCTTGGCGGTGTTGGAAGCAACTTTCACGGTTCCGTCGTCCTCGATGGATACTTTAGCACCGGTTTTTTCAACAATCTCACGGATGACCTTCCCGCCGGATCCGATCACTTCGCGGATCTTATCGGTAGGAATCGTGAAACTTTCGATCCTTGGAGCAAACTCGCCAAGTTCCGCACGGCCCTCAGACAATGCCTTGTTCATCTCGCCAAGAATATGTTCACGACCACCCTTTGCCTGATCAAGTGCAATTTTCATGATCTCTTCGGTAATACCGGTGATCTTGATATCCATTTGAAGTGATGTGATGCCTTCTGAGGTGCCAGCCACTTTGAAATCCATATCACCCAAGTGGTCTTCGTCACCCAGGATGTCTGAGAGAACAGCAAAATCATCGCCTTCCTTGATCAGACCCATTGCGATACCGGCAACCGGAGCTTTCAATGGAACACCTGCGTCCATGAAGGCAAGGGAGGTGCCGCAAACCGTAGCCATGGATGAAGAGCCATTGGATTCGGTGATTTCAGAAACCGCACGAAGCGTGTAAGGGAATTCTTCCTTGCTGGGAAGAACCGCCCGCACCGCACGCCATGCAAGCTTGCCATGGCCGATTTCACGGCGCCCGGTAAACCCGATCCTGCCTGTTTCACCTACTGAATATGGCGGGAAATTATAATGCAGCATGAAGTTTTCTTTATAGGTACCGGTCAGGGCATCGATCATCTGCTCGTCATCTGATGTACCAAGGGTTGCTACAACAAGTGCCTGTGTTTCACCACGGGTAAAGATAGCCGAACCATGGGTGCGCGGCAGGACACCTACTTCAGATACAATAGGACGAACAGTTGAAAGATCGCGTCCATCAATTCGCTTGCTGGTCTTGATGATCGATCCGCGAACTACATCTGCCTGGGTTGATTTCAAAACCTCTCCAAGAACAGTGGCTTCGCCGTCGGTAGACTCTTCGTTAAGGAACGCTTCCTTGGCTTTTGCCTTCGCTGCATCCAGAGCTTCATAACGTTCCTGTTTGTCAGAAATCGTGTAGGCGGCTTCAATATCTTTTCCAACAAGTTTGGTAACTTTTTTCTGCAGGTCTGAATGATCTGGAACCACATGTTCACGTGGTTCCTTTGCAGATTTTTCGGCAAGCTTGGCCACTGCATCTATGATCGGCTGAAATTCCTCATGGCCGAACATTACAGCGCCGAGCATGACTTCTTCGGAAAGTACATTTGCTTCTGATTCCACCATCAAGACGGCATCACGGGTGCCTGCGACCACCAGATCAAGATCGGACTCGTCCATCTCGTCAATATTGGGATTGAGAACGTATTCACCATCAATCAGGCCGACACGGGAAGCGCCGATTGGTCCCTGGAAAGGAATACCTGAAAGTGCGAGCGCTGCTGATGTAGCAACCATTGCGACAATATCTGGATCATTTTCCAGGTCATGACTGATGACCATACAGGTCACTTGGGTGTCACATTTGTAGCCATCAGCAAAGAGCGGACGAATTGGTCGGTCTATGAGACGGGAAACGAGAGTTTCCTTTTCTGTTGGGCGACCTTCGCGTTTGAAGTATCCGCCCGGGATTTTGCCGGCGGCATAGGCTCTTTCCATGTAATTTACTGTAAGCGGGAAAAAATCCAGGCCGGGTTTTGGGGATCTGTCAGAGACGACAGCACACATCACAGTGGTTTCACCGTAGGTAACAACTGCGCAGGCATCAGCCTGGCGGGCGACTTTTCCCGATTCGATGGTAAGCGGACGACCGCCCCAATCAATTTCTACTATATTGTGATCAAACATTTCTTGTCCTTATATATACATGCGCTCCTCCGGCGGTTTCCGGAATCTTGAGCGCCAAGTGTTAAGCCTGTCTGTGGTGGCTTAACCAAGGGCAAGACAACGAGAGGTCCAAACACTGGACCACTGGCAATCCTGCCCCCTGTGGGAGCCATTCTGACATTCGCTCAATACGGACAAACAGGCAGAAGCCGTTATGAACGAAAACGACGCAGCACTGGTGTGCTACGCCGCAGATTTTTATCGGCGGATGCCGAGGCCGGAGATGAGGCTTTTGTAACGTTCCTCATCCTTTGCCTTTACATAATCAAGCAACCTGCGTCGTTGGGAGACCATTTTCAAAAGACCGCGACGGGAATGATTATCCTTTTTGTGGCCCTTGAAATGTTCAGTGAGGTTCTTGATGCGTTCTGTAAGAACTGCAACCTGTACATCCGGAGAACCTGTATCTCCATCCTTGGTTGCATATTCCTTGATGAGCTCAGCTTTGCGCTCAGGTGTAATCGACATCGGCCATTCCTTGTGTTGTAGAAAACTGGTTTTGTTTCCGAAGGTTACTTGGTCGCCCGTTGCCGGGATGTCGTCCAGCAGGGGCCTTAACTAAAAGAAACGGGCGCAGCGGCCCGTTCTGCGTGAGCATATACTCGATATTTCAATCAATTACCAGCGTTTTGTTTGTTGGTTGCTTTGGTTCAGTTCAGGCGGCCAACCTCACCGGTTTCACCATAATAGTTGTTCCACGCAAACCAGAAACCGATATGCCCGGCCAAACGCTTTAAACTTGTGCCATCCTCTGCAACCAGTGCATTTTCAGTAATCTCCCACGTTTTTCCATCGCCTTTGATGGTGTCCGAAAGGCCATCACCAGAAAATACTATACCGGAGGAATCATATGCCCTGACTGTTCGGTCTGCCTCGTTACCGATCAACACCAGCTTTTGCTCTCCAGCGGTATCATTGATGACTTTGCCACCGGCGAAATACTTGATTGGCCAAGCTTTTTTTACACTGTTTTCACGTAGGGAAAATACGTAGTCCTTTGCCTTGTGTTCCGTGGTGTCCACAGTGGCCGGGAACATCAGGTCATCGCTGTCCCAATATGCCTGGTATGCAACACCGGTACCGTAGTCACGCCGGTAACCGGTTTCTTTGGAGATAACTGTTGTATCCGGATTTTCTGCCTGCCATTTCTTCCAGGTGGTAATAACGACGGGCCTGACTTTCAGTTTAATCCCGCTGTCTGCAAGCGGCCCTGATACCGGTTCACCAGTAAACTGGTTCCAAAGGGAATGGGTATATGTATCGTACATCAGCTTGTTCGAACGATACAGAAAACCGGAAGATCCCAAAATCAGTGGGTGGGGAAAATTATCAATTTTGGTTTCAAACAGGATTCCTGAACCACAAAGTGTGCAATAGGCAAGACTGACCGGTACGCCACCTACCACATCATTGAACATTTCATGCCAATTCAAAATGCGTAGCGGATATGCACGGGCATCACCATTGATATTCACACCGAATACGAGATTGCCAGGCTCCATGTAAGTAGCCTCTTCAGGCGTCAAAAGTTCCGGGTTTGTCAACGCGGGAATCCCATCCTTGACGACGCCGCCCCAGGTTATTTCTTCAACCCTGATCCTGTAGTTTTTCTCCTCGCCGAGAAAAAGCTGGAAATTGCCGTCGATTCGCTTGTGGACATCCGCGTGTATTTGCGCAAATCCCTCAAAGGGCTTGATTTCAGGGTGGCGTTCTTGCCAGAGCATCCAGTTGTTCCAGTTGCCGCCAAAGCTTTCGCCAGTAATTTCGTGCAGCACTTCCCCAATTTCTTCCGAAAGTGTGGCGAAGCGCATGGCAAGCAATAATACTCCTACACTGTCAGTGTTTTTGCGTTCCCTAAAATATTCAAGCGCCTCCAGGGTCAGACTCCGGTCATCTTGATTGAGGAGTTGGCGCGCTTTTGTTTCTACCTCAGATTGTGCTGCCAGTGCCTGTTGAAGCGGCAGAACTGCCAAAACAATCATCAACAGAAGACGAACTACATTCTCGCGCATGGGGATACCTCCAGAATTAGGCTTGCGCGACTAAAGAGTAACGGGCGATCACTGTCGAATGGTATTTTTGTGAGCTTAGGAAACCGGGATCACACGAAGGAGTTTTGGAATACTTTTCTTGGCTTGAATTGCCCCCGGTCAACCTCTCCGATTGCCACCAATTCATCTCCGAGCGATGCAAAGGCCTGTTCTGCGTGTGCTATTGCATCTCTTCCCCGCAGCACTATTGCATTACCAAGTCTCAATCGGTGCACTTGTTCGCGAGTGACCGGAATCTCCAAAACATCTTCCAGCGCGGTTCCAGTTGTGAATAGTTCTGCATCGAGAGCCTCAAGGTTTCCCTCGAGCGACACAATCTTGTCCAGGGGTACAAGATCCTCTTCCAAAAATGGGCCAACTGATGTGCGTCTCAGTTCACTGATATGGCCAAAACAGTGGAGATCTCGCCCCATGTCCCGTGCAAGTGCGCGCACGTAGGTCCCTTTACTACAAAGGGTTTCAAATGTTGCGGTATCATTTGAACAGGAAATTAGCGTCAACGTTTCGATTTCGACCTGCCGGGGTTCAATTTCAACCTCTTCCCCGTCACGTGCCAGTTTGTAAGCTCGCTCGCCATTGATTTTTACCGCGGAGAATTTTGGCGGGACCTGGCAGATCTTTCCGGTATACTTTGGCAAAAGTGCCAGAATTTCCGTCTCTGTGGGCAATTTTTCCGACTTGTTTGTCACTTCCCCTTCAAGATCGTCAGTGTTGGTTTCAGCTCCCCATGTCACTGTAAAGCGATAGGTTTTTTGACCGTCCATAATATAGGGGACGGTCCTGGTAGCTTCCCCGAGCGCCAGGGGCAACATGCCCGATGCCAGGGGATCAAGTGTGCCAGCATGGCCAGCCTTCGCTGCCTGAAACAACCATTTAATTTTACCAACGCATTGGGTTGAACCGATGCCAACTGGTTTATCCAGGACAACCCAGCCCGAAATTGGCCGCCCTTTCTTTTTGCGCTGCCGACTCATTCGTCTTCCTTGTCCAGATCGCGCTTCACCGCGTCCGAATGCAACAAAGCATCGATTTTCGCAAAGTTATCGAAGCTCGTATCTTCGCGAAACCTGAATTCCGGCATGTATTTCATCTGGTTGAGGTAGGGGGAAAGTTTCCCGCGGATAAACTTGGCATTTTCAGCCAGAGCTTTGATAACAGATTTGGCATCCCCTCCTCCAAGAGGTGAGACATAGGCCGTAGCAATTTTCAGATCCGGTGACATCGAAACTTCTGAAATCGAAATCACGGTGGAAGTCAGGCGGTCATCCTGCACTTCTCCACGTTGCAAAAGCTGGGTTAGCGCATGGCGCACCATTTCTCCTACCCGCAATTGCCTTTGGGATGGCCCCTTTGCAGAAAATTTGCTCATTGAATTCTTCCATTCACGCTTCCGGAATCGGACCGGAGGTGTGCAGTTATGAAATCAGGTCTGTCTCAAAGCGAACGTTCAATATGTTCAACCCGGAAACATTCAATCACGTCACCCTGGCGGATATCCTGGTAGTTCTCGAATGCCATGCCGCACTCCTGTCCACCTGGAACTTCGGCAACTTCATCCTTGAAACGCTTGAGAGTGGAAAGCTTGCCTTCATGAATTACCACGTTATCACGCAGCAGTCGTACCCCTGAACCGCGTTCCACCTTGCCTTCCGTTACCCGGCACCCAGCAACCTTGCCAACCTTGGAAACGTTGAACACCTCAAGAACTTCCGCATAACCCAGGAAGGTTTCCCGGCGTTCTGGTGCGAGCATTCCGGACATGACTGATTTGATATCATCAACAAGATCGTAAATGATCGAATAGTAGCGGATTTCGATGCCTTCGGCTTCAGCAGCTTCACGCGCCTGCTTGTTTGCACGCACATTGAACGCGAGAATTGGAGCATTCGATGCAGCAGCCAGCGCGACATCTGATTCGGTGATGGCGCCAACCCCGGAATGCACGATCCGGGCTTCAACTTCATCAGTATTCAGTTTTTGCAGCGATTGGGCAATTGCTTCTGCAGAACCTTGCACATCAGCCTTGACGACTACGACTGCTTCGCCGACGTCCTTTGTCTGAAGTTGGGTCATCATTTGCTCAAGCGAACCGCGCGATCCTGCCTGTTTGGCAACTGCCATTTCCCTAGACAGACGATGACGATAGTCGGAAATTTCACGGGCCCTGGCTTCGTTCTCGACAACGCCCACGCGATCTCCAGCACCTGGTGCTCCGTTGAGTCCAAGCACTTCAACTGGCATAGATGGAGGTGCCTCATCGAGCTGGTTGCCATGATCATCAATCAGAGCACGGACTTTCCCCCATTCGTCACCGGCAATGATGATATCGCCGGTTTTCAGGGTTCCGCGATTGATCAAGACAGTTGCTACCGGTCCGCGGCCTTTGTCGAGCTTCGCTTCAATTACGACCCCTTCGCCAGGACGATCAGGGTTTGCTTTAAGTTCCAGCAACTCAGCCTGCAGTGAAATTGCTTCCAGAAGTCCGTCCAGATTTGTGCCTTTTAGCGCGGATACTTCAACGGCCTGGGTTTCGCCACCCATGTCCTCGACGAAGATTTCATGCTGTAGCAATTCCGTCTTCACTTTGTTTGCATCTGCTTCCGGCTTGTCAATCTTGTTGATTGCAACAATGATCGGTACTTCAGCAGCTTTTGCATGATTGATCGATTCAATTGTCTGCGGCATGACACTGTCATCCGCTGCGACCACAAGAATGGCAATGTCAGTAATCTGAGCACCGCGCGCCCGCATGGAAGTAAAAGCTTCATGGCCGGGCGTATCGATAAAGGATATCAACTGACCGCCATGTTCCACCTGATAAGCACCAATATGTTGGGTAATGCCGCCAGCTTCCCCGGAAACCACATTTGCATTACGGATTGCATCCAACAAAGAGGTTTTCCCGTGATCCACATGACCCATAATGGTAACTATAGGAGGACGCGGCTTCAGATCCGCTTCACTGTCAGGTTGATCGAAAATGCCTTCTTCAATATCAGCGTCCGAGACGCGACGTACAGTGTGTCCAAATTCTTCGGCAATCAGTTCAGCGGTGTCAGCATCGATAATGTCACCAGGCGTCATCATCTGACCCTGTTGCATCAAGTACTTGATAACATCGACAGAGCGTTCGGACATTCTTCCGGCAAGCTCCTGAATGGTAATCGTCTCTGGCAGTTGCACTTCGCGGGCTACCTTTTCTCGCGGTCCTGATTGTTGTTGTTGCGCCGCACGTTTTTGTTTTTCCTGACGTCTGCGCAACGCCGCAAGAGAAGGTCCGCGGCTGCCACCGTCCTCGTCCAGTGCGTTTGAAAGAGTTAGTTTTGTTCGCCTGCGGTCATCTCCGCCTTTCGGGCGTGAGGGTTTGGGAGGCTCATCCGGTTTTTTGCGTTCAAACGGTTTCAGCTCTTTCGGTTTTGCTTCCTCGCGGGCAAGCGGTTTTCCGCCATCCTCGACTTTAGCTACAACTGCAGATGCTTCAGCAGCCCGTTCACGTTCGGCGGCTTCACGTTCAGTGGCCAGCCGTTCATCCTCTTCAGCTTTCAACCTGGCAGCTTCTTCGCGCTCTTCGGATCGCCTTGCATCTTCTTCAGCCTGACGTGTTTCTTCTTCTTCACGTCTCTGAGCATCTTCTACATCACGTACCTTTGCCTCTTCCAGGGCCCGCGTGCGGGCTTCAACTTCGCTCTTGGAAAGATTTGAAGGAATATCCGCTGTTGGTGATTCTACGGGTTCAGCGGGTTTTTCAGAAGCTGGTGCGGACGGTGCCTCGCCTGGCTTGACAATCCTTCGTTTGCGGGTCTCGACCACAACAGACTTGGTCCTGCCATGAGAGAAATTTTGGCGCACTGTTCCTTGCGACAGGCCACCGCCTCGCAATGTAAGTGTCTTTTTCTTTTCCGGGCCAGCTTTGCTGTTGCCTTCGTTTTCGGTCATTATTTACCTTGTAATCTTGTGCTGGCGGCTTTTTGGACCCAAAGGGCAACAAAATCCAGCTTTTTGTTCGATTAGTATTACTTTTTGATCATTGCATATCAGTGAAAGCCTTAATCCTTTCAATTGCTTTGGCTACTTGCCCGGTTAGATGACTTTCTGCAAAGCCAACATGAACGGTATTTACCGTTCCCAATAATTGGTCCAGCTCCATTGAAGTAAAGGCCTCAAATGTCACCGGTTTTTGATGTTGTTTCTCCAACAACCTGCCTATTTTCTGTTTCCCATCTCCATCACTGTCTGCAGCCTGAATCAGAACCAAAATCTCTCCTCGGCGGGCCAGTTCTTCCACCTTTGCCTGCCCAATCGCTGCAACACCTGCCTTTCGGGCCATGGACACCAACCCGGACAGTGACGTTTTCAGCCGCTCTTCGATCATATCCGCCAGTCCGGCATCTGCTTTGACAGCATGATTGAAACCACGAGCAAAAAGATTCTTTTTAACGACCTCGAGAACCTTCTCTTTTTCTGCCGTAACCCAAACACCCCTTCCGGGCAGGTTTCGTTTCAGGTCAGGGACAACGCGATTTTCCGGGTCGAGCACGAATCGAATCATCTCATCTGGAGATTTTTCTTCTTTCGTGGCAACACACGTCCGCGGATTCATATCCCTTCCCGTCAAATTTGCACTCCGTGTCAGAATATCCGGCCGGGTTTCTTGGTTTCTTCTTCTTCAACTTCTTCAGGAGTTTCTTCCGCTTTTGCTTCAGCTGCGGCGATTTCTTCCGCAGTTACCCAACCCGCTTTGATCCGCGCCGCCATTACCATTTGTTCAGCGTCGATCCTGGAGATCTTGAAATCTTCAAGCAAGCCTGGAAAATGAATGTTTTCACCATCCTTTCTCTCATTCCATCCCAACAGGTCATCGGCCGCACATCCGGCGAAATCCTCAACAGATTTGATCTCTTCCTGGCCGAGATTAACGAGCATCTGTGTTGTCAATCCGTCAATCTCGCGCAGGTCATCAGCAACCCCAAGACCCTTGCGAACCTCATCCAGTTCGGCCTCCTGGCGTTCCAGGAATTCGCGCGCACGGGCTTGCAGTTCTTCTGCGGTCTCGTCGTCAAAACCTTCGATCGAGGCAATTTCCAGCATATCGACATAGGCGACTTCTTCGACATTCGAAAAACCTTCCGATGCAAGAAGTTGCGCGACCATCTCATCGACGTTCAGTGCTTCCATGAATGCATTCGCACTGGTTTCAAATTCCGCCTGACGACGTTCGCTTTCTTCCTGCTCCGTCATGATGTCGATGTCCCAGCCGGTAAGCTGGGAAGCAAGGCGTACATTCTGGCCGCGGCGTCCAATCGCCAGTGACAGCTGATCGTCCGGCACAACAATATCGATGCGTTCAGCCTCTTCATCCAGAACGACTTTGGCTACCTCTGCAGGTTGCAATGCATTCACGATGAAACTGGCTGGTTCCGGGGACCACGGAATAATATCGATCTTCTCGCCCTGTAATTCACCGACAACCGCCTGAACACGCGAGCCACGCATACCAACACAAGCTCCGACAGGATCAATTGAAGAATCATTTGAAATAACAGCAATTTTTGCTCTTGAACCGGGATCGCGAGCGACGGATTTAATTTCAATGATTCCATCATAAATTTCCGGCACTTCCATTGTGAACAGTTTCGTCATGAACTGTGGATGCGTGCGAGACAGGAAAATCTGTGGGCCGCGCTGCTCACGGCGGACATCGTAGAGATACGCACGAACACGGTCGCCATATCGGAAGTTTTCACGCGGAATAGTTTCATCGCGGCGAATGATTGCTTCACCACGGCCGAGATCCACGATCACATTCCCGTATTCCACCCGTTTGACAGTGCCGTTCAAAATTTCACCAACTCGATCCTTGAATTCCTCAAACTGGCGATCACGCTCTGCATCGCGAACTTGTTGTACAATCACCTGCTTCGCAGATTGGGCAGCAATGCGGCCAAAGTCCATTGGCGGAAGTGGTTCTGAAATATAGTCACCAAGTTCAACGGAAGCTTCCTTATCCCGGGCTAACTCGATCGCGATTTGCGTGTTGTAGTCTTCCACATTCTCAACAACTTCGAGCAGGCGCTTCAGGTTGATATCTCCAGTCTTTGAATCAACCTGAACATGGACATTCGTGTCCTGGCCGTAACGGGATTTCGCTGCTTTCTCAATTGCATTTGCCATCGCGGAAATCACGATTTCCTTGTCAATTGCCTTCTCCCGGGCAACCGCATCAGCGATCTGCAGCAATTCCAACCTGTTAGCACTGACTGCCATGGTATTCTCCTGTTTAAGCCACCAATTCCTGATGGTATTTGGTTCAGTTTTCGGGTGCAGATGCACCTTCTTCTTCAATTCCGTTAGCCTCGCGAAGGGCCTTGTCACGTTTGAGCGCTTCTGTAATCAGATCATCGGTCAACACAAGTTTCGCATCTTTTATCTCGCCGACCGGGATTACAAATTCGAGGTCTTCATCCTTCGAAGGCGCTTCACGGCGAAATTTCACATCCTCGCCATCGACACCCAGGATGATGCCCTTGTAGCGCTTGCGACCGTTGATCAACTGGCGAGTTTCCAGTTTTGCCACATGGCCAGTCCATGTGTTGAAATCAGATTTTCGTACGAGCGGACGGTCAATCCCCGGTGATGAAATCTCAAGATGATAGGCTCGGTCGATAGGATCCTCCACATCGAGAATCGGGGAGATTGCCCTTGATATGTCCTCACACCCTGCGACATTCATCGTTCCGTCCGGGCGTTCTGCCATGATCTGTAGTGTGGTTCCATTAACACCTGAAATTTTGACACGAACAAGCCGATACCCGAGATCTTCGATCTCTGGTTCAATGATGGAGGCAATTTTGGCCTCCAGTCCTGATTCAACGATGGTACGCGTTTCGTTCATGAGCTCAGTCTCATCCTGTTTCCGGCAATAAAAAAGAGCGGGTGCCGGGTGGCTCCCACTCTCGCGAATTACCGGAGAATTTGAGGACCATATACGCCTTTGTACGCGCGTTTGCAAGAAAAATGACCACAGATGCTGTACAAGGCATTTTGCTGGATGCAAAGAACAGCGTTCTGCTGGAACTAGCTTCTTTCAAACCTCAGGTAACAGGGTTGTCGTTTTTCCCGGATTGCCTTTGCCTCATACCGGGTTCGGACCCAGTTGTCATAGGGGGAATGCCAATCGTTTGAATTTTCCGCCAACCATTCAAATCTCGGATGGTGATAGCAATGCTGCAATGTCCAGTTGACATAGGTTTCGATGTCAGAGACAAAATGGAATCGTCCACCGCGTTTCAGAACACGCGCTATCCGGTCAAGGTTTTTGTGATTTACAAATCGCCGTTTCCAATGGCGCAGTTTGGGCCATGGGTCAGGATACAGAAGGTCGATCCGGTCTACAGATTCTTCCGGTAACCAATCCAGCAGTTCTACTGCGTCTTCATCATACAGGCGAATGTTTTGCAGGCTTTTTTCTTCGATCCCGCGCAATGCTTTTGCCATTGAGTTTACAAACGGCTCTACGCCAATGAATCCCTGTTGGGGAAAAGATTGCGCCTGATGAAGAAGGTGCTCTGCGCCGCCAAAACCGATTTCGAGAGTTATCTGGTCCGGGTTTCCGGGAAAAAATTCTTCCAAATTTTTCAGGGATGGGAGAGACGGATCAATCCCAAGCCCAGGCATCAACTCGGCAAAACGCCGTTCCTGCTCTTTTGAAAGTGCCTTGGCTTTGCGCCGTCCGAAAAACGCTTCGGAACGGCGGTGTCTTTGTTGAGTTCTCGTCGGCTTCCCGGACAAACCTCATCCAGCTGTTTTCACAGCTTCCTTCAACGCCTTGGTTAAATTTGTTTTTTCCCAGGTAAATCCGCCCCGGATAGCCTTGCGTCCAAAATGGCCATATGCAGCTGTGCGCGCATAAATCGGGCGATTAAGGTCGAGGTGTTTGCGAATGCCACTGGGTGACAAATCCATAACTTCACGAATTGCTGCTTCAAGAACATCTTCGTCAACCTTTCCGGTGCCATGGGTGTCAACATAGATTGAAAGTGGTTGGGCTACACCGATTGCATAGGATAGTTGGATTGTGCACTTTTCCGCGAGTTTCGCCGCCACTACATTTTTGGCAAGGTAACGCGCTGCATAAGCGGCAGAACGGTCCACCTTTGTTGTGTCCTTGCCAGAAAAAGCCCCCCCGCCGTGCGGTGCAGCACCACCATAGGTGTCCACGATAATTTTGCGTCCAGTAAGCCCGGCATCTCCGTCCGGCCCGCCAATGACAAACTTTCCAGTCGGGTTGATGTACCATTCACAATCATCGGCGATGGGAAGGTTGCCGCCAAGAGCTTCCATTACATAAGGTTCAATGACTTCCCGAACCTTTCTTGAATCCCAGTCCTCGTCCATATGCTGGGTGGAAACAACAATTCCTGTCACCTCAACCGGTTTGCCGTCTTCATACCGGACGGTAATCTGAGATTTTGCATCCGGCCCGAGCTTGGCTGCTTCGCCATTACCCTTTTTACGCGCTTCAGCCATCAATTCCAGAATCTTGTGGCTATAGTATATTGGAGCAGGCATCAGGTCAGGAGTTTCGGTACATGCGTATCCGAACATGATACCTTGGTCTCCGGCTCCTTCTTCACCTTGTTTGTCAGCAGCGTTATCCACACCCTGCGCGATATCTGCGGATTGAGCGTGAAGTAGGACATCCACTTTGGCACTCTTCCAGTGGAAACCATCCTGCTCATATCCGATATCGCGAATAGCGCGCCTGGCAGCGGAACGGAAACGTCCCGGAGCAATTACCGGATTGCCCGATTTGTCGAGAACAATGGAGCCTTCCTTGTCTTTCTTGAAAAGCGTTTCCGGTACCCGCACTTCTCCGGCAATAACGACACGGTTTGTTGTCGTTAGTGTTTCCGCGGCAACGCGGACAGTCCATGGATCGACGCCAGTTTTGGTAGCTTCCTTGTAAACAAGATCCACAATTTCATCTGAAATCCGGTCACATACCTTGTCGGGATGACCTTCAGATACCGATTCGCTGGTGAAATAATAATTCTGCCGCGTCATACATCTTCTCCGGGCTATAAGGATATATACTTTTCTTTATATCCTGCTTTCAATCCACGCGTTTATTGTCGTCTTGACGGAAAAGGTCAAGAATTTAGTTGAGAGAATTTCAAAACAGTTAAGGTTATTTGGCTTCGTCCGCCAGTGATTTGACCAGATCAACAATTTTTCGCCGGACTTTCGGGTCCTTGATTTTCGCAAAAGCGCGGTTGAGCTGCATGCCTTCCGTAGTCGCAAGGAAATCAATTGTGTACTCCGGTCCGCCATCTTCAGCAAAGCCGCCAGACGTCGCCGCACCATAGCTGGGCGCATCCTCAAAAAAGAATGCAACCGGTGTTTTCAAGATCGAGGAAATCTGTTGAAGCCTGCTTGCACCAATGCGATTGGCGCCTTTTTCATATTTTTGAACCTGTTGAAAAGTTACGCCAAGACTTTCTCCCAGCTTTTCCTGGCTCATTCCCATCATGGTCCGTTTCAATCGAACCCTGCTTCCCACATGAACATCTATAGGGTTCGGTTTTTTTCCCTTGTCAGACATAAATAACTCGTTTGTTTGCCTATTGAGCGACCTGACATAAAAGCCATGATCGCACTCCCCTGAATTCGAGCTTTCGTTATCTTAGCGGCTACCTGAACATAACACAATTCAAAGCATACGTTATGCCAAGACAAATTTGGTAAAGCTATGTTTTCCTTGAAGGAATTACTCCTATAACAAAAAACAACGCAAGAACCGACCAGAAAATGTAAACACCGTAAACAGAGTGTAACGTGGTCTTCAAACCGTTCGGAAGCTGGCTGTCTATGATACCCTGTTCATCGAGCGACAACCGGGCGACGGCCTCCCCATATGGCGTGTAAACTCCCGATATTCCCGTATTGGCGGCACGTACTACAGGTAGACCCTCTTCGACACCGCGAATGATTGCCTGCCTTTCATGCTGAAATGGGCCTGGAGTGTAGCCGTACCAGGCGTCATTTGTGAGATTGAGAATCCATCCGGGCCGGTTTCCCCCATGCCAGATATCGCCAGAAAATATGATTTCATAGCAAATGAGTGGCAGGAACATTGGACCAACGCCGGTGGAAAGCAATTTCCTAGATGCCCCGGGTTCAAACCCGCCCTGGACCTTGGTAAGTTGTTGGAATCCGTATTGTTCCAGGAATTCCTGAAACGGCAAATATTCTCCAAAGGGTACGAGGTGTACCTTGTCTGCCGCTGACACGATGATCCCTTCGTGATCAATCACATATACCGAATTGAAAATCAGATTTTCCCCACCTGATGCGCCCGCCAGTTCTGCTCTGGCAGCACCGGTGATCAGGCTCGTTCCATCAGGAAGCATGGCAGCGATTGCAGATAATGCATCACGGCGCTCGGTCAGAAGAAAAGGAAACACTGATTCTGGCCAAATCAGATGTGTGACTTCTGAAAGCATTTTTCCATCGTTTTCAGAAGTTGAAAGGTCCAGGTAACGTTTGAAAATCTCGGCTTCACGTGTCGGATCAAATTTATCTGCCTGAACAATTGCAGGCTGAACCAAACGTAAACTTACACCCTCTGCAAATTCTGTTTCCTTGTGATCAAGGCGCCATACTCCATAACCAATGTGAAGTGTAACCAGCAATATCCAGAGCAAACCCATGGTGTAACGTTTCAGCGGCAGGGAGGCTGACACGTTTAGTAGGTTAACTGGGAGTGCGGCGATAAGCACTACAAATGCGGTGAGTCCGTATATTCCCAGCACGGAAGCAGATTGCATGGTTATAGGATTCACCAGAGCAGCATAGCTGATTGTGTTCCAGGGGAATCCTGTGGCTACGAAGCCACGCAGGTATTCGAATAACATCAGGCACGCAGACAGCATGAATATTCGCCGGAATTCACCAAACCAGAACAGGCGTGCAATCGAGGTTGCACAACCCCAGAAAATTCCGAGTGCAGCAGGAATCAATATGATTGCCAAAGGTGCCGCCCAGGCAAAAATATCAGCATCCACCAGCAACGCATTCGCAACCCACCAAATTCCAGCCAAAAAGTAGCCGAAGCCAAAAAAGAAGCCCGGTTTGAATCCTTCATACAATTTCGAAGAAAATGCTGTAGCCGGCTCACTGCTTGCGCCATCAATCAACCAGATCAGGATTGGGATTGTCAGGAACAGCAGGAAAAACAGGTCAAACGGTGCCATCGCCATGGCGGAAATCGCTCCGGCGAGCAGTGCAACCAGATTTCTCGGCCAGCCGGAAAGCAGGACAAACCAGCCTTCCAGGCGTTCAACTCTTTGTGCCAGTGCTTTAATGGTTTAACCCCATATACAGAAGTTCCGCTGCAGCGAATCATGTTTGCCGACTACAAAGTCATAAAACAACAAACTGCAAAAAGGAATCGGTTCAATTGGGGATAGTTTGAAAAGCTGTCAGCTCCGTTTGGCACGGCGGCGGGAGGACCGTAACAACTCTACGCGCTTGATGCGCCGTGGGTCAGCTTCCATTATCCGGAACTCAAAGCCTTTCTTGGCAATAACTTCCCCTCGAACGGGCACCCGTCCCAGAATATCAAATATCAGGCCGCCGATGGTGTCGACATCATCTTCATGCTCGCCGAATGCGAAATCCTCGCCCACCAACTCACGTAAATCATCCAGCTCTGCTTTTGCATCACATACGAAAGTTCCATCACCATTTTCCTTGATGTGGTTCAATTCGTCATCATGTTCATCTTCAATGTCGCCGACAATTTCTTCCACGATATCTTCAAGCGTCACCAGACCATCCGTACCGCCATATTCATCGATCACGAGCGCGATTTGCATTCGTTCGGCCTGCATACGACCCATCAGTTCCCGCGCGCCCATGGAGGGAGGAACAAACATCACCTCACGTAGAAGTTTCAGGTCACCAATTGGTTTTTGAAGTTCAACCTTCTTCAGGTCAAGATTGGAAGGAACCTGCTTCCGCCGTTTTGCAACCTCCGCGCGGCTCATCGTTGATGCCTTGATGATATGAGCGACGACATCACGGATATGCACCATTCCCCGGGGGTCATCGAGTGTGTCGTCAAATACAGGCATGCGCGAGTGGCCAGAATCTTCAAAAATTTTGAGCAATTCAGCTAATGATATCTCCTGACTTACCGCGATAATGTCGGTACGCGGAACCATAAGGTCTTCAACCCGGGTGTCCTGCAGTCGAAGGATGCTTGTAAGCATTGCCCGTTCTTCTGGAGAAAATCCCTGTGCAAGACCTTGGTCATCAGAAAGAGCGTCTGCCAAGTCATCACGGATGGTAGATCCGTTTTTCTTTCGCCCGAACAATCTTAGCAGCCAGGAAAATACCGAATTGGTTTCCCCGGCTGTATCGGATGATTCCAGCGGTACCAGTGATTTGTTGGCTTGTATGGGCTCGTCGGAACTCTCCGCCGAACCGGTGCTCGACGATGGTTCAGTAGCGTCCGTTTGTCTTTCCACACTCACTGTGCTTGTCCACTTTCGTAAGGGTCAGAAATGCCAAGATTTCCGAGAATTTCCTTTTCCAGGCTCTCCATTTGATGGGCCTGCTCGTCAGTTTCATGATCATACCCGAAAAGATGTAAAAAACCATGAATGATTAGATGAGTGAAATGGTCATTAAACTCCTTGTTTTCAACCTTTGCCTCCTGCACCGCGGTTTCCAGGGAAACAACAATATCCCCCAGGAACGATCCTCCCGGCTGTCCTGGCGACAATTCCTCTCCCGGAAAAGAAAGAACATTTGTCGGCTTTTCGATTCCTCGCCACCGGTGATTGAGCTCTTGAAGCTTGTCGTCATCTGCCAGCAGAATGCTCAATTCAGCATTCTTCTCAAATTGAAGGCCGGCATCTGCAATGGCTTGCCTGATTGCCGGTTCGATCAAGGGTGTGATCTGATTTGCAACGTTGTCATCAATGCCGGATCGGCTAATGTCAATTTGCGGTGACGCCATGGCTATTTGGACTTTTTCTTTCCCGCGCTGTCATAAGCTTCCACGATTTCTGCTACCAACCTGTGGCGAACGACATCCTGGGATGTAAATCGAATAAGCGAAACTCCCTTGATGCTGCCGAGTAGATCAAGCGCTTCAACAAGTCCGGATTTTACTCCCGGTGGAAGATCCACCTGGCTTGGATCACCAGTAACAATCATCCGGGAATTTTCACCCAGACGGGTTAGGAACATTTTCATCTGCATGGATGTGGTATTTTGCGCTTCATCAAGAATGACTGCAGCATTGGAAAGCGTACGCCCGCGCATAAATGCCAAAGGAGCGATTTCGATGATACCGGAGGCAATTTCGCGCTCAACTTTTTCTCCGGGTATCATGTCATACAAGGCATCATAAAGCGGTCTCAAATAGGGGTCTACCTTGTCTTTCATGTCGCCTGGAAGAAATCCAAGTCTTTCGCCCGCTTCCACTGCTGGGCGTGAAAGAATGATCCTGTCAATTGCACCACGTTCAAGAAGTGCCGCAGCATAGGCAACCGCGAGATAGGTTTTACCAGTACCGGCCGGGCCAACGCCGAATACAAGCTCGCTGTGATCCATGGCCCTGATATAGGCATCTTGTGTTGGTGTACGGGCCTGGATGATCTTCTTGCGGGTCCCGATTTTGGCCATTGCCAACATCCCGCTTTTTTCCATCGCGGGTAGGGACAGCTGATTGTCTGCTGCCGCCATCCTGATGGCTCCGTCCACATCCCCAGGTGTCACTTCCTCGCCGGATTGCAAACGTGAATACAAGTGCTCCATTGCAACACGGGCCTGCTGGATTGCGGGACTGTCTCCGGTCAAAAAGAGCTCGTTTCCGCGTGCTGCCGCATCAATGTGCAGTTGTTGTTCAAGCATTGCCAGATGCTGGTCAAACTGGCCAAACAAGCGTTGCGCCAGTTGATTGTCATCAAACCCGAGAACAATATTTTCCCGGTCATGCATTTGTTTCTTGGTTTTGGTGGAAGATTTCTTGCTGGATTTTCTCGGCTTGCTGCTCAAAAATCGCTCCTGTTAAATGCCAGTGGCGGTGAGGCTGTTGGGACCTGCACCGGTAATCTCAACATGAACCAAGTCGCCTGGTTTGCCAAGGTTATCGTCAACAATTACCGATTGCAGCCAGGGAGACCTGCCGATCAACTGACCTGGTTTGCGGCCTCTTTTCTCAAGCAGGATTTTCACTTTTCTGCCAACACATCTCTGGTTGAATGCCTCTTGCTGCTGGTTAAGCAAAATTTGCAGACGTTGGAGCCGCTCGGATTTCACTGCTTCAGAAACCTGGTTTGGCATATCTGCCCCTGTAGTCCCCGGGCGGGAAGAATATTTGAAAGAGAAAGCTGAAGAATAATTAACTGTCTCGACCAGCTTGATTGTTTCCTCAAAATCTTCCTCAGTTTCACCAGGAAAGCCAACAATGAAATCACCGGAAACAGCAATTTCCGGATTGATTTCGCGCATCCGGTCTATGATTTCCAGATATTCATTGACGGAGTGATGACGGTTCATTGCTTTCAAAATGCGATCCGATCCGGCCTGTACCGGCAAGTGTAAATAGGGCATGAGACAGTCAAGGTCGCGATGAGCCATTATCAAGCTCTCATCCATGTCAACCGGGTGGCTTGTCGTATAGCGCAAACGCTCCAGTTTGGGGATACTGGCAAGGTTGCGAAGGAGTTCACCCAATCCCCATTCGCGATTGTCCTCGCCAATTCCATGCCAGGCGTTGACGTTTTGTCCAAGCAGGGTGATTTCCCGAACACCTGCCTGAACCATGGATTCTGCTTCTTCACGAATTTGCTCGACAGATCGCGAAACCTCTGCTCCGCGGGTATAAGGAACAACGCAAAATGTGCAAAACTTGTCACAACCTTCCTGAACCGTAAGAAAAGCGGCAACTCCACGCGATTGAACCTGCTTTTGCGTCGCTTTTGGCAAGTTCGCGAATTTTTCTTCAATCTCAAATTCGGTCTCAACCACGCGCTCTCCTTGTTCAGCGCGGCGGACAATATCCGCTAGGCGGTGGTAGGTCTGCGGCCCGGCCACCAATCCCACCGATGGAGATCTTGCGATGATTTCAGCGCCTTCTGCTTGTGCAACACAACCGGTTACGCCAATGGTCATCGGTCGGTTGGTTTCAGCACGGCGATCCTTGATTTTTCGAATACGGCCGATTTCCGAATATACCTTCTCGGCTGCTTTTTCCCGAATATGGCAGGTGTTTAACAATACAAGATCGGCCTCTTCCATATCCTGCGTGCGAACATAACCATCCTGCTCCAGCGCATCTTCCATGCGTCCAGAATCATAAACATTCATCTGGCAGCCATAGGTTTTGACAAATACCTTTTTCAGGTCATCCATTTTGTGATCAGATTTGAAACCGGACATAACAAACTTCTTGCAGAAGAAACATTCAAGCGGCGGTTTTATCTACTTTTTCGAAAAAAGGAAACGGTCTGTTTCTCCTTTATTGAAAGGCTGGCCCGGCCAAAACTTGCTTCAACATACATACCGCGGATCCTGTTCCGGGTCACGGACGCAATTTCCCGTCGACGTGTATTTTTGTCGATTTCCATAGGTTCTCCTATCCGCACTTCAATATCCCATGAAGGATTCCTGAGGATTGTATTGATGTGAGGCCCCAAATCCATGTCGCCTGTCCAGGCGCAGAGCGTTCGGCCGATCCTGCCGATCGGCATGCCGTGAAGCTTGGTATATGCGATGGAAACTGGCTGAACATAGACTTTTTCGATGCCCCCATCATTCAAGGCATAGTGGGTCGCTCCAAAGAGAGAACTTTTGAATTCAAGCACCCGGTTACCATTACCCGTAGTGCCTTCTGGAAAAAGCACTATTGGATCACCTGAAATTAAACGGTTTGTCACCTCACGCGCCTGTTTGGCAACTTCTCGTTTGTTCTCACGAATGACAAATATTGTGCGCTGCATACGTGCTAGGAGATTCGCTCCGGGAAGTTTGTCGACCTCGTGTTTGGCAATAAAACTCATTTCATCGATGCTTCCCAGAACCAGGATATCTGTCCATGAAATATGGTTTGATACAATCAGAAGGGGGCGGTCTTCAACAAGCTTTCCAGCCACATGAACCCTGATCCCGATCAGTTTCAAGACCATTCGGTGCCAAATAACCGGTATTTTTCGGGACAGTCCTAGACCCAGCTTCACCGCGATATATTGGATTGGGAAAAGAAGGATCGTGATCAATACAACGATCATGAAAATCAGGGCAACTCTGATATTGGTGATCATTCTTCTTCTGGAGATTTAAGCGGCACACCATAAAGCTCGAGACGGTGATCCACGAGCTTGAACCCGTGCTCCCGTGCAATGCGCTCCTGAAGTGCTTCAATTTCTGGATTGGCGAATTCGATAACATTTCCCGTTTTCAGATCAATCAGGTGGTCATGATGATCTTCTGGAACGATTTCATAGCGAGCCCGTCCGTCACGAAATTCGTGACGCGCGATGATGCCGGTTTCTTCCAGGAGTTTTACTGTTCGATACACGGTGGCAATAGAAATATTGCTGTCAACATTCGAAGCACGGCGGTATAGATCCTCGACATCAGGGTGGTCATCCGCACTTTCAAGCACTTTCGCGATTACGCGACGCTGCTCGGTCATGCGCAGACCCTTTTGTATGCATTGTTCTTCTAAAGACATGGCATCAGACTTCGATTAAACGGCTTCGGTCTAACCAAGTTCAAGCCTCATGACAAGCGCCGCAGACCGATTGTTCCTGTGTTGCTGATCATCAGTGTAGTAGGCTTCCCGGTTTCCGATTTCCCGAAATCCCATCTTCCGGTAAAGGTGGATCGCAACTTCATTTGTCATGTCCACCTCCAGGAAAAGGAATTTCACCCGATCTGAGTTGAGCTGACGTATCGCTGCATCCATCAGCTGTCTTGCAATACCCTTGCGCCGCGCACTGGGCTTGACGGCGACAGAAATGATTTCAGCCTCGTCAAGGACGGTTTTCGCCAATACAAATGCGGAAGGTGGTTTGCCGACTTTTCCGGGTTTTCTCGCGACGAGGCAAAAATAATTTCCCTGGGCGAGGAGGGCTTCAAACTCGCCATCACTCCAACCACGGCTAAAACAAGCGGTATGAATCTCTGAAAGCGCGGCCAAGTCATCCATTGTTACAGGTTGAATCACAGATTTTCTTTGCCAGTAGAAAAATCGACCCAAAACACCTGTCACCATGATTTGGTCCTCATGCCATTTTCAGGGCAAACCCGCTTTGCGGTTTTGCATCCGCAGTCCTTAAATAGACTGGTTCCGGCGGCTTCCCGTCATGTTTCGCTTCGGCGGACAAACGGGCAACCGATTCGATGGGAGGAGCTGAAAGTTCATGAATCACCGGAATTTCCAGATCACACTTTTGTTTGATGATGATACTTCCAGAGCCGCAAAGCCCCTGTACATCATCAGGAAAATCCGCGGCAAGTTCGTCATAGGACTTTATGAAGGGTTCTCGATGCATTCTGTGCTTGCAGTAAGCCTGGTTCCGACGGGCATCCAGTAATGTAAGTAGTACACCGGGGTCTGCTTTTTCAAAAGCTGCCGCTTCACAGGCATCAAGGCTTGAAATGCCAACCGCGTCTTTGTCGAGACCAAGCGCAAGGCCTCTGGCTACTGCCAGCCCTACGCGTACACCGGTAAAACTTCCAGGCCCGTTCACAACGCCAATTCTTCCAACATCCTTGAAACCCACATCTGCCTGGTCAAGGCAGAATGTAATTTGGTTCATCAAAATTTCTGCGTGGCCTCGTCCGATATTCTGGACATCCTTCGAAAGGACGGATTGTGCGTCGCAATCATAAAGGCAAGCCGAACACAAATGCGCTGAGGTATCGATAGCCAGAAGTAGCACAATATCAGATGTAGACGCCGACGGGCTTCACTTCGGCAACTTCCGGGATGAAATGTTTGAGCAAATTCTGTATCCCGTGTTTCAAGGTTGCGGTTGAAGACGGGCATCCCGCACAAGCGCCGCGCATGTGAAGGTAAACAACACCATCCCGGAAACCGTGGAATGTTATGTCTCCTCCATCCTGTGCAACAGCAGGCCTAACTCTTGTGTCGAGTAATTCTTTGATTGTATTGACTATTTCAATGTCAGCGGGGTCAAAATCCTCTTCACCATCGTCGCGCTCCGCGTCATTGTCTTTCATGACCGGTTTTCCGGTCACAAAATGCTCCATGATGGTACCCAGAACCGCTGGCTTCAGATGCTGCCAATCAAACCCATCGTTTTCGTCGCCTTCTCGGGTAACAGAAATAAAATCATGCCCGAAAAATACGCCTGAAACGCCAGGAATGCGAAAAAGCTGTTCTGCAAGTGGAGATGCTTTTGCATCATCGGGATCACGAAAATCTGCAGATCCGGACGGCATTACCGGAACACCAGGCAAAAACTTGAGTGTTGCAGGATTAGGTGTTGCTTCTGTCTGAATAAACATCGGCTTGAGCTCCACTTTTTTTGGAATGATTCCAAAGTAAGTCTGATTGCAGCGGGAATCAACCCTGATACAGCCATCTATCAGATGGAAATTCCGATCTATGTAACGTTTTCAATATCTTCGAATGTCATTTCACTTGGAACAACAACAACGGGAATTGAAAACGAACTTCCGATGCCACCCAAAGAAGATACCAGGGGACCAGGCCCTTCCTTGCTGTCGCCAGCTGCCAGTACCAACAGGGAAATATCCTGATCTTCTTCAACCAGTTCCAGGATTTGTTCCTTTGTCGTGCCTTCCCGGAAAATGAGTTCAGGATCAATGCTGCCATGGTCACGGCAGAATTGCGCATATCTTTGGAGCTCCGCTTCACCCTCGTCGCGAGCTTCAGCCTTCATGATTTCCTCAACACCGATCCAGTGCTGAAAACTTTCTGGCTCCGAGACATACAATAGCGCCAGAGCACCGCCTGTATTGGTGGCTCGGCGTTCTGCGTAAAGCACCGCTTTTTCGCACTCTGATGTGG
>JBPCWL010000159.1:0-6106 GCA_051009575.1 Rhizobiaceae bacterium
TAACCTGAATGGCGCCAATCTCAATCCACAAAAAATGGGTGTCGGCCATTATGCGGGCCTGATCCGGGGTGGACACAAGGACTATTATAACTGGCGCAGGACAGAGAATGGCGAGACCCGGAATGTGGGCAAATACGCCACGACCGCCTTTACAGATGAGGCCATAGGCTGGATTAAACAAAACAATTCTCCCTGGTTTTTATGGTTGGCTTATACGGCCCCTCACTTTCCCCTGCATCTGCCACCGGCCCATTTGCATAACCGCCAAAATCTAAGCGGTGAAAAGAGAGGTATGCGGAGAAATGCACTTTCCTATTATTTTGCGGCCCTTGAAGCCCTGGATCGGGAGATGGGGCGAATTCTTGTTTCAATGTCCAAGAGTGTCCGTGCCAACACCCTGATTATCTTTCTCGGAGACAATGGGAGTCCGGGTCGCGTTGCCCAATTACCCTTTGCAAGACGAAAGGCAAAAGGAACACTGTTTGAAGGCGGTATTCGTGTGCCCATGGTCGTTCAGGGAGCAGGGGTCAGTAGAAAGGGTCAGAGAGAAGCGGCCCTGGTCAATACGACGGACATTTTTGCGACACTGGGCGAGATTGCCCAGACAAATCTGGCAAAAGCTTCTGACAGTATGAGTTTCAAACATCTGCTTTCTACCGCGGTGAGTTCCAAACGTAAATTTCTATACAGTGAACAGTTTAATACCAACCGCCCTAATCAGACCAACGGCTGGACCATCAGGAATGAGACTCACAAGCTTCTCGTTTTCGAAGATGGAAGTGAGCACTTGTTTGATTTGCGTAGCGATCGCTCCGAGGAACGAAATCTTCTTGAGGCCAACAATTCGAGCGCGCAAATTATCGCGAAAAAACTACGTGAAAAAGCAAAAGAACTGCGGACAAATTGACCAGGGATTGAGAGAAATCGGGGAACAGGAACTGCCGGGATCAAGAATACTATTTCAATTGAGCTTCGTAGACTCCGTCCCAGTCGTCGTGGACGCCTTTTGAAGCAAATTCGTCAATGCGATTTTGATAGGCGCTATAGAAATGTGATAAATCGATACCGCACTGCAACCCGTTTCGACAAGCCTGCAAATATTCCATTGCCCTGTCCCACTCGGTCGAACGATAGGCCGCCAGAAGTTGATCATGTTGACGCCTGAGAACCTTGAATTCTTCTGAACTGGCCAATACCTCATCTCCCATTAGCAGATATAGCCGTTCCGGATCCTGTTTGCCAACAACACGAATAAGATCCGCTTCCAGGAGAGCGAAATCGGACACTTGGCCAGCAGTTTTTTCACCGATTAGTGTCGGAACGCCAAACTGCTTCGTTAATCCTTCAGCGCGTGATGCAACGTTAACCGGGTCACCCATCGCGGTATAGTCAAACCGCATTTCCGATCCCATATTGCCAACGACACATTCCCCGGTATTTATGCCGATGCCTGCTCGCAGCCTGTTAAACGGCGTTCCTGTCCGACTGGCCTGCTCCTCCAGTTTCTGGTTCAGTAGCTCTAGCTGCCTTTGCATTTCCAGAGCCGCAATGCACGCATTTCTTGGATGGATATGATCATCGAGGGGGGCATTCCAGAATGCCATGATCGCATCGCCCATATACTTGTCGATTGTTCCTTTGCGGTTCATGACCGCAGCGGACAATGGGGTGAGAAGATCGTTCATCAACCGCGAAAGCCCTTCGGGATCATTCTTGAACTGTTCTGCGATAGCAGTGAAATTTCTGACATCGCTGAACAGGATCGTTACTTCCCGGGTAATTCCGCCAAGTGACAGGCTGTCCGGATCCTTTGCCAATTGGTTCACGAGTTCCGGTGACAGATACTGACCGAATGCATTGCGGACTTCCCGGCGTCCCCGCTCTTCTTTCAAATAGTTGTAGAAGACAAGGACGAAGTAAACCATCAGGGTCGAGACGAGGGGATATGCAAAGTCAAACAGAATTCCGTTTTGAGCATAAAGATACCAGGACAGAGCAACCAGGCAGGCGGCAAAAAAGCCGCCCAGCAGCAGCATGTTCAAGGCTCCGAAAATCGGCCCGCAAATTATGATAAACATTCCAATAACCAGGGCAACGACAACTTCACTGCCGATCGCGAATGCCGGTCGGGTCAAATAAGACTGGGACAGAATTGTTTCAATGATTTGTGCGTGAATCTCAACACCGGGCATTGCAGGGTCTACCGGCGTTGCTTTGAGGTCCAGGAGACCGACTGCGGATGTTCCAATGAGGACAAGTTTGCCATCAAGTTTTTCAGCTCCGACCTTGCCCGTCAGAACATCATAAGCAGATATAAATCGTTGCGGCAGATGCGGTGAAAAATTCACCCAAAAGCGCCCCTCTTCATCCGCTGGAACAATTTTATCGCCGATCACAATATCGGAAATTCCAATGTCAGTTGACCTGATCAATATGCTTTCCGCGTCGGTCCCGACGCGAATTAGCTCTACTGCAAGGGAAGGCTTGGTCTTGCCATCCGCATGCAAAACCACGGGGACACGACGAACAATCCCGTCCCGTTCGGGTTGAATTGTAAAAAGACCGCGTCCCGCTGCAGCCCGTTCAATGCTGTCAACATTGGTGAGGAGATTCGGGAATTTGACCAGAAACCGAGTTGGATTGCCGCCCAAATAGCTGAACGGTGTCTCCGGCAGATCCGCTGCCAGTGGTTCACGATCAGTTTTTCGAATACCGGACTGACCCACGACTACCTTTGAATTCCGGATCGAACGGGCGAATATTTCATCGTTACTGGGTGCCTGGCGTAAACTTTCCCGCGTCGTTTCATCCAGATTGGGCAGCTGATCTGCAAGCTGATCCGGTGACAGACGATCCGGTTCGGAAAATACGACATCAAACGCGAGCGCCTGTGCTCCGGACTTCGATATCTTGTCTACCAATTCCGCAACAAGGGTCCGAGGCCAGGGCCATTGGCCCAGACTACTCAGACTCTTCTCATCTATGTCGACAATGACAACGGGTTCTTCGATCAAATCCCGAGGCAATATGGTCTGATAGATGTCAAATGTTTTCAGCCGCAAAGTCTGCAGTGGTGCCGGATCGATCACCCGCATTTGCACTATTATGATAAGAAGGATAAGGGTGAAAGTTCGTCCCAACCCGAACCATCGACTAAACCCCAGAAATAGTTTCCCCACCCGTTTCAATTCTTGTTTGCCCAATGCTACTCAGTTGACAATATTGCTTAGCTATAATGCCTGATAAAATAGAATTATCAATGCGTTGATGATTCTCATGAAACTGGTAGTTCCTGGGACTAATTTGGCTTCGTTCTGCCAAATTGGGTTCTCTAATCCAAATGGGTTCGTTTTGCCAAAATCAGTTTAGCATCTCCATTAGTTGCCGAAGGGCTTTTTTTCGACGCGATCGCGCCCTTCTCTCGTAGCGATCAAGATTGATTGATTGCTCAAGCAGTTCATTGAAGTTGGAAGGAAGGGTCTTTGGATCTGCAAATTGGTCTGAGACGGCCAGTGCGATTTCGTCCTTGAATTTGAGCGTATTGAAGAGTTCTACTTTCACTTCTCGAACGTGCCGAAGTGTATTTTCCGCTTCCGCGGCCTCGCGAGCAAAATAAGTGGCTGCCGAATCAGTGTTAGAAGGACCGAGGATGGCGCGGGCGATATTGTTGACCTCTTGATCTTCTGGGCTACCTTCTAAAATCACCGAGGCCAATCCATGTCTCAGCGCATTTTTTCGGGATCGGATTTTACCTGCTTTGGTTTTCGGCCCCGTACTTCGCTTTGCGTTCTCTTGATTGGCGGCGATCTGTTTGGCCGATGTCATTGGACTGCACGGGTTCTTGTTTCTTCTACCGCGATTTCATCCATCAACGTATCGCTGGCGTCACCGAGGCGCATGGCCCATTTTTGACGACGGGTTTCAATGCTTTTTAAGAGTTCATCCCGGCGTTTCTCCGCTGAAGCGATCAGTTTCTCGAGGCGCTCAATATCATTCAGCTTCAGAACGAGAGCGTGACTCAGTATTGTCTGTTGACCAAGCCCGTTTGTGACCAGGAGTTGGTTCAGTTTTCTTTGGGACTCTGGATCTCCGCTATTGGATCCAACCACGAGTTGTTTGGCTTTGATTTGAGAATCGAACAGATATCCACCCGCCTCACCTTCCAGGAGTTCACCAACCAGGCGACTTCCAGATCGCACAAGCTCGCTATCAAAGAAGGCGGATTTGATAGCCCGCCAACGCTTGATCTCCCAAACGAGATCCAAAATATCTTTGGTTAAAAATCCACTCTACAAAGTCCTGAGGATCGATGGTGGCTGCAAGCTGGTTAAAGAGGCGATCATAATCCTCAGGCTCTTCGCCACGAACAAGGGGCGGATCTCCGAGAAGTCCCAAAATATCGGTCGGTACCAGACGTGTTACCGATTCCTGAGCTGAATTGCTCTGGAGTTTCTCCATATTCTCAGTAGTTAGATTCATGATATTGCTCTCAACTTGATAAGTATTTGCTTGTCAATTGAATATAGGCGTAAAATACTTGTAAAATAAAGTATAAAAATATAATATAACAATAATAATTAATATATTTCTCCAAAATAAGCAATTTTGCTCAAGTATTGGCAGTTTTTATCAAATATTCGAATAAATTCCTTCTTTTAGTGTTTGTTGCCAAAGTTTAGCAGCTTCTTTGAGGGGATCGAGCTTATGGCTGGCCCACCAGACCCGTTCATCTCCGGTCTGGTGGAGTTTCATGTGATGGGTGGTGCAGAGGGGAACTGTGAATTCATCACTGACTTTGCGTCCCAAAGCCCTGGGCTGGGCAAAACGGATATGATGCGCCTGGGCGGGTCGGCGATCGCAGATCAAGCAGGGGTGGCTCGCAACGAATTTAAAATGTTCTTTATGGCGCAAGCGTTTGGGTTCTGAAAGCGCAACGCCATTCAATTTTGGGGCGATTTGTTTGGCACCATTTTTTGTCCGGGATTTGCGGACACTAGATTTTTCTTTGTCATAGAGAGCGAGGCCAAAAGGATTGCCAAAAGTGGAAAGCGCTCGTTTGGTTGCATCGGTCTCGGCAGCCTTGATCGCAATGTCATGCGCATCACCCGGGCGATAGCTTGAGCCTTCGCCGGTCCCAGTGCCTTCCCGCACGACATAGGATTCTCCAGCGCGAACCGTGATGCGGACTTTGACCGCATAGACGCAGCGATAGCGAACGCCCTCTTCGCCTTGCCAAATACACTGACAATTCAGACTTGCTCGATCCCAGGCATAAAAACCAAAGATGCGATTGGCTTCCGAAATCACATGCCATCCTTCGACATATGAAAGAGTAATCCCATTGAGATCGCGCGATCTGACATATTTATCGGAGAGTTTAGCCCGGAGTTGTTTTGTCTGCTGATCACTAAACGCCATTACTTGGTCCTCACGGTTATAGTGGGTTGGCCATTGCCGAGTTGAACGCCAGGAATTTCCTGATTGGTTTTCAAAGCCTGGAGGAGTGACGTCTTGTTGAGCTTGGCCGGTTGAGGAACCCAATAATCTTCCGGAACCTCTTGTTCATTCAACACCACGAGAGAGGGAGGGGATTTTCGGAGCGACACAGTGAAATCCGGTTCCATCAATCTAGGGAGATCCGCTTCCGTCATTACTTCAAGAACCAGAGCCCGCTTTTTCCGGGCACGTTCCTGCAACCGAAATAGCCGATCTTTCATCTCGCCCAACCTGAGTTTGAGACCTTCCGAGAGATGTTCATCAATCAAGGCAGAACGCACGACTTCGCCGATGATTTCTGGTAAACTTGTGATTCCTTCAAGCGTGTCGCGAAGGGTGTCGTCATCAAGATTGGGGTATTTTGAATTCAAATAGAATTTGAGCTGCTCATATCTTGATTTCTGCGAGTTAATTCTATGAAGACTGACCATTGTTACACTGAACTCCAAAACGCAATAGAACCAAATTGATAATTATTAGAAACAAAAAGTATCAATTATTTGACAATTTGTCAATAATAAATTTTTTATGGACTTTGCAACCATGATTATCCCCGAGCAAATGAAAGCGGCTCGAGGATTGTTGAATTGGAGCCAAACGCAATTGTCAC
>JBPCWL010000160.1:0-2535 GCA_051009575.1 Rhizobiaceae bacterium
GGTGTATTCACCGGTTTCCGGATCACGGCGCGAGACCGTAAGAACATGCCAGTTCTTGTCGTCCAGTTTCATCGCATCACCTCGATAATAGTAGCCGGGCCAACGGGTCTCCTTGCGGAACAGCGTATGCTGGGTGACACACTCGGCTGTACGATGGCGGTGCTTCAGTTCCCACGCACGCAGCAACTCATGAATGTCCTTGGCTCCAAGGCTTTCCAGGTCCTCTTCCATGATTTTCAGTTTTTTCAAACCGATGTGAAGAAGCTTGTCGTTCGTCATGTAGCTGACAGTCACGCCACCGCAATATTCATCCATCAGCTTCTGCAACCGATCAAGGCCCTGCTTCGGATTGATGTAGCTTGGGCTTACCGTGCCAGCCACAATTTCGTTGCGATAGATATTGTAGTGATCAATCGGTTTGAAAATTTCCGTTTTTCTGTCTTCAATTTGCTTGTCGTTGACGACAATGCCTTCTGCCTTGCCATCATCGATATACCTGCAGGCTGCCTTGGCAGCCAAACGCCCTTCGGTAAATGAACCGGAAGAAAACGCATGCGGGGTTCCACCGACAGCATCGCCGGCTCCGAACAGGCCTTCAATCGTCATCATGCGGTTGTAGCCCCAGAAATACTCTGGCGGTGAAACATCTTCCGGACCACTCGCCCAGCCACCGGCACCCGTTGCGTGCGACCCCATGACATAAGGCTCGGAAGTCGTAAGCTCAGGGTTCTCGTTCTTCGGATCGACATCGGTAGCCGCCCAAAGTACCGCTTGTCCAATTGTCATGCCAAGGAAGTTTTCCCAACCCACCTCTTCCAAATGAGGGTCCTGGAAAGCTTTCATGGTGACCATGTGGATAGGCCCACGACCTGCATTCACCTCACTGATGATCGCGTGGTTTCTCAAACAGGTCGGGATCGGCCGGTGTGTCCTGTGTGACAGTTCAGGATCCAGATATTCCTTGCCGACCATTTTCTGGAGAGCCGGAAACCATTTGGACTCGTACTCCTCTCCCATTCCATTTTGAGTGTAGGTTTTCAAATGCAGGAAATAAGCACCCACCGGGCCGTACCCGTCCTTAAACCTGGCCAGAACGATGCGGTTCTCCATTTGGGTCATCTTGGCACCGGCATTGATCATCAGTCCGTAAGCAGATCCGGAAGACCATGGCGCATACCAGACACGACCGGCGCCTTCACCAACAGAACGCGGCTTGAAGATATTGGATGCCCAACCAGCGGCGACAACAACCGTTTTGGATTTAAAGACGTGATAGTTGCCGGTACGCACATTGAATCCAACGGCGCCAGCTATACGATTATCTTTTGCATCATCTTTCAAAAGGTGCGTCACGCAAATCCGGTTGAACACCTGGTCAGCGGACTTTTTGGCAGCTTCAGCCACGATGGGTTTGTAGGACTCACCGTGAATCATTATCTGCCAGCGCCCTTCACGCAGATAAGTCCCGGTTTTCGGATTCTTCATAATAGGCAGGCCCCAATCCTCGAACTGATGTACAGTCGAGTCAACGTGGCGGGCCATATCGAAAAGCAGGTCTTCACGCACCAGACCCATCAGGTCGATGCGCGCGTAGCGCACGTGATCCTCTGGGTTATTTTCACCCCAACGGGTACCCATGTAACAGTTGATCGCATAAAGGCCCTGCGCGACAGCGCCGGAACGGTCAATGTTCGCTTTTTCAGCGACAACAATCTTTTTGTCCTGGCCCCAAAAGCGCGCTTCCCAGGCGGCACCACTGCCGCCCAGTCCGCCGCCAACGACCAAAACATCAATATTGTCTTCAATAATGGTTTTGCGAGACATCAATAGTACACTCCCAGCTTCATTTTAAGTTTGTTTGATTCCAGGGTGTGTACGTCATCATCATCCATGCGGATATATTTAGGCTCACTATAAAGGTGCTGACTTTCCCGCATTTCCTCGCTGGGACCGGATACTTCTTTCAGCTGGGGAATATATTCGCCCCAGGGTTTGGTGGTGATCGGTGAAAGAAAGTTCTTTTCGGTTCCATCGCGAAACTTGATCTTCCAGGCTATGGTGCCTTTTTCTTCTTCACGGCGCACCCGGACACTATGTCCTAGCGGCGCAAAGTCGGCATAACCACGCACGTCAATAGCATTCTGGGGACATGCTTTAACGCAAGAATAACACTCCCAACACATATCCGGTTCGATGTTATATGCGCGGCGATAAGTCGGGTCGATATGCATGATGTCAGACGGACAAATGTCCACGCAATGTCCACAACCGTCACAGCTTGTCATATAAACAAATGTAGGCATCCTAGGTTCCTTACAATTCGGTATTAATTCGATTTATCACTCAGTAGTGATGCGGTTGTTCGCGCTTTATGCCCAACCCCATGTTAAGGGGCGCATCCTTAAGAAGCTCCATGGAATGTCTGTCTCTGTCTTCCGGGTTGGTTCTGTCCGCAGGCGCAGGCATGTTTCTCCTTGAGCCGTTCGCATTTTCAACGCGTTTTTGAAACGCTGCAGCAGGCTTGAAGAACATGTG
>JBPCWL010000161.1:0-3769 GCA_051009575.1 Rhizobiaceae bacterium
TCACATAGTCCGCGTGACCCGGGCAATCCACATGCGCATAGTGGCGGTTGTCCGTCTCATACTCAACATGGGCCGTCGAAATCGTGATCCCGCGAGCCTTTTCCTCAGGCGCGCCGTCAATCTGGTCATAGGCCTTGAATTCACCAAAATACTTGGTGATCGCTGCCGTCAACGTCGTCTTGCCATGGTCAACATGACCAATCGTCCCGATGTTACAATGCGGCTTGTTGCGCTCAAACTTTTCTTTTGCCATTTGGCTTCTCCATCCGTTGGCGTGGCACCTTCATCCACGCATCAGGTTAATTTCCTAGTTTCGTTAGCCGGTGTATTTTTCCTGGATTTCTTTCGAAACCGCGCTTGGAACCGGTGCATAATGATCAAACTGCATTGAGTACTGGGCACGGCCCTGAGACATCGAACGCAGATTATCGACGTATTTGAACATGTTCATCAGTGGGACATGAGCATCGACGACTGTTGCAAGGCCACGCACTTCCTGACCCTGAATCATGCCACGGCGTGAATTCAGGTTACCAATGATGTCCCCAAGATATTCTTCCGGTGTAACAACTTCTACTGCCATGATCGGCTCAAGAAGTTGCGCTCCGAGTTGGTTCTTGTTCTCGCGGAAACACGCACGTGCAGCGATCTCAAATGCAAGAACAGAGGAGTCAACATCATGGTAAGCACCATCCAGAAGCGTAGCTTTAACACCCAGCATAGGAAAGCCTGCCAAAGGCCCCGAAGACATAACACTCTCGATGCCTTTTTTGACACCCGGAATGTATTCTTTCGGAACGTTACCGCCGACAATCTTGCTGTTGAATTCGAATTCTTCAGACTCGGTATTCGGCTCGAACATTATTTTCACGCGTGCGAACTGACCTGAACCACCAGACTGTTTCTTGTGAGTATAATCTGCCTCGTAAGACTTCGTGATGGTTTCGCGAAATGCTACTTGAGGCTCGCCAACGTTTGCTTCAACCTTGAATTCACGCTTCATGCGGTCAACCAGGATATCGAGGTGAAGTTCACCCATGCCGGCAATAATGGTTTGACCGGATTCCTCGTCTGACTTGACCTGGAATGAAGGATCTTCAGCAGCCAGGCGGTTGAGCGCAATGCCCATTTTTTCCTGGTCGCCCTTGGTTTTAGGCTCGATTGCAATCTGGATAACCGGATCCGGGAATTCCATGCGCTCAAGAATAACCGGCTTCAGAGGATCAGAAAGTGTGTCCCCTGTCGTGGTTTCCTTAAGACCTGCAATAGCAACGATATCACCGGCATATGCCTCCTTGATGTCTTCACGATCATTAGAATGCATCAAAAGCATACGGCCAACACGCTCACGCTTGTCTTTTACTGTATTCATAACAGATGAGCCGGTCTCGATCTTGCCAGAATAAATCCGGCAGAATGTCAGAGAGCCGACAAACGGGTCGTTCATGATCTTGAATGCCAGAATTCCAAGCGGTGCATCGTCAGATGCCTCACGGGTAGTCTCTTCTTCAGTTTTAACATCGATACCCTTGATTGCAGGGATATCGAGCGGAGAAGGAAGGAAATCAACCACTGCATCAAGCAACGGTTGCACACCCTTGTTCTTGAAAGCTGAGCCACACATGACGGGGAAATACTCAGCAGCAATTGTACCGATACGGATGAGCTCACGAAGTTTGTCCGGAGTTGGTTCTTCACCCTCAAGATATGCTTCCATTGCCGCTTCATCATTTTCAACTGCTGTCTCGATCATTTCTTCACGATACTTGTTTGCGGTTTCAACAAGATCTGAGGGAATGTCGGTCACTTCCCAGGTTGCGCCCAGCTCTTCACCATTCCAGACTAGCGCCTTCATCTCAATGAGATCCACGAGGCCTGCGAATTCACTCTCGGCACCGATTGGAATCTGCAGAACAAGCGGCTTGCCGCCGAGGCGTTCCTTGATCATTTCAACAGAGCGGTAATAATCAGCGCCGATCTTGTCCATCTTGTTGACGAAGATCATGCGGGGCACGTTGTATTTGTCTGCCTGACGCCAAACTGTCTCAGTTTGTGGCTCCACACCAGCGTTCGCATCCAGCAGTGCAATTGCGCCGTCGAGCACACGTAGCGAACGCTCAACCTCAATTGTAAAGTCAACGTGGCCAGGAGTATCAATGATATTGAAACGCTTCTTGGTGCCATCCCGACCTTCCCAGAAGGTAGTGGTCGCAGCAGAAGTAATCGTAATACCGCGTTCCTGCTCCTGCTCCATCCAGTCCATGGTAGCAGCACCGTCATGCACTTCGCCAATCTTGTGGCTTTTGCCGGTGTAATAAAGGATACGTTCAGTGGTCGTCGTCTTGCCAGCATCAATATGCGCCATGATGCCGAAGTTACGATAGTCTTTAATGTCGTATTCGCGGGCCATTGCCTTAACCTTTGTGTCTAGTTGAACAGCGTCTTGGGTATGCTGTTACTCACTCGAACAACTCCAAATTCAAATTACCAACGATAATGGGAGAACGCCTTGTTTGCGTCCGCCATCTTGTGGGTGTCTTCACGTTTCTTTACCGCTGAACCACGGTTGTTTGCAGCATCCATGATCTCACCTGAAAGGCGCGCCACCATGGTTGTTTCATTACGCTTGCGAGCTGCCGCAATCATCCAGCGAATAGCCAATGCCTGACGTCGTTCGGTTCGAACTTCAACTGGCACCTGATAAGTTGCACCCCCAACGCGCCGGGAACGAACCTCGACGGAAGGAGCAACATTTTCCAAAGCGGTGTGAAAAGTTTCAACCGGATTAGCTTTTGCTTTTTGCTCTACTTCATCCAGAGCACCGTAAACGATGCGTTCTGCTACTGATTTTTTGCCATCAAGCATGATGGAATTCATGAATTTTGAAAGTACCACATCACCAAATTTTGGATCCGGGTTAACTTCACGTTTTTCTGCGCGGTGACGACGAGACATATTCGAATACCCTTACTTAGGACGCTTGGCGCCGTATTTTGAACGGCGCTGTTTGCGGTCTTTCACGCCCTGGGTATCCAGAACGCCGCGGATGATGTGATAACGAACACCTGGCAAGTCTTTCACGCGGCCACCGCGAATCATGACTACAGAGTGCTCCTGCAGATTGTGCCCCTCACCTGGAATGTATCCGATAACCTCAAACCCGTTGGTCAAACGGATTTTTGCAACTTTCCTCAGCGCCGAGTTCGGCTTCTTCGGAGTAGTTGTGTAAACACGTGTGCAAACGCCACGTTTTTGAGGGCAAGCCTCCATTGCAGGCACTTTACTGCGCTTGATCTGCGGCTTGCGCGGGTTTCTAACCAATTGGTTGATTGTAGGCATACAATCCGGACCTTTTCTTCTAGTAGCCTTGCGGCCAGACATGTTTCGTTCAGAAACACCGTGCGAGTGCGCCGAGGTGCTTCCCATGCAACAAAGGTTCGCCCGTTCCCAAGACAATGCCTGGCGGAGAACCCCAAAAATGCAGAGGACCGATTGGTCATGCTTCTATATAATTTTGCGTTTTCAAACCTTGTTTGAACCGTAATTCAGGACAAGACATCCCGAACAATCGATGGTTCACATCGGCTTGTTGGCGCGGATATACGTAATGCAGCCATCCACGTCAAGGTCAAACAGCTCTGAAATGGCAATATTTTTACCTCTAGGAGGAGGTACAGCTGAAATTACGGATTTTGTCACCGATTCAGATGAATTGTGTCTTAGATTCCACGTTCCTGATCAAGATTCGGCTTAACATAGACTGCAGAAC
>JBPCWL010000162.1:0-5692 GCA_051009575.1 Rhizobiaceae bacterium
CCGCATTGGTGTAGGCGCCCATTTCCCCAGTGATGTTCTCGCGGGACTGTCTCTGGGTTTCATATTTACCTGGATTTATGCCCGTTCCTTTGCCCGCAAACGCCTGTTGTTTGAATTCGGAAGCAACGGGGAACTGAGGCTACGCAACCTGGCTGCAAAACGCGCCCGCAGGAAGATCCGCAAGCGTGCCCAAGCCATCGGTGATCTCGGGTTTGGTACTACTGAGCGAAGGTCAGCCAAAAAAGCGTGACAATCCTTGTTTTCGATTCTGGTATCGGGGGATTAACCGTTCTGCGGGAAGCTCGGGTATTGATGCCGCACGAACACTACGTCTATGTGGCAGATAATGAGGCATTTCCATATGGTGATTGGGAAGAAGATGGCCTAAAGGCCCGGATGGTTACTCTCTTTGGGGATTTGATAAAACGCTGGCATCCCGATATTTGCATTCTTGCCTGTAATACCGCTTCCACGCTCGCCATCCACGTATTGCGGGAAGCTTACCCGGACCAGGTTTTTGTTGGTACGGTACCTGCCATTAAACCCGCTGCGGAGCGCACCCGGTCAGGCATGGTCTCCGTTTTAGCAACACCTGGTACGGTCAAACGCCAATATACCCGAAATCTGATCGATCAATATGCCAGCAAATGCGATGTTACGCTGGTCAGCAGTACTGGTCTTGCAGCATTAGCTGAAACCTATTTAAGAGGTGGGTTCACGGATGAAAATGAAGTAGCAAGAGAAATAGCCCCCTGTTTTGTAGAAAAGAATGGCAAGAACACCGATATAGTCGTGCTCGCCTGCACGCACTATCCATTCTTGGCCAACAGGATGCGGAAAATGGCTCCTTGGCCTGTGGACTGGATCGATACTTCTGAGGCTATAGCAAGAAGGGCATTCAGTTTGTGGGAAGAAATGGATTGTGGGGACACTTCACATTCCAAGCCTGATTTGGCGCAATTTACTGCCGGAAAGACCGATGAGGTGACGGCAAGCCTGTTGATTGGATTCGGGTTGTCGCTTGCCGAACCCGGTCACGGGACAACGGGTGATTAAAACTTAGACCCAGAGATTTTTCTTGTCAGAATCGTTTTGTAGGATATACCGCGCGAATGTCCTATCCAAGGTTCCTGTCTGAAAATGCCCGTTGGCTTGCCGGCGGGTTTTTATTGACGTTTTTCTCGTCATTCGGCCAGACATTTTTCATATCCCTTTCCGGTGGCGAGATCATTCGTGAGTATGGACTCTCAAACGGTGAATGGGGCTTGCTCTACATGATTGCAACTCTTGGAAGCGCACTGACTTTGCCATTTCTGGGCAGAATTGTGGATTATTTGTCAGTTGCAAGAACGGTTTTGATAATTGTTCCCGCATTGACACTTGCTGCACTTGCGATGGGTTTCTCCCATTCCATATTTTTGCTGATAGCCATATTGTACTGTTTGCGGTTGTTTGGACAAGGAATGATGACCCACACTTCCATGACGGCCATGGGACGTTGGTACTCAGCCCAAAGGGGAAGGGCGGTGTCCGTGGCAGTTGTGGGCCACCAGGCGGGTGAGGCATTGTTACCGATCCTATATGTCTCGGTGCTGATTTTTGCCGGATGGCGTGGTACCTGGATGATGTCTGCAGCCCTGCTTGCATTGGTTGCATTGCCATTGACCTATGCGCTGATGAGGATCGAGCGTGAACCAAGCAATGCTGACATAGAAGCCGATGCCAGTGTCTTTTTACGACATTGGACAAGAGCGGAAGTATTACGCGATCCGATGTTTTACGGGTTACTGATCGCGGTTTTAGCCCCTTCGTTCATAGGCACAACTTTATTTTTTCATCAGGACTACCTGATAGAATTACGTGGTTGGAGTAAACTGCAGTTCTCTCTGTCATTTACCGTGATGGCGGTGATGACCTTCATATTTGCTTTAATTGCAGGGCAGTTGGTTGACAGATTTACCGCAGTTCGCCTGTTACCGTATTTCATTCTGCCGCTTGCAACTGCATGTTTTGCCATGTGGGCGGTAGATGCAATTTGGGGTAGTTTCCTTTTCATGGGGCTTTTGGGTGTATCCTACGGTTTTTCCTCAACCTTGTTTGGAGCTCTATGGCCTGAAGTTTATGGTGTCCGGAACTTGGGTGGAATCCGGGCAATCACGATTGCGATCATGGTTTTCGGAACAGCACTTGGGCCGGGTCTGACCGGCTATCTGATCGACTTTGGTGTTTCCTATCCAAACCAAATTTTTGCAATGGGAATTTACTGCCTTGCAGCAAGCGCAATAATGCTGTTTGTATCGCGCCAGATAACGGCCAGAAAGTTGGCTGAAACCGGATAGAGAATTTCATGACTGTACGTGTTCGCTTTGCACCGTCTCCGACGGGAAACATTCATATCGGCAATGCCCGGCCTGCCTTAATTAATTGGCTGTATGCACTCCAAAATGACGGTGAGTTTGTATTGCGCTATGACGATACCGACAAGCAGCGCTCAACTCAGGAGTTTGCGGACGGAATTGCCCGCGATCTCGATTGGCTTGGTATAAAACCGCATATAGTAAAACGGCAGTCTGACCGTGCTGAAGTCCATGAAGCCGCAACGCAAAAACTGAAAGCTGCCGGACTGCTGTATCCTTGTTATGAGACGCCCGATCAACTGGATCGCCAGCGCAAACGTCTGGCTGCGCGTGGAAAACCACCTGTCTACGACCGCTCTGCTCTTCGTTTGGATGATGAACAGCGTAAGGAGCTCGAATCGGAAGGTCTGAAGCCTCATTGGCGGTTTCTGCTTCCAAATTACAAGAACGATCCATTTGCACCGGAGCGTACCGAAGTAACCTGGGAGGATGTCATCCGGGGAATCCAAACGGTAGATCTAGCATCAATGTCTGACCCCGTATTGATAAGGGCAGATGGTAGCTGGCTCTATACGCTTCCTAGCGTGGTGGACGATATCGATCTTGGAGTAACCCATGTGCTACGTGGAGATGACCATGTCACCAATACGGGTGCACAAATTACACTGTTCAGAGCATTGGGCGCCGAGCCCCCGATATTCGGACATCATAATCTCTTGACTACAGAGAGCGGTGAGGGGCTATCCAAGCGTCGCGGTTCGCTGTCTTTGCATGCTCTGGCGGAAGACGGCTATGAGCCAATGGCAGTGGCTTGTCTGGCAGTACTCACCGGAACTTCCGGTCCTGTCGAGGCTTTAACGACCATGTCTGAACTTGCTGAAAAATTTGACCCGAAATCGGTAACCAAATCAGCTGCCAAATTCGACCCGGCTGAGCTTGGCAGTCTCAATCGTCGAATTGTACATCAACTTGAATACGCAAACGTTGCTGACCGTCTTGAAGCAATGGGCGTCGGCGGTGGAGAGGCATTCTGGGCCGCTGTCAGAGAGAATCTAGAGAAGATGACCGACGCCAGTGATTTGTGGAAGATTGTCGAGCAAGCCAAACCAGAAATCAGTGTTGATGATCGCGATTACATTGAAATCGCCAAATCTTGCCTCCCGGAAGGCGAATTGAACGAGGATTCATGGGCACAATGGATTGCTGCAATCAAACAAAATTCGGACCGCAAGGGAAAAGGTCTTTTCATGCCATTGCGAAAAGCATTGACCGGCATGGAGCACGGGCCTGAACTTGATAAGTTACTACCGCTTATTGGACGGGAAAGAACGCTGGCCCGACTATCCTGATTTTCTTGCCGTCACTGAATTCACGTTCGGCAATGGCTGCATTTGGCGAGTTCGCTTCGATCAGATAATCCCTGGCTTGTTTAAGGGTTAGTCTGGCCATCTGGTTGTCGTAGGCATCAGGGTTTTGCGCCGGATCTTTTCTGAAGTTGGGGACGCCAATCCGGATTGTTTCGGTTTTTGGCTTTTCCACTTCACCGGTAGCTTCTGCATCGACGCTTTGGCTTATGCCTGCCACGGAAAACCGGCAGCGGAATTCAGGATTGTGACTTTTGCGGTAGGCAAATGCGAACGGTTCCTGAGCATATGGAATTTCTGTACGATAGCTAATCATGTCCTCACTGTCCTGATTTGGCATTCGGTGGACATAAAGACCCACATCAGAACTTGGGCACATGTTTTGGCACAATTCTTCATCATGGCCGAAACGTTCAGGAATTGTCGAGAAACTGATTGGAAAATAGTATCCGTCAGTCTTGCGAACACAAAGCGTTCGATAGGTTCCATATCGTGAAAAGATGCCCTCATCACCTACAATGTCTTCGCCATATCGACCCAACCCGCGATCACTGTAGGTCCTCACTCCGAAAATCTGTTCCAGGAGAGTCCTGCGGCGTGATTTTTTCTCAGGCGCAGCCTCTGTAATCTGTGTTTGTCCGTCGCCGTAACAACCGTTTTTCTCCATGTCTCGAAGCACAAGCTGTCGCTCCCTGGAGACCCGCCCCTGGTTGGGAGAAAGTTGTGCTTTCGTTCGCTTCAACTGTGTGAGGTTGACTTCCATTTTTCTGAGGCTGTCGTTTATCCTGCGGCATTGACTATTCCGTTTTTTGAACAATCCAACACAGCCATTCCTGCGGGCGGCACGCCTTGCCTTGCCAATTTGTAGCTTTTGTTTGCGGATAGCGTTTTCGTATTGGCGGTATTTTTTTGAATTTCCACTGTTGCCGGACAAACTGAGGGAAGCCAACCGAGCATTTAATCCACGGCATATTTCAGAATTGCTTTGAGCGCGGACATCATGCAATTGAAGCCAAAATGCAGCTATCAATGCTACAAGCAGCGGCATTGCTGTTTGGGATTTTACTTCCGAAGTGTATCTCGCTGCCGAATATTTTTTCACGATTCCAAGTTTCACCGGGCATCCACGACTCGCAGCATTACTACGCATTGTAGGTTAAAACATGATTGATATGAATACGCGATGAATTGTAATCTGCATCAGTTTGCGCAATGCGAAACTTTAGCCAGATTTTGCCTCCAGTTGAATGGCCTGGACTGCAGCAATTGCTGTCATGTTGAGAACTCCCCTTGATGTAACAGCGGGTGCCAGGATGTGAGCAGGCCGGTTAGTACCGAGAATTATGGGGCCTACATGCAATGCATCGGTACTGGCTTTTACCGCATTCATGGTGATGTTTGCTGCATCAAGATTTGGGAATACCAACAGGTTTGCTTTTCCCTTGAGGCGGCTCAGAGGGAATACTTTTTTTCTGACCTCTTCATCAAGGGCCGTGTCACTATGCATTTCACCATCAACTTCGAGTTCGGGATTGGTTTCAAAAAGAATCTCGGCGGCATCGCGCATGATCTTTGAAGTTGGCATAGGTCGGGAACCGAAATCTGATGCCGAGAGCAGGGCGGCTTTCGGTTTGATACCAAACCGTTCAATCTCTCTGGCAGCTAGCCTTGTCATTTCGGCAATCTGTTCCGCATCCGGATCTTCAGAAATATAAGTATCTGTCATGAATACTGCGCGCCTTTGGTCAATCAAAAGACTCATGGCGTGAAGGGAATTGGTCTTCGAGGTTTTCCCGATAATCTGGTCGATATACTGCATATGCCGGAAGAAACGTCCTTCAAGACCGCAAATCAGGGCATCTGCATCATTGCGCATGATTGCAAGTGCAGCAATGGCGGTTGTGTTAGAGCGAACTATGTTTCGTGCTGCATCCGGTGTGATGCCACCCCGACCGGACAGTTCAAGTAAGG
>JBPCWL010000163.1:0-24378 GCA_051009575.1 Rhizobiaceae bacterium
AAGCGCTGCGCGCCAGGGTATTGCTCGATTTTACTGGAATTCCAATCGATGGAGGCATTGCCGGTAAGCTGCAGAAGGCTGCCTGTGGTAAAGTCGACGAAAAGCATTCCCACTTTGTTATCCAACAATAGGTTGCCGATGGTATTGTAGTGATTGTTTCCGGCATAATCTGGATAAATAAGCTTCGTGTCACTGATTGCGCGAACGAAGCCCTTTTCTCCGCCGCGATGAGAAGCATCCATTCCGAAAGCGGGGTTTTCGCCTTCACCGCGGTAACCGGTTGCTATAAAGAACGTATCGGCTATCTCAATCCAATTTTGTTGTTCGCGTGATAACCGTTTTCTCCTCTTGCGAACACCAGGAACATTCACATCGACCCGATACCAGTTTCGCTCCCTTATATATTGCGGGCAGTTGCCAAATGTCTGATCGACAAAAATTTCAATACCGTCATTCTTGTTTTCCTTGACGCGTCCGTTAATTCTGTTTCGTCTGCGTGTATCAAATTCTATCCCCAAAATCCCGATATCGGAATTTGTGCCAAGTGCGCCTACAAGGGCATCACCTATTGGAGGCCCGGAATGAATTGTGAGTTGTTGTGGGTCTCCGGAAGTCACAAAGCCCTCAGAACCTTCCAATACAGTTGCCCAGGGACGGCCTTTGCCATCGCGTGCTGCAACGACAAGAAATGGCAAACTGCAATAGAAAGCGCGATGTTGATCGGGAAGATAACTGCGGACAACTTTCCTGGCCCAGGCTTCTATGTCCTGCACCCCAAGTTGCTCTTGTATGGCGCGTTCACCTTCATGAAAGGGAGAGAACTGATCTGATGCAAAGGTATCCACGTCTGGTTCAATCCTTATTGGTTTGAAGATTTTCCGTGGGGGCATTGGGAAGGGCAGGACGCCACCCACGGATGATCCGGCTGTTGGGGAGGAACAATTGCCGAATCTTTGTATGTATTGGCTTCAGCTTTCGAGCTAATGTCTTGCGAACTCAGGCAGCGGCCAGAAATTCTACGCGAATGCCGCCTGGTATATTGCACATCATATGGTTTGCACCGCTTTCACCCAACGGTTCAGGAGCAAACTCAATCCCGACATTTAGCTGATTTTTCAGCACGCTATACAACTCCTTTAGTTCCTGCATGCTGGCGACATTTAGCGCCAGGTGATGAAGCCCAATCACATTCTTTCTGTCAAAAGGGACAGCTTTCTCTGAATTTTCAGCCTGCCACAACGTGATCATTGTTATTCCGTCAGTCAGAAAAACCGCAGGATAGGCCGGTACTTCTCCTACCTGACTAAATCCCAACACATCGAGGAAGAACGCCTTCGTTTCAGCGAGATCAGGTACGGTTAGCCCAATATGATGAGCACCTCTTGTTTTCGTTTCTCCAGTCATTTGATACCTCTTCCGGTAAAACCATTATTCAATGTTTGCGCTTTCCATGGTGACTCTTTGCATCCGGATCGGGAATGCGCATAATATGAAATTGATTATTTCAGTACATGGAATGATGATGGATCGTTTACAGACCATGTCGGTCTTTGTTTGTGTTGCAGAAGAATCCGGTTTTGCAGCTGCCGCTCGTAGATTGAACATGTCTGCGCCCACCGTAACGCGCGCAATTTCAGAACTCGAAAATCTTTTGGGCGCACGACTGTTACACAGAACAACCCGATCTCTAAGACTCACAGAAGCGGGTCAACGATACCTCTTGGACTGCAGACGAATTCTTTCCGAGATTGAGGAGGCCAACCTCAATGCTGCCGGGATTCATTCAGCACCTCGCGGTGTTGTTTCAGTCACCGCATCTGTTCCGTTTGGCCGAATGGTACTAATGCCAATTATGTTTGAACTGTTGGATAAGTATCCTGAGATTCAGGTTTCATATCAGCTTCATGACCGCATTGTTCATCTTCTTGAAGAAGGTATTGATGTTGCAATTCGGATCGCAGAGTTGCCTGATTCTACATTTGCTGCAGTTCGCGTAGGCTGTGTCAGGCGCGTATTGTGCGCCTCTCCTACATATCTAAAAAAGCACGGCATGCCCAAACATCCTCGAGAATTGGCAGACCACAGACTAATTGATTTCGTCAACATGGCTCCTGGAGGTGAGTGGCAATTTCATCACGATGGTGAGATATACTCTCATAAGCCAAACTCTCAATTGCATGTGAACAAAGCAGACGTGGCAATTGCGGGAACAGTTTCAGGACGCGGAATAACAAGGCTGTTTTCCTACATGATATCGTCAGAACTTTCCAACGGCGAACTTGTCGCCGTGTTACAGGAATATGAACCACCTCCGCTTCCCGTACATGTCATGCATAAAGAGTTGGGACAAACATCGGCACGGGTTCGCGCAGTTGTTGATCATTGCGTGGAACAGCTGAGAAACCATCATGCCCTGAAATAGCTATGGGCAGGAGAGCCCTGGAATTATTTTCCTAACCGGCTCGCTTGGGAAACAACCGTTACAGAATTTGTAATGGACCCTTCCAATTTATGGGCCTTATCAAAATTCCCCTGCAGTCGTATCTCGTCAGTAACCGAGCATCGAGAGCTTAAAGCAATCCCAACCGCTTCTTGTGGAGCCTAATTCATTTTTATTTTGGATCGGGTTGTTATTTGAAAGGTAGATCAAAATGACGAACCAGGCATTTTCCACTCCACTACAGCGAATAGCAAGAAGTCGTCGCAGGTTGGAAATTTTAAGCCAGGGCGGTGCTCCTGAAATCGTCTTTCGCAACGAAATACGAATTTTGAAAGCTGCCATTTTTGAGATGGACCTCAGCAAAAATCCAGTACCACAAGCTCAAACTACAGGCAAAAAACTTGATAGCTTTGTTTCAAAACTGTCAGAAAGACCAAAAACTGAATTTTCGAATTTGGCTGCCGCGCATTCAAATATTGCTCGCATGCCAATCACCCCGCAGACCTATGCCTCCCCGGCAGAGCCAAGTGCGGTGTGCTTCCCGCCCACTTCCCAAAACTCCCATTGAAAGGAATTGAAATGACCAAGACACTTCCCCTTTATGCAATGTTACTTGCCAGCACCCTTAGTTTTTCACAACCTGCACTTGCAGTAGACGAATATAATGTTTCTTCAGGTTTGACAGCGGCCGGAGCGCCGCTTGGGGTCCATGGTATCGATCCAGTATCGTTATTGAAATCCGGCAAGCGTATCAGCGGGTCTGCTGAGTATTCAGCCGTTCACGATGGAGCTGCATACTACTTTTCTTCTCAAAAGAATCTGGACCAATTCAAATCCAGTCCGGTTTCTTTCTTGCCGCAAAATGGTGGCTTTTGCACTTTCGGGGTTTCCAAAGGCAAGAAGTTCGACGGTGATCCTAATTACGCGACCGTGATCGATGGAAAACTTTATGTGTTTCTGAATGCGCAAATCTTCAAACTGTTTCAGAAAGACAAAGCCGGAACAATATCCCAAGCCGAGGCCAATTGGCCGAAAATCCAGCACATCGCTGCCAGCGAACTTTAATCTGAATCGTGTGCGGACCGATCCCAGGTCCGCACTCCGTCTTCCACTTTCAGATCACAAAGTGAACTGAAGAACTTAGGAACCATGAAGTTGAACAGCCACCAGACACAAATAGAAGAAGATATGTCCTTTGGCGGCACGTGGCCGTTTGAGGCTCACTTTTCCGATGCTCCCGGATTTGCGATGCATTACATCGATGAAGGAAGGGGATCAGATACCCTATTACTCTTGCATGGGGAACCCACCTGGGGATACCTTTTCCGTAACCAGATACCGATGTGGACAAAGAACGCTCGAGTTATAGCGCCAGACCATATGGGCTTTGGGAAAAGCGGGACACCAGAAAATCGCACTTACTGGCTTCAGGACCATATCGACAACCTGGAGTCATTTGTCCTTAGTATGAAATTGCGAGATATCACTCTGGTAATGCATGATTTCGGCGGTCCAGTCGGGATGGGCTTGGCAGCGCGCCATCCAGATCTCATAAAGCAATTCATTTCAGTCAATGGACCAACACCATTTGGGCAATCAGATTTGTTAGAACGACTTACGAATAATGCCGGTATCTCCCCCTGGTTTCAGTGGATTGTCCAAGCAAATGATCAAGGTGTACTGGAAGAGGTTCTGGCGCACCTGAGCTTCAATATTCTGTCCACATTGAAACTGAACGGTTTTGTCAACAACGAGATTATTTCAGATACTTGGATTAATGCCTATAAGGCACCGTTTCTAACTCCCCAACAGTCGCTGGGAGCTATCGGTTGGGCAAAGGGATTCGCCATTGGCGCACATGCGTTTGAAGAGCCGAGTACTGACACGCTAGAAAAAATAAAGCAGAAACCGGCAATGATGATCTGGGGAGTACGGGATCAGACATTAAATGCTGAGCAGTTCTTACCCCTCTTTTCTGAACTTTTTCCCAATGCTCCAATACATTTGTTGCCGAATGTCGGCCACTACAGTCCGGAAGATGCACCAGAGGAAGTGGGAAGGTTGGTTCTGGATTATCTGGGTAAGAGAACTCGGCCCTGAATCAACTATTGTGGAGAACATGCCTAACTTCAGTTGTGGAAATCAGAGAAAAGTCTGCTTAGGGCCAGGAGCACACATAAAATTTTGGGACGCAAACGTCGCATAAGCGGAAAATTGACTGTTCACCTCTGAAATAATGGGTGTCAGGATGACCCAACAAATCATTAGTCCTGCGTCAACAGCCGCAGGGCCCTCCTGAAGGCTTTACAGCAACATCACGAACTTGAACTTAGATCTGCTGTGTCAGCTAGGGTCCAGATTACTATCAGTTGACACAACACCTAGCTCGCGACTGGTATGTTTCAAAGGCCCATTTGTACCGAACGCGGAAATTCCTCGGCCTTCCTGAATATCTTGAAGTTCTTCAAGCTCAGTAATCACCCGCTGTATCTTATCCAATTCTGCGGAAATCCGACCTTGTTCTTCTTGGAGCTTTTGTAGCATTTGTTCAAATATCAATATTCAACCCCCAAATTATTCCCTTGCGTAAGATTCTTGAGGGTATTTGAATCTAAGCCCTAGTCAAGGCGCTGTAGCCAAATAAAGAACTGGCTTGCACCATACAAGACTCGATAAACGCCCAGAATTGCCCAGGGTGCGCGGTATCAGCTTTAAAATTAATCTTTAACGAGATTGGCGAATGTAGCGAATTGCACTAGCCCAATGACCTCTCTTGACCTCGAGCAGACGGCAGATTTTGCGAGAATTCCTCAAAGATCAGCCCAATGATATTCAAGCAGTCTATTCCGAGTCCCAGAAATTCGAATACCGCGACAGCTTGGGATGTCTGCTCTATGCCAGAAGCGGGTGCTCAAAAATGTGATGATTAATTGTTTTTACATAGATTGACTACATTCAGCAGCGGACATTTTTTTAGAACCTGAAATTACTAATTTTGCGCATAATGTTGTAATTTTGTCACCAAAAATACACGAAAAAGTGCATAATTCTCGAATATAATAAAACGGTGCGACTGTGGGCGTAAGCACCAAAAACAGGGCATCGGGTATATGACAATCAAAATAATTTCTGCAACTGCGGTTTTGGCCGCTGTATTTTCAGGGTCTGCATTTGCGCAAGATTCCAATCAAGCATTCGACACCAGTCGTCTGGCCAATTCATCACTTTACATTGGCGGTGCGTACAGTCGAGCAGAGCTGGATACCTCGACCGGTGGATTTAATACGGTAGGCCTTTTTCAAAACTTCGATTGTGGCTCTGGTACTCTTGCTCCACCAGTTCCTGGATTCCCTAGTTCATGTTCCAACGAAGAAGATGTTGACGGCTGGAGCGTCTTTGCTGGATTTGAGGATGTAATTCACGTAACGGACAATGTTTCCGTCCGGATTGAAGGTGAGTATTCAAGCTATGATGATGCTGCACTAACCACGGGTAGCTTTCCGGGCCCCCCTGGACCTCCTGCATTCTTCTATAGAACAACTATTTCAGATTTGGAGGCAGGCTTTGCGAACGCTTATTTGGATTTTGATATCAACGACCGATTAACGCTGTTCATCGGAGGCGGCATAGGCGCTTCTTCTGTTGAGATTGCCACGAACGATTTTGTAGTTAGCGGGAGCGGATCAGAGACTAATTTTGCCTACAACATCGGCTTTGGTGCTAGTGTCGAAGTTTTGCCGGGTATCGATGTTTTCGGCAACTTCAGGTACGTCAATTTTGGTAAAACAGATATCAATCTGGTAGGTGGCGGCGGAGGTCCCGCTGGCAATTACACCGTGGACTTAGATGCTACTGAAGCACGTGTTGGTGTGAAAGTTAAGCTAGGTGAAGCCTTTGGTGGTAGTTAATCAAACACAGCAAAATTATCTGTTATCCGGATAGATTGATTGTCTGCTTTGGGACAGAAGCAGACCTTGCAGAAGCTTTTAACTATCCACTCCACATCGAGGTTTGAATGTTCGCTCAGGGCTCAAGGCCATAATTCATTCGTTAAGCAAATAATAGCTGTTGTCATTTTTTAGCTTTTTGAGCTGATCCGATGCATTAACTTCACGTGCAGCTTGGACTAATCCAACCGCGGTCACGCGTTTTCCTGCGGCCATGATTGCATTCCCGCCAGTTTGAAAGCCTGGAGGCCTGAAAATACAGCATCACTAGTTTTTGAATATTCAATTCGCTACTTTACTGTTAAGTTTCAGGAACCCATTCAGGAGTAATCTATGAAACTGACTGAGGCGGAAATCCAGGTATTGGCCTCAATTGCTGTGTTAGAAGCAGAAGGAAAAGGGACGCGCAGGAAAGATGTTGAATCGCGTGGTGAAGCCTACTGGTCCTACAAAGAAGACTGGTCAGAAGCATTTGACACTCTCATCACCAAAGGGCTCGTCGACAGCGATGGTTCGCTGCTGACATTAACAGAAACAGGCCGACCTCACGCCGAAAAATATCGCAAAGAACGACCCGATCTCTATTGGTATCAATACCAAAAGTTCTACACTGCCGCGCATGCAAGCAAGGCGCATTCCATACTTTGCGAGCGTGTTTTCGGCAAGGACCTTTGTCAGGATGGGCAAACAGATATGCCCGCTCTTATGCATCTCCTGGGCTTGCTAAAATTACGCCCGAAGGACAGGGTTCTTGATCTTGGTTGCGGCGCTGGCGTGATTGCCGAATTCATGTCAGATGAAACCGGGGCCAATGTTGTGGGTCTTGATTACTCTCAGTCAGCCGTAGATGCAGCCAATGAACGCACCCAGGCAAAACGAAATCGACTGGAGTTTGTGGCTGGAAACTTCAACGAGCTTGATTTCCCCGACGCAAGTTTCGATGCAATACTTTCACTGGATACACTTTATTGGGCTGCCGACCTGAAAGAAGTCACCGAACATTTGCTTTCCATGCTCAAACCTTCTGGTCAACTGGGTGTTTTCATGAACCACCATATTGGCCCGAATGACCCGCCTGACAGCTTGACCGTGAGCCATTCGGAATTCGCGATTGTAATGGAAAGCCTGAACCAACCGTATCAGAGTTTTGATTATACCAAGGAAATTGGCGACTTCTGGAAGAAAAACTGCGCCGCAGCGGAGGAACTTTTGCCCAAGTACGAAAAAGAGGGTAACGGCTTTATCGCTGAGGGTCTGATCCGGGAATCGCATGAGGATTATTTACCTGACGTCGAAACAGGAAGAATAGCGAGATACCTGTTTTTGGTACGCCGCCAGTTGCAGAATTAGTGTTGTAATCGCAATAACTGATTTTTCGTCCAGATTGCTGGAGTCGATCTTGCAAATTGCCGGGTCCGCCCTGGGTCAGAAATTTACTGTTGGCCTGTCAATTCTGCCTGATGCGCCTTGACCAGACCAGCCATGCTATCGAAACGGAAATCATAAGTGGGCAGGTCACCAGGATTCATGGTTGCTCCGAAGCCTTCCTTGTCGTGCCTGCGATAAATCCAGCAATTCTTCAGTCCGTGCTTGTTTGCCGGGACATGGTCATGGAACATGCTTTCCGCTGTATGCAGAATATCGCCTTTGTTTATGCCACGGCGAGAAAGGGAATCCAGCATGTATTCGAAATTGCGGTCGGCAGGTTTGTAGCTCCCGATGTCTTCGGCAGTATATATTCCATCAAAATCCACACCCAAACGGCTGTTCGACCCCTGAAAGCTCAGATTGTCCGTATTGGTCAGGACAACAAGCTTGAAGTGTTGCTTGAGATAGGCCAATGCAGCCCGGCTATCTTCAAATGCCGGCCATTGACGCACGGACAATCCATAGGCCTGGCATTCCTCCCACGAAACTTCGACACCCCACTCCTCGGCCAATCGACGATACACGACAGGCAACAGTTCGGAATACTTTTTATTTGGAGTCCAGCACTGTGTGGTCGACTCGTAATAGGCATGTGCCTCCAAGATTTCATCACGCGGCAGATCTTTCGACACCTTGTCTGTCAGCGGTTTCAAACCGGTGATCATTCCACTTTCCCAGTCAATCAACGTTCCATAAACGTCAAATGTCAGCACCTTGAAGTCGCTCAGTTTCATAATCCATCCTCCGTGTAACGGGTATTGTTCGGTTTTCCGGATCGTCAGCCCCAACGGACCAGTCCAATGACAGCCGATGTCGCATAGAACACCTGAAGCAACAAGAACGTCCAGCGCCGGTCCAGCACAGCCCAACCAGCGAAAAGCCCGGATGAAACAAGGAGCAGCGTAAATCCAATGCCTTCAGCACCGATATTTGACGCAATCAAGAGCGCGTACACCATAGCCAACACGGAACCAGTGGTCTCTAATAACCTTGTCGGATTCAACCTCCTGCGCTCGGTTGTGTGCATTTCTGCGGTATCTGTCATTTTCCAAACTCTCCATCCCAGATTTTGTGCTTCCGTTATGGATTGAATTATTTTACAACATGAATCAAATGAATGATTGTCATATTTTGATTTAATATTGTCATGGAAAGCTGCGTGAATGTCCGAACGGCTTGAAATTGATGCGCTGAGAGCCCTGCTCGCCATTGAGAAACATGGAGGAGTTACACGGGCTGCAGAACACCTGGGTTTGTCGCAGTCTGCAGTAAGTCACAAGATACGGCGTATGGAACAAACGCTCGATTGCGAATTGCTTGCCCGTCGCTCTGGTAGCCCGTTGTTTACTGAAGCCGGAGAACGCTTGAACAACTATGCCCGTCGCATGATTAATTTACATGACGAAGCGCTGGCTGACCTGGGCAAGAAACCCCTCGCCGGAACTATCAGACTTGGGATTACTGAAGATACAGCCACCAGCGACATCGCTCGCATTCTGGGAAGGTTCACAAGGTTATATCCTGCCGTCAATGTACGAACCCGAGCTGGGCAAAGTCTGAACGTCCAGACATGGCTCGCTTCCGGTGAATTGGACGCCGCCATTATGCAGGTGTTTCATAACGAGGTGCTGAAAGACGATTTTGTGCTTTTCAACGATAGTTTGAATTGGGTCAAATCCCCGGACTTCGTCTTAGACCCGTCCCGTCACATTCCCTTCCTGTCCTTTGACAACAATTGCTTTTACAGACAATGGGGTTTCACAGAGGGCCAGTTGGAAGGACATCGCTTCGAAAAGGTGTTGGAGTGCCCCAGTGCCGCAGGAATACAGTCTGCCGTCCGATCGGGACTAGGCATTGCCCTGTTGAACGGGATGCATGTGACCCAGGATATTGAAATAATCGACCGGGAATTCCCGCAACCGCCGGATATCACTTTCGTCGCTCGCGTTCATTCGAAGAGCAGGACTGCTCCGGTAAAAGCCTTGGTTGAGGAAATTGAGCGTGAGTTTCAAACATTGAATCCCTTGCAGTTGGCAGTTTGACCGGGAAGGCGAACTGCAATCAGCACAAGCCTGTTGCCTGACATCAGCAAACAGGCGCCCCATACTCTCGCTTAATTTGATCGCTTAGGTGTCATCAGCTGTTTTACGCCGGACATTGCAAATCTTCTCCATGCTCCATCCAGTAGTTTGCCAGAGCATTATCCGCAAACTCACCTAGATTAGGATGATCGCTTACATACCACAAGAATTGTTGAATCAGCTTCGCTTCGGCCGCGCTAATCTCATCAAATTTTGATTTTCGGAACTGATGGAGCATTTCATGTTCTGTGCCGGGATCGAGCGCAAGCAGGAAACTTTCAGATGCATATTCCTTGCTGTCGAGATTTCTGAGGGTCCAGCAAGCATAAGCCGGCAAGTAATACCTAAAGGCTTTGGGGCTGAAAGAAGTTGGTGCAGCATATCCGTATACAATTTCTTTGTCGGTCAGGTCCTGCCACCTGATGCCGCCATAAAACTCAAGGATATCAACATCATCACAGCAATCAGGGTGCAAAAGTTGCTCATCCGAAGGCGGATTCAAATCTCCAAATGCAGATCCAAATTTGTCGATTAGTACATCTCTTGACGAAACTTGCTGGGGCATCGCAATATGTTCTCTGGAGCCTATAGGCCCGAGAATACAGTATTATCATTTTATTGAAACATTATACTATGGCTTTGCCCACCGAAGCAAACACTCAACTGGCCCATGATTTTCATGACAGTTCCATCTATGGATTTGAGCTGGTCCAACCCGTTCCCGAACTCGGAAAGTGGGAAAGCAAAATAAAACTGGACATAGATTACATACAGGAATGGGTGAAATGCGCTGACAGTTTCAAATTTTTGGTTAGCAAAGCTGAACTCTGTTTTGAGAATGTAAGTGACCTCAAGGTTTCATTTTCCTTCCCCGAAACAACCATCACATCGCTACCAATTGACCGGATAGAACGAAGCAAACAACCGGCATTGCAACGCAGTCCAGATTATACTGAATTTGGGTGGAAAATCCTACTCAATGATCGCAGCGACGGATTTTTGGAACTTCGAGCAACTGGATACCATCTGATATTCTTCGGGGAGCCAATACTGTGCGAAGACCAATACATCCCGCTGACAATGAGATCTGATATGTGATTAAGCATTTTTGCAATTGATTCTCACCATAGTTTCCAAACAGTTAAGTCAGTGCTATAATTCAAATTGGGGTTTACTCAGGAATTGGGTAAAAAACATTATGTTGAGATTTTTTAAATCCGAACACGGTTATGCACTGGTTTTGTCTTTGATTTTCATGCCGGTGTTTCTTGGCTTTTCTTTGTTGATGATTGACATGGGCCGGGGAAACAATTCTCATTCAGATTTACAAGCTGCCGCAGACGCGGTCGCTCTTGCGGGCGCAAGGGAATTGGATGGCCGGGTAAGTTCTATTGCAGACGCGAATGCAGCAATGGCAAATCTCACCAACAACGTTGGTTTGTTGGGGCTGGATTCCGCCTCCAGTAACATTGAACTGGTTTTTGCCGATACAGACGGCAATGAATTTCAAGTGATTTTCCTTACTGACATTCCAGCGGATGACGAAGATCCGATTGATCAGGCATTTGTAGATGATAACGCAACAACAGATGGTCGGTTTGCCAATTATGTGCATGTGATCGCGCAGTCACAAAACTTGCAAACTTTCTTTCCAGTCCCTGTTACCTTTGTCCGGGGTGATGTTCCAATCCAGGCCAGGGCTACTGCTACCTATGTTTCAGCGGCATGTGACGTTACGCCAATCTATATTTGCAATCCGTTTGAGGGCACCGTAAACCCGGATATCAACGAAAATTTCGAACAGGGCAATTTTTATGGGAGGCAACTAGAGCTTCAGTTTACCGGAGCTTCTTCGCCATTTCCCGGTAACTTTGGCTTTTTGCGTACATTTGGCAGTGGAGGCAGTGTTTTAGGGGAAGCGTTGGCAACGGGTGCTCCCGGGGTGTGTTTTGGTAAAGAAGAACTGGATCCGGAACCAGGTGCTACCGTCGGTCCTGTAGAACAGGGAATGAACACCCGAATGGGAATATATGCCGGCTCTTACGGAAACAAGAAGACAAACCCGGACTATCGACCTGCACAAAATGTAAGAAAGGGGCAAGAACAATCCGGTAACACCTGTAACGGATATAGCGAAGAAACAAACGAATATGATGCCATGGCACTGCCTGCAGGCGACGGAACACCAGTTACTCTGCCGGGTGGTCAGGTCAGTCAAGACAGCAATTGGAATCTCGATTTGTACTGGGATGTAACCCATTCCGGACAGGACCCGCATCCACTTGAATCCAACCCGGCATATGTACCACCCGCCGCGCCGGCCGCAAGTATCAGGAACACTGTATCGAGCTATCCGGGGGGTACTACGCCCGCCACTACAACTCCATCGAGATATGATGTTTATCGATATGAAATCCTGCAAAGTCTGACCGGCTCGACAGCCCCAAACGGTGAATCTGGAGCCCCCTCCTGCCACGCAGGATATAATATTGCTGACTACGCAAATGACCTTGATCGGAGATTGATTTTCGGTGCGATTGTGAATTGTCTGGAACATGCTGATGATATCAATGGTGCATCCTCTACTATTCCAGGAGAGGCATTTGGAAGCTTTTTCATGTCTAAGCCGGTAACCACAATTGGCTCTAACAAATCAATACATCTGGAACTGGTCGATGTAACCGGACCAGGAGGGAATGGAACGCTGGAAGAATTTCTTCGCGAAGAGGCTGTGCTGGTCCGGTAGATCCTGCCTTAGGAGTTGTTTTGATAATATTTAAGTGCCGGCGGGCATGTTGCTGGCTTTGTAAAATACATTTTAACGTAACCCGACTTAACAATTTGCGATGAGATATAGTATTTTACCGGGCACCACAGGCGCTTCAGATTGGATGTGTTGGGGACGCACCGCCCTGTAACAACCAGAGGGTTTTCTGAGTCTGGTGCAATCGCCCCGGTTGATTTCGACCTGTGATCCGGTTGAGCGCGAATGTATAGAAAATCCCACTTCTCTACATTAGAAACCTTCAGACAAGTTCCAATTTCAGTAGAGGCAGCAGAAACAACAGATACCAAAACGATCTGCAGACAGAATATCATTTTTTTAAGACAGGGTATGACCGTTGCCAATTTATCCATGATTGACGTCAATTATCAGAAACCAAACTATCGAAGGCTCTTTCAGTTTTCCCACGATCGTTAACCGTGTTATCCAATTATAAAAATACTGGTTGAAAGAGTAACACTAAAATCCAAAAATCTCTAACGTGGGAATAACATCGCTACCCAGGGGGGAACAGTGTCATCATTTACCTATCCGCCACAACCTGCTTCAGTTGAAGAAACAGGTATTGATCGAAATTATCTGACTAACCTCCTCGCGAAGACGCTGTCGTTATTAGGAGTAGCCACCCCAGCTGTACTTTCGGATAAACTCAAGCTTTCGAAATCGATCATCAGAAATCTGTTGGACGAAATGGTATCACAGCAATTGGCGGAATCCAGAGGGCTTGAAGGCGGAGATGTAAAAGGAGATATCCGGTACTCCCTTACTCGCGCCGGTCACGAGCGTGTTCAGGAGCACTCACAGATATCACAATATGTTGGCCCTGCCCCAGTTTCATTGAACAAGTTCATTGAGCAAATTCAACTGCAAAGCATTCAGCACGAAGAAATTCATCATAAAGAATTGAGAGACTGCCTTGATCATTTGGTCTTGAACAAGACATTGATGCTTCAACTTGGACCAGCAGTTAATTCTGCTCGATCCGTATTGCTTTACGGTGAGCCCGGCAATGGAAAAACCAGTATTGCAGAAGCGCTTGGTTCATCTTTCAGCGATACAATTTATCTTCCCTATGCAATATTAATGGGCGGTCAAACCATCGTTTTTTATGATGAAACTATCCACGAAATAGCAAATGAGATTGACGCAGCAGAGGAAAATCCAAAACTTGACCCCCGTTGGGTACGGTGCAAGCGACCAGTAGTGATCACAGGTGGTGAACTCACCTTGGACATGCTCGATCTGTCATACAATCAACAAGCCAAGTTCTACGAGGCTCCGGTTCACGTGAAAGCACTTGGAGGTATATTCATTATTGATGATTTCGGCCGTCAGCAAACACCGCCCAGAGACATATTGAACCGCTGGATTGTCCCGCTGGAAAAGGGGCATGATTATCTCAAATTGCATACTGGTATGAAAATCCAGATACCTTTTGATCAGCTGGTTGTGTTTTCAACCAACATGTCTCCGGAGGAAATTTCAGACGGAGCTGCTCTCAGGCGGATTTACTTTAAAATCCACATCCCCAGCCCCAAGAAGGATCAGTACATAGAAATTTTTCAAAACGCCTGCGAAAAGCTTGAAATCGCCTTTGATGAAGAAGTTATTTCGGGGTTTTATGAACATTTTTACGACAAAGAGGGATTTGTGACTTCCGGAGCTCATCCCGAGTTTTTATTGAATCATATCATTGCTGTTTCGGCCTACCACGACAAGGAACCAAAACTCAGCCGCGAACTTTTGGATCTGGCCTGGAAAAACGTTGCTGCTGATCGAAAGTAGATTAGTTAGGTGCCAAAGTCAGGAACATGTTTGCCACACGAATTACGATCGGCACCAGCACGATTATCAAGTTTGTTGGAAAGAGGAACAGTGCAAGCGGAAACAACATCTTGATCGGAAGGGAATTTGCTTTTTCTTCCGCACGGATCATTCGTTTCGTCCGCATTTCGCTGCTGAACACCCTCAAAGTTTTGGTTACGCTGGATCCCAGTTCTTCTGATTGTCTAAACAGGATTGCAAGTGATTTGGCCTCTTCAATGTTCAGTCGGTCAGCAAAGTTTGATAAAGCATTGCGCAGTGACCGCCCCGCCCTCACCTCAAGCATCATGATATTAAGATGAGTGCCAAAATCCGGATTGGTCTGGAGAAATTCAACCGCAACACGATTAAGGGCTGCATCGATGCTCATACCGGCATCCACGCATACCACCAGCATGTCCATGAATTCCGGAAACATTTTCCGGTACGTTACCTGCCGGTTCTGCCCCATTCGATCGAGCACAGCGTTTACTAGAATAAAAAAGACCCCTGACACGAACATTGAAAGCACGATCGCCATCGGAGATGAAATCGCGACGAAAAAATTTGTAATCAGAAAATACGCGCCCAAAAGTGCGAGCAATGACACACCAATTCGTATCAAATTGAAGGTTCTTGGCGCAGATTTCGAAAAATAACCTGCGCGTATTAGCCGATACTCAACGCTGTTCAGATTGTTTTTTGCGATTACTTCAAAGTAGTGAGAAATGTATTCATTCTCTGAAGATATCAGTCGCTCCAATTGTTGAGCAGTGTCCCTGCTGCTTCCGCCGAGATAGGTTGGCTTCGCTTCCTGCAATCGATCCGATATCTGCTTGCGGCTGTTCACAAAGCCGATAAGCAAGGCAGATACAATCAGTACAGAAACAAAGACTGATGCCAGTATTAGCGTTTCGTTCAAACCCGGTTCCCCAAAAAATCAATTTACATAGTTAAAAGTCAAATCTGACCAATCGATACAAAATTATAATCCCGAAGATCATGAATGTTGCACATACGGATACGACAATATCTCCGTACCCAGTTTCCCAGAGAGGATCGAAATAGTCTGGCACCAAAGCCTTGATCATGAAGAACAGAAAAAACGGAAACATTGCCATAATAACTGCAGTAATTCGACCTTCCGCGGAAATTGCCTTGATTTTGGCCTTCATCATGGCCCGTGCCCGAATTACGCCTGATAAGTTATCAAGTATCTCACCCAAATTACCCCCTGTTTTTCGTTGAACATTCAGCAGGACTGCCAGAAGCTTTATCTCATCCGCTCCCACCCGATATGACATATTGATCAGAGCATCATCGACTTCACTGCCATAGGTCAGCTCATCACTAAGAAGGCCAAATTCAGTTCCGACAGGATCCGGCATCTCTCTGGAAACCAAACCAATCGCAGAAGGAAGAGGATGTCCGGCGCCCAAGCTCCTGACGATTACATCAATGGCGTCTGATAATTGCAGTATATATTTTCTGATCCGCTTTGCTCTCAAATACAATAACAACCCAATATTGCTAAAAACAGTCGCGACCGCCGATACTACCAAGAGAACAAAAAAATTGCCGACAAAGAAGCTCAGCACAAATATAATGATCACAGAACTTGCCAGGACAATGAGCATTTTTTTGCCAAAACTGGCTTGAACTCCAGATTGTGTATACACCTTTGATAGCCAGGTATTGGAAAAGCTAAACTGTTTATCTTTCCCAAGCCTTCTTTTGCGCAACAAAGCTTCATGAGCCTCTAACTGGTCACCAGTTTCATTGATCAGCTGAAGTCGCAGGTTAACTTCTGTATTTTTCTGACGTAATCCAATGAAATGCCTGACTGCCAAATCTGCAAGCAGAAGAGCCGTCACGAAAATTACAGAGTAAAGAATGATGATCATGTATTTGGGACCTAAAGTGGTTTCGAAGGATCGAAATAAGCATCATCAACAGTGAGGCCAATTTCTCTGATCTCTTCAAGAAAACGGGGGCGGATACCTGTCGCTTTAAACTTGCCTATTACCTTGTTGTTTTTATCCACACCTTCCTTCTGAAAACGCATAATTTCCTGTAGTTGAACCACGTCTCCCTCCATCCCGGTGATTTCTGAGATGGAAACAATACGCCGGGTGCCATCATGCAAACGTTGGACTTGAATGATAACGGAAATTGCCGAAGCTATCTGTGTTCTAATACTCATTTGAGACATCGGCATACCCGCCATCCCGACCATCTGCTCAAGTCGTGAAATTGCATCCCTGGGATTGTTGGCATGAACAGTGGTCATTGAACCTTCGTGGCCGGTATTCATTGCCTGGAGCATATCAAACGCTTCTTCACCCCTCACCTCTCCGACGATTATTCTGTCGGGTCTCATGCGAAGTGCGTTCTTCAGTAGCTCTCTTTGGCGAACTTCATTTCTGCCGTCAAGCGTTGGAGGTCTGGTTTCCAGCCTGCCAACGTGCGGTTGTTGAAGTTGTAGTTCGGCCGCATCTTCAATGGTTATTACCCGCTCTTCTTCCGGAATCCACGCAGAAAGTGCATTCAACATGGTTGTTTTACCGGAGCCTGTGCCTCCAGAAATAAGCATGGATATCTTGCCCGTTGCCGCCACCGACAACATCTCTGCCATGCCCTTAGCCAGTGCTCCTCCCTTGACAAGCCTGGCAAGATCAAACGGGCGTTTGGAAAATTTTCTGATCGAAACCATAGGCCCGTCTACAGCTACAGGGCGTACAGCCACATTGACCCTTGAGCCATCACTTAGACGCGCATCAACCAATGGTGTTGATTCATCAACTCGACGACCAACTGATGCAACAATCTTGTTTACAATCCGCATCAAATGTTCTTCATCTTTGAAACGGACATCTGATCGTTCGAGTTTGCCATTGCGCTCAATAAATATCTTTTTGTGTCCGTTTATCAGAATATCGGCAATGGAATCATCATCCAGCAACGGCTCAACTGGACCAAGCCCGAGCATTTCATCAGTGATGTCTGAGATCAGAGCATCAAGCTCTTTTGCATTTAGCGGAAAATTACTTTCCTTGACATACTCCCGAACGAGAGGCCTGAATTCTTCTCGAAGTTCAGACTCCTCCATTGTATCAAGGATACCCAAATTGATGCGATCCAACAGATACCGATGAAGATGAACCCGTTCATTTACAAAACTCGGTCGGTTATTAGCTCCAGCCGTTGGCGTCTGAATACTGACTTCAGAATCAATATTCTCAATATTTTCAGCGCTATCCGACTCAACAACAGGCTCTACGCGTTCGGATTTCGGAGTTTTGCCATCTTTGTTCTTAAAAAATCTACCGACCACTTAATTGTCCCCACTTTAGTTCCTCACGATAACTTTTGAACCGATCTTTACCTTGCCGTACAATTCCAGCGCATCTGCATTGGACAGGCGGAAGCAGCCCGATGTTTCATACCCGCCAATTGTTTCGGCCGTGTTGGTTCCATGAATTCGGTAGAGGGTGTCACGCCCATTCTGAAATAGGTAGATCGCCCTTGCCCCCAGGGGATTAAAGGGGCCTGCAGGAACAAGTTTTGGTAAATTTGGTTCTCTTTTACGCATCTCTGCCGGCGGCCGCCAATCAGGCCATTCAGACTTGCGGCCGACAATTGTTGTTCCGGTCCAACTGAATCCATCCCGACCCACGCTAATTTTGTATTTCGCCGCTTTGCCGCCTCCCAACACATGGTGGAGGGATTGATTGCTATTGGAAATAATTATTGTGCCTGGCCGTTCCGTTGTTTGAAACTCAACCACTTTTTTTGACACCGGGCCGTGATCACGCGGAACATTGCCTACAGGAATGAACTGAACCTTGGATATTTCGTTAGAGAGCGGAAAAGTGCGGCTCGCACCAGCAGCAAAAGTTTCCGTACAACTTAACGCAAAGATCAAAAAACACGCCGTTGTCCAAAATTTGGATATGAAGAATTTCTCTTTGATCATTCTACTTTTTCCGCCAACAAAACCTTCTTCGTGTAACTTTCAAGGTCCTTCAAAAACCTGGATCTGCCGTAAACTTCGGATACCGGAACCCCACGGTTTATTGCTTCCTCTATGGAATTCGCATCGTTTCGGAAATTGTGAATGTTGTAGCGTTTGAATACATCTTTCAAATTGGACTTCTTGATGCGATTTCCAAACAGTTTTCTCTGAAACTTGTTGAAGACGATATTCGTACTATCTGTCTCGCCACGAATGCTGGCTATGCGTTTTGAGAGTTCCTGGGTGTGCTTGATAGCAGGCAGTGTAAGGTAAGAGACAATGACAACATCGTTTACTGATTCAAGCACTGCATCTTTCCACGGCACTTCGTAGTGGGGAATATCCAGAATTGTATGATCATATTGCACACAGATCGCATCCAGCATCCTCAGAACCAGTTCCGACCCCGTTTTTGCAGTAATGAGTTGGGGCCATTTAAATGAAAACAGGGAAAATCCACCTTCATACTGTTTTTCGATCAGATTGACGAATTCCGCGTCAATCCTGTTCGGATTTTCAATCACTGAATCCAAATTGTAATTGTTTCTCAGTCCCAGTACGTATCCGCAATTTCCAGTCGAAAAATCGAGATCAACAAGTGCTACAGACTTTTTTTCCTTGGAAAGCGCATCAGCCATTGTCTTGGCAATTGATGTCGCAACTATTGTGGTTCCAGCTCCCCCTATAGGTGCCGTAATACCGTGGATATTGGTCACCGATCCTTTTGATGCCTGAAAACAGGCGGAAAGTGTGTTGTGAAACTCCCTTTTGTCCAATGGCTTGCGAAGCCAATCATGCACATTCAGCTTGAACAGCCGCCTTATTTGAGCATCTTCTAGTGCCTCTGAAACTACGATCATGGAAACCAGCGGAAACCGATTCCGTATTTCGGCTACAGCCAGTATCTGGTCGTCAGTTAATTGCTCGATATCAACGAGTATTAATTCCGGATCCGTTGCCGGTTCATAATTTGGTATCGATTCAAAATCCAATTTCGAAGTGGAGTATCGGGAAGACAGACCCAGGATGTCCTCCAGTTTTTCTGCAGATGCCAAATTTGAATAGATGATCAACACAGGGAACACTCTTGTTGAGTTATCGGACATGTTCATCTACTTGCCCCCTACTCAACACGCTGCGCTGCAGTTGGATAAATCTTCACTGGTGATGGTTATGGGATTTGCCGGTATGGAAATATCGTCCAGGCCAAACAGTGCACCCATTATTGGCAATTCAAAATTGACGTCTCTTGCTTCAATGATGATTGTAACAATTGGTCCAGCCGGGCGGCCCACATAACCAAGTCCCGTTCTTTGGTAGGTAACCCTTATGTTTTCTTCCAGAATTCGGTTATTGAAATCACATATTCCTGGAATTCCGTTTCCAAATTCTGGATCGCAGTCATTGTCGCTACCACGTACCAACCTCTGAATTTCATCAGGAATACATGCCGAAGCACCAGCACCACAGCTTACCGACACCGGCGTCGGCGGTGTCGGCCCACCTTCAGCTCCGGGATAATCGGCAGTCAAAGCAGATGCATCAGCAGCCGAAACTAACATATTGGATACCGCAAGTTGACGAGCACCCAATTGCAGCGCCTTGACTGTCTGATTCCATTGAAACGACGCAAATCCGAATTCGACCAAAGCTGAAAAGGTCAGCAACACGATAGGAAATACAACGATGCCCTCAAAGAAACTTGCTCCAGTTTCGTTGCGCAGGAGTCTCTTTATTTTCATAAATCCTACCATCCAATTATCCGTTCCTGGTGGGACACACGTAACGTTACATCTCCCACCTGCAAAAATCCGAACAACGGAGAAGCCTGATACTCGAGCGTGCCGACAGCGGTTACCAATTGCGTCGCTGGTGAAGGAAACACAGGAGCAGCGGGATCTATGCTCAATTCACTATCTTCGTTCCAACCCGGAACGCGCAGGGTACCTTGCCCAGACCCAGACGGGTGGGCATAAAATGCAATATTGCGAGCGGTGGCAATTGTGCAATTGTGGAAAGTGGGTCTGCAGCGTGACCAATAGCGCGCGGCATCTCGAACACCAACTTGCATTTGATGTCGTTGCCAAAGCACATTACTGAACTCCAATACACCGACTGCAAAAATTGTAATTACCGGTATGACAATCAGTGCTTCCGCAAAAATTGCTCCTGTCTCTAGCCGCGTAAACTGAAGCAATTTTTTGACAAACCTGCTTTGCGCCAAGTTTTTCAACATCAGTTTTTGTCTCCGCTTTGTTGCCTAACTACCGTCGTTAACTTTCTCCCGACTTTTTGATTGCGGTAACCGGTTACCATCCACCTGTATTTCTGTATCAAATACCTCTTTCGGCCAGGGATCGGATTCATGAATCCCCGAATTTGCTTCCTGGGCATTTCCCGCTCCTAGCGTTACTGAATCTCTGTGATTCAGGTAGTCAGCACAGCCGACCAATATTGAAGCAAACAACAGCGGGATCAGGAATTTACTTTTTTGCAATAAGTGGGTCATCACCAAACTCCAGATCAATTATATGTCCATAAGGGCCGATTATCCCCTCACCGTTATGGAAACGACGGATCATTTCCTTATCTACTTCCAGCATTCCCAGCAGGAACAGTTCTACGTCATCGGAAGAACGGGTCTGATCAAGCGGCGAACTCAAAGGTTCATCAGGTGAAGCCGGACGAACAATTTTCGGCGTTACCAAAATCACCAGATCAGTCTCGTTTTTCTGAAAGCGGGTTGAGCGGAACAAACTGCCAAGTATCGGCAATTGCCCCAACCAGGGAAGGGAGCGAATTTCGCGGTCGTTTACAGTTTGCAGCAAACCGGCAATCGCAAAACTTTGACCATCCCGCAACTCAACGCTTGTTCGCGCGCGCCTGGTGGAAAAGCCCGGATTACCTGCGCCATCAGAAAATGCCCGGTTGATGTCACTGACCTCGGGTTCAACATCCAGATGGATTAGGCCGTCATCCAATACGATGGGGGTGAAGTTCAATCGAACACCAAATTCACGATATGTCGTCTCGGTGGCCACGTTACCGTTTTGGCCGGTTACAGTCCGTGAGATTGGCACCTCGCCGCCGGCTAGAAAACTGGCATCTCTGCCACTGACTGCAACCAATGTTGGGTTGGCCAGCCTGCGGGCCAGTCCCTTTTCTTCCAAAGCGTTGATTATCACATCCACACGATAACCGGCAACTTCCAAAAGGTTGCCGATGAAGGTTCCGAACGGCTCTGCATTCTGCTGCGGTTGTGCCCGGCCAAACGTAGGAGTCAGTGCTCTGTTTTCAACACCTACTCCCAGACTTTCACCAGTAACAAAGCGAACACCACCCGCGCTTACACCTAACAGGTTCACACCCAAATCGCGGCCATTCCCGCGAGTAACCTCAAGCACACGGACCTGCAACTGTACCTGTTGCGCATCCTTTACCCTGATGGAGTTGATAATTTTTGAGTCTCCCGGCGCGTATTGCTCAGCAATCTCCAGGACTTTTTGCATATCTACGGCGTCTTTCACCTTGCCTGACAACCTGATCCGGTTGTTGACAGATGTAGCATTTACCCGCGCACTCGGCACAGCAGCTTGAATGGATCTGGACAATTCCACAAAGTCAATTTTGACCCGGACATCGATCACACCCAGCAGATTTTTGTCTGCATCCAGAATGGAAATATTGGTGAATCCAACACCGTTACCCTGAACATACAGGCTGCGCGATGAAAGAGGCACTACGTCCGCGACTTTGGGATTTCCAACAATGATATCACCAAACTCACGGTCAGTTTCAATCGTCAGTGTTTTTCCAGGACGCACCGTTACCTGGCTGACATTACCATTTCCAAGGTTCACAAATTGCTGTTGTGCCAAGATTTCCTGAACGAAAAGAGTTGTGCTGCTAACCACCAACAAAGCAGCGAACAAGAGCGTGAAAAACACTCGAGTATGCGGCCTGAGCGCACCACCTACATTGATACTAAACATTTTTACCCAGCTTCCCCGATTATTTTACCGGTTTCAGTTGTTGAAATTTAAAAAATTATTCTAGTTGGACTCCAGTTGCCCAAATTCATCTTCCTCATCAAATCTATATTCCTGCCGTTTCCCCCCACGGGTTACTCCAACGATCGAATAAGCAGGCTTGAATACAGGCTGCGGTTGAAACGTCGTTGGCTGTTGAGCGGCCTTTACTTCCTGCTTTACGGATTCAACCTGTTGCCGAACAGCTTCGACAACCTCTTTTACAGCTTCAATTTCAGGATCCTTTTTCTTGATCACTTCTTCTGCAAGTGACTGCGAAACCTCTCCTCCGCCCAAATCCCTCAAGGTAACCCGGTTGATGGATTCGAAACTGGATGATGCAATATTTCTCAGTGCAAGTGAGAGCGTGCCGACATTCGCAGCTAGAGTAAGTTTTTGAGCCTCAGCAGTAGAAACTTCCAATGTCACGGTACGCACAACAGAAGGATTGTCCTTGCGATCGTCAGCAATCTGATCAATTGCCAAAACCTTCACACCCTGCAAAAGAACGTCCACATAAGAATTTCTGTCTCTGCGGCCACGGGTCAGCATGATATCAACACGGTCACCCGGCAATACAAAACCGGCAACACCCAACACATCATTGACGCGAATTGAAACAGCCTTCTTTCCTTGAGAAAGAGCTGAAGAAAGTTTTGCACGCTGCCCAGGCAATGTAATCTTGTTGGCTAATACCGGCTCATCTGTTTCGATTGCAGCCATTACAAAACGGACTGTATCTTCGTCACTTCCTATTACATCAGTTATTGAAGTGAATGATCCGGCTGGCCTGGAACCGGCTGGCCACTTAATTCTCTTAACCTTGGATTTTGACAGGCGTTCGCCAAATCTCAAAGGTTCCGCAGCAACCACGATGTACTGTGAATCATCCTTTGGTTTATTTGCAGCCAGGATTTTTTTCCGTTCTGCATCCAGCCAGAACTGCGCTCCAATCACTGCAAGTACAGCAAGAAACAATGCTATAATTAATGATAGTATCGTGGACCCGCGCATTTATTAATCCTAAAATCAATCGAGGATTCCAACTCAAAACTCTGCCGCCCACTTCGCAGATATGTTGATTTTCCCCTTATAAATTAATAATATATTTACCAATTGAGCCGGTCAACGAATCATTTGGCAATTGCAAGGGTTTCGAGATTCTTGGTAAACAGCAGGCCGCGCAACGGTTGAAAGCAAACCCTGTGTTTAAATAGAAAAGAATTCCAAATATTTTAGAATAGATGGAATAATCGACATCTATTATCGTGACAAATATATAAGAATATAAATATTACCTATATCTAAATTTGCGTAAATTTTCTATTTTCAAACTTAAGAAAAGCATATGATATTTTTATTTTGAGATTTTATTAAAAAATATTATATTGATATAAAAAGTAATATATTTTTTTCTCTATAGATAAATTTCGTACAGAAATTACTATAACATATTAACAAGTTATTTTTTGCTATTTTTAGTTTATATATAAAGGTGAAATATTAAAAATCATCGGCTCGACACGCGCAGAATAGATGGCCAGATACGTATTGACAATAATTTGATGGCGCTCATTCATCGCATATCCACCCAGTAATCGGAACCGGAAAACCGGTGACATCGAGATCGACAGTTCGGCGACTTCAAACTTCACGAATAGTTAAACTGGCAATTCGCAGCAGTTTTTGGAATATTCCAAGAGCCGGGCACAACAAATTTCACCTAATCCATTCAAGAAACCAAGTACTTTCTCCATGGAGTTACCATGCTCAGTTCACCTTGTTGCAGTTACGAAATTGAAGTCAGGAATGTGGTGATTTTTGCTCTTAAGCCAGCACGACTTCGCAGTC
>JBPCWL010000164.1:0-10672 GCA_051009575.1 Rhizobiaceae bacterium
CCAAAACACTGATCGAAGCTGCCCCGCGACTTCCCTAGGTCAGCCCCACTCTCTGCAATCGAAAGCAGGTGTTACTTGGGTCGACTGGTTATGTATTTCGATCGTCGATGAGCTTATTGGGCTTGGCCAAGACCAAAAGTGAATCAATATCATCTAGCGTTATTTTTGGACCATCAACTCTCACGCCATAAGGTTTCAGTGTGTTGAACGCCCTCGAAAGGTTTTCGGGCGTCATACCCAGAAGTGAAGCCAGTATTTTCTTGTCATACGGCAATTCGATTGAGCCGTTATTCCCTTGATCTTCATTGATTTTCAATAGACGATTGGCAAGTCTTTCAACGGCAGTCCGAAGCTTCAATGACTTGTGCTCTTTAACAACTGAGCGATAACAATTCGCTAGTTCTTCCACGATCGCCCGGGAAAAGTTTTCGTCGTCATTAAACGCATTGCGAACATTCTCGGAAGGGATCATCAGCAGTTTGGAATGCTCCAAGGTTCTGGCAGACATCAGATAGACAGCATCTTTCAATACTGCCGCCAAAATAAAACTGCCGATAGGTTTAACTACAGCCAGACTGGACTCCCGTCCGTTGGATCTGCCGAACAGTTCAACACTTCCGTCGAGCACTATGTAAAGGAAATCTGCAGGATCTCCCTCTCTAATCAGTTCAAGTTGTCCCGGAAAGTTTTGCAGATAGGCTGCACGAATCAGATCTTCAAAACTGTTGTCCGTCATTGAGGCGAACAGTTTCAGGGATCTAATATCTGGCAGGTCACTCGCACGCATTACTTTAATTGATAAATATCAAGCCTGTTTCCGGCTTATGTAAAGCAATGTCTTGCATGGATCAATGGTGAAACTTGATTGTTTTCATCTCCTCGAATGATTGTACGGTAGAGAGCCCTTGTTTGTGAGCTCAAGATTTTCTTATTGATTTATATCAAGGTTTTCACCTCAAGAATTCCCAAAATATAGGCGCATCGGAAGTTCGGTGTTGTTTCCTTCAGGCAGGAACAAGGGGATAGGCAATGAGGTTTCATATCGATCCAAATATTCCACAGGGGAAAAAATCACCTGTGGAGAAGTTCCTGACTGCTGCCGTTCAGACGCGCACGCATCCGTTGTTCGGCAAAACAATTAGTTACTCCAGCCATCCGGCTGCAATCTCCAGGAAGGATTGAAAATGCATAATATCGATGGTGTATCCCGTGGTGACCAAGTCAGGGCGCTAAGTTTAAGTACATTGGCATTCACAGTTTGTTTTGCTGTGTGGACGATATTTTCAATCATAGGTGTGCAAATCAAGCAGGATCTGGGTTTGACCGAAACCCAATTTGGCCTTTTGGTTGCAACGCCTGTTCTCACCGGATCATTGAGCAGAATTTTCCTTGGCGTTTGGACTGACCAATTCGGCGGACGAATTATGCTGCCACTTCAAATGCTGATTACGGCTGTTTCTGTCTGGCTGTTAGCGTCGGTTCAGACTTATGCAGTCTTCTTGATGATTGCGCTGGGGCTCGGACTTGCAGGTGGTTCATTCATTATTGGCATTGCCTATGTTTCCCGTTGGTTTGAAGCTGAACGTCAGGGAACGGCACTGGGGATATTTGGTGCTGGTAACGTGGGAGCAGCGGTTACAAACTTCGCAGCGCCTTTTCTTGTTATAGCAGTCGGCTGGGAAGACACAGCTCGCGTTTATGCAGTGGCCCTGGTTCTCATGGCCATTGCCTTTTATTACTTCGCCAAGGAAGACCCGGTTCGTGTCGAACAACGCAAAACTGGTGAAAAACCCGTCTCTGCCGCAAAACAGCTTGAACCGTTAAAAGACATACAGGTCTGGCGGTTTGCTACCTATTACTTCTTCGTCTTTGGAGCCTTTGTCGCGTTTGCATCATTCTTGCCACGTTATTACGTCGGCGCCTACGGAGTGGCACTGACTTCTGCCGGTGTGTTCGCAGGCATGTATTCGCTCCCCGGTTCGATCTTTCGGGCACTTGGTGGCTGGATGTCGGATGTTTGGGGTGCGCGGTTCGTTATGTATCTGACATTCATAGTTTCGCTGATTGTCCTGTTCATCATGAGCTATCCGCAAACCTCCTATATTGTGCAGGGTATCCCAAACGCAGACGGGTCCGAACGCCTTATCGAATTCAGCTTTGGTATTCCGCTCTACTTCTTTGTGTTCCTAACCGTAATCCTTGGCTTTGTGATGAGCCTTGGAAAAGCGGCTGTCTACAAACACATCCCGGTCTATTTTCCCAACAATGTTGGCGCAGTGGGCGGTCTCGTCGGAATGATTGGTGGCCTGGGTGGATTTGTTTTGCCGATTTCCTTCGGCATCCTGCTCGACGTTTTTCACGTCTGGTCAGCGGTATTCATGCTCATGTTCGTGATTGTTGCCGTCAGTACAATCTGGATGCATCTGGCCATCCGCAAAATGGATCGTGCCAAATATCCACAACTGACAGAACAAACACATCTGTCGGATGTTCCGCACTAACAACATTACTCGATCAACCGGCGGGCCACGCAGGCCCGCCGCAATTTCAGCTTAGGAGAAAAAAGTGGGACAAGATCTAAGAAACTGGAATCCAGAAGATGAAGCGTTCTGGGAAAGCGAAGGCAAAAAAATTGCTACTCGCAACCTTTGGATTTCCATACCAAGTCTGCTTTGCGGCTTCGCTGTTTGGCTTTACTGGGGCATCATCACTGTTCAGATGATCAATCTGGGTTTTCCGTTTGAAAAGTCCCAGCTCTTCACTTTGGCAGCCATTGCCGGACTGACCGGTGCTACGTTGAGAATTCCAAGCACATTTTTTATTCGCATAGCAGGTGGAAGAAACACGATCGTTTTCACAACCGCGCTGCTGATGATCCCGGCACTTGGTGCGGGTCTTGCCTTGCAGAATCCGGATACACCACTTTGGCAATTCCAGATTCTTGCCTTCCTGTCAGGCATCGGCGGTGGAAACTTCTCCTCTTCCATGTCCAACATCAGCTTCTTCTTTCCGAAAAAGACGCAAGGGTATTCACTGGGCATGAATGCCGGTCTGGGAAATTTTGGAGTGACCACGATGCAGATCGTGATCCCTCTGGTCATGACCTTCGGTCTGTTTGGTGGTGAAAGCCGCACATTGGTCAATACCTCCGGTACGCTGATCGGAAAAATCCCGGCCGGTACCGAAACTTTCATTCATAATGCTGGCTTGGTGTGGTTGTTGGCCCTCGTGCCGTTGGCATTTATCGGTTGGTGGGGCATGAACAATATACGCGATGAGCATGTCTCTCCGGATATCCCCAATCCCATCGGTGCGTTCTCAATCATCACGGGCATGCTCCTGGTCGGCTTCATTGCTGCCGGATTTGGTCTGTGGCTCATGTTGCCGGCAAATGTAGGTGGCTCCGGCTTCGATGTCTCCAAGTGGATCGTATTGCCTATCGTCATAGCCCTGACCGTATTCATGCTGAAAATGATACCCGGTTCTGTTGGTCAGAACCTTACACGGCAGTACAAGATATTCGGGAATAAGCACACTTGGGCAATGACCGTCATCTACACAATGACCTTCGGATCCTTCATCGGCTATTCAGCCGCACTTGCATTGACCATCAAGGTTGTTTTCGGTTTTCAGCACCTTCTCGTTGACGGTGTCATGACTCACAACACCGCAAATCCGAACGGTCCAAGCGCTCTCACCTATGCATGGATGGGACCGTTCATTGGAGCGCTGATCCGTCCGGTTGGAGGAATGATGGCTGACAAGCTGGGCGGTGCCCGTGTGACCCAGTGGATTTCCATTATCATGGTCGCTTCAGCTCTTGGGGTTGCCTACTTTATCCAGGCAGCCTACGCCTCAGCAACTCCGGAGCAGTTTTTCTGGCCGTTCCTTGGGCTGTTTTTGATCCTGTTTGCTGCAACAGGAATAGGCAACGGATCAACCTTCCGTACCATTGCGGTTGCTTTCGACAAGGAGCAGGCAGGGCCTGTGCTTGGATGGACCGCTGCTGTTGCAGCATACGGGGCATTCATCATCCCGAAAGTGTTTGGAGAACAGTTGAAAGCGGGAACACCGGAAATTGCACTCTACGGTTTTGCGGCCTTCTACGTTCTCTGCATCGTCATCAACTGGTGGTTCTACCTCCGGAAGAACGCATACATCCAAAATCCATAAGACCATCAGCTAACGCGGCAGGGCGGAAAAATCGGCCCTGCCAAAAACAAATAAATTAGGGAAGAACCAAAAATGTCTCATCTCCTCGATCGTCTGAATTTTCTGGCAAAGAAGAATGTCGACACCTACTCGGATGGCCACGGTGTTGTAACGAATGAAAACCGCGACTGGGAGGATGCCTATCGCAAACGTTGGCAGCACGACAAGATTGTTCGTTCAACGCATGGTGCCAACTGTACAGGTTCCTGTTCCTGGAAAATCTATGTCAAGGGAGGCATTGTCACCTGGGAAACACAGCAGACAGATTATCCGCGCACGCGTCCGGATCTTCCCAACCATGAGCCTCGCGGTTGTTCACGGGGTGCCAGTTACAGCTGGTACATGTATTCTGCAAACCGGGTGAAGTATCCGTTGATCCGTTCACGCCTTTTGAAGCAGTGGCGTAAGGAGCGTGCGGTAAAAACTCCTGTTGGTGCATGGAGCGCCATTCAGGAGGATCCGGAAAAACGGCGGGACTATATCAAGGTTCGCGGGCACGGTGGCTTCGTCCGTTCGACTTGGGATGAGGTCAATGAAATCATTGCAGCTGCGAACGCTTATACTGCCCGCAAGTGGGGGCCGGACAGGGTAATTGGATTTTCGCCTATCCCGGCAATGTCTATGGTGTCCTACGCAGCAGGTTCTCGTTACCTCTCCCTGATGGGTGGCACTTGCATGTCTTTCTACGACTGGTATTGCGACCTTCCTCCGGCGTCGCCAATGACCTGGGGTGAGCAGACAGATGTTCCGGAATCGGCCGATTGGTACAATTCCGGATTTCTGATGCTATGGGGTTCAAACGTGCCGCAAACGAGAACCCCGGATGCGCATTTCTACACGGAAGCTCGTTACAAGGGCGCCAAATCGGTTGTTGTATCGCCGGATTATTCTGAAGCTGCAAAATTTTCAGACATGTGGCTTCACCCGAAGCAAGGCACCGACGCGGCACTGGCTATGGCCATGGGGCATGTGATTCTCAGGGAATTCCATCTAGATAGGCAGGCCGAGTATTTCGAGGATTACTGCAGGCAATATACCGATATGCCTATGCTGGTGCGTCTTGTGAAAAAGGACGGAAACTATGTTCCGGACCGCCAGTTGCGGGCCGCTGATTTCAAGGGAAATCTTGGCCAGAAAAACAACCCTGAATGGAAAACGGTTGGAATAGATTCGAACACCGGAAAAGTGGTCGTCCCACAAGGATCAATTGGTTTCCGCTGGGGAGAGCAGGGCAAGTGGAACCTTGAGGGTAAAGATGACAAGGGCAACGATCTGGATCTAGAGATGAGCCTGATTCTGGATGATGCCCACGATGAGATTGCAAGCGTCGCGTTCCCCTATTTTGGCAATCGTGAGCATGACCATTTCGAAGGTACAGATCACGACAGTGTTCTGGTTCGTTCAGTTCCAGCCAAGAAAGTTACACTGGCTGATGGTGATGCGATGGTCGCAACGGTGTTTGATCTCTTCATTGCCAATTACGGTCTGGATCGAGGTCTTGGCGATCGGAATAGCGCAAAAACCTACGATAAAAACCTTCCCTATACGCCTGCATGGGCTGAGAAGATTACCGGAGTTCCCAAAGAGCAGATTATTACAGTGGCTCGCGAATTCGCGCTCAATGCGGAAAAAACCAACGGGCGTTCAATGGTCATTCTCGGTGCTGGACTGAACCACTGGTATCACATGGACATGAATTATCGCGGGATTATCAACCTGCTGGTTATGTGCGGTTGTGTAGGTCAGTCTGGCGGTGGTTGGAGCCACTATGTGGGGCAGGAAAAACTTCGTCCGCAGACCGGTTGGCTTCCATTGGCATTTGGTCTGGACTGGAACCGCCCGCCGCGCCAGATGAATTCTACGTCATTCTTCTATGCGCATACCGATCAATGGCGTTATGAAACTTTGACGGTTGATGAGATTTTGTCACCTACCGCACCTGACGGCGACTGGGATGCAACGTTGATCGACTACAACATCCGTTCCGAACGGATGGGTTGGTTGCCTTCAGCTCCGCAGTTACAGACAAATCCACTGGATGTTGCCAAGGCTGCTGCGAAGTCGAAGAAAGAGCCAAAGGATTATGTGGCGGATCAGTTGAAATCTGGCAAATTGCGCATGTCCTGTGAAGACCCGGATGATGAACGTAACTGGCCTCGTAATTTGTTTGTCTGGCGCTCAAACCTACTGGGTTCTTCCGGAAAAGGGCATGAATACTTCCTGAAACACCTTTTGGGTACGTCACATGGCGTGATGGGTAAGGATCTGGGAGATGAAGGCCGCCAGCGGGGAAAGGAAGCCGTTTGGCATGACGAAGCACCAGAAGGCAAACTTGACTTGCTGGTCACCATTGATTTTCGCATGTCAACGACCTGCGTGTATTCCGATATCGTCCTCCCAACTGCCACCTGGTATGAGAAGAACGATCTGAACACTTCAGACATGCATCCGTTTATCCACCCGCTCACAAGTGCAGCAGACCCTGCCTGGGAAGCCCGCAGCGACTGGGATATTTTCAAGGATATTGCGAAGAAGTTTTCCGAAGTAGCGCCAGAAATTCTGGGCAAGGAAAAAGATGTTGTTATGCTTCCGATACAACACGACAGCGCCAATGAACTGGCGCAACCCTTCGATGTAAAGGAATGGAAGAAAGGAGATGTGGATCCGGTCCCGGGCAAAACAATGCCAATCGTGGCAGTGGTCGAGCGGGACTATCCAAATCTTTACAAGCAATTTACAGCCCTTGGCCCGCTTATGGACAAACTTGGAAATGGTGGAAAGGGAATTGCCTGGAATACCGAGCATGAAGTTGAATTGCTTGGAAAGCTCAATGGTGTTGTAACCGAAGAAGGTTTGACCAAGGGGCGTCCGAAAATCGACAGCGATGTAGATGCAACAGAAGTCATTCTCTCTTTGGCTCCTGAAACCAATGGTGAGGTCGCGGTAAAGGCATGGGAATCACTATCCAAGTTTACCGGGCGCGATCACACCCATTTGGCAATACCCAAGGAAGATGAAAAGATCCGCTTCCGCGATGTAGTTGCACAACCCCGCAAGATCATCTCGTCACCGACATGGTCAGGACTTGAATCGGAGAAGGTCTGTTACAATGCCGGCTACACCAATGTTCACGAATACATACCATGGCGAACGCTATCCGGCCGACAACAGCTTTACCAGGATCACCTGTGGATGCGTGCGTTCGGGGAGGGATTCTGTGTTTATAGGCCCCCCATCGACACAAAGGCTGTTAATCCGGTAATCGAATCGAAATCGAACGGTGAAAAACAGGTTGTTCTCAACTTCATCACGCCACACCAGAAATGGGGTATCCACTCAACCTACTCTGATAACCTGTTGATGCTTACCCTCAACCGCGGCGGACCGGTTGTCTGGATATCCGAAGTCGATGCCGCGAAAGCAGACCTTGTCGATAATGACTGGGTTGAAGTTTACAATGTCAACGGTTCGATTGTGGCCCGAGTGGTGGTCTCCCAGCGCATGAAGGAAGGTACGATCTACATGTACCATGCACAGGAGAAGATCGTGAACACGCCGGGGTCCCAGGTGACAGGACGGCGTGGTGGAATTCATAATTCAGTCACGCGGGCGATTACCAAGCCAACCCACATGATCGGCGGATACGCGCAACAATCCTATGGATTCAACTATTATGGAACCGTCGGATCCAATCGCGATGAATTCGTCATTGTTCACAAAATGAAAAAAGTTGACTGGATGGAGGGGCCGTATCGCGACACCTCATCATCTACCGCGAAGGAGGCTGCAGAATGAAAATCCGCGCGCAAATCGGAATGGTGCTGAACCTCGACAAATGTATCGGGTGCCACACCTGCTCAGTGACCTGCAAGAACGTCTGGACGAACCGTGAAGGTGTTGAATATGCCTGGTTTAACAACGTGGAGACCAAGCCTGGAATTGGGTACCCCAAAGACTGGGAAAACCAGAAAGCCTGGAACGGTGGCTGGGTACGCAAATCAAACGGCAAAATCGAGCCGAAAATGGGCGCCAAGTGGCGTATCCTGGCAAAGATTTTTGCCAATCCGGACCTCCCGGAAATTGATGACTACTACGAACCGTTCAATTTTGATTATGGCCATCTCCAAACTTCAGGTGAATGCGAAGCTTCACCCACCGCCAGGCCGCGGTCTTCCATTACCGGCGAACGAATGGAAAAAATTGAATGGGGACCGAACTGGGAAGAAATCCTGGGCGGCGAATTCTCTAAACGTTCAAAGGATTACAACTTCGAGGGTGTTCAAAAAGAGATTTACGGAGAGTTTGAAAACACCTTCATGATGTACCTTCCAAGGCTTTGTGAACATTGCCTCAACCCGACATGTGTTGCGTCCTGCCCATCGGGCGCAATCTACAAGCGGGAAGATGACGGCATTGTCCTCATTGACCAGGAAAAATGCCGCGGTTGGCGTATGTGTGTATCCGGCTGCCCCTACAAGAAGATCTACTACAACTGGCAATCCGGTAAATCGGAAAAATGCACGTTTTGTTATCCGCGAATTGAAGCAGGGCAACCGACTGTGTGTTCTGAAACCTGTGTCGGTCGTATCCGCTATCTTGGCGTCATGCTTTATGATGCTGACAAGATTTCCGAAGCAGCATCAACGGCTGACACACACGATCTTTATGAAGAGCAGCTGAAGATCTTCCTTGATCCCAATGATCCGGAGGTCATTGCCCAGGCAAAAAAGGACGGCGTTCCGGAAGCCTGGCTGGAAGCAGCAAAATCTTCACCCGTTTACAAAATGGCCATGGATTGGAAAGTGGCGTTCCCGCTTCATCCTGAATACCGTACCCTTCCAATGGTCTGGTACATTCCGCCGTTGTCGCCCCTTCAAGCAGCGGCAGAAACCGGAAAGATCGGATTTGATGGCGATATACCTGATGTCCGATCTCTCCGGATTCCGGTTCGATATCTCGCAAATTTGCTTACCGCAGGCAAGGAAGAGCCAGTTGTTAGCGCACTTGAGCGAATGTTGGCCATGCGCAGTTACATGCGGTCAAAAACAATCGACGGAATGATTAATGAAAAAATTGCCAAGAAGGTCGGCCTTACCGGGCAGATGATTGAGGACATGTACCACATAATGGCTATCGCCAATTATGAGGACAGGTTCGTCATTCCAACATCTCACCGTGAAATCACGGAAGATGCTTATGATCTTCGTGGTTCCTGCGGGTTTTCCTTTGGTAATGGTTGTTCCGCCGGTGGTGCTGAAAGCGACATGTTTGGCGGCAAGAAGCCGCGAACGACGCAAACCCCAACAGACCTGTTCAAGGAGATTGTATGATGATCACCGCGCTCAAGACTGCTTCAATATTGCTTTCCTATCCTTCGCAGGAAATTCACTCTGCACTTCCAGGATTGATTGAAATTCTGACTGCAGGTAATCAGGCAAAAAAGCGGGAAACCAAGCTACTTGCGGAGTTGGCAAGAGATATTGCCGATAGCGAGCTGTATGATGCTCAGGAACGCTATGTGTTTCTGTTTGACCGCACCCGTTCTCTCTCGTTGCACTTGTTTGAACATGTTCATGGAGAAAGCCGTGATCGCGGTCAGGCGATGGTCGATTTGATGGCAGTCTATGAAGAAAACGGACTGTCGATTGATGAAAAGGAATTGCCGGATTATTTGCCCCTTTTCCTTGAGTATCTTGCAACCCGAACAGAAAGCGAGGCGCAGGAGATGCTCTCGCAGACTTTGCATATAGTATCAGCACTACGCAAACGCCTGAAAAAGCGGAAATCAATCTATGCAAACGTGTTTCTTGCACTGGAAGCGTTTGCCAATTCAAAGCCTGACCAGGGTCTTGTGAAATCCATTCTGGCAAGGCCTGAGGATGATCCTGAAGATCTGGATGCACTGGACGCCATCTGGGAAGAAGAAGCGGTCACCTTTGGCGGCAACGCAGGCGAGAATGCCTGTGGGCCCGACCGCCTGCAACGCCAGGTGAGGGCTTCCCGGAGAAAGCCGGAAAATCTTGAAAACAATCCGAACGCAACACCCAACGCAGGGGAGGCACAATAACCATGCCTGATTTCATCCATCAGCTTCTTTTCGGGGTTTATCCCTATATAGCCTTGGCAGTCCTGGTTTTGGGAAGCATATTCCGTTATGACCGTGAACCTTATTCCTGGCGATCCGGTTCAAGCCAATTGCTCAGACGGCGCCAGTTGATTTGGGGGTCTGTGTTATTCCATGTCGGAATCATCTTCCTCTTCTTTGGGCATGCAATTGGCCTCCTGACCCCACATTTCATCTATGAACACTTCATCTCGGCTGCCAACAAGCAAATGCTTGCAATTGTCGCCGGGTCTATCGCGGGCATCATCTGCTTTGTTGGTCTGACCATGTTGGTTCACCGACGTTTATTCGATGCAAGGGTAAGAGTTACTTCGACATTTTCTGACGTCGCTATAC
>JBPCWL010000165.1:0-5732 GCA_051009575.1 Rhizobiaceae bacterium
GGGTGAAGACCAATCCGCGTATTGGTTATGACTTTGTGGCAACCAACTCCAAAGACTGGCTAAAAATCGTAACCCGCTGATGTGCGCAGAGCACCTTTAGAATGGCAGCACATCAAATGCAATGCACTGCCTGTCTTCATCGGATTCAAATGGAATCGTATGGTGGAACAAGGACGATGGAAAGAGGACCAGATCCCCTTCTTTCGGAATATGTTGTTTGACCGGAATTTCCTCTTTCTCCTTCCTGTATCCATAACCGTGCAGACTGAACGCAATCGCACCTTCGTCGCCTTTTATTTCCTTTGGAATTTTCAGATAAAGCACCCCGCTGACCCAACCACGTGTATGGATGTGGGGTTTCTGAAATCCTGACTTAACAAGTTTTACATGCCAGCCGTTCAACTCGAATGTTTTTGGAAAATGCTGGATGATGCCTGCGTCTTTGTCGCTGAATTCTTTGACATAGGATTTCAGATGGCTCCTGATAATTTCTTCTAGCCTGGAAAAAATATTACCCTGCTCAAACAGATTGCCATGTGTTTGAAACCCGCCACGCGTTGTCCGGTTTTCCCAAACAGCGGTTACCTTTTCCGCCTCCAGCATCAAATCCGGCAGAAAATCAGGTTCGCCACTGAGGAATTCCTGGATATTGCGAATGGAAACAAAGCGAAAGGGGTCAGGTGCGAATGGATGCGTTTCTGGTACGTCATATTGTTGGCTGGCAAATGCGCTGAATGCTGCTGCCCGAAGGTTCCTGGGTTCAGCGGCATTAACGCGTTTCATGCTTTCCAACAGCTCTTCCGGGTTCTCTCCTCCCTGGTGCATCATTTCCAGAATTTTTATCCGTGTTTCCGGTGAATTGACCTTGCGATAGGCATCAATTGCATCCGTGAACCGCCCCGAATTTGCGTGAATATTCCCGATCTCGTAGTTTGCCTCGCGATTGTCAGGATCAAGTTTGAGGGTTGTTTCAAAACAACAGAGGGCTTTTTCATCTTTGCCCATGTGCTTGTAAGTCATACCAAGACTCAAGTGTCCTGGTGCATAACGCGGCATCAGAAACGGTATTTTTGAAAGGTATTTTTCTGATTCCTCGTAACGGCGCATATCTCGTAATGCGGCACCGATGTTTCTAAGCGCCGGAACGAAATCAGGTTTGAGTTCTACTGCCTTTTCATATGCTGATATTGCATCTTCATATTGCTCCAGCTCAAACAAAGCGGCGCCCAAATTGTTGAATGCATCAGCATCTTGCGGCCTTTTTTCTACAACTTCCCGAAAGCGAACAATGGCGTCTTCCGCACGGCCCAAATTCATATAGGCCAGACCAAGGTTATATACACCATCAACATAATCAGGATTCATGTCAAGCAGCGTTTCAAGAGGACCGGCTGCACCTTGAAAATCGGACTGCGCCAACTGCGCATTACTGAGAAGATCACGAAGAACTGGTGCGTTTGGATGCCGTTTGATCAGCTTTTTCGCCACCCTCTCCAATTCCTTGTGTTTCCCGGAACGCAACATCATGATTAGGTTTTGAACCTCCGCTTGTTGCAATTGCTGGGAGTTGATGTTCGATTTGCCTGGGCGACGAGCCATTTTGCGGCCTGCGAGTTGATTTCCGTTGGTCAATCGCTACCGTGTATATTGGCCGGGATCAAGAACCGACCCATTAATTCGCAGCCACCAGAAAGAATCATATGAGCAACCCCAAAGCCTTCATCTTCGATGTGTTCGGAACGATCGTGGATTGGCGAAGCGGCGTTGCTGACGTTACAAGACGGGTTTTTGCGGAAAAAGGCATCGAATTGGATCCGTTTGATTTTGCAGATGCCTGGCGAGGAAAATATCAACCGGCAATGGAACGGATCAGATCCGGAAATCGGGGTTACGTTCCGCTTGACACACTTCACCGTGAAAACCTCGATGAACTGCTGGATGAAAAACGCATAGGAAACGAATTCGACGACATTGAACGTAGTGAATTCAATCGGGCATGGGAAAAACTGCCGCCTTGGCCGGATAGTGTTCCGGGTCTCGAACAACTGAAAGCAAAAACAATAATAGCCCCTTGCTCCAACGGATCGATCGCATTGATGACGAGGCTTGCAAAGTATGGGAACCTTCCGTGGGATTGTGTTGTCGGTGCCGAAATTGCCCAGAAATTCAAGCCGCATCCACAGTCATATCTCAGATCAGTTGCCGCCCTGGGACTGCAACCCGAAGAAGTTGTGATGGTGGCAGCACACAATGATGACCTTGTCGCTGCAAGGAAAAATGGGCTGAAAACGGCGTTCATTCCGCGTCCAACGGAACACGGCCCCGCGCAAACTACCGATCTGAAGCCCACACACGAGTGGGATTATCTTATTGAAAAAATTGATGAACTTCTGAAAATTTAGAAAATTTCCAAAAGTAAGCTTCTCGTAAAACAAAAAAATATTCTCTTAGCGTAATTTTATGATTGCATTTGCGACACATTGTGCCAATGTCGCTGACGCGATATTTTAAGGGTGCTTCGTATGAATCATATGGCGGAGTTCGAAGAGGTAATTGAAAGACCGGCAAACGTTGATTGCCGCTCAATCGTTTTTTTCCTGGTACCTAATTTTTCCATGATTGCATTTGCAACGGCCGTTGAACCGCTGCGGATTGCAAACCGGATGCTTGGTCGGAAGTTTTATTCCTGGCGCTTGGCATCAATGGATGGTGCTCCGGTAATCGCATCCAACGGCGTTGAGGTTGCAGTCGAGACGAGCCTGAAACAAGAGCGCGAATCCCTCGCAAGTTCACGCAGACCGTCAAATATGTTCCTGTGCTCTGGAATTGGGGTGGAAGAAGCAGTCAACAAGTCCCTGTTTGCCTATATTCGGGAAAACAAAAACAGCGGCGTTGTTGTAGGTGGATTGTGCACTGCTGCGTTCTTGTTGGCAGCGGCTGGATTGCTGAAAGGGAAGCGCTGTGCAATCCACTGGGAGAACCTCCCCGGATTTGCAGAACATTTTCCTGATGTGGAAGTTTATGCTGATCTTTACGAGATGGATGGGAATACCTGGACATGTGCAGGCGGAACAGCTGCCCTAGACATGATGCTTTCAATGATTGAGGGTGATCTTGGTGAGGATTTGGTGAACCGTGTTTGCGAACAAGCGCTGACCGATCGTGTCCGCAACCCGAATGACCGTCAGCGTCTCCCACTCCGTGCCCGCCTTGGTGTTCAAAACGCAAAAGTACTTTCCATTATCGAGTTCATGGAAGCCAACATTGCAGAGCCATTACAGCTCATAGAAATTGCCGATTTTGTCGGACTTTCCCGGCGCCAGATTGAACGCCTCTTTCAGCAGCATATGGGCCGCTCACCAGCGCGCTACTACCTTGAGATCCGTCTGGATCGAGCCAGGCATTTACTGATGCAGTCAACCATGCCGGTCGTGGATGTCGCCATCGCATGCGGATTTGTTTCCGCGTCACATTTTTCAAAATGTTATCGTGAGATGTACGGCAAATCACCACTTCAGGAACGAGCTTGAGGCACCGCGCCCCGAAAGGCGCGGTGGTTGAAATTCATAAAACAATATTTTCGTCAGGCCCGAAAGGAAAACAGGTGATGTTTTCGGCATCTGTCTGCCCAACCACCAGAATATCGTGTTCCCGGTAGCCGCCAGCACCCGGTTCCCCTTCCGGAATTGTTACCATCGGTTCCATTGAAACAACCATTCCCGGCTCCAGAATCGTTTCAATATCTTCCCTCAATTCCAAGCCAGCTTCGCGCCCGTAATAATGGGATAGCACGCCGAATGAATGACCATAACCAAATGTCCGGCACTGTAGTAATCCATGTTGGGCAAAAAGATCGTTGAGCTCTGCCACAATGTCTGAACATTTCGCACCGGGTTTGATCAGCTCGAGGCCCCGTTTGTGGACAGCAACATTTGCTTCCCAAATGGCGAGGCTTCGCGGATCGGGATCACCAAGAAACAGGGTCCTCTCTAGCGCAGTATAATAACCGGAAATCATGGGAAAAATATTCAGTGAAAGAATATCCCCGAAGCTTAAATTACGGGCGGTTACAGGATTATGGGCCCCATCCGTATTGATACCGGATTGAAACCATACCCAGTTGTCGCGCAATTCACTATCTGGATGAGAACGCGCAATCTCCAGTTCAAGAGCATTCCGGCCTGCCATTGCCACATCGATTTCGCGTACGCCTTCCCGGATCGAATTGCGAACAGCTTCCCCACCAATATCGGCCACTCTGGCGCCTTCTCTAATCAGGGCAATTTCTTCACTGGATTTGACCATCCGAAGATTCATAACCACTGTGGATACATCATCAAATTGCACATTCCCTAGTGCTGCGGTTAATTTGCCATGCAGTTCGAGGTTAAGATGATCATATTCAACTCCCAAACGTTTGATGTTTGGGACTACTGACTGGATCGCGCAAAAATAATTGTCACGTTTCCAGTCGGTATAGATGATATTTTCACCAAATGAACGCCTCCAGGGTTGTCCAAGGTCAATGTTGGCTGAAATTGTCACACATTGTGATTGCGTAACAATGCAGCCATAGGGCCGCCCGAACGCGCAATAGAGGAATCCGGAATAGTAGGCTACGTTGTGCATGGACGAGAACAAAACTGCATCAAGTCCTAAGGATTCCATGGCATCGCGAAGTTTCGAAAGCCGTGTTTCATACTCGCGATCTGAAAATGGCAATCTGGATTTTTCGCCGTTATGTAGGGTAAAATAATCTGGTCTCTGCATGACATATCTCCGTCTGCTATCCGGGCGGAGTAAGAGCCCGGAAAAAGATATCCGGGCGTACAGGACTTCAATGGTTCAGGAAAAATCTTCCCGCAAAATGCGACGCCATCGCATTTCAGATTCCTGATTACTCAAATTCCAACAAACTGTCATGTAAAAACTGCGATCTGGATTAATTATCCCGCTGACGAACCACAATAAAATTTTGAACGGGGGCAATCCCGGAATACGAATAGTCGGGACGGCCAGAATACCAGACCTGAGTTGACCTTCCTCCGTCCAGTGCTACAGCAGAATCACAACCGAAAAATCCACCTCGTTCGGATGAACGCAGCATCCAACCTGCCTCATAAAGGCTAAGTCCGGATCTCGTGACAAGAATGAAAATGACTTGCTCATTTGCCATACGGCACACCATTGTACGGTGTTTTGTCTCCCCAAGATTGCTTCCAAGTGCCCATATTCCGCCCGGTTCGATGATCATGGGTTTGGATTGCAATACGTCATAATCTCCTTTTGGAATCCCCTTGTGAGTTGGAATCAATTCCAAACCATCGCCTTTAAAGACAATCAAACCTCCAGAATCATTCCATCCTTTGGACTGAACAACACCATTCAACTTGAGATATCCGATCGAGTACAACATGCCGGTATCGCGTTCAGCGAAAAAGCCGCCATTGATTACCAATACGGCGCCTTCGCGTTCACCGATCTCCCGTGCACGGGAACCCTTTTTGTCATCCTGTAAAACGACATCGAAATTGAAGCGGCTGGGCGAGATACGGTAGGACGTGACAACCAACCCATCCCCTGTGATAATTCTCATCACATCGAGACCATCCTCGAGCGCCTGCCAACTTGATTGACCTAACGCTTTGATTGCTTCTTTCGATCGGGCAGGCACTTTGAAGTCTTCTGCTTGCACAGCAGTAGCCATCATCACGATCAGCATACCCTTGGCG
>JBPCWL010000166.1:0-15209 GCA_051009575.1 Rhizobiaceae bacterium
CCGCCTTCCGTGGCAGCGCCAGCATTTGAGTCATTCAAATGCGCCTGCGCGTGAACGTACTGCGGCCCGGATGGGTCGGCGGAGGCAGATAATGTGCCCAAAACTTCTATATTCCCTAATCCCTCAACCAGATCGGCTATCGCCGTGGGCTGGTCGCCGGAGGGTTCAAAATCCGTCACCATCTTGAGTTCGATCCCGCCATCGGATTTCACCGGGCGGGCAGGGCGGTGCGGCACCCATTCTTTCATCAAATTCGGATCGCCGCCTTCAATCAGTTTTGACAAAGACGCCACGGTTGCGGTGACGCCACTTTCAAATGCACCGGCACCCTGTTTGTTGGGGGACACCGCTTCGTTGAAGATCTGTTTGGGTTCAACAAACTTGTCTGCTGACTTGCCGGTCTTTCCGAGCAGGCGTTCTGCCTCCTCCAGCGATACATCCAGTCCTGCAATCGGGTTGAGGCCGGTTGCGGCGCGTTCCTTCGGCGAAGCTGCCCCACCGATCACGGTGCCGCGCGAAGATTTGCCTTCCTTCTTTGAACGGGTGGGGGGAAGTTTGGGTTTTTTGGCGGATTTTGAAGCCGCTATTGAAATTTCATCTGCCCAACCCGATACGGAACCGGAAAGCGGTTCTCCACTCAGCGGTTGCTGCGGTGCTTCCTCGAAACCCTGTTTGTTTTCCGTATTCTTCGGAGATTTGGCCATGGAGCAAATATAGGAGAGTCGGATGGAGAATGGGAGAGGCAGACGTGGCAGATTCCGATAATTCTTCTATTCCCGCACTACAAACACCGAAATCGGGGCATGGGTGGCGAGCCGACCGCCGTGGGAATCTACCAGATATTCGATCCAACCGGGTTGATGGGAGGCAATGACTGCGAGATCGGCACCGAGTTCCTCAATTGCCTCGATCAGTTTTTTATCAACTTCAACGCTTGGGTCGGGTACGGAATAGTTCCGGCTTCCCACCTTGATGCCATGGGCTTCACCAATTTCGTCACCAAACTCCGCCAGCAGGCGACTGTATTTTTCCATTGAATGGGAAACTTTTGCCTGTATGCCACCGCTGACACTGACGAAAGTCATATCGGCCCCATAGGTTTTTGCCAGGTTTGCAGCAACCTCGATGCCTTTGCGCCATTTTTCTTTTTCTGCCAGATCGATCGGTACCATTATGTGTTTGAACATGCGGTTTCCTTGCGTGCTTTGGTTTGGGTTTATTATAGTATTCGTGCTGGGCCTGGGTCAAAACCCGCGGTGGACAGGCAAGGGTCCTTCCGGTTTCATGGTTTACTCCCTGGTGGCGTGATGAGGTTTGGCGGTAAGATCTACGCATTTCACAAATTATTGTAATTTGTTCTTTTCAACTTTCACTTTGTCCCCTTGAAATTTCCGTATTCATCTCCCACACCAACATCATGAAACGTATTCCGAATTTTCTTCTGATTTGCCTCGTAGCGGCGCAGCCCTTTTTTGCCGGGGCGGGTATTGCTGCCGGTCAGCACAAGGAACAGGTCATCCTGCTTCATGGCATCGCCCGTTCCGGCAGCCATATGCGGGATCTTGAAGATTTCCTGAAAGAAAAGGGCTATGTGGTTTTCAACCTTGATTACCCTTCCACCGAGCACGATCTGGAAACACTGACTGCAATGGTGGCCGGAGACATAGCCGAGCAGATCAGCCCACACAAACCAGTACACTTTGTTGGATATTCGATGGGCGGAATTGTTGTTCGGGGCGTTCTCAACAAATACCGGCCGGACAATCTCGGTCGTGTCGTGCAGCTTGCCTCGCCAAACGGCGGTAGCGAAGTGGCGGATGTCCTGAAAGAAACCTGGCTGTTTGAGTCGATTTATGGCCCGGCGGGCCAACAACTCACCACCACTGAAACGGGCATTGATGAATTGTTGGGCAAGGTGGATTATGAACTGGGTGTCATTGCCGGCGATTTCAGTATTGATCCTGTATCATCGTCTCTTATCCCGGGAGATGATGACGGCAAAGTCTCCGTGGAAAGTACAAAAGTGCCGGGCATGCGTGACCACATAGTCGTAGATGCTTCACATACGTTTTTTCCGCAAAACGCGCTGGTTCAGAAACAAACCGTAAATTTCCTGCGCACCGGTTTTTTTGATCATCGGAAGTAGATGATCTTTTGAAACCCCAGCTGTATTCAAAATTCGGTTTTGAGGGTTGTACGGGGTGAACGCGGAATGTTCGCCTGATGCCAGAAGCAGGCATTGGTGAAATTGATCGAATGACGGCTTCGAGCCCTTCTCGGTCATTGAGGCTGTGTCGCAATTTGAATTGTCGGAAGGCATCGTCACCGGTCACCGAAAAGGCTGGCGAACTCAGTTGAAGGAAGCACACGGTGAAACCCTGGACAGGCATCGTAAAAAATTGCCGGATATTCGATTCAAAGAGAATATGTGCTAACCTTGGGAGTTGGGACGGCCTATCTGTGCACTGAGCACGTAATTATTCTCCATTTCTCTGTTCGGCAGATGGGCCAACTGAGGGCGGAGATCAGCTATGTCCAACAGGCGCCTAACCACCATCGTAGCGGCAGATGTTGTCGGCTACAGCCGACTTATGCATTCCGACGAATCCGGCACGCGTACAGCATTCAGTACAATCAGACAGAAGATAATTGAGCCCAAGGTTGCACAGTACAGTGGCCGGATAATCAAGGAAATGGGCGACGGGCTGCTGTTCGAGTTCTCAAGTGTAGTCGACGCCGTTACATTTGCCACCGATCTGCAGGGAAATCTTGCCCAATTGGCCACCGACAAAGCCGATGGGCTATCTCTGGTTTTCCGGATCGGGATTAATATCGGCGATGTGATAGCCGAAGACGACGATCTGCACGGAGATGGTGTCAATATCGCAGCCAGACTTGAGGCCATCTGCAAACCCGGCGGTATTTGCCTTTCGGGCTCAGCGTACAACCAATTATCTGGAAAGCTGGACCTCAGTTTCGAAGATTTAGGCGAGCAAAAAGTAAAAAACATACCGGACGCTATTCGCGCCTGGTCGGTCATATTTGATCAAAAGGCACTCGCACTGACAACGCTGGTGCAGAAAGTTTCGTCGCCTAAATCTCATACCTGGTTTAAATCGGGCCGCCCCATGATTCTAGCCGGCATTGCAGTTTTGCTGGCAATCGGTGGGCTGTTTTATGTGTTCCAATGGCGGCTCGATACGATTAAACGACAATCCGGTTCGGATTTGGATGCTTCACCCTCGATAGCGGTTATGCCTTTTGACAATCTGGATGCCGGAGATGAACGCCAATACATTGTTGACGGGATTACCACAGACATCATCACTGATTTGTCCAAGTTCAGGCGGTTATTCGTCATTTCGTCCAATTCGTCGTTTGTCTACAAGAACAAAGAAGTGCCCGCACAGCAGGTCGCCACGGAATTGGGTGTTCGATATGTTGTTGGCGGTAGCATTCAATGGGGTTCCGAACGTCTGCGGATCAATGTGCAGTTGATCGACGCTGACGAAAGCCGAACTTTGTGGACCGAACGCTACGACCGTAGCAGCGAAGATCTTTTCGATGTCCAGAATGAGATTATCAAGAGGATTGTTGCTTCGCTTGCATTCCGGGTAAATGCCGCCGAGGAAAAGGCAGCGTTCAAGAAGGAAACTGATAACTTAAAGGCCTACGAACTTTATCTGCGAGCAACCTATCATTACCTGAATGAATCGGAGGCCGGTTATCGAAAGGCTACCGCGCTTTTGGAGCAGGCAAGCGAAGAATCGCCTGATTTTGCAAAAGCCAAAGGATATCTGGCCTGGATGCTGCGACAGGGAGCGAGCTGGGGCTGGGAAAAAGACAAGGAAGCAGCCAATAAGAGAGCATACAATCTGGCGTTGGAAGCTCTGCGGCTCGAGCCAGGTGATGCGTTCATCCACTCGGTGTTGGGCCACCAATATCTGTTCCGAAGAGAGTACGACAAGTCCGAAGCGGCTTTCGCCAGGGCCACCGAACTCAATCCGAACGACCCGGACCTGCTCGTCGATGCATCCCAGCCGCTTATTTATCTGGGTAAACCCGAAGAAGCGGTGCAATTGATTGACAAGGCGATGCAGGTCAGTCCGCACTTTCCGCAATGGTACCACGGCATCAGGGGATGGGCGCTGACCGAGGCCGGACGTTACGAAGAGGCTGTCGCGACTCTCGGAAAAATGCACAAACCAAGATCCTGGGTCCACCGCCAACTGGCGGTTGCGCTAGTTGGTTTAAATCGGGTTGATGAGGCTCGAAAAGAAATTGAAAAGATGCTGGTGAAACAACCTGATTTCAAACTCCCCAGCCTTGAGCAGTGGGCAAAGGATTGGCCGTACAAGGAAACCCACACGCTGGAAATAGCTCGAAAAAGCCTAGTAATTGCCGGTGCGCCACAATAAGCAGCACTTAAGCAATGCAAACCACAGCATGATCTTGAACTGGCCTGTGGTTTGATGGGTTACATACGTGATCTAGTTCCCGCAAATGGATACCCGTGACAATGGTTGGCAAGTCGGTATCTGGACAACAATCCAAACTGAAAATGTTGTAAAGTCCGCAAAGCAGACAATTACATTTCCTGATTGAATATACATTCCGGATCAAGCGCGGTCATCGGCTGGTGTCAAACACTAGGTCTTTTCTGCATTCCTGCAAAATTCAGCAAAATCACGATAGGGGATGGTGGATTTAAAAGGATTGTTCTCAGTGTGATCTGTGTCTTGAGTTAAGTGGCTGGTATGAGAATTTTCGAGCTGTGCCATCGCTGCCCTGCAAAGCTTCACCAATAGAGTATTGAGGTTACTGTATGTTCCTGTTTTCACCCATTCACTGCTTATTAGGGTATTCAACAAATCGCCCTCGTAAAGGTTTCCGGAAATGAGTGGTTGCTTACGCAATTTATTCAATGCCTCGGGGATCAAATATGCCAGGCCAATGTTTTGCCCAATCATTATTCTGAGATCTTCTGCGGTGAACCGGTGAACCGGTTTTTTTCTCAACTGGTGACAGATTTTTTCAAGACGGGAATCAAATTCAGGTTCGCCCCAAAAATCCGCTTCCAGTTCTTCGAGCGTTTCACCCACCATTTCGCCTCGAATGTTGCTCGTTTCCTGGATGTGTCTGAGTCGGATCTCGTGGTGCGATATTTGGTTGTTCATTAGATGTATATCACTGTTGATTAAAGCTGGAGCAATTCCAAATGTTTATCTAAATTTAAGTTTGGAATGTGATAGTCTACATAAACATACGGCAATAAAATGACAGGGAGTAACCTAGAGTTACTCCCTGTCTTGTCGCAGCTAGTTCGCCCCGAATTTGCCACGACATTGAAAGTGCGATTGAAGCCAGTCCCCTGATATTCATCCGCACAACTTTTCCGGAAATATTTGCCCTAAGCATTCCGGAAATTTTGTTTCCCAATAATCCGATTTTGTTTGGTTTGGTACGCCACACATTAAAATCCGCCAAAGACGTCGATGGATCCGGCGGATGAATTGATCGTCATATGGGAAACAATTGCAGTTTTTGAAAGTTACTTACTGTAACATCGATGAGTGTCGGGAGTTATCCGGCGTTTTTGACAGGTATCAATTTCATTTCCGAGATTCGGTCAGCCAGGATTTTTGCCAGTTTCGAATCGAATCCCCGGCGCTTGAAGCTGGTTTCAGGATCCGCCAATAGAGAGGGCTCCTTTTTTAGTATTGCGGAAGCAGCCTTTTGTTTTTCCTGCTCGAGTCCACGCCTTTCAGCAGACATCAAGACAGCAAGTGCCACGAGACTTGACTGTTCAACGTCAAATCGTTCCGCAATTGTGTCGGCTTCAGTGAAGTTTCCGGTCATATCCGCATGCAGGTACTGATAAAAGTTGAGCCAGGCGGGTGGTACTGGCGTAAGAGAGAGCGCACGGTCGAGATAAGGGCGGGCGTGGTCGGGTTCATTAATGGCGATAAAATACGCAGCAATATCCCCTGCAATATCGCGGTCTAGCGGATTGAGCTGGATTGCATTTTCCGCCGCAGCGATCACTGCATCGCGGTCAAGCGTTCCCCTGTTTTTTTCGACCGCAAATCTAGCCTGAAAAGCCCGTGCGTTCAGCGGGTCCAATTCAATCGCCTTTTCCGCCAGCAACTCCGCCATTCCAAGCGGATCCGTAACGTCGGTTTGAAACCCGCGGCGATAGGCTTCTGCGTACAAAAATGCCAGGAGCGCATGCATGGATGAAGATGCCGTGCCCGTATCCACAAGGTTCCGGGCACATCTGGCACCGTCCGAATAGGCCTGCAGGGATTCTTGCATGAAATAGGAGTAGATTTGCTGGATACATTTCAGCCTCGAGGTCGCGGCGTCCGGGCTGGCGATATCGCGGTAAATGATCCCGTATGGTGACATCAATTCTGTGACGGTCCGGGTGATGATTTCCTGATTGATTTGTTCCTGCTTGCCAACCGGCCTGGGAAAAACGAGCTTTTCGGACCATACAATTTTGCCAGATGCAGTCTGTTGCAGGGTCAAAAAAGTTTCCAGATCATCTTTGTTGTCTGCTTTGGTAAAAAGGACATCCAGTTTGTAGTCGGATGCGCCTTCTACAGAGCTGATATCATCCCCAGATACTTCAAATACCCGATATTCCTTGAAGCGCGAAAACGCAATGAAGGTCCGCAATGACAGTTCGCTGGCGGTAATCCATTCGGGTATTTTTTCCTCGTCGATCGTAAGCTTGACGGCAAGGCCCGGGAGCATGGCCTGTTCCAACGGGATGGCTGCAGCATTCGGCAAGGTAACGGTGCCGGTATATGCGGGTTGTTCAGGAACACGCAGCCACTGCGGATTGGTCGCAAAAAGCAGAATGGCAGATAACCCAATTCCCAACCCGGCAAGACCAAGGTAACGGATCAGGCTCTTGTATGATGGGCTTGCATCTACGGGCTGATTGCCACTGGAAACTTCAGCGAAAATCACTGGATTTAAATCGGTTTCAGGAAAATTGAATACAGGGATGTAACTCCCTTTCTCAAGTTTAATCACAACCGTTGATGCATGTGAGGGATCGTTGAAATAATTGGCAAGTGTTTGGCGCAATCGTCCGGCCATTACACGAACAGATGGGTCGGTTGCAGGGTCGAAGTCCTCACCTCTGCCCAGTGCATCAACCCCGATTGTATATCCCTTGATGTCGGATGCTTCTCCGGCGAGGGTCTTGTTCACAATGAATTCCAGGAAGTTCTGGAGTTGGGGCGAATTAATAAATCCGGGAGAAGCTAGAATAGCATCAACCGTGCGGCGGATGTCCTTTTTCTGTTCAACAGAATATGTCACTTAATCCTGTTCCTTAGCGGGCGCATGTCTCCGGTTCTCCAAGCTTGTAGCATAATTTTCCCTGTTTTGTGGCAAATGGAATTATGTGAAAGAAATTGTGAAACTGGTCGCAGTTAGTGCTTGTATTTTGTTTTTGTTGGGTTACTGAGGCGCTCTGTTTTTGGGAGATGGTTATGAAAGCAGCCGTTTGCAGGGAATTTGGAAAACCGCTGACAATTGAAGACGTACAACTGGCAGAACCCGCTGCCGGGGAAGTGCGGGTAAAGTTGAAGGCTTGCTCGATTTGTCATTCGGACATCTCGTATGTTGACGGAATTTGGGGAGGGGACTTGCCGGCCGTTTATGGACACGAAGGTGCCGGTCAGGTTGTCAGTGTTGGAAGTGGTGTAGGAAATTTTGCAGAGGGGGATCATGTAATCGTGACGTTGATCCGCCATTGCGGAAAATGCAGTTATTGCTCTGATGAGGCAGAAGTTTTGTGCGATGGTGATTTTCCGCTATTCCATTCCAGGCCGATTACTGACGTTGAAGATAATGAAATTCACCAGGGCATGAACTGCGGTGCCTTTGCCGAAGAAGTGGTTGTGGATCAAAGCCAGTTGCAAATAGTGCCATCGGAGATGCCGTTTGATGTGGCTTCGCTTTTGGCGTGTGGTGTCATCACTGGCTATGGTGCGGTCAGACACGCTTCCGGACTCAAAGAAGGCCAGCATGCGATCGTAATTGGATGTGGTGGTGTCGGACTGAATTCCATCCAGGGTGCGCGGCTTGCTGGCGCTAAAAGTGTCATTGCAATGGACATTGAGGCGGAAAAACTGGAAGTCGCAAAAACCATGGGCGCAACGCATGGTATCAACCCGGCAAACAAGGATGCGGCAGAACAGATTATGGAAATCACGGGAGGACGGGGTGCAGACTATGTGTTTGTAACCGTTGGCGTAAAATCTGCCATTGATTCAGCACAAAACTACATCACGAGGAATGGATCTGTTGTTGTCGTTGGGATGCCTGGTGTTGATACACGCGGCGATTATGATCCGGTCACGCTTGCGGCCTGGGGACAAAAGATTGTTGGCACTAAAATGGGTAATACAATTCTCTCTGAGGACATACCGGAATTGCTCAGATTGTATGAGACGGGCAGGTATCAGCTCGACCCTTTGATTTCAGGTCGTTTTAGTCTTGATGAAATCAATGAAGCAATGGATGAAGTACGTTCCGGCAAGGCCGTCAAGAATGTCATCATGTTTGACTAGGTGTCCCGACTGACTTTGCCGGAACCGAATCACAAGGTGGATGGGGACAGAAATTGTTCGCAATTGCCTAGTTCATCTTCAGTCAGTTTTAACAGTGTGATGCTATCCAGGCTTTTTCCAACAATTGGATTTGAGACAGCGCGATGGGTTTTTACGACGAACCGTTTGTATATGATCTTGATCAAGCCGAAGCGGAAATTGCTGAAGTTGGCTCCAGCGAAGTGCAGTTTAGCCAACCGCTGAATGAAAATCTTCACATCCTGGCAATGAATAAATTGGGCGAGCAGGTCGAGGGGCCCAGAATTTCCCGCAGTAAATATCTGGACCGCCTGGACCTGATGTGCAGGAGCCATGGTCCGAAGTTGCAGATACGGTTTTATGGCCATTACTCTGATGTTTTTGACGGAAAAATTCTCGAGTCCCTTCCAAATATCCATTCCCTGACAATCAATTGTCTTTATGAAGCAAAAAACCTGGAAGCCATTGCAGGTCTAAAGGAGTTAAAGTCTCTTCAGCTGGGTATTTACGATCTCAAAGACAAAGATCTCCTTTCAAAAATGCCACTTGAAAACCTGTCTTACCTTGCTTTGGAGGAGACGGCGACAAAGGCTCTTGATCTGGCTCCATTATCAAGATGCAGGTCATTGAAAACATTGCGGTTGTTTGGCCAAAAAAAGAATATTGAAGCGGTGGGAAACCTAAGCAAGTTGCGGGAGTTTGCATTTAACCCTGCCAAGGGTAAGCCACTTGATTTCGTTAATGGCATGACTTCATTGACGGCACTTAAATTTGTGCTTGGAGGTGTGGAAACCATTGATGAAGTGGAGTTGCCAAAACTCAAGGACATTGCCTTCACCATGGTGCGCGGGCTTTGTGATGTTGGCGATTTGCAGCGGTTTCCCTCACTGGAACGATTCCTTATGCAGGACCAACCCCGTGTGGAACAAATTGTGACCGGATCAAAAAACAAGAAAATGAAACATTTCTGGTTTTACAACTGTCCGAATTTTAATGAATTCGAGGGATGCGATGACCTCCCGTCATTGAAAAGTCTTCATGCGGTGAAAACCGGGTTGCAGTTAGACCGGCTGCGTCTTCCGTCATCGCTCTCCCATCTGAGCGTTTTCAGTGGAAAAGTGAAGCAGGAAAAACTGGAAATAGAGGCGATACTTACTAAAAAACTGATACCGGAACCACCCGCTGAAATGCCATTTTTCTACAAATAAGTTTTAGGATTTCCGAATACCCCCAAGCATCATCTTGCCGTCATAATCCGGTGCTAAAATCCAGTTATTCAGGGAGCGGCAATATGAATGAAAACAAACAGCCCTATGAAGTAGAGAAACCCGATATGTCGAAAAAGAACGCCGGCGCACCGAAGTACAATTCGGTTACAAAAAATGAAGTACCTTTGGTCGTTCGAAAGAAGCGCCAGTTCGGAGGCTTGATGTGTCCGCCGATGGCCACGTTCGGTTTTGCAGAAGATTCCGCGCAAGGTGAAAAGCCTGAATTCAAAAATTGAATTTTCAAACTTTGACGCCCAGCGCTTCAGCCAATTGCGGGAATGTATCTACAACAATATCATGATGCGGATTGGGTTCCGGATCTGGAGGGCCGGGTGGGCCCCATTCATCTGGTCGCCGGACGAAAGCTGATTTGAACCCAACAGCCTTGGCAGCATCCAGATCAAAGTTGTGGCAGGCAACCATGCAACATTCCGAAACATCTAGCTGCAACATGCGGGCAACCGTTTCGTAGCTCTCCGGTAAAATTTTGTACTTGCCAATTCCTTCACAGGAAAACACCGCATCCCATGATAATCCATTTTTTTGCGCCGTATCCATGATGATACGATAGCTCAGGATTGTGAAAGAACAGACCATGTATTTCTCCCGCAATTTGGGGAGTACGGATGGAAAGTCGGGCCAGCAGATAAAATTATGAGAAGCCTTGTAGGAAATGTCGTGGATTTCTTCGGCGTTGAATGGGAGATCGAATTCCTCGCACAGTTTTTCCACCGTAAACCGATGAGCGCCGTCAAAATTGTAAGCCGGTGGTTTATCCTTGCCGAGATTGAGCATTGAGCCCAGTGATCGCTTTCTGAGTTCATTGGTTATAGTTGTCCAATCCCGGTCAACCCCATGTTTTTTGCCGGTACTCATAAATGCGTTTTTGAAACCGGTGTGCCAGTCAAGAATTGTTCCGCCGGTATCAAAAGTCAGCGCCTGGATTGAAGATAGAGACATGTATTACTCCGTGTTCTCGTTGCTTTCCCGTTTTAAGCCGACATCAGTCGAGCACTATGTTTTGAACAAACCATAGCCGCAAAGGCGGAATGCTGCCGACAATCCTGATTATCATTCTTGCAAAAAAGCGGACTATAGGATTGGCAGAGGTCAGTATTTTTCGGCCGCTTTCACTTGCCCGAATGATTTTGGCAGCTTCCCGGTGACGGACCGGTCCGTATTCGTCCTGTTTTCCTGACGCAAACTTTTCAGCAAGTTCGGCAGCATCCGCAATTCCCAGATTCATGCCCCGCCCTCCTACGGGAGAATGGGTATGGGCGGCATCCCCAATAAAAAATACTGGTCCGTGCCGATAATCTTCCATGCTTCGCACGGAAATTCGAAATGTTCCCGCACGTCTGATGTTTTTGATCGAAAGCGGAACGGGCAAGGCCGCTATCGCATCGACAGTGCTTGAAATGACCCTAACCCTTTTTTCTTCAAGTGGTACGACGACGACGACATTGCCTTGTTGCAAGAGAAATATGGAAAAGCTGTCGATGGCAAACCATTCTTCGATATCAGCATCTGCAATTGACCAGTCTTCACCAAGATCAAAGCCGGGAAATTCCAGACCGAGAAAGTGTCTTGTTGAACTTTTTACCCCATCTGCTGCAATAACATAGTCATAAGTGACCTCATTTCCGTCATTGATGGTCACCAAAACATTGCTTTGATCGATTTTCAGGGATGTAAGCTCCGAATTGTACTGAATGCTGCCTCCAATCGCCTGTAATCTTTCCAACAAGATTGCTTCGGTTCGATCCTGGGCCAGGGCAAGCAGCTTTTTGCCCTCGCTGATTTCCGCATTCCAGCGAAGCTCAAGAAGCGGGAATTTTCCATTGAATATCCGGGCGCATTCGATCTGGATACCTTCAGCCAGAAGTTGATCAGTGGCGCCTGATGGTTCCAGCAACTGGAGGCTGTTTGATGTGATGCCGACGGCACGCGAAAATCCTGACGCATTATCGCGTTTGTCAATCAATTCGGCTTTAATGCCGTGTCTGGCGAGTTCCACCGCGGCGGTTAGGCCGCTAGGTCCCGCGCCCACGATCAAAATTTGCAATCATTCCACTCCAATTAAGCTATTGACTTCAAATCTATCGGCAGCATTGTGTCGGGACAATACTCATACGGAATTTTGATTTTGAAAGTCGTAGAATTAAAAACCTTCGTGGTCGGAAATCCACCTCCTCACACCGGTGGACGGTATTTCATTTTTGTGAAGCTGGTAACCGATGGCAATGTAGCCGGTTATGGCGAATGTTATGCCGCCACGTTTAGCCCGGATGTCATGGTGAGTTGTATCGAAGATGTCTTCCGCCGGTACCTTGAGGGCAATGATCCGCATCATGTGGAAACCTTCTGGCGCCGGGCCTATTCTTCGGGATTTTCCCAACGTCCTGACGTCACCATGATGGGTTGTGTGTCTGCACTTGAAATGGCCTGCTGGGATATCATCGGTAAAGAGGCCGGAAAACCGGTTTATGAGTTGCTGGGAGGCAAAGTCCACGAAGAGTTGCGTTCTTACACCTACCTTTATCCGCCCGAAGACCGGAGTGTTTATCCATCTGATAATCCGGGTCAGAAAAATGTATACAATGATCCCGATCTCGCTGCTTCAGCAGCGGTTGAAGCAGTCAACCAGGGGTTCACCGCAATCAAGTTTGACCCGGCAGGTCCCTATACGGCGTTTGATGGCCACATGCCCCGTCTGGTGGATATCGATCTGTCTGTCAAAATGTGTGCTGCTGTTCGAGAAGCCGTGGGAACCCGTGCCGATATCCTGTTTGGTACACATGGACAATTTTCGACGTCAGGTGCCGTGCGGCTTGCCAAAGCAATTGAACCCTTTGATCCACTTTGGTTTGAAGAGCCCATCCCGCCTGACATGCCGGAAAGGATGGGCGAAGTTGCCCGCAAGACTTCTATCCCGGTGGCCACGGGTGAGCGGCTATGCACGCGTTATGAATTTGCCCGCATATTGCAGACGGGTGCCGCCTCTATTCTGCAAATGGATCTCGGGCGGTCCGGCGGACTGTTGGACGCCAAGAAAACGGCTTCTATGGCGGAGGCCCATCATGCGCATATTGCGCCGCATTGTTATTGTGGTCCAATTGTCGGTGCGGCTAATGCCCAGATATCGACTTGTTCACCCAACTTCCTGGTGCTGGAATCGATCAAAAAATGGGATGGATTCCATGGAAAACTGCTAAAAAAGCCAATCCAGTGGGAAAACGGGTATGTCATACCGTCAAAAGAACCGGGTTTGGGGGTCGAGTTGAATGAAGCAGTCGCCGAAGCTCATCCCTGGGATTCGCGCGGGCCACTGCATCTGGAAATGTTACCAGATCCATTGAGATGGAATGACTGAATTTACCCGGTTCATTCAGCTTACGTTCAGATTCGAATGGTTAACGTTGCGTTAATGTGCTAGAATGCATTCATGCGGGCTGCGGGGGCGCTAGCGCAGGGCGAAAGGATGCGATCATGCCTAATCTCGCAAGTGACTTCTTTATCAAGCCGATGCTGGCGCTTGCCATTGCCGTTCCTGTAATGTCGACAGTAAATATCCAAAATGCAGATGCGGGACACAGGCATCATCGTGGGGCAATTATAGCTGGAGCCATCATTGGCGGTGCGATTGTCTACCATCATTACAAGCGCAGAAAATATCACAGGAAATACCGTTACCATAAGGTGAGGCGTTATGGTCGTCACCATCATCATCACCACCACTATCGGCGGGGTTATTATCACCGTCACCACTACCATGGGCATCGGCATTTTCATTACTACTAGGGATCAGCAAAACAAGTGCATTACCAGGCGGGTGATCAAAACACCAAAAGTTCGAAGAGGAGACTAACATGAACATGAGAAACTGGTTTTTGAAGCCGTTACTGGTTGTTGCTGTGGCCATGCCGATTGTTTCGGCAGTGCAGGTACAGTCTGCTGATGCCGGCCACAGACATCATCGCGGTGCCATCATTGCCGGAGCCATTATCGGTGGGGCAATTGCCTATCATCAATACCGCAAGCACCGCAAATACAGGCATTATAGTTATGGCCATGGTTACGGGAATCGTTACTACAGTGGCCACCGCTACGGAAAACGGTATTATCGTGGCCATCGCTACGGAAAACGATATTACCGCGGACATCGTTATCATCGTCATGGCGGTTACCGCTATTACGGCGGGTATCCACGGGCATACATGAATTCAGGGATCGGGATCAAATAAACAGGATATAACCTGATAGAGAGTAACAAGGCGCTCCTATTTGGGGCGCTTTTCTTATGTGGGGTGGGCCTGTTTTCTCGGCATTAGTTCAACCAGTAGCACAGCAGCGAAAATCATCGCGCAACCGATGTAACCCAAGTATTGCAACCGCTCACCGAGGAATAACGCGCCGAACATTGCTGCAAAAAGGCTTTCAGTTGAAATCAGGACGGCTGCGGCACTTTCAGAAGTATAGCGCTGACCAACCGCCTGCAAAGTGAAACCCAGCCCGCCGGCAATCGTTCCTGCATATACGATTTCCGGCAAGGCACCGAGGAATTGCTCCCAATTCGGAATGGATTCTCCCAGTCCGGCCGCGGCGAAGACTACAAAGCATGAAAATGCAAGCGCGGATGTTACAAAGAACTGTGTAGTTGCCATCGTCACCGGTAATCCCGTAGCGCGTCCGAAATAACCTGTCAGAACTACATGGGTGGCCCAGAACAGGGCGCCAATCAGGATCAGAATGTCACCAATGTTCAGGGATGAGAGATTGCCGCCGCTCAACAAATATATTCCGGCAACAGCTAGAATGGCGGCTGGCCAGATTATCCCCGGTTGGCGGACCCGCAAAACTCCGATCATCAAAATCGGGACGATGATGACATAAAGTGCTGTGAGAAAACCTGCATTGGTTACACTTGTCCAGATCAGGCCGTACTGCTGGGAGAGCATGCCGAGAAAAAATGCCAACCCGACAAAAAAGAATCCTTTCTTGTTGGATTGCACAGCTTCCACATATCCGGGACTGCCACTGCGTTTCAATTCTGCTATCGCGAACGGCAGGACCGCAAATCCTGCCAGAAGGAATCGAAGCGAGATAAACAGCATTGGCCCGATGTCTTCCATCGCAGTTTGCTGAGCAACGAAACCCATGCCCCAGATTGCACCGGCGGTTAGAAGAAGGAAATTGGCGGTCGTTCGGGACATCTGATGTTTCTTTGAATAACGAAGCTCGAAAAGATTTGATGCTCATAGCAGAAAAATTGAATTGTCAAAGTCCAAACTTGCCCTGATGTTAAAAGGCAGTTTTAGAAACTCCCAGGAGA
>JBPCWL010000167.1:0-6677 GCA_051009575.1 Rhizobiaceae bacterium
CGATGACATTGAGACCAACCTGAACATTGACCTTGGCACAGTTGTCGAGGCGGTTGACGAGGATGGTGATACGGTCGCCCTTCCTGCGGATACGGTATCGATCAATGTCGGCGACGACGTCCCGGAGCCACAGATCGTTGTGGCCGCAACACAAGTGGCCGTAGATGAATCTGTTGGTACAGACGATGGACTGATCAACTTTGCTGATCCGGATGATGAGAGTGGCGAAACAGATCCATTCGGTTTCGGTCAGCTTGTAGGTTATTCTTCAATAGCTGCGGCAATGCTGATAACGGCCACACCCGCAGCCGGAGCAGATGGTGAGGCTTCCAGCTCAACAATCCTGACCAATTCTACTGGCGGAGCGTTTAGCGGACAGGACTCCAATCTTGACCATGTAGATACCGGTAACAACATCCTGCTGTTCACTGTAGGCGGAGTGATTGTTGGTCGCGATGAAATAACCGACGAAGTGGTTTTTGCCTTCGGTTTCGATGGAGCTGATCTGGTCTTGGCTCAATACTCCGGCATTGTGCATGGAGATATCGGCAATGCCGACGAACCGGCATTCCTGAACAATATAATATTTGCCACATCTTCGGTTACTGATGGCGATGGTGATTCGGCCACAGCAACGTCGCTTACCGGTTTCAATTTGACTTTTGAAGACGATGGACCGGAATTGGGTGTCTTCACATCTGGAGTGATTTCCAACGAAATTGGATTCGTTAACGGCTTTTTCGATGTTGATTTCGGAACCGATGGGGTTGGATCTATTACACTGGGAGGAACGCCTCCGGACGGGCTCACCTATACAACCAGTGATACATTTGATCTAAACGGAGATCTGATAAGTACGACGCTAACTGCAGACAACGGCACCACCGATATCTTCTCACTTACGGTGAATGTTGACGGCACTTATGTCTTCAACCTGATAGAACCAGGCGCGACTACCGAGGTACCGATTCCGTTTTCAGCGTTTTCCGGTGGGGGCCGACAGGAAGAAGTAACCAACGTCGATCTTGGTGTGACTGATCAAACATTTGTGTTTGATGGTTTGTTCTTTACCGGTGCCGACCATAATGCACAGTTGTTCACCGATCCGGAACAAGGTGGCGGTCAGGGAGACGGTATCAACCCGAATGGAAACGGGTTTGGTGTTGGGTCAAGCAGTGCGGTGCAGGATGACGAAGGCTTCTCGTTCTCCATTGTTGACGGTGCAACCGGCCTGATATTTGATCTTGCAGGCTATACAGGTGGCCCGACCGATATTCAGGTTTCCTGGGCAGCGTACAGTGAAACCAGCATTGCTGATATCACAGCAGGTGTTACTGTTCCCTTGGCAACGGGAAATTTCCTACCAGGAGGATTCACAACAGATCCTTCAGAGGTGAATATTGATGCTGGTGTAACATTCAATACGATTGTCGTCAGGCTCGATGTATTTGGGACGGCGACAGGCGGCGCGCGTGTTCAGGACTTCACCGTCTTGCAAACCATCTTCCCGTCAGACGTCGATCTGGATTTTGACGTGACAGTCACAGATGGTGACGGTGATTCATCGGTAACGCAAAACCTGAGTATTCTGATCGACGCCGATAATGCAGCGACAAATACACTGACCGGCGATACTACCGACGACGTAATTGCGGCAAGTACAATCGTGGATGCCATCGACGGTGTAAGCGGGTTTGATTATGTCGATTATGGCGATGATACCACTGGCGTGAATGTCAACCTTGATACAGGCCTCGGCTCAGGCGGCGATGCTGCGGGTGATACCTATGCCAATATTGATGGTATAATCGGTGGTAGCGGAAATGACACGCTGACCGGCAATGGTGATGATAACCATCTGATTGGTGGTGATGGTGCTGATACGCTGATTGGCAATGCAGGGGAGGATATTCTCGCCGGCGGATTGGGTGGAGACATCGATACGCTCACCGGTGGATCCGATGCTGACACTTTCGTAATAGATGATGCAACTGCTGCAGATATAATTACGGACTTCGAGGCAGGAATAGATGAAATCGATTTGACTGCGCTCTTGACGCTGCCAGCCGGAACAGATCTGGAAGGTGGTGCGGGCAGCAACTTTGTTGATTACGACCCTACAACTGGCGTACTGAAAATTGACCAGGGTGGTAATGCGGATACAGCAAGCGGGACTGTTGTGGCCACATTAAGTACAATGCCCGGCGATGAAACGGTTCGAATTTTGTTTAGTGATGGTAATGGCGGAACTGATACAGATACGGTATAATAAATTTGGTGGTGGTGATTACCCGGGTAAGTTGCGGAGATTTCGTATGCAAAAAGTGAAACTTTTAGTTGGATTAATTTTGGCCGGCGCATTTGCAGGCGAAGTCGCCCTTGCGGCAGATTCAAATTATGGGCGTGGCAATATTTGCATCCCCTTGGTTCAGGCCCAGATTTTGCAAATTGAAGATAATGTTGAACTTACGTCCCAAGTCGTTGACATGATGAATGAAGCTGTAGTTACGGCAGATGATCCGGAAATTATCAGCAATACGAGACCTGCCTTTATTTGGGCAAACGAGGCGAAGATTGCTTGTGGAAAGGCGTTGGGATACTTGCAGACTGATCACCGTGATGAGCAGTACATCAACAAATGTGAGTGCTTCTATGAAAGAATGCAGACTTACTTAAGATAAATTGCCTGCCAATTTGGACTGAAGGTTTTTGCACAAAATTTTTAAGGCAATTGTTGTTCTACTTTTTATTGTGGTTTCTGCTTGCCAGACTTCACAAATCGACGACGGAGATGGTTCGGGTGTACCTGCTGCAGAAATATCTGCTGTTGAGACAATAGGGTCCGGCCCCAACAAGGTAACGTTGATCCTGCATCAATCTGGCCCCTTGGCAGAAAACAATGATCCCACCGACTACAAAAGCGGCGCGAGCCTCGCTGTCAATGATCTGGGACCGCAATCAATATCCATGTCAATTTTCGACGCGAAGAGCCAGCCGGAAATGGTCGGCCAGATCGTTCGCAGCGAAATCAAGCAAAAAACCCAATTGATTATCATTCCCGGCGATGGTGCTTCGATTCGTAATGCCCAAAAATTGTCCGGCGGCAAAGTCCCTATCGTTACATTGGGTGCGCATTTGGCTAGCAACAACGGTGTCACATATGCATTCATTCCCGATGGGCTGACCAGTATCATTGAGGGCGTCAAGAAGAATGTCACATCAGACAAACGCAAATTGGCATTGGTGATTTCAAGCAATCAAATTCCACATGCCGTTGATAGAATCGGGAAATCGGTAGCCAAATTCGCAGATCTGCATGTGGCGATTGCATTTAAGCCGAATGAAAATTCAGATCAGATTATAAGAGAAAACCTCACTAAATTGTCTGAATCTGATGTAATCGTCTTTGCTTCTGAAGATCAAAAAACTGTTGAAATCGCAGGCAAAATTTCCAAATCAGTGAAGAATGCAAACCAAAAAATCATAATCGGCAGAGATGATTGGAATACGCAAGTCAGTTCGCAACCATTACTCAGTCGTGCAAGGGTAGCTACTCTTGATACCAACGATGTCGATATTATTGCCGATCGCTACAACAATAAATATGCGCGGCCGGTCAATCGTTCAGCTGCGCTGGCGTATGATCTCATGTCTGTAACAGCCGGATTGGTCCGATCGGGCAACACCAGCAAGATTACGAAAGAAAGTCTGGAACGCAATTCAGGATTCCGTGGAACTTTGGGTGCATTCCGGTTCAGAGCCGATGGATCGGTTGAAAGACTTTACAGGGAAGCCAGATACAGTAATGGCGCACTTGTAGAAATTGGGGCAGCGCCCAAACGATTTTGACATTTGCAACTTTGTGGAAACTGAAACAGCATCCATCTGTTTCAGGGTCTTTTGACTGATAGTTTAACAACGATGCAGGGTCTTTTTTCAATCCACCAAAAGCAGTCGAGCGCAACAAAAATCCTCTTCCCTAGTCAATCATGAAGGCTTTCGCATGGGAAAGCATGTAATGGTGCGGCCGAGAAGACTCGAACTTCCACGGGAGTTACCCCACAGCGACCTCAACGCTGCGCGTCTACCAATTCCGCCACGGCCGCAGAGGAAAGGAGCTGAAAATTCAGCTTCGCGGATGTAACAAATCGCTCCAGAAGTGACAAGGAAAATCACTTGCAGAACAGGAGTTATTTTTCGGATGGTTGCATCACTGACAAAGCTGATGCAGATAAATGCAATGAATATTGTGAAACCGCAACGAACAACCCTGCCCCGGCAATTACTTCGGGAAGATGCCATCAGCGTGTGTTGGGAGCTCAGCCGCGGACTGACCGGATATGCAAAAGCGGTGGAACGCATGCAGCAATTGGCGGGCAGCATACGTGCCGCAGAAGAGCCTGAAAGGGTTTGGTTGTTGGAGCACCCTGCCCTTTATACCGCAGGCACCAGTGCAAAAAGTTCTGATCTTCTGGACGCTAAACTCTTCCCGGTATTCAAGACAGGACGTGGCGGCGAATTTACGTACCACGGCCCCGGACAACGCATTGCTTATGTGATGTTGGACCTTGCAAAACGGAGCCAGGATGTTCGCCTGTTTGTTGCCACCCTCGAGCAATGGATCATCAATACGCTTGATCAGTTCAACGTTCGCGGAGAACGCCGCGAGGACCGGGTTGGTGTGTGGGTCGTTCGCCCGGATAAACCACCATTACCAGACGGCTCGCCCCGCGAGGACAAAATTGCCGCCATAGGCATTAGGCTTCGCAAATGGGTAACGTTTCATGGAATATCCCTCAATGTAAACCCGGAACTGGAGAACTATTCGGGAATAGTCCCCTGCGGAGTAGAGGGGCACGGGGTTACAAGCCTTGTGGATCTCGGTCTGCCGGTAACAATGGAAGATGTAGATGTTGTATTGCGGCAGGAGTTCGAGAAACTGTTTGGTCCGACCACTTAAGTCCGGCTGCGACAGCCGGACAACAAGAATATCTTCAAGCCATCTAAACTGCTTCAGGCAACCTTGTCGAGGAGAGGCTTGAGGCTAGCATCGATTTGCGGGCTTTCCTCCTTGAGATAACGAATCAGGGCGATTTCATTCTCATGCAGAACACCATCACGGCCAATTCGCTCAACAAGCCAGGAAGCTTCAGTTGTGTCGACAGGTTCAGAACCAATTGCTTCCAACTCGTCCTGACGATTGCGATTGCGCCATGCCGTATCCATTTGGTCTTGCATCGTTTCAGTCGCTTTGGAGAAACGGCCATCCTTGAACAGTTCAGCAACCGAGGAAAGGCTTTTTGAAAGCACTCCGGCTACGTCTATGGATGAATCGTCCAGCCATTCCTGGCGGCGCATGACTTCTTCGCGCGGTAATGCTGCGTAACCGGAGGCCATCATCAGGTGTGCGGTTACTGCTTTTACGAATACATCATTCCACTCGGGATGATTATCGGCTTCAATCGTCTGGTCGTTAAGATCAAACAACACTTCAACTTCAGGCTTGGAGATGGCAATTCTTCCGCCTTCTCCGGCACCGTACATCACTCGACGAATGAGTTTTGCTTCGGACAGGCCGATAACGCCTGCAACCAAGGCGTCGTTACAGATCATCTTCCCGTTGCCTTCAATGACCGCATGCGCGATTTCCTTCAACGCAAACGCGGACAGGCTGTTTGGAACCGAAGTTGACTGCTCTATCACCCTGATAAGCAATTCCAGTTCCGAGTCAGACTGGATGTGACCATCATGAGAAACCTGTTTGATTAGCCATTCTGCAATGTTTTCACTCACATATCCTTCTGGCTTTGCCTGAATGACACAATAATCAGTCATCACTTCTACAAAGAAATGATTCCATTCCGTGCAAACCTCTGAAACTTCATCATTCAGCGCAAAAACGCCTTCTGCCTCTGCCAGGCTGACCAGCATGTCGTCAAACACCTCTCGGCGCAGTTTTATGACATCGTCCGTGTCAATTTTGGACGCGTCCTTAAGAAAATAGCGGAAATTCATTGCAAGTACCCTTTTACATTCCCCAATTTGCGCCACTTTAGCACTGGAGTTTTGATATTTAACGAAAGGGTATGGTTACTGGGGAGTTAAAGCGGCATCCCGCTTCAGCTTTGTGTTCTCCAAGTCAATTTTCTTCTCCCTATAGAAAATATACGCACCTGATCCGATAATTATGAAAATCCCAACCCACTTCGTCAGATCGGGGAAGTCACCGAAAATAAAATATCCAAGGATCGTTGCGCTTACGATTTCAACATACTGAAATGGCGCCAGAATAGACGCAGGCGCCATGGAAAACGCAATAACGATAAGCATGTGGGATGCGACTGCGAAAAGGCCGATCCCCAGTAACAATGACCAGGCTCGCGCTTCTGTTGGCAAGGAAAGGCCGAAATCTTCCGATCCAAGTGCGGTACCAAACATCATAACTACCGAGCAAAGAATTACACCGCCTATTCCTGCATAAAACTGCATAACCAGCGGATCATCGTTTCCGCCGGCTTTCCGGGTCAGAATGAGGTATACCGAAAACAGGAACGCAGTACACAGAGGCAGTAGTGAAACTGCGCCAAACAGATCATAACTTGGTCGGATAACAATAATGGCACCGGCAAAACCTACAACTGCTGCCAGAAGCCTGCGCCAACCTACAGTCTCCCCCA
>JBPCWL010000168.1:0-6999 GCA_051009575.1 Rhizobiaceae bacterium
AATTAAAACCGTACGTAAGCCGGCGACCAAAGCACGCAAAGGCATTAATCCATTCACCGGCGAAGAAATGATGTTCAAGGCGAAACCCGCCAAGACCGTCGTTAAAGTTCAGCCCCTGAAAGCTTTGAAAGATATGGCCAACTAGCGGCTCATATCATTCGATTGATTTCGAAAGGCCCGGTAATGTTGTCATTGCCGGGCTTTTTTTTGTGCCATTAAGTTTGCTCATGAGGACTAGAGGGATTTGCGCACACTGTTTCTTGCTTCGACAAATTCCAGAATTTTAAAGTGTCCGGACTGAGACCGCTGGGGGTGGCAATCGGATATCGAATTCGTTTAAGCTCTGCAGCGTTGACGTGGGTTTGCATTTGAGAACCAGTGTCTCGAGATGCTTATGTGTAAATGCTCCTATGATCGAGGAATGAACTCTGTCTGATTGGATTCGCCTTATCTAATAGGTTACTGATCCGAAAGGACCGCCGCTGAAAGGAAGTGCCGCCATGCTTGAAATCGCTCATCTGATGTCCCCCGACGGCCCGAAACCCGTAGCCCCCTTTTCACATGCCGTGCGTGCCGGAGATTTTTTGTTTGTTACGGGTCAGATGCCTACAGTCGGCGCGGACAACACGCAAGTGCTTGCCGGCGCGATCGAAGAACAAACCCATCAGGTCATAAAAAACCTGCAAACAGTCCTGGCAAGTTTCGACTCCGCGCTTGAACGGGCGGTTCACGTTCGAATTTATTTGGTGAATTTTGGCGACTATGAGCGGATGAATGCGGTCTACCGAACCTATTTCGACCCGGACAAGATGCCAGCCCGTACCTGCATAGGTGTAACGGGACTTGCTGTCGGCGCTCTCGTCGAAGTCGATCTCATAGCAGCGTGCTGAGACTGCTCTATTGAATTCGTGTATCGAGACCGAGTCTTGAGGGCACAACCCTGAGGGGTCGCGGCGCTCTATTCGCACTCTAGTGGGCGAGGATCTGGCTCAGGAACAGTTTCGTCCGTTCGTTTTGAGGGTTGTCGAAAAACTCATTAGGTTCGTTCTGCTCAACGATTTCGCCGCCATCCATAAAAATCACCCGGTTGGCAACCTGCTTGGCAAAGCCCATTTCGTGGGTCACGCACAACATCGTCATACCGCTTTCGGCGAGATCGATCATCACGTCCAACACTTCAGAAATCATTTCGGGATCCAAAGCAGATGTCGGTTCATCGAAAAGCATGATTTTGGGGTTCATGCACAATGAACGAGCAATAGCAACACGCTGTTGCTGCCCCCCTGAGAGCTGGCCCGGAAATTTCAGTGCCTGTTCAGGTATTTTCACGCGGGTAAGATATTGCATCGCAATATCCTCCGCTTCCTTTTTCGGCATTTTGCGTACCCAGATCGGGGCAATGGTACAATTCTCCAGGACCGTGAGATGCGGGAACAGGTTAAAATGCTGGAAGACCATACCGACTTCACGGCGGATTTCATCAATATTCTTGAGGTCGTCGTTGAGCTCAATTCCTTCCACCAGAATTGTTCCCTCCTGATGGACTTCCAAACGGTTGATGCAACGTATCATCGTTGACTTGCCCGATCCCGACGGCCCGCAAATAACGATGCGTTCGCCCTTGGCCACTTCCATGTTGATATCTTTCAGGACATGAAAATTGCCATACCATTTGTTCAGATTGGTTATGCTGATCACACTCTCATTGCTGAGAGGGGCGGCTGGGGCGGATTGTACATTCGTATCAGTCATGAATAGATTCCGTGTGCTAATTTTTGTGTCCGGTATCGAGTTTTTTCTCCAGTCCCCGGCTGTAAAGCGACATGCCATAGCAGAAGATCCAGAATATAAAAGCGGCAAAAACATAGGCTTCGATATCGTACCCCTTCCACGCCAGAGAACGTGCCGAGTTTTGTGCCATGTTCAGGAGATCGAGAAGTCCGATAATCGAAACAAGAGATGTATCCTTGAAAAGAGAGATGAAGGTATTCACAATTCCTGGAATTGAAATTTTCAAAGCCTGAGGCAAGATGATAAACACCATCTGCTTGGCATAGCCGAGCCCCAGGGCATCAGCGGCCTCGTATTGCCCCTTGGGAATGGCCTGCAAGCCCCCGCGGATAGCTTCAGCCGTATAAGCGGACTGAAACATGGTGATCCCAATCATTGCGCGCAAAACTTTATCGAAATCGACTTCCGCAGGGAAGAAGAGCGGCAGCATCACCGAAGCCATGAACAAAATGGTAATCAGCGGTGTGCCACGCCAGAATTCAATATAAACAACAGACATTCCTCTGATAATCGGCAGCTTCGAGCGACGACCGAGCGCGAGAAGAATCCCGATTGGCAGTGCGGCCACAATTCCGACGCTGGCGAGAATGAAGGTCAACATGAAGCCCCCCCACTCAGATGTCTCGGCAACGGGAAGACCGAGCCAAGCCCCATGGATCAGGGCAAATCCGATAAACGGAAATATCACGAGAATAAAGGTGCCGATGTAACCTTTGTAAGGTACACGGGGAACGAATAGGGCTCCAATGAGGGCCGCAAGAGAGAAGAAGGCCAGAATGGGTCGCCAGATCTGATCGGGATTGATACCATAGTAAAGTCCAAAAACTATCTGCACGAAACGGACTCTTATGAATGTCCAGCAGGCGCCGTCCCTATTGGCATCACAGACAGATTTGTCACTGCCCGATACATTTGCTTTCAAAACTGCCCATTCGACAAAAGGGGGCACGACAATATAGAGAATATAAAGACTTACAAGTGTCAGGGCAGCATTGGTTGTACTGGAGAAGAAATTTTCTTTAATCCAGGCAATCCACCCGGTTTGCGAAACCGGTGCGGGCCTTGAAGGTTTGGGAACAAATTCGCTTACACTCATGATTTAGCGCTCCACCAGTTGGACGCGTTTATTATAATAGTTCAATATTGCCGAAGTCATGAGACTCAGGGTCTCGTAAACCGCAATAGTCATGGCAATGATAATCAGCGCCTGTCCTGTCTGGTTCAGCGATATGCCCGCCCAGATGCTCACCAATTCCTCATAGGCCACGGCCACCGCCAATGATGAGTTCTTGGTCAAATTCAAGAACTGACTGATCGTCGGTGGAATGATGACCCGCATGGCCTGCGGGATGACTACCAAACGCAACATGCGCGTTCGACTGAGCCCCAGCGCCTGCGAGGCTTCGGTCTGACCCTTGTCCACGGCTTGAATGCCCCCGCGCACGTTTTCGGCGATGAAAGCAGCCGTATAGGTCGTCAAGGCAAACCATAGCGAGAACAGGGGTAGCGGGAACTCCATACCCCCTGAAAGATTGAAACGCGAAAGCTCCGGGTATTCGAGCGATATTGGACCACCGGTGATAAATAATCCCAGAAGAACCAATATAATTGTGCCCAAAAGACCGAGCGAAATTGCCGGGAACGTGGCCCCGGTCAAATCCTGGCGTCTCTTGGCCCATTTTTTGAGCAAATAAGTTCCGACGAGCCCCAAAATTCCTAATATGACAACGATGATTGCCCCAGTACTCTCTTGCACGACGGGTAGAGGCGAATAAAATCCGCGACTGTTCAGAAATATGGCATCGCCAATTTTCAAACTCTGACGCGGTCCCGGCAGCAATGGCAGGAAGATGGCAAAATTCCAGAACATGATCTGCAAAAGCAGCGGTATGTTCCGCATGGTTTCGATGTAAAATAGTGCCAAGCGAGAAATCAGCCAGTTCGGAGAGAGACGCAGGACGCCGACAGTGAACCCGAGAACGGTTGCCGCGACAATTCCGAGGATGCTTACAATTATCGTGTTTTGAATACCAATCAGGAATACATCCCAATAGGTACTTTCTCCCAGTTTGAAGTCTAGAACGGGAGAAAATCCGACGCCGAAAGGAGCGACTTCCTCAAAAAAGCTTATACCGGTCTGAATGCCGCGCTCGCGCAGATTTTTGACAGTATTGTTAAAAATCGTTGCCAGGGACCAAATCACCAATGCGGCAACAATAACCTGAAACACGATGCCGCGAACCCGCGGGTCTCGATGTAAGGGAATACGCGTTTTCTCAGCCACAAAATCGACCTTTAGCTGCAACCCACCATGAGTCTTTCCTTTACACCTTTAACCTCTATACTTTTAACAATCTCGCGACTTTGACGTTTTGTATCCAGGTACAGCTTTATCAGCTTTAGTCAAAGACGCTTCAGTCATAGACGAGGTCCAGGGGAAAGTCCCGGTAACAAATGACAAATGGCCGGAACAAAGTTCCGGCCATCTGGATTATCTAACTAACGGATTGGTGGGGCATAAAGAACGCCGCCACGGGTCCAGAGATCATTCACGCTGCCCGCACGAGTGAGGCCAAGAGGCTCAACGTTACGCGCGTAAATTTCAGCATAATTGCCAACTTGCTTGATTGCCTGGAAAGCCCAGTCTGCATTCAGACCAAGATCTTTGCCCATAGAACCTTCAGTGCCAATAACCCGTTTGATTGCCGGATTGTCACTGGATCTCAGAGAATCAATATTCTTCGAACTAATATTGAGCTCATCAGCGTTGATAAGGGCATAAAGAGTCCATCGGACGATATTGGCCCACTGATCATCACCCTGGCGTACAACCGGTCCGAGCGGCTCTTTGGAGATCGTCTCAGGAAGAATAACCGAGCCATCTGGGTTTTTCAGTTCGGTTCTCAGCGCGGCAAGCTGAGACTTATCCGATGTGAGTACATCGCATGCACCACCATCAAATCCCTCGCGGGTTTGCGTGGATGTTTCATAACCAACAGGCTTGAATTTCATGTTGTTGCTACGGAAGAAGTCCGCGAGGTTAAGCTCAGTCGTTGTGCCGGCTTGAACACACACGGCCGCGCCGTCGAGTTCTTTGGCACTTTTGACGCCCAGATCCTTTTTCACCATGAAACCCTGGCCATCGATATAGTTGTAATAGGTGAAATCGATGCCGAGTGCCGTATCCCGGTGCAGGGTATGGGTCGTGTTACGGGAAAGAACGTCAACCTCGCCGGATGCCAGAGCGGTAAAGCGCTCCTTGGCGGTGAGTGTCGTGAATTTAACTTTGCTGCGATCACCGAGAACAGCGGCCGCAAGAGCATAACATACGTCTGCATCAATACCCTTCATTTGGCCTTTGTCGTCAGGTGCTGAAAATCCAGCAACGCCACCCGAAACGCCACATGCAATTTGTCCTTTAGATTTGACGTCATCCAGTGTTGCAGCAATTGCGCCAGCGGCCGTAAATCCAAGGGCCACACCTGCAATCGCAAGTGTTTTCAGTTGTCTCATATTTTTTCTCCCATCAATTAATGTTAAAAAGTTATCGTTTTTTTTGCAGGAGAGCCGTATCCTTGGCGTGATCTTCACGACAGTATGCTGAATCCTCTCCCTGCAAACCTCCAGTGGTATTGGCGGTGCAGTCGATTGCACGTCTCCTTGATCTGTAACCGATCCAAATTCGCCAAAATTGGCATGCACAAAAACAAGCCGACTTTCTAACTAGCCAGCTTTGCCACAGAATGGCAAGTGTGCCTGCGCGAAAATTGCAAATAAACAGCTTTTTTTCGGTTTGGTTACCGAGTGCGCGATGACGTTCACCAATTAAACAATCGGGTAATAGGATATCAAAATTTCTAAAGCTGGAACGGACGCACGAAATTTCATCGGAAGGGCTTAGTATTAGGCACAAACCGATCGGATCAAAATTAATTTTTATTCGGCGGTATCGAATAGGTGGCTACAGCCTGAGCAACGATATCCGTTCCCGGAGAAGATGCGATTTTTATGTCGACAATCGCCAGTCGCTTTCCCAATTTGAGAAAACTCGCCGTCGCGACCAGCGTGCCCGGTTCGGACTTGCGCAAGAAATTTATGTTCAGGCTAGTGGTGACCGCGAGGGGCACAGGACCTATGTGGGCCAGGATAAGGACATAAGCAGCCAAATCCGCAAGGGTGAAAAGTGTCGGCCCGGATATTGTTCCACCAGGTCGGATGTCGTCCGGACCTGGCTCCATATTCAGTACAATTTCCAGTGGTTTGATTGCGGAAATCGCGAATCCTCTATTCCCTGAATAGACTTGGGGAAACTCAGATTTCAGGAAATCATTCAGTTCCCGAGCTGACATAACCGGTTTTATTTGCGATAAGGATGCAGGCAATTCAAGCGACCTCTTGGTAACAGTCATGCAGGATTGAATCCCGGTGTTAAGGTTAACCGTCAAATTAGACCGGTTAAACCCGCACATCAATAGGACGCTGAGACAATGCGCCGACATTGAGGGGAAAATCATCTTGTTTGTTGCGAGTATTTCGATTCCGTGGAGACGTGATTGAGCGCCGCCAAGGCGGCGACGCGTCCGCACATTGTAGCATTCGGCGGCATGCTGGCCCTGGCAGCAGGCATGGGTATTGGCCGGTTTGTTTACACACCCATTCTGCCATTCATGGAAGCGGCCTTGGATTTTTCCAAAGCTGATGCCGGACTGATCGCTTCGGCAAATTTTCTAGGCTACCTCATTGGCGCTCTTCTCACTGCCCTGTTCCCAACCCAAATGTCAAAACGGACATGGCTGATTCTGTCTTTGCTCTTGAGCGCCCTGACAACGGCGGCCATGGGCCTGACGACAAGCCTCGCGCTGTTTATCGTCATCCGTTTTGTCGGTGGCATGGCCAGTGCGGTAATGCTTGTTTTCGGTTCTGCGCTCGTGCTAGACCGCCTGGCCGCGGCCGGAAGGCCGGGCTTTTCCGCACTTCATTTCGGCGGAGTGGGGCTCGGGATTACCCTCTCAGCGGTTATTGTCGCTTCTCTTGCGTCAGCGGGAACAGATTGGGAAAATCTATGGCTGGCGAGCGGTATCATCTCCCTGGCTCTCCTGCTCGGCGTGATGGGCATGATCCCGGCCTCACCGGAAAAACCGTTCGAGAGCAAGGATCTTGAGACAGGCGGCCTCAATTCCCTGTTGCTGCGTCTGATCGTCGCTTATG
>JBPCWL010000169.1:0-10114 GCA_051009575.1 Rhizobiaceae bacterium
GTGTTGGTGTGTCGGTTGTAAACGCCCTGTCTGAACACCTCGTGGTTGAAGTTGCCCGCAACCGAAAACTCTACATCCAGGAATTTGCAAAGGGTGAACCCAAGGGAAAACTCAAAAACGCTGGTGACATACACAACCGGCGGGGAACGAAAGTCTCGTTCAAGCCGGATCCGGAAATTTTCGGCCAGGGATGCAAGTTCGATCCCGCACGCCTCTTCAAGATGGCAAGGTCCAAAGCTTATTTGTTCGGTGGCGTTGAAATTCGCTGGACTTGCGATCCTGCATTGATCAAGGAGGGTACGGAGGCCACAGAGAAGGCAACTTTCCACTTCCCGGGCGGATTGAAGGATTATCTCGAAGCTTCAATAGGAAAAGCCCACAAGGTCACGGTTGAACCTTTTGCCGGTAAGTCAGACCAATCCACCGGACATGGATCACTGGAATGGGCTGTAACCTGGTTTGGCGATGACGGTTTTGTAAACTCATATTGCAACACCATTCCGACACCCGAAGGCGGCACACATGAGGCTGGGTTTAGAATTGCATTGACCCGCGGATTGAAAGCCTATGCGGACATGGTTGGCAACAAAAAAGGCTCCGTAATTACGACTGACGATGTCATGACATCTGCAGCTGCCATGCTTTCAGTATTCATTCGTGAGCCGGAATTCGTTGGTCAGACCAAGGATAAGCTCGCAACCGTTGAAGCTCAAAAGATCGTTGAAAATACAATACGTGATCCGTTTGACCATTGGCTGGCAGCTTCACCGCAACATGCAAACAAGCTGCTGGAATGGGTTATCGATCGTGCCGAGGAACGCCTGCGCCGACGCAAGGAAAAAGAAATCAACCGCAAGTCTGCAACCCGCAAGCTCCGCCTGCCGGGCAAACTTGCCGACTGTTCAGCAAATGCAAAGGGAGGAACAGAACTATTTATTGTTGAGGGTGATTCAGCTGGAGGCTCTGCAAAACAGGCTCGAAACAGGGTTTCCCAAGCCATCCTTCCCTTGCGCGGAAAAATCCTCAATGTTGCAAATGCCGGCCGGGATAAACTTGCCGCCAACCAACAGATCGCCGACCTTATTCAGGCTTTGGGTTGCGGTACCCGGACCAAATATCGCGATGATGACCTCAGATATGATCGCATCATAATCATGACGGATGCCGATGTGGACGGTGCCCACATCGCTTCATTGCTCATAACTTTTTTTTACCAGGAGATGCCGGATTTGATCCGCGACGGCAAACTCTACCTGGCCATTCCGCCGCTTTACAAGATAAGCCAGGGTGGCAAAACCCTCTATGCCCGCGATGACGCGCACAAGGATGAACTTCTCGAATCCGAATTCACGGGTAACAAGAAAATTGAAATTGGCCGTTTCAAGGGGCTCGGCGAAATGATGCCTGCTCAATTGAAAGAAACAACTATGGACCCCCAAAAACGGTCTTTGCTGAGAGTCGAAATTCCTGAATCATCTGAAAACGAAACACGCTCCACCGTCGATCAACTGATGGGCAACAAACCGGAAGCCCGGTTTAATTTCATCCAGGAGAATGCAGAATTTGCAGGCGAAGATCTGTTGGATGTTTAGCCCAAGTCATTAAGGCATCGGCAGTTCCAGATCAGGTGCTGGCACCGGAAATTGAGTGGTAAAACTTTCGAATCCCTGCCCTTTAACCAGATAGGTTGCTTTTGTAATCCAACCTGTTTCAGGATTAATCCAATACTTGAAATGGTTTTCGGTTCTGAAATTTTGCAGAGTGTCATAATCCGCCTCAACGGTTTCATGTTGAATTCCGTCAATTTCTTCTTGCCCGCAAACTGCATTTCGTGCGGTAGCTGAATTTTCAACAAGATTTTTCCGGGAAACTTCTTCGTTATTTGCGCTGTCCAACGTTCTGATTTTATTCCAACTTTTACCTTTATCCGATGAAGTATACATTGTGTCATTGTAAGTCAGGACCCAATCCTGGTTCTCGGGCTCTACCATCTCAGTCATCCAGTGCCCTGTTACAGCCTGATAAAAAACACTTTTTGATACCGGCGCACCTTTGACTTCTTGCGTTACCTGAATTGTTACGGGTCCCTTTTCATTGCCGTTGATAAGCAAATCTACAAATCTGTCATGGCATTCGTTTGCAAGTACAAATTTTCCTGAAAATAAAACTGCAACCATGGTTGCAAAGACAATTCTCATAAGTGTCGCTCCTTCCCATTGATGGGATGTCATTAGGTGAAATCAGTGACATATTGTCAAATGTGAAAATCTTCGGCTCGGATCCGGGCAGTAACAAAGGATGTTCTGGAATCCTGAGCCTACGATTTCGCCTCTGTCAACGGCGATATTCCTTATTTGGACAGTTTTCGGGAAACGCAAAGGCCTATAGCCATTGCTTTGATCTGTGAACATCGGTTTACCAAGCTTTTGAATAAACCATTGTTCATTTGACTTTTACGTACGATTCCCCTACCTCCTCGCTTATGCGGCTGTGACTTTAACCAGCCTAGAGGCGTTTGATGGAAGAAAGCTTCCTGATATAAGCGAAAGATAAATATCCATAACATGAGTTTTGAGAATCTCGGTCTAAGTGACAAGGTATTGGCTGCCGTAAAGGCATCCGGCTACACAGAACCAACTCCCATTCAAGAGCAGGCAATTCCGCACGTGATGCAACGTCGAGATGTGCTTGGTATTGCACAGACTGGGACTGGCAAGACTGCATCCTTTACCTTGCCGATGCTGTCGTTACTGGAAAAGGGTCGGGCCCGGGCTCGCATGCCCCGTACCCTCATTCTTGAGCCAACACGGGAACTGGCTGCTCAGGTGGAAGAAAACCTCAACCGCTACAGTCAGAATCAAAAACTCAATATCGCGCTGTTAATTGGCGGAACATCTTTTGATGAACAGTTTCGCAAGTTGGACCGGGGCGCAGATATCCTGATCGCTACACCTGGGCGCCTACTTGACTGCTTCGAACGCGGCAAGCTGCTAATGACCGGTGTTGAAGTGTTGGTAATTGACGAGGCTGATCGCATGCTCGATATGGGATTCATTCCTGATATCGAACGCATTTGCAAGATGGTCCCCTTTACGCGTCAAACATTGTTTTTCTCGGCAACCATGCCACCAGAAATCGAACGCCTTGCAAACCAGTTCCTGCAAAACCCTGTTCAGGTTACCGTTGCGAGAGCTGCTTCCACGTCAGAAACAATCACTCAGTATAGCGTCGCCTCGGACGTCAAAGACTATGAAAAACGAGCAGTTTTACGTGAACTCATCGACAATGCAAAAGACCTCAAGAACGGCATCATTTTCTGCAATCGGAAACTGCATGTAGCGGAGGTCTACAGATCATTGGACCGGCATGGATATTCGTGTGGTGCTCTACATGGGGATATGGACCAGACAAGTCGTACCGCAACACTGAATGCATTCAGGGAAAACAAGATTACTCTGCTAGTTGCCAGTGATGTAGCAGCGCGTGGCCTGGATATTCCGGATGTCAGCCATGTATTCAATTTTGATGTACCCGTGAATGCTGAAGATTATGTTCATCGCATCGGCCGGACAGCACGAGCAGGCCGCGAAGGTACCGCTTACATGATTGTAACGCCGGTGGAACAAAAGGGCTTCGAGGCAATCGAAAAACTCATCGAAATGAAAATTGACTGGATGAGCGAAGCGGTTGAATGGGACAGTAAAGCTGGAAGACGAGGCAGAGGAAAACCGAATTCTGCACCAGGAAAAACTACAAAACGGGATGAAAAAGTGAGTCCGTCGAAATCTGTCCGTCCTGATAAACCCTCACCCAAACGCAGTCGGAAGTCCGAGCAAGGACAACAAGACATTAAACAGTCTGATGCCAATCACGCCTTCGGTGGCGAGGAGAACATTCCGGCATTTCTTCTGCAAGCCGGTTAGATTATGAATTCAGGTCGCCGCTTTTTTATCATCATCTGAATAAAGAGCGCCTTCCATTTCCTGTTGAAGTTCAAATAAGGATGCACTGGAAAAACCGTCACCAGTCTGCGGACTTGGGTCAGGAACTCGGGCCGGCACATCTTTAAGTCTTGGTTGAAAAGTCGGCTTGCCACGCAGAATGCGAGCATTGAATTCATTCCATTCATACCTGTGAAACACCGGAAATGCATCTACAGCAACATAGTTGAAGAGAAGCAATGGCCGGTTTTTGTCAGAACGGTTTGTGGTTGACCCGTGCAATGTCCGGACGTGGTGAACCGAGATAGACCCGGCCGAGGCTGTCAGGGGAACAGCTTTATCCAAAACACCGTCAAGATTAACAACATTAATTCCACCCACAAACTGGCCGGCATTATTGTGGTGATTATAGATCTCGCCCTTGTGAGAGCCCGGCACAACCATCAAGGGTCCATTCTCCAAAGTGCAATCTTCAAGCATGATACCGATTGCAAGCATGTCATCATTCGTTTGGGGATAAAAAGCCCAATCCTGATGCCACTCAACGGCTGCGCCACCAGATGGCGGTTTGAAATTGAGCTTGCCATGATCAAAACGTACGCTGCCACCAAGAAACTTTTCAACCAGATCGACCAAAGGTTCGTATCGCATTGCACGGTCGTACACTTCGCAAAATGCTTCAGGAGAGACAATTCTGCGCAATTGAGGATTACCATCCGTATCCTGAATTACATCAAGCAGATCATCGGTCAGATTTCCTTCTGCAACTTGCTGAACGTACCCTCTGGTCGCATTCCGCAATTCTTCCACCAATTCAGCAGGAAACAAGCCTTCGACAACCACAAAACCATCTTTTTCATAATTGTTCTTGAGTGCATCCAGATTGAGTTGCATGACCATAACCTCCAACACCTGCAATGTCTGTATTCTTCGCCGCAGAGGTCTTGGCTGCAAGTCAAATTTGCGACATTTTCAAACTTTCAGTTTCCGCTGTGAGGGAGATTTGGCCTGGTCAATTCTGACAGCCGCGTCAAACGCCTTGATCGCCCATTCAGACATCTCTTCGGGGTCCTCCAGCAACCGGTCAGGCACATACCAGTAACCCATGGTAATCGGCTTACCCTTGCCATCATACGACCACTCTTCCATGCCCGCATCGATATAGTCTTGTCGATTTCCGTCATCCACCTTCAGACACACACGGTCATCAGCAACAAGGCCAAACATCAATCCGTGGCGGAATATACCCAATCCACCAAACATGCGCTTCAAGGTGACATTGCCAACTGGCTCCAGCAGATCAGCCAGGAATACTTCGAACTCCCGATCAATTGCCATTGCCATTGCCTTTTATCCCTTATCCAGCTTCCGATGCCATTTCAGCGTCCCAAAACATCGCTTCAATCTTGTGGCCATCGAGGTCGCGCACAAAACATCCATAATAGGGCGCACCGTAATGCGGACGCGGACCCGGCTCCCCATCAGGTTCTCCACCCGCTGCAATTGCTGCCTCCCAAAAATCCCGTACGGCCTGTTTTGAAGGTGCAAGAAAGGCAAAATGCACTCCGTTTGCAGTTTCAGCCGGGGCATCATTTTCTGGCGTTTGCACCCAAAATTCCGGAAACTCTCTGCCATAGCTGACAGCTTCAACTCCTTCGGGTTCGTAAATACGCTTCACGTTGATCGCATCCATCACCCTGTCATAGAAGGCTATCGCCTTTTCGAAATCGTTCGTTCCCAGTGATACATGGGACATGATGCTCGGATTTTGACTGCTCATGTGGTTCTCCAAACTGCTAATTCATAACCTACGGGATCGGTGAACTGAAAACGTTCACCTCCTGGAAACTGGAAAATCTCCTTGGTAATCGTTCCACCTGCAGCCAAAACCTTGTCCCGCGCTTTTTCCAGATCTTTGTGGTATAAAACGATCAACGGCCCTCCGGTTCTAACAGGGTCATTGCTGTTAAACCCGCCTTTCATCCGACCATCATTGAACTCGCAATAAGTTTCTCCGTAGTCCGTGAAAGTCCAGCCAAATACACCGCCATAAAATTCCTTGGCACGATTAATGTCCGAGACATTTAGTTCAATATAGTCAATGCAATTGTCTATCTGTGGGTTTTGCTGTGGCATTTTCGGTTCCTGTTTGACTCAGCCAAGAGATAACCGTTCTATATGGCAAAATCATTGCGTGGATAGCAAACATGAAACTCACTCTCCATCACGTCAATTTTGCTACGGAAAATGTATCCAGAATGGATAACTTCTACCGGGATGTACTAGGCCTTGGAGAAAAAACACAAGATTTGCCGGTGCTGGAGAAAAACAAGGGCTATGACGGGGATGTTGCATTCAGGACAGACGGAGACATCCAGTTTCATCTCGCGAAGAAAGACCTGGAAGTCGGATTTAAAACCGGTCATGCGGTTAATCCGGTAGACCAGGGTCATATTGCGTTCAGAACCGATGACATACAGGCATTTAAGAAACACCTGGAGGAAAACGATATTTCATATTCCGATTGGGGAAATACTGCCGTTCAAGGTTGGCATCAGATCTTTTTCTATGATCCCGAAGGAAATGTCATTGAAGTCCATCAAGTCGAAGACAACTAACTATTCGCCATCTCGCGAGCCTGGATCATTTCCGGCGTCATCTCGGCCGGGGTCAGTTCCACACTTTCTCCGCAACCGCAACTAGAACTCTGATTGGGGTTGTTGAAAACAAAACCGGTACGTAATTTGGTTACTTCAAAATCAAGCTCAGTGCCGAGGAGAAAAAGAACAGCCTGCGGCGCCACATAGATGGTACCATTTGGCGTCTCCACCTTGTCCTCACCAGCAACTACTTCATCGACGAGCTCGACCGTATACTCCATCCCGGCACAACCGCCATTTTTGACACCTATGCGAATACCATCCGCATCCGGGTGGGATGCAAGAATTTCGCCAACCCGATTGCGGGCAGCTTCTGTAGTGGTAATTACTTCAAATCCGGCCATGGTCTACTCCACATTCTCAAAGAATATATAGTAACTCTGCAATCTTAATACCATCCTAGCGCGACTTGCGCTTCTTCAGACATGCGCTCCGGCGTCCATGGCGGGTCATAAGTCATCTCGACTTCCACATCCATAATCCCTTGCACAGTGCTGATGGCATCCCGCACCCATCCAGGCATTTCCCCAGCTACAGGGCAACCGGGTGCCGTAACTGTCATCACGACCTTCACAAGGCGGTTGTCCTCAATATCAACCTTGTAGATCAGACCAAGTTCATAAATATCCGTTGGAATTTCCGGGTCATAAACTGTCTTAAGCGCCGCAATGATATCGGAGGTCAAACGCTCCAATTCGTCCGTCGGAATGGACGAAGCACTCTCCGTACCCATTTCTACCGCGTTCGGTAGCTCTTCTATAGTTGTTGCTGCTTCTTCCATTACGTTTTACCCAAAAAAACTGCGCGCTTTTTCAAGCGCTTCAACGAGAACATCGACTTCTTCTTTTGTATTATACATAGCAAATGAGGCACGACACGTCGATGTCACACCATATTTTTCAAGCAGTGGCTGAGCGCAATGGGTCCCTGCGCGGACTGCAACACCCTGGCGGTCAATCACCATCGAAACATCGTGGGCATGGATACCTTCCAGTTCAAATGAGAAGATAGCCCCCTTGTCCGCCGCATTGCCGAATATTCTGAGGGAATTGATCTTTGAAAGCTGTTCCTGAGCATAATCACGAAGTTCATTTTCATGTGCCAGAATTGCCTCCCTACCGATGCTTTCCACGTAATCAACAGCTGCACCCAGCCCGATTGCCTGAGCAATTGGTGGTGTTCCCGCCTCAAAACGATGCGGGGGATCAGCATAAGTAATTTCATCTTCAAACACATCGAGGATCATCTCACCTCCGCCCTGAAAGGGCTGCGTATCCTTTAAAAATTCCGATTTTCCATAAAGGGCACCTATACCGGAAGGCCCGTAAAGCTTGTGTCCAGTAACACAATAAAAATCAACATCCAGGTCCTGAACGTCTACCGGAAGGTGGACCGCACTCTGTGAACCGTCAGCAAGCACTGGAATGCCCCGTTCATGGGAAATTGCACAGACTTCCTTGATCGGAACCACCGTACCAAGCACATTTGACATATGGGTTATGGCCACGAGCTTCGTCTTGTCAGACAGAGCTTCCGTAAATTTTTCCATGTTGAAGGAACCGTCCTCATCAACATAGACCCATTTCAGTTTTACACCCATGCGCTCCCGTAAAAAATGCCAGGGCACAATGTTGGAATGATGCTCCATGATGGTGAGCACAATTTCATCACCCGGTTTAAGGTGTTTCATTGCCCAGCCATACGCCACCAGATTGATGGCCTCGGTAGTGCCTTTGGTGAAGATTACCTCATCAACACTCGAGGCATTGAGAAACGCCCTCACCTTTTCCCTCGCCGCCTCATAGGCTTCGGTGGCAGCATTGGACAGGTAATGCAAACCGCGATGAACATTGGCATATTCATATGAGTAAACATGATTGACGGCGTCAATGACTGTCTGGGGCTTTTGGGCAGAGGCGCCATTGTCCAGATAGACCAACGGTTTACCGTGTATTTCGCGTGACAGGATTGGGAAATCTGCCCGGATCGCATTTACATCGTATGCCATCAGATATTTGCATCCAGCCAATTGTCAATAACGCCGGTGAGCGCCTCAGCCATTGTTTCACCTGGATCAAGTTCCTCGACCACTTCATCGACAAATGCCTTGATCAGTAGGGACCGCGCGGTTTTTTGTTCAATACCGCGTGCGCGCAGATAAAATAATTGGTCATCATCAATATCTGTGACCGTCGCACCATGGGCACAGATCACATCATCCGCAAAAATTTCCAATTCCGGCTTTGCAGAAAAATCACCGTCATCTGTAAGCAAAAGCGTATTGCACGCCATTTGCGCATCGGTTTTCTGAGCAGGTTGAGCGACCTTGATTTGACCCTGGAATATGCCATGACCGTCACCCGCCACGACATTACGGAAAAGTTCTTCCGCATTCGTATTAGGTACATTGTGCTCCAGCACCGTTGTTACATCAATATGCGCATGGTTGCCGACTAGGTTAACACCGCGGATTGAAAGGTTTGCGTTTTCGCCATTCACAGCAACCTTGACTTCCTGACGAACGAGTTTACCGCCAGCATTCAGAATAAAAATCGACAAGTCGGTATCTTGTGCCAATTCAACATTGAGACGGGCAAGACGTGTTGCATCCTCGTTCTCCTGTTGAACGATATACCAGACGCATTTAGCTCCCTTTTCCATTACCAAATCGCAAACGGAATTTGAAAGGTGTTTTATGTTTTCTCCGGATACATATCGGTCAATGACCTGCGCATCGCTGTCCGCCTTGACCGTCACCTTGTGATAGCAGCCGGATGATCCATCGCTGTTGGCAACATGTGCAAGACCGAGCGGTACTTCCGAGGTTGTATCGCCATCAATCACGATTTCAACCGCATCACCACTGGTTACGGCATTCATTCCGATAATTGCATCATCAACATCGGTTGAATTGGCTTTCGCAACTCCGTTGGTTACTCTAACACCTGTTGGAAGTTCATCTCCCATGTCGGCAAAATACTGACCATCATAGAATGGCAAACGCACCGCAGGCACCAGGCGCTGGTAATTGTCGCCGCCACTGTCGGCAATTTTTACCGCTTCGGGAATTTCGCGAAGCATGGCCCGAAGATCGGTATAGTGAAAGCTTTCGACTTTCCGGGTAGGAAGCCTAAACCCAAGGGCTTCTTCAGCTGCTGTTTTTTGAATTGTCATTTCACCCTCAATTTAAGCAGCGCGGGAAATCACGTCCGCATATCCATTCTCTTCCAGATGCAGCGCCAACGATTTGTCACCGGATTCAATAATGCGTCCCTGGTACAAAACATGCACACTGTCAGGCACGATGTGTTCAAGCAAACGCTGATAGTGCGTAATCACTACAAAAGCACGAGCCGGATCACGTAACGCATTTACGCCGTCAGAAACGATTTTCAGAGCGTCGATATCAAGTCCTGAGTCGGTTTCATCCAGCACACAGAGTTTCGGCCCTAATAATGCCATTTGCAGGATTTCGGTGCGCTTCTTTTCACCGCCGGAAAAACCGACATTCAA
>JBPCWL010000170.1:0-3634 GCA_051009575.1 Rhizobiaceae bacterium
TAATCCATTCAAGAAACCAAGTACTTTCTCCATGGAGTTACCATGCTCAGTTCACCTTGTTGCAGTTACGAAATTGAAGTCAGGAATGTGGTGATTTTTGCTCTTAAGCCAGCACGACTTCGCAGTCGTGAATCCCATGACTATTCAATCAATTTGAGGGGATTGTCTTTTAGGGCCTTTTTTGGGTGAGGAAAGCTCAATTGAAGGGATCAACGCGCTTCCATGATTTTTTCAAATTCATTTGAAAAAGTTTGGATCATATCCCGACGTTCAGAAATTCTCCCAGGATTGATGGAAGGTCCTCTTATCGCGAGGAAAGACAGCAATTTGTCATCAGTAGTCGGATCTGCATTTTTCCCGCTTAACCGCGCGCCGTGATCGCCGTGAACAATGATGTAAATATCCTCGCGCTGAAGTTTGGAAAAAATTTGCATCAGCGTTCGGTGTGTACACTCAACCTGATCCCAATAATTTTTGTGAACCTCTTCAACGGGGTAGTCGTACTTGAGATGCACCAAGAATCTCCAATCCTTAATCGGGTTCATATTGCAAGCTGAATCCAGCACGAAAGGATTATGCGGCAAAAGAAAGTGAAGAAACAGAGAGTCACCCGCTCTCATCGTTTCGATTTCGGCAACTGACTCCTTGATTAATTCCAAAGCAAAGGGAGGACTGGAGAACTGTTTAAAAGTTTGTGGTATCGGGAAATTTCGGGTTAGAATTTTTCTGTGAAACCAGACATATGGCAACAGGTTTTTGTTGTCACCACCAGTGTTTGTATAGTCACGAATCAGGCCCAGAAATGCGAGAGAGACCCGTTGTCCCACGGGCAGATCCATGCGCTCAAACACGCCCATATTGTTTGCCCTGCGGTAAGTGCGACATTCGACCCTTGGCTCAGTTCCACAAAGATTGAAAAAGCTGTTTTGCAGAAAAACCGGCTCGTAATTGTTCTCGAGCAAACGATCCAGATAGCGATTTTCCTCGATTACATAGGAGTATCGACTGCCACGAGGTAGCTTTTTGTAGTTCCTGGTATCCAACTCGAGCTTCATCAGCGAGCCAACGGACCTTAGGGTCCAGTGATGCGGGGCTGCAACTTTGTCAAAAATCCGGAAACCTAGGTCTTCGTAGTCCTGCAGCATTTGGTGAGACGGATGATTGTCCGGAAGTGTTGCCGGCTCAGCCAGCGGTGACATTTGTTCATCGAGAATAATATGTAGAATTGGTGTGCCGCTAGCTGCTGCCACAGCACTGACGTCCTGATTTATATTTGAGTTGAGAGGACCCTCAACCTGTACCAGTGGCATTTCCGGTTTTAAAGCAGTCGACAGGAAAAAAAACAAGGCAAATGCAGAAAGCATCCGGTTGATCGGTGCGGTCACCTTTTCAATCAGCAGCAACACCGTCAGGCAGACCAAAACAGTCAGACAAAATACCCATAACTGCGAATAAAAGAAATATATGTCAACGAAAACATATATCGATGTTGCAAGGGCGATTCCGTAAAGATATTTGCGCCGAAAAACATAGCCCAGAATCGCACCTACAGCTGCGAATATTAGTGATAATGCAAAAACTTCCAGACTGAAAAATGAGTAACCCAGATCGACAAGATGTGCACCAGGCAGCGCACCCCAAACAAGTGCTAACGTTACAATCCTGTTGCCCAAAAGCTCAATCATTTACTTCCATAGGAGATCAGCAATCTCCCACCTTCTGAAAGCCGAAGTGTATCGTTCACATTTCTGGTGGCCGATATAGTCTTCAAAAATGTTTCTTCATCGTAATCTGTAAAAATATCGTCCCGGAAATTCAACAAACCTTTAACCATCGGATCGCTCTTGGGAACAAATTCAATAACTCCCTTGGGCGCAAAGCTTAGTAGCCAATTGACTGCGTCACTCAGTGGAATATTTCCTCCAATTGCCAGATGGTGGATTAGCGCAAGTGCGATAACTCCATCTGCGTCAATTCTTTCCTGAAGTCCTCGGCGCTCTGTTTGTTTCCAACCAAGATTAGGTGTCGGGTTTAGCAGGTCCATAACAAGAGGCATCACCGGCTTTCCGGCTTTGAAACGCGTTTCATAAGCCATCTCCAGTGAATCAATATCACCGTCAACCACGATTGCCTGCCCTGCACCAGCCTCAATTGCGGCAAGAGCATAATCTCCCGTATTTCCACCTATATCCCATATTCTTCCTGGTTTTTCGGCCCCTGCCCATCCTCGGACAAATTCCATTTTCTTTTGCCTAGATTCCTCATCATAGCTGTTGGTTTTTGCATAGTCTTTCCAATAGCTGCTCTTGTTCCTTCCCGAAGACAAACCAGAAATGAATTCCTGCAATTGCATGAGAATTGCCTTGTAACGATTTTTCGGCAGATCAATGCTTTTCTGGGAATGGTCTTGTGAAACTGCGGTTTTGGACAAAACGCGCTTTCCATGCAGATAGACATGCAGCAGGCCAGTGACACTGAATAGTAACTTGCGCCGTGGCAGGATTTTCAGGGCTTCATCAAAACCAATACCGTTCAGGCTCCCTCTGTAAAGTGACTGGAAAGACAATCCCGCCCAACTCTCGATCAAAAGGGGTATCAGAAATTCCCTGCAGAATTGATTGTACCCATCCCATGGCTGACCATCGCGATACTTTTTCAGCGACATGACATCTATGTGAACCGGCCCGCCTTCATGGAATTGCATGTTGTAAGCAGTCGCATCAGAGAACACATACCCGTGCTCAAGACCAGTTAGCTGCAACTGCAGATGAGCAAGAGCTGCATCCTTTAATTGCAAAAATGTCCATTCATAGGGATACGTAATCAACGGGATGCGCGGATGTTCGAGAATAACCGATGGCATTTCCCCTCGCGCACCGGTAAAACCGATCATATCCTCCGGCGCGAAATCAATGCAACGGCTTTCAATCATAAGCCCCTTATCACACAGCAGATCAAGTATGTTGGACTCTGTGAGCTCAGCGTATTGATCCATTCCCGCTGGTGTAATTCCGCGGAATATTCTGTTGTCCTGGGAAAATATGTAAGCTCCGGAATCGCGAAATGATCCGGGATCACGGATAGCTTTTTTCACGCCGGCACTACTTATCTGTCTTGTCCGTGTCGTTTTGTTTGTCTTGGCCCCGTACCAGTGCAATAATTTTGTTTTGGAAGCTTTTGAAAGCCACAAATCCTGCTGCAACTGCGCCAACCAGCACCTGGACAACCACACTGCCGGTGACCGGGTCAATGTAGGCGTAACTCGGTCTGACAGATAAAGCCAAAATTAATATAGCATAAAACAACTTCATCATCTTGCCATCTCTTCGCTGAACAGATTATTCGCTTGACGCCCCGCTCGCATGATCTCACATCAATTACAAACGCGCAACGTAACGGCCATTTTCATTTCAATAGTGGTAAATTGGAACGATTAATTGAAAGAATTATTAACCAGTCAATTTCCTGAGAAAATTGCGAATGCACGTATCAACATTTTCCGTTTTTACCTAAAATCAGGCGGCAGGCGATCCGCTGCCACTTATTTCTATTTCGCCATCCACAGAACACGGCATTTAGCTCGGTATCTGTTTTGACAGACAAAAAAAACAGTGGCCATTAGATATGGCCACTG